>NZ_DAMCGF010000001.1:0-186257 GCF_032104925.1 Kosakonia sp.
TCGCGGGTTGCTCGAGTACGCCTACCGTTTACGTGCCAGCGCAATGCACGCCGATCCCGGCCAGCCTGACACAGCCGATGGTAGTGCCGCTGCCACCCGAGGGCTGACATATTGCCAGGCGGTGCTGTGGATTAAGCCTCTGCTCGCCACCATCGAGCAGGGCAATAACAACTTTGCTGGTATTCGGGATATCGAGCAACAGCCTCAAAACACTTCTGGTGAAAATGCCCAAAAGTGAACTGGGCAGATAGTAACAACTGAATAGATGCCGCTGTGAGGGTGCAAACGTGTAGGGCTTGTAGTGATTAAAACTGCTTCATCAGTTTTATCGTACTAGAAAATAAAGTTTTTCAGCATAAATGACATCGTCTTGCTCTTTGCAATGTTAAAAATTTAAAACACTGTAGACTTAATCCACCGCCGCCTTGCCAACACCAGAAAGGCAGCGGTTATTAGTGGATCAGAAAACATGTATCGCCCGGGTGGCTCCTGCGAGTCACTATTCTGACTTCAAGCTGATACTAATCAAAGGCCACTTATTGTGGCCTTTTCTCACATTAGGGATGTCTATGAAAAATGTTCTGGTGTTCTTCAATCGACAACCGGTGGTTGTTGTCAGGGTTGTAGATGGTACTACCACCATACTCCGTGAATATCCGAATGGTGAGGAAGCTCATCTTAAGATTATGTATGCGGGAGTTCATTCGCTAACTGGTGATCATACTGAGTTTTGCGTCGCCTCTGACAGAGAGATAACCTCACGGGAAATCGTTGAGGCTTCAAACAGACTGCTTAAGTAGCGTAGAACGGTCGCAATTGCATTACAGCAGGCATTCACTGAGTGCCTGTGATAATGCTTTATTGGAATAAATCTTAAGCGTATTGTGCAATCTCTAAACAATGAAAAGGAGATTGTTATGTTAGAAAGCTATTTTGGTTCATCAGCAACACGCGAGCAAAAACAACGCATTCTTGCTATGCAAGCGGCTTTAGAGATTGCAAAATCTTCAGCAGGAGCAAGCGTTGCAAATTCAAGGCCAGATAAAGTAGAACAAGATTTAAAATATGCTGCCGAACAAATAGAGCGTCTTGCTGATGCTATTCAGACAGGCATGAATAAATAACTTTTTTGAAAAGTCATAACTAAGCCACTGGCATCTGCTGGTGGCTTTTTTATTGCGCTTCTTATACGCAAAACAATCGAGAGCCTTTCCGTTGTGAGCCTGCAATCATTCTTTATTAATGATATTGATAAATATTATCATTTAAGTGGGTCCTCCCGGCGGGATCGCCTGCCACGGGGCGACGCGGCCGCGGGTTTCGGCTAGTTTTCGCATTTTATAGTCATCATCATCATGTGGGCAGCTTATTGATTTTTAAGGTGTCCGATATTCAATGATGTCGAATTGTTCAAAAAGTGTTCATCATCATGGACCAGGAAATCGCAGCGTTAAAACTCAATATCAACCAGCTCGCCGGTATCACTGGCGTGCACCGGCAGACGGTTGCTGCGCGGCTGAAAAATGTCAGCCCGGCCCCCGGTAGTAACAGCAAACTGAAACTTTATCTCGTCACAGACATTCTGTGCGAACTGATGATCCCGACCGTTTCCACGGCAAACGTAGAAGAGATGGAGCCAGCAGACAGGCTCGCTCACTGGAAAGCTGAAAATGAGCGGCTGAAATTCCAGGTCGACACAAATCAACTGATACCAGCCGAAGACGTTGCACGGGAATTTTCATTAATGGCGAAAGCTGTCGTTATGGTGCTTGAGACTCTCCCGGATATTCTTGAGCGCGACTGTGCGCTGACGCCGGTTGCGGTATCACGCGTGCAGAGTGTTATTGATGATCTGCGCGACCAGGTGGCACAAAAAGTGATGGACGCCGAACCAGAGGAGGGAGAGCCAGAGGAGGACTGATGGCAAAAAGGGCATCTGCCAGGGGGATCCGCCGCGATGTCTCCGGCATTTTACGTGCCCCGCGTCGTATGCAGGTGGCCGATGCGGTCAGCTCATATATGCGTGTGCCGATGGGCGCGGGTAACTCCGTGCCATGGGATCCAAATCTTGCACCTTATATTATTGAGCCGATGAATTGCCTGGCATCGCGGGAATATGATGCAGTGGTTTTTGTCGGGCCAGCCCGAACCGGGAAAACCATTGGTCTTATCGATGGCTGGATTGTCTACAACATTGTCTGCGATCCGGCTGACATGCTGGTTATCCAGGTTTCCGAGGAGAAAGCGCGCGAGCACTCGAAAAAGCGCCTCGACAGGACATTCCGCTGCAGTCCGGAAGTCAAAGCCCGGCTGAGTCCCCGCCGCAATGATAATAACGTCCATGACCGGACATTCCGGGCGGGTAACTACCTCAAACTCGGCTGGCCATCGGTCAATATCATGTCGTCGTCGGACTATAAAAGTGTGGCGCTTACTGACTACGACCGGTTCCCCGAAGATATTGACGGGGAAGGTGATGCGTTTTCACTCGGTTCAAAACGAACAACCACGTTTATGTCCGGCGGCATGACCCTGGTCGAAAGCTCGCCCGGTCGCGATATTCGTGACACTAAATGGCGGCCTGCATCGCCACATGAAGCGCCGCCGACTACCGGTATCCTCTCTTTATTTAATCGTGGCGACCGTCGCCGCCTGTACTGGCAGTGTCCGCATTGCCACGAATATTTCCAGCCAGAAATCGCCAATATGGCGGGGTACAGGGAAACGGCGGATCCGGTTCTGGCAAGTGAAGCCGCTTATCTCCAGTGCCCTGCCTGCAAGGGCAGGATAACTCCGGAGATGAAGCGTGAACTGAATATCCGGCATGTCTGGCTACGCGACGGGGAAAAAATAGACCGGGATGGCAATCGATATGGTGAACCGCGCCGCTCGCGTATTGCATCGTTCTGGATGGAGGGGCCTGCTGCTGCTTACCAGACGTGGGCGCAGATGATTTATAAATTCCTCACGGCTGAGCAGGAGTATGAAGCCACCCGGAGTGAGGAAACGCTCAAAACGGTGGTCAATACCGACTTTGGTCGGCCTTATCTGCCCCGTGCCAGCCTTGAACAGCGTAAAAGTGAACTGCTTGAGCAGCGTGCCGAGGATGTGCCAAAACGCGCAGTACCCGACGGTGTTGAATTTATTGTGGCGACTGTCGACGTTCAGGGCGGTAAATCCCGCCGGTTTGTGGTTCAGGTGACGGGATATGGCGCGCAGGGCGAACGATGGCTTGTCGATCGCTACAACATCCGGCAATCCTTGCGAGCCAGCCAGGATGGCGAGTGTTACCCGGTTGATCCCGCCAGTTATCCCGAGGACTGGGATTTACTGCTTTCTGATGTGTTTGAAAAGTCCTGGCCTCTGGCAGGCGACCCGAAAAAACGCATGCGACTGATGGCAATGGCGGTCGATTCCGGTGGTGAGGATGGCGTCACCGACAATGCCTATAAATTCTGGCGCAAATGCCGCCGGGATGGCCTGGGTAAACGGATATTTCTCTTCAAGGGCGACAGCGTTCGACGTTCGAAACTCATCACCCGCACATTCCCTGATAACACTGACAGGTCCACCCGTCGGGCAAAAGCCGCGGGTGATGTGCCGCTGTATCTTCTCCAGACTGATGCACTAAAAGACCAGGTTAATAACGCCTTATGGCGCGAATCCCCTGGTCCGAATTATGTGCATTTCCCGAAATGGCTCGGCAGCTGGTTTTACGACGAACTGACGTATGAGGAGCGATCAACCGATGGCAAATGGAGCAAACCGGGGCGCGGCGCGAATGAAGCCTTCGACCTGCTTGTCTATGCCAGCGCGCTGGCGACCCTTCATGGCTACGAGAAAATCAAATGGCCGGATGCACCTGAGTGGGCACGGCGGGAAACCTGGCTGGAGGACGCGCCGGCGGAAACTGGCGAAACGCCACCCGCGCCGGAAGCCCATCCCGTGCCGGTAGTTAAAACCCGGCGTAAGAAGTCGAAATCCGAAACAGAAGCAAACCCGTGGGTTACGTCAGGAGGCTGGGTGTGAACCAGAATGACATTGAAGCCATGATCCAGCGTTACACCGACGCAGAAATGGCGGTGCTGGGCGGCAAATCCATCACCTTTAACGGGCAGCAGATGAGCTTTGAAAATCTGGCCGAGATCCGTAAGGGACGGCAGGAGTGGGAGCGTCGACTTGCTGCGATTAACAACAAACGCCGGGGCAGACCGGGCTACAGACTGGCGAGGTTCTGATGACCATCCTTGACGATGCAATCGGGCTTTTTTCGCCAGCATGGAAAGCTTCACGGCTGCGGGCAAGGGCAGTGATACAGGCTTATGAGGCTGCAAAACCTTCCCGGACACACAAGGCACGCCGGGAAAATCGCTCCGCTAACCAGCTGAGCCAGATGGGCGCCGTTTCCCTTCGGGAGCAGGCGCGCTGGCTCGACAACAACAACGATCTGGTGATCGGCATTTTCGACAAGCTGGAAGAGCGTGTCGTGGGGGCCAACGGGATTGTGGTGGAGCCGCACCCCAAGATGAACAGCGGCAAAATAGCGAAAAAGCTGGTGGTGGATATCCGCAAGAAGTTCGCTGAATGGTCTGTTAAACCGGAGGTCACCGGCCAGTTCACCCGCCCCATGCTGGAGCGACTTATGCTTCGCAGCTGGCTGCGTGACGGCGAGGTATTCGCCCAGATAGTCAGCGGAACGGGGAACGGTCTGGTGCCCTCAGCACGGATCCCATTCTGGCTGGAGGCGCTGGAAGCGGATTTCGTCCCGATGAACAGCGATGAATCCCGCAAACTCAGCCAGGGGGTTTACCTCGATGACTGGGGGCGTCCGAAAGGATACCAGGTCTACAAAATTCTGCCGGTGACAGGCAAACAGCTCGACACCAAGGATGTTGATGCGGAAAACATGCTGCACCTGAAGTATACCCGGCGGCTGCACCAGACCCGCGGCAATTCGCTGCTTTCCGGTGTGCTGATGCGGCTCAGTGCCCTGAAAGAGTATGAGGATTCAGAGCTGACTGCCGCCCGTATTGCCGCCGCGCTGGGTATGTATATCAAAAAAGGGGACGGGCAAAGTTATGAGGATGATTCAGCGGGAACGGGCAAAGATGACCGCGAGCTGATGATCCAGCCCGGTATGCTGTATGACGACCTGCAGCCCGGTGAAGAGATTGGGATGATTAAATCTGACCGCCCCAATCCCAACCTGGAGACTTTCCGCAACGGTCAGCTGCGCGCCGTCGCTGCCGGCATCCGCCTGAGTTTTTCGAGTACTGCGAGAAACTACAACGGGACCTATAGCGCGCAGCGTCAGGAGCTGGTCGAGTCCACCGACGGCTACCTTATCCTGCAGAACTGGTTTATCGGCGCGGTAACCCGGCCAATGTACCGCGCCTGGCTGAAAATTGCGGTGGCATCCGGTGAAATTGTGGTGCCACGTGGTGTCGACATGGACACGCTCTATAACGCCGTCTACTCCGGCCCGGTGATGCCATGGATTGATCCGGTAAAAGAGGCCAACGCCTGGAAAACTCAGATCAGGGGTGGTGCCGCCACAGAATCTGACTGGGTGCGCGCCAGTGGTCGCAACCCTGATGACGTTAAATCCCGTCGCAAAGCAGAAATCGACGAAAACAAAGAACTGGGGCTGGTGTTTGATACAGACCCTTCAAATGATAAAGGAGGCACCAGTGCCGAAGCCAAAGAGCCGGGCGCGCCACCGTCCGAAAGCCAGCGCAAAAAGTAACTCCTGGTTCCGCATGCAGGCCAGCGGGAGCAGCACAGCCGATATTTTTATTTATGATGAAATCGGCTACTGGGGGGTAACGGCAAAGCAGTTTATCAGCGATTTAAAGGCGCTGGGCGATATCAGCCTGATCAATCTTCACATCAATTCACCGGGTGGCGATGTCTTTGACGGCATCGCCATTTTTAATGCGCTGAAGCATCACGGTGCGTCCATCACTGTTCACATTGATGGTCTGGCCGCGTCAATGGCGTCAGTCATTGCGATGGTCGGTAATCCGGTCATCATGCCGGAAAACACCATGATGATGATTCACAAGCCATGGGGTTTTGCGGGTGGTGATGCCAACGACATGCGCGATTACGCAGACCTGCTGGATAAGGTCGAATCTGTGCTAATTCCGGCTTATGCACAGAAAACAGGCAAGTCCACTGAGGAGATTGCAGCCCTGCTTGAAGATGAAACCTGGATGGATGGCGCTGAGTGCCTCGCCATGGGTTTCGCCGATCAGGTTACCCCTTCACTGCAGGCGATGGCCTGTATTCATTCCAAACGTATTGAGGAATTCGAAAAGATGCCAAGCAGCATTCGTAATATGATCACGCCGCCGCGCAACAGCGCGCAGCGCGAGAACCCGGCACCGCAAAACACCCCGGCTACGCCTGCCAGTGCGGACGAAACGACCATTCGTGCACTGGTGCTGTCGGAGCAGAAAGCCCGTGTCAATGGCATCGGCGATCTCTTCGCGATGTTTGGCGGGAAACATCAGGAGCTTCAGGCCAGATGTGTTGCGGATCCGGAATGTTCCGTCGACCAGGCTAAAGACCTGCTCCTTGCTGAGCTCGGGAAAACGTCCACGCCATCCAACAAAACCACACCGGCTCACATTTATGCGGGCAACGGTAATTTCTGCGGTGACGGTATCCGCCAGGCGCTGATGGCGCGCGCGGGGTTTGAAGATCAGGAGCGGGATAACGTTTATAACGGCATGACCCTGCGTGAATACGCGCGGATGTCCCTGACTGAACGCGGCATTGGTGTTGCAAGCCATAATCCGATGCAGATGGTCGGCCTGGCGCTGACGCACAGCACCTCTGATTTTGGCAATATTCTGCTCGATGTTGCCAACAAAGCGTTGTTGCAGGGCTGGGATGAAGCGGAAGAGACCTTCCAGCGCTGGACCAAAAAAGGCCAGTTGTCTGACTTTAAAACGGCGCACCGCGTCGGTATGGGCGGCTTCCCGTCGTTGCGACAGGTTCGCGAGGGGGCAGAATACAAATACGTCACCACAGGGGATAAAGGCGAAACCATTGCGCTGGCCACTTACGGTGAGATTTTCTCTGTCACCCGCCAGGCCATTATTAACGATGATTTGAATCAGTTAACGGATGTCCCGATGAAGATGGGGCGGGCGGCTAAAGGCACCATCGGCGATCTGGTTTATGCCGTGCTCACCAAAAACGTAAAACTGTCTGACGGGAAAGGCATTTTCCATGCAGATCACAAAAACCTCTCCCAGGGTGCTATCTCCGTAACCAGCCTCGATAACGCACGTAAACTGATGCGCCTGCAGAAAGAGGGCGAACGCTCCCTGAATATCCGTCCGGCCTTTATGCTGGTGCCGGTAGGTCTGGAAACCACTGCAAACCAGACCATCAAATCTGCCAGCGTCAAAGGCGCTGACGTCAATGCCGGTATCATTAACCCCATCCAGAACTTTGCCGAAGTTATCGCGGAAGCCCGTCTGGATGATGCGGATGCGGAAGCCTGGTATCTCGCCGCTGCGCAGGGTAGCGACACCATTGAAGTGGCTTATCTGAACGGGGTTGATACGCCTTATATCGACCAGCAGGAAGGATTCACCACCGATGGTATTGCGACAAAAGTCCGTATCGATGCTGGCGTGGCACCGCTTGATTACCGCGGCATGGTGAAATCCAGCGGGAAGTAATCCCCCATTGCAGAAACCGACGCCCGTGAGGGCTTTTTTTATACCCAAAATTCAGCCCGTCTCGGGCTGAAAGGAGTGCTCTGTGGCTAAGAATTTTATTCAGGATGGTAAAACCATTCCCCTGATCAACAGCGGTCAGACCGATATCCCCGGCGGTGCTCCCGTTGCTGTCGGCTCCGTTGTGGCTGTCGCAATCGCCGCAATCCAGCCCGGTGAAACCGGTGATGGCTTCACCGAAGGCGTGTTTCTCCTTCCGAAGCTCCCGGCTGACGCCATTGCTGCGGGTACCCGCGTTTTTCTGAAAGACGGTGTGGTGCAACTCGATGAAGCCGATGCCATCGCTGCAGGTGTTGCCTGGGAGGTTGCAGCAGCTGCGACGACGGTTATTGAAGTGAAAATCAATGCCTAACCCCTTCGACAATATGGTCAGCCGCATGGACGCGGCAACCGTCGCCACGATGGGAAAAACCGCCATCATCAACGGCACGCCACTGAACGTTGTGCCTGCCGAGTTCCTGGAAGAGATGGGGCCGCTGAAGGGGAATGGCTTGTCGCTGGTGGTGTTCTCTCCCTACAGACCAAAGCGAAATGATGTCGTCGACTATGAGGGGGAGTCCTTTGCTGTCACCCGGCACGACATTTTTAACGGTAAGCCCCGTATCTTCATCGAGTGACGGGAGGTGTCATGTCCATCAAAGGGCTTGAGCAGGCGATGCGCAATCTGGAAAGCATCAGTAAAACGGCTGTACCGCGGGCATCTGCTCAGGCAGTGAACCGTATCGCTTCCCGTGCGGTATCGCGCAGTACAAAAGCGGTAGCGGGGGAGAAGAAACTGCCGCAAAAACTCGTCAGGCAGCGCGCGCGCGTTAAAAAAGCCACAGTCAGAAAACCTGTGGTCACTATCCGTGTTAACCGCGGGAATTTACCGGCTATCAAACTTGGTCCGGCCAGCGTGCGTTTATCCCGGCGCAAAAAAGACAGCAGGGGAGCGAACAGCATCCTGCGGATCGGCAAATATTCTTTTCCCGGCGCCTTTATCCAGCAACTGTCAAATGGACGCTGGCACGTACTCAGGCGCACCACGAAAAGCCGTTACCCGATTGAGGTGGTGAGTATACCTCTTTCAGCTCCGCTTACTGAGGCATTTAACAGGGAAGTAAGTGGGTTGCGGGAGTCCGATCTTCCAAAAGAACTGTCCGCAGCGCTGAACCGACAACTGAGACTGATCCTTAAATGATTCATACCGATATCCGTGCTGCTGTGATTTCTGCATTACAGGCGGCAATCACGACTGAAACCACTTTTTTTGACGGTCGTCCGGCATTCATTGAACCAGGCGATTTACCCGCCGTCGCCGTCTATATCTCCAGCGCTGAATGTAGTGAATCCGAGCTGGACGGCGAGATGTGGACGGCAGAATTGCATATTGAGGTTTTCCTCAAGGCAACCGAGACCGACAGCGCGCTTGATGCCTGGAGTGAAGACCGTATTCACCCTGTGCTGAATGACATCCCGGCGCTGGATGCGCTTGTCGAAACGCTGTCACCCGTCAGCTATGACTATCAGC
The DNA here is from genome assembly GCF_032104925.1 of Kosakonia sp. Lineage (NCBI taxonomy): Bacteria > Pseudomonadati > Pseudomonadota > Gammaproteobacteria > Enterobacterales > Enterobacteriaceae > Kosakonia > Kosakonia sp. Next base: position 9,265 of record NZ_DAMCGF010000001.1, read on the forward strand.
GCGATGACGAAGCCGCGACCTGGGGTTCCGTTGATCTGAAATATTCAATCACCTACACAATGTGAGGACCGCATTATGGCGAAATCGCCTGCAGTACCCGTGAAAGGCGCCGGAACAACTTTGTGGATTTATTCCGGTACCGGTGACCCTTATGCAAACCCGCTGTCGGATATCGACTGGACCCGACTCGCGAAGATTAAAGAGCTGACGCCCGGTGATATGACAGCTGAATCATATGACGACAGCTATCTTGATGATGAGGATGCTGAATGGGCATCTACCGCCCAGGGCACAAAATCAGCGGGTGACACCAGTTTTACGCTGGCCTGGAAGCCGGGCGAATCCGGACAACAGGATCTGGTGAGCTGGTTTAACAACGGTGAAGAGCGTGCCTACAAAATCAAGTATCCCAATGGCGCTGTTGATGTGTTTAAAGGCTGGGCCAGCAGCCTGGGTAAAGCTATCCCGTCTAACGAAGTTATCACCCGCACGGCGAAAATCACCAATAACGGTAAACCGTCACTGGCCGAAGACCAGCGTGATCCTGTTGTCGCCGTCGCCGGCGTGACGATGGATAAAACCACTGATGCCATTAATGTGGGGGATAGCGGCACCGCGACGGTTACTGTCGCACCGGCTGGCGCCACGGATAAATCCTTCCGTGTCGCCTCCAGTAATCCGGCCATCGTGTCGGTTACCGCAGATGGCTCAACACTCACTTATAAAGGCGAATCTGCCGGTACGGCGGATATCATCGTGATGACCAACGACGGCCAGCTTGTCGCGCAACTCGAGATTGTCGTTTCCTGATCACCGGGGCATACGCCCCGCCCACGGAGTAATCCATGTTTCTGAAAACTGTAAAATTTAAGTTCAACGGCGAGGAGACCATTCTCTATGAGATCTCCGCACTTCAGCGCATTGAGTATATTGGTTATCTCGCCACAGTCTCAAAAGAGATCCCGGTTGATGGTGATGAAGCACTCCGCACACAGATGGCTTCAATTGTCGGCGTAAAAGTCGCGTCCAGGCTGGTGGCCATGTCACTCTGGCAGGCCAATATCAATGGCCCGTCGGTTGATGAGCTGCAGCAGCAGGTGATGTCCACATGGCCGCTTCCGGCAATCAGTCAGGCAGAATTTGTTGTGCTGGAGATGTCGCTGATGCTTCCCCCTGCAAAGGAAGCCGCTGATGAGGATGAGTCCGTCAGGGAAGAAAGCGCCACACCGGAAAAGTCCACGCCAGTGAGCTGAATTTCGTGATGAAGCTGGCGCGCGAGTTTGGCAGGCCAGACTGGCGCGCGATGCTTTCTGCAATGTCTTCCACTGAACTAGCAGAGTGGGGGGATTTCTACCGCGTTCAGCTTTTCAGTAATGATCTGCTCGATAACCACTTCGCCTGCCTGAGCCATCTTGTCGTCGATATGATGTGCAAAGACCATGGTCTTACCCCTGCTGATTTCAGTCTTCTTAACCCCCTAAAATCTGTACCTGAACAGGATGACGAAACGATGATGCATCTTGCTGAGGGCATTTCCGGAGGAAAACGCTATGGCCCAGCCAGTGGGTGATCTTGTCGTCAGCCTTGATATCGATAACGCAAAATTTACGGAACAGATTGCCTTTGCCCGTCGACAGTTACAGGGGGCGGGCGAGGCGGCAAATGATGCTGCGTTACAGGTACAGCAGGCATTCAGCCGGCAGGAAATTTCAGCCCGGAAAGCGGGTATTTCAGTTGGTCAGTACCGCGCGGCAATGCAGACATTACCGGCGCAGTTCACCGACATTGCAACACAGCTCGCTGGCGGACAGTCCCCGTTTCTGATTCTTCTCCAGCAGGGGGGGCAGATCAAAGACTCCTTTGGCGGCGTCAAAGGGGCGCTTACCGGGGTGGGTGATTATTTTCGTATTATGCTGGGCCTGATCACCCCGGTGACACTTGGTATCGGCGCACTGGCGGGCGGTGTGGCGCTGCTTTCTCTGGATCTTTACCGGAGTAGCCAGCAGTCGACAGCCTATAACCAGGCGCTGGCAAAAACCGGCAATATCAGCGGGCAGACCAGTGACAGTCTTTCACGCCTGTCAGTGGCCATCGCCAAAAATGCTGATGCCAGTAAAACCGCTGCCGCTGCTGCGGTGGCCCAGGCTACGGGGATTGGCCTGACGATTGAACAGATTCGCCTGGTGAGCCAGACGGCACTGACGCTGTCGAAAAACACCGGGCAAAGCGTTGAGGATCTTGTCACCCAACTGGGCAAGATTCCGCAGGATCCGCTGAAAGCGTTTGTCGATATCAACAGCCAGTACAATTTTGCCAACCTTGCTCTGTATGAGCAGGTCAAACATATGGTTGATTTGGGCGATAAAGCGGGTGCAACAAAACTCATTATTGATTCGCTCAGTAACAGCCAGACGCAGTTTACTGATTCTGCCAAGACCGAAGTTGACAGCCTCGCCAGCTACTGGCAGGGACTGATTGATAAAGTAAAAGACTATAAATTTTGGAATGACAGGGTGGCAGATAAAGCCACCTCTACCCCTTTACCGAAACCTCAGTTCCAGACTGGATCTGCCGTTTTCGACACAATCAATGCTGAAATGGAAAAGGGGGATCAGGAGCGCCAGCAAAATCTTGATGCCCAGACTGAAAAAGAAAATCACCTTGCCATTCTGCGTCAGCAACAGGCTGAAAAAACGGCGCAGTTTAATAAAGAGCAGATCGCCGCCAACGTCGAGGCGGATAAATTTCTCGAAAACGCCCGCACAAACGCACAAATCCGTAATGACCTGCAGGCGAAGTATCAGCGCCAGCTGGATCAGGGACTCATCTCGCAGGATAAATTTAACAAACTTACCGCCGCCGTTAACGAGAAGTATAAAGACCCGAAAGCGCCGAAGACTACCGTACCTGCCGGTGATCGGGCGGAGGATAAATCCACGGCTGAGCTGCTGGCGCTTCAGGCTCAGCTTAAGGTTTTGCAACAACACCAGAGCATTAACGATGTCATCAGCCAGCAACGTAAAGACCTGTGGGCTACCGAAGCGCAATTCACCGTGCTGGAAGATGCCGCGGGTAAGCGAAAGCTGACGAAGCAGGAACAGTCCCTGCTTTCCAGTAAAGAGCAGGTTATTGCGCTGGCGCAGCAGAAAGCCTTGCTTGGCGATCAGATTGTTGCGCAGGAGCAACTGAATAAGCGTATGGACACGGCGAGCAAATATGTCACGCAGATGTCCGCGAAACAGGCGGCGCTGAGAAATTCATCAACGTTAAGTGATCGTGATGCATCCCGACAAAATTCATTTGCCCAGCTTGAGAGTGGCTGGCTGAACGCCGGCGGTAAGCTGACAGATACCGATTATCAGCAAGAACTGACGGCCTTGCGCGCTTATTACGCTGAAGAGGATAAATTGCGCAGCGACTGGCAGGCTGGCGCGAAAAAAGGGTTTGCTGAATTTGCAGATACGGCCACCAACGTTTATTCACAGGTACAGCAGATTTCGCAGGGTGCCTTCACGGGTATGTCGTCCCAGCTCACTGATTTTCTGACAACGGGCAAATCAAACTTCAAAGACTTTCTCACCACCTTTCTTAAAGGGATTGTACAGATGGTGAGCCAGCTGGCAGTTCTGCGCACCGCAAAAGCCGCGCTGGGCGGGACCGCCGTTGGTTCATTTCTGGGATTTGCTGGTGGCGGGTTCACCGGACAGGGGGGTAAGTACGATCCTGCCGGTATTGTGCACCGAGGTGAGTTTGTCTTTCATCAGGAGGCGACGAAACGCATTGGTGTAGGAAATCTCTATCGCCTGATGCGTGGTTACGCCAGCGGAGGGTTCGTCGGCAATGCTTCTTCCTCTCTTTCTGTTCCTCCGGCAGGTGTCAGTGTTTACGCTCCGGTTTCCGTTGTCACTCAACAAAACGGGAACGGGCAGGCGGGAGCATCAAACGACAGGGTTGGCCGCGCTTACCAGCAGGTCATTGATCAATCGGTGAGAGACGGCATTGCTAAGGCGCTGCGCCCTGGCGGTCTGATTTGGACAGCAAATAACACCAGGTGATGAGATGGCGATCGAAGCTTTTACCTGGCCGATACAGTCGGCCGGACAACCCACAACAAAGGTTAAAGATACCGTCAGAAAAGCACAGTTTGGTGACGGATATGCTCAGGTCAGTGGTTCGGGACTGCATACCGAGTTGCTGACCTTTGAGTTTTCGTTCACGGGCCGCCCGGCACTGGCACTGGAGATGTATGCATTTCTGCGCCGGCACAAGACGAAATCATTTTCTTTTAAACCACCGTTCGGGGTTCTGGCTCTCTGGCGTGTTGAGGCAGACAGCCTGCAACAGGTGGTTAAAAGCCAAAACGTCATCACGATTACCGCTACTTTTGAACAGGCGTTTGCACCATGAGTTTAAACAGCGACTATCAAAAACTGGAACCGGGAAACACGGTCCGGCTCATAGAAGTTGATGGCTCCGCTTTCGGTGTGGGCGATGTTCTTCGTTTCCACAGCCACAACATCCCTCACACTGAGACGGAAATTACCGCGGCGGGTGGTGACGAAACCCTGCTTCCGGCGAAATCTGTCTGGTGGCAGGGAAACGAATATAAAGCCTGGCCGTATGAACTGGACGGGATTGAGGCGTCAACCAGTGGCAGCAGCGCATCACCGAAGCTGTCCGTCGCTAACCTTGACGCGTCGATCACTGCGCTGTGCCTTGCCTACGATGATATGTTGCAGGCTAAAGTCACCATCCACGACACGCTGGCGCAGTACCTTGATGCGCAGAACTTTGTTGAAGGAAACCCGACGGCCGATCCGCTCCAAGAAAAGATGCAGGTCTGGTACATCGATGCGAAAAGCAGCGAGACAAACGAAGTCGTGGAGTTCACGCTTTCCAGCCCGATGGATCTGCAGGGACTGATGATCCCGACGCGTCAGTTACATTCGCTTTGTACCTGGTGCATTCGCGGCCAGTACCGTTCCGGTAATGGCTGTGATTATGCCGGGACGCGCTATTTCGATAAGCACAATAACCCGGTAAGCGATCCGTCGCAGGATGAATGCAACGGCACGCTGACAGGGTGCAAACTGCGTTTCGGGGAAAATAATGAACTGTCGTTTGGTGGCTTCCCCGGCACTTCTCTGATCCGGAGCTGATATGCACCAGAAAATCATTGATGCCATTATGGCGCATGCCGCCGCCGAATATCCCCGCGAGTGCTGCGGTCTGGTGGTACAGAAAAGCCGGGTGGAGCGCTATTTTGCGTGCCGCAATATTGCCGAAAAACCGGAGGACAATTTTGTCCTTTGTCCGGAGGACTATGCCATGGCGGAAGACTGGGGAACAGTCACGGCTATCGCACACAGTCACCCCGACTCCACCACACAGCCCAGCGAGGCCGACAAAGCGCAATGCGATCTGAGTACGCTACCGTGGCACATTGTGAGCTGGCCGGAGGGCGATTTTCGTACCATCCTGCCGCGCGGTGAACTGCCGCTGCTGGAGCGCCCGTTTGTGCTCGGCGTTTATGACTGCTGGGGGCTGGTGATGAGCTGGTTCCGGCAGACGCACGGCATTGAACTGCCTGATTACCGTGTCGATTATCCGTGGTGGGAAGATCAATACCCCGATAATTTATACCAGGACAACTGGTACGAATGCGGATTTCGCGAGGTGTCTGGCTCGCCAGCACCAGGCGACGTGCTGATCATGCAGGTGCAGGCAAATAAGTGGAATCATGCGGCGATCCTGCTGGAAGGTAACATGATGCTGCACCATCTGTACGGACGACTGAGCAATCGTGAGCCGTGGGGCGGTTACTGGAAAGAACGGACAATGATGGTATTACGCTATCAAGAGATTTGATAGAAATGCTGTGTTAGGATTAATCACATGACATGTCATGGAGGAAAGGATGTGAGAAAAATATTTTTGGTCGTAGCCATTACATTATTATTCGGCTGCAAACCAGGGGCTGATAAAGCAATTGATTTAGCCAAAAATGAGGTTGCAGCATCCATGAAAGATCCTGATAGCGCAAAATTCCGCTATGTCAGATTTATTCAATCTGGTGAAAGTGATGATGGTACGGTGAAAGGTTTTGTTTGTGGACATGTTAACGCAAAAAATGGTTATGGCGCATATGCGGGATTCTCACCATTCATTGTCGATATAAGCATGAAGGAGAAGGGACTTTTCTCGAAGGGCGTTGAATATAGTATCTTCAGTAAAAAACTATTCTCTGAATCTACGCCACTGGATGTGAAATATTATAATGAAACTTGTGGTCAGGACGAATAACATATTATATCAGTATCAACAAGCCACCACCCCGCAATAGCGGGGTTTTTGGTTTATGGTGTATTTATGAATGAAATGATGACAAGAATTGAATTGGGTGGTGTCCTTGGGAAAACTTTCGGTAGGGTTCATTACCGCCTGATTCGCACAACACACGAAGCAACGCGTGCGCTGGCTGCTACCGTTAAAGGTTTTGAGCAGTTCATGATTTCCAGCAAGCGGCGTGGGCTTACCTATGCGGTATTCAAGGGTAAAAGAAACATCTCTGAGCAGGATATTGGTTATCCGGTATCGGGTGAAGTAATACGCATTGTCCCGGTTATTATTGGCAGCAAACGTGCTGGCTTTCTACAGACCATTCTTGGTGTGGCGCTCATAGCCGCCGCCGCCTTTGCCCCATGGGGAGCTGCAGTCTGGGCAAGCGATATTGCTTTTAAGGTCGGCGCGGTCATGGCGCTGGGCGGGGTGGTCCAGATGCTTTCACCCCAACCTGGCGGGATCGCCAAAACACAAAGTGCCGATAACAAACCCTCTTATGCATTTGGTAGCGTAACCAACACAACCAGCCAGGGTTATCCGGTTCCGCTTCTTTACGGTAAACGCCGTATCGGCGGTGCAATTATTTCCGCCGGTATTTACGTCGAAGATCAGCAATAACACTTCCTCTGCTTAATCACCGCCAACGGCGGTTTTTTTATGGGCGCAATATGGCAAACAAGAAAATTCAGGGGCGCAAAGGCGGCAGCTCCAGTTCCCGCACGCCTACAGAACAGCCTGACGATCTCCAGTCTGTTGCGAAGGCGAAGATTCTTGTCGCGCTGGGTGAGGGGGAATTTTCCGGCCAGCTAACCGGGCAGAGTATTTTTCTCGACGGTACGCCGCTGCTGAATGCCAATGGTTCATCAAATTTCAGCGGTGTGACGTGGGAGTTTCGCCCGGGCACTCAGGCGCAAAGTTATATCCAGGGCATTCCTGGTACCGAGAATGAGATCAGTACCGGCATCGAGATTAAAAGCTCAGCGGCATGGACGCACACGTTTACTAATTCTCAGCTTTCTGCGGTACGCCTGCGCCTGAAATGGCCATCACTCTTTAAGCAGGAAGATGATGGTGATCTGGTTGGTAATCGTGTTCAGTACGCGATTGATCTTCAGGTGGATGGTGGTGCTTTTGTCACCAAAATTAACACCGCCGTCAGCGGGAAAACCACATCAGGCTACGAACGCAGTCACCGTATCGATCTGCCAGATGGTGCCACGTCATGGACCGTGCGGGTAAGGAAAATTACCACTGATGCCAGCAGCGCAAAGATCGGTGACACGATGACTATCCAGAGCTACACGGAAGTTATCGATGCCAAATTGCGTTACCCAAATACGGCACTGCTCTATATCGAGTTTGACTCGAGCCAGTTCAACGGCTCTATCCCGCAGATTTCCTGTGAACCGCGCGGACGTGTTATCCGTGTGCCGGACAATTACAACCCGGAAACACGCGCCTACACTGGAACATGGTCCGGTGCCTTTAAATGGGCATGGACTGATAACCCGGCATGGATTTTTTACGATCTGGTAGTCTCTGACCGTTTCGGCCTTGGCGATCGCCTGACAGCTGAGAATATCGATAAATGGACGCTCTATCAGGTGGCGCAATATTGCGATGCGCCGGTGCCGGACGGTAAAGGTGGCAGCGGTACCGAACCACGCTATATCTGTAACGTCTATGTTCAGGATCGCAACGACGCCTATACGGTATTGCGTGACTTCGCCGCCATCTTCCGGGGGATGACCTACTGGGGCGGCAACCAGATTGTTACCCTGGCGGATATGCCGCGCGATGTCGATTACAGCTACACAAAAGCAAACGTCATTGACGGCCGATTCAGCTACAGCAGCAGCACGACGAAAAGCCGGTATACCAGCGCGCTGGTTTCATATTCAGATCCGGATAACGGTTACGCTGATGCAATGGAGCCAGTCTTTGAACAGGAACTGGTAGCCCGCTACAAAGGTTTTAACCAGCTTGAGATGACGGCAATCGGCTGCACACGCCAGTCAGAAGCGAACCGAAAAGGGCGCTGGGGGATCCTCACCAACAATAAAGACCGGGTGGTTTCTTTCTCCGTGGGGCTGGATGGCATGATCCCACAACCCGGCTACATTATCGCTGTAGCCGATGAGAACCTGTCAGGCAAGGTTACCGGCGGGCGTATCAGCGCGGTTAACGGCAGGGTGATCACTCTGGACAGAGTGCCTTATGCGGTTGCCGGTGATCGGCTGTTTCTCAACCTGCCTTCCGGTGCTGCGCAGAGCCGTACCATTCAGGCGGTTAATGGAGAAGTGGTCACGGTGACCACCGCTTACAGCGAAACGCCGGAAGCGGAAAGCGTGTGGATAGTGGAATCGGATGAACTGTATGCGCAGCAATACCGGGTTGTCAGTGTGACAGATAATAATGATGGCACGTTAACCATTACCGGCGCGGCTCACGATCCGGACAAATATGTCCGCATTGATACCGGAGCCATTATCGACAGCCGCCCCGTCAGCGTCGTGCCGCCGGGCAGCCAGGCAGCGCCCGATAATATCGCTATCGACAGTTATTCCGTGGTGAACCAGGGGATCAGCGTTCAGACCATGCGCGTTTCATGGACGGACACGGCCAATGCGATCGCGTATGAAGCGCAGTGGCGCCGCAATGACGGTAACTGGGTGAACGTGCCGCGCAGCTCCACCACCTCGTTTGAAGTGCCGGGCATTTATGCGGGACGCTATCTGGTGCGCGTGCGCGCCATCAACGCCGCTGAAATCTCTAGTGGCTGGGGATACTCAACCGAAACCACGCTGACAGGGAAAGAAGGTAATCCGCCTAAGCCGGTTGGATTTATGGCGACAGGAATTAACTGGGGTATCCGCCTCAACTGGGGATTCCCCTCCAACACCGCTGATACGCTGAAAACGGAAATTCAATACACAGCCAACAGCGATTTTTCAGATCCGCTGCTGCTCTCCGATGTTCCTTACCCGCAGGCAGAATATACCCAACTCGGACTGAAAGCCGGGCAGGAATTCTGGTACCGCGCGCAACTGGTCGATAAAACCGGTAACGAATCGGGCTATACCGACTGGATCAGGGGGATGGCAAACGACCAGGCTGCTGACTATCTGGAGGGTATTGGCGATGGCTTCCTCACATCCGCCGACGGCGAGCGGCTGACCAGCGACATCGACACAAATCTGGAAGCCGCACTGCAAAACGCGCTGGCGAATCACAGCACCATTGAACACCAGTGGGCGCAATACGGTGAGGTACGTGCTGACATTCTGGTCGTAAAAACGACCATAGCAGAAGTCGATAACGCTATGGCTGAACTGTCCACCCAGGTGCAAGCACAGATTGGTGATGTCACCGCAGCGCTGGAGGATAAGCTCACTGCGGTTGTGGATGGCGACGGCGCAACGGCTATCTATACGCTGAAAACCGGGGTTCGTATAAACGGTGTGATGTATAACGCCGGAATGTCGATCGCCGTGCTGGCGCAGGCTGGCCAGCCAGTTGTAACACGGGTTGGGTTCAATGCTAATCAGTTCGTGCTGATGAGCGGCAGCGGAAGCACACAATATTCGCCCTTCGCGGTGGTCAATGGACAGGTGTTTATCAGTGATGCGTTTATCCAGGACGGGACGATCACTAATGCCAAGATTGGTAGTTATATTCAATCGAATAATTATGTTCCGAATGTATCTGGCTGGCGTCTTGATAAAGCGGGTACATGGGTTAATTTTGGAAGTGATGGCGCAGGTGCAAAAAAATCAACAAATGTTACCGACAGCATTAGGGATGAAAATGGGGTATTACGTGTCCAGATCGGAAAACTAACAGGGGTTTTTTAATGGCGTGGGGTATTCAGACATGGGATGCCAATGGCATCCCCAACAACTATGGCATCAAACCAATATCTGTTATAGGTCACATTCCTCTGGCCGCAGGACAAACCGCTGGTTCATGGAGCTACGCCGTACCGGCTGGTTTTAAGGTAGGGTTTGTCGTTTCTCTTGATGCTGGTGCGGTAAATGTTGGAAGAAGAATTGAAGCCAACGGAAACACAATTACGATCTCATCGGCAAACAGCGTAGGGAGTGGCAACTATCCTGCATCAGCATGCGAGCTGGTTGTATTTTTGGAGAAAAATTAAATGGCCGATTATGGCGCGATGATACTCATGGAAAACGGTAATCCCTTTGTTACGCCACAATCAACCCCATTTTGTTTATACAGAAAAGTAGTTGTGAATTCTGTTGCAAATGGGACATTCCACAGCGCATCAGCCGCAGTCAATCTCGACGCTTCATTTCCTGCGATTGCTTTCTGCAAAACAAATTATACAAATCAGCCAACTGTTGTTGGTGCGACAAGGTCAGGAAACAATATATCGGTGTCTTCAGGAAACCCTTATGGTCAGACCCACACGCTGACGGCTTATATTTTCGCCATTTTCCCTCAAACCCTTCCTCAATGGGGCTTTGCAATATGGGATGCTGTAGGCAAGCTTGTATTAACAAATGAGAGTCGTGTGTTAAGCGACCTTGTTACAATCGGCACGCCCGGTAACAGTGGAGGGGTAAACATTGATCAGACACTGGATGGAAGCTATGCCGTATGTCCTGGGATTCTTGGGTCAACGCTGATACAGTTCATGGTGCAGGGACAGCCACAGATTATTGCAGCCACCGCATACACTGGATGCAGATTTAATGGCACAACCTCAAGAATAAGTGCCGCTTCCAACAGCAATGCTTCCGGTTCCGTTGTTGGTAGTACAAACAATGGAAATGCAATCATAGCGATAAAAACAGATGCCTATGATTAGATTGATCGTTTTAATCGATCGAATTTATAAAAATAAATATACAAAACCTATTTTTATTATTTATGAATCAGATGTAATTTAATTATGATAGTTAACCTCTGGTATAAAAAATGAAAAAAATAACTACAGTTTTAATGTTTTTATTCGTTTTGTCCGGTTGTTCAGGTCAATTTCTTGAAAAGAAAGCGCCGGTTTGCGAAGCCACAGCAATGCTTGGTGGGCTTCCAAGAACTGTGCAGATTTATGGCGTTCGTGTTGTCGCACATCAGGTAGAGTATAAAGCTGGAGACCCATTTAACTGGCGATGGGTAAACCGAAATAACTTTACCTCTTCAACCTGCAAATAGCAGATGTAATATATACAGAACCCGCTCACGAAGCGGGTTTTTTTATTTACGGAGAAAATATGTCAGCAGGAACCTTAACACTAACGAACAATTCAGCCGTAGTTGCCGGGAATGGCACGTCATTCACTACTGAGCTTGCCGCCGCCGATTTTATTGTGGTTACGGTCGGCGGCATTCCTTACACGCTGCCGGTGAAAACGGTAGACAATGCAACCGCACTCACGCTCGTCAGCAATTACACCGGGCCAACGCAGGCCGGTGCTGCCTGGTATGCTGTGCCCCGCGTCGCAATGAACCTGGTTACCGCCGCGCTGGTTGCGCAGAGTGCGGAAGCGCTACGCGGCCTGAATTACGACAAACAGAACTGGCAGCAACTTTTCACCGCGACAGGGAATATCACTGTAAAACTCCCCGATGGAACCTCATTTCCGGGGCCATCATGGAACAGCCTGGCAACGTCTTTAGCCAGCAAGGCCGATAAGACAGCGCTGGACGGCAAGGCTGATAAAAGTTCACTGGGTGGCGCTGCAGCTCTTAATGTAGGCACAGCAGCTAATACGGTCGCAGCCGGTGATGACGCTCGTCTTAATTCAATTAATGGAAAATCAGGCGGGATAATAACCGGTGACATCTCACTACCGATGAGAGGGGGATCAAGTCCTTTTTCTTATGGACTTGTATTAACTGCGATTGCCAATCAGGAAGGCGCAAGGATGATGGGATCTATAGCGAACTTTTGGGATGGAACGCAGAGGACTGTTGTTAACATCGACTCTGTTGGTGGAAGGCCTGCAACTGTTTTTGCTAATGGAGGAATAATTTGTCAACCCGGTATCGGCAGAGATCCAAGGTTGAACTCCTATTACATTGACTGGACAGGATCACAGCCTACCCTCTATATCGATAATTATCTGGTCGGCGGAATCAGCACACAGGCTGTATCAGACAGACTTCTTAAAGAAGAAGTTGAATACCGATCCGAAAATGATATGGCAGAGGCTGTAAATCAGGTTATGAAATGGCGCGTGGCATCATTCCGGTATAAAGCCCGTGGTATCGCGCCGCAGAGCGATGAAAAGTTAGGGTTCATAGCCAACGATCTTGTGCTGGTCAGCCCGGAATGCGTGAAGGGTGAAGGGCTAAAAGAAGGTTTTGATGAAAATAGCCCGGAAGGCGCTTACTACCTTGATCCGATCGCCATGATTGCCAAGCTTGCGCTGGCGATTCAGGCTCAGCAAAAACAAATCTCTGAACTTCAGTTACTTGTAAAACAGATATCCGCTGGCTCTTGATCATCTGCATAGATAAATCTACTGTATATAAAAACAGTATTAAGCAGGGCTACACTATGCAATTCATTAAACCAGCTGATTTTCCGCGCGCAGTTATCGCGCTCCCGCTCTTCAGCGACCTTGTTCAGTGCGGGTTTCCCAGCCCGGCAGCCGACTACGTTGAGCAGCGAATTGACCTTAACGAACTCCTTGTGCAACGCCCCAGCGCGACTTACTTCGTCAAAGCTGCGGGGGATTCGATGATTGATGGCGGAATCAGCGACGGCGATCTGCTGGTGGTTGACAGTTCGCGCACCGCGCAGCACGGCGATATTGTGATCGCGGCGGTCGATGGCGAATTCACCGTGAAACGTCTGCAACTTCGACCAACTATACAGCTCAACCCGATGAATTCGGCATACAGTCCGATCCGGGTAACAAGCGAAGACACCCTGGATATCTTCGGTGTCGTAACTTTCATCGTTAAACCGGCGAGCTGAACATGTTTGCGCTGTGCGATGTGAACAGCTTTTACGCGTCGTGCGAAACCGTCTTTCGTCCTGATTTAAAAGGGCGTCCAGTCGTCGTTCTTTCGAATAACGATGGCTGCGTGATCGCCCGCAGTGCTGAAGCGAAACCTTTCGTGGTGATGGGGGAGCCTTACTTCAAACAGAAAGAGGCGTTCCGGCGCCACGGTATCGTCGTATTCAGCAGCAATTACGAGTTGTACGCGGACATGTCAAACAGGGTGATGACCACCCTGGAAGAGATGAGCCCTCGCGTGGAAATATACTCAATCGATGAAGCCTTTTGCGACCTGACCGGCGTCCGTAATTGTCGTGATTTAACTGACTTTGGGCGCGAGATACGCGCGACCGTGCTGAAGCGCACTCACCTGACTGTCGGCGTCGGCATAGCGCAAACCAAAACCCTGGCGAAGCTGGCCAACCACGCCGCGAAAAAGTGGCAGCGGCAGACCGGCGGCGTGGTTGATTTGTCCAACATCGACCGCCAGCGCCGGTTGCTGGCTCTTGTTCCGGTTGAGGATGTCTGGGGCGTCGGTCGGCGTATCAGTAAAAAGCTGAACGCTCTGGGCATTAAAACCGCGCTTGAGCTCTCAGAACAAAGCACCTGGATTATCCGCAAGCATTTTAACGTTGTACTTGAGAGAACGGTGCGGGAGCTGCGTGGCGAACCATGTCTCGATCTTGAGGAATTTGCGCCGGCAAAGCAGGAGATTGTCTGCTCGCGTTCTTTTGGTGGACGGGTCACCGAATACGATGAAATGCGCCAGGCGATATGCAGCTACGCAAGCCGGGCAGCAGAGAAGCTACGCGGCGAGCATCAGTATTGCCGGTTTATCTCCGCATTCGTTAAGACCAGCCCGTTTGCGTTAAACGAGCCCTATTACGGCAACAGCGCATCGGTAAAGCTGCTCACGCCAACACAGGACAGCAGGGACATTATCAGTGCCGCCACCCGCTGTCTGGATTCAATCTGGAAAGATGGCCACCGTTACCAGAAAGCAGGTGTCATGCTCGGCGACTTCTTCAGCCAGGGCGTCGCGCAGCTCAATCTGTTTGACGACAACGCGCCGCGCGCGGACAGTGAAAAGCTGATGGCGGTACTGGATAAGCTCAACGCAAAAGATGGGCGGGGAACTCTGTATTTTGCCGGGCAGGGCATTCAGCAGCAGTGGCAGATGAAGCGCGATATGCTGTCGCCGCGGTATACGACTCGTTACTCTGATCTGCCTGTGGTCAGGTGACTGGTTCTATTAGTTCGGGGCCTTGATTCACTGGATTACCAACAGCGCGCGTTACAGCGTGCCAGGTAAATTTATCTGCCGGCACTGTGCCCGCAACTGCAATTTCTTCTGCTTCCTTTCCGCCAATATCCTGCATTATCCATTCCCGCGCCGCTTCCGGAGTAAGCACAAGTGGACGCCTGTCATGGATATCAACCAGGCCTTTATCGGCCGCTGTTGTAACAATCAAAAATCCTTCCGCTTCATCACCTCGTTCGAACGGTGTGCTTCCGATCGCCGCCATGAAAATTGGCTCGCCGTCGGCGCGGTGGATGAAATAGGGTTTTTTTTGTCTCCCTCCTTCTTCCATTCAAACCAACCGTCAGCGAAACAAATTGCTCGCCCATGTTGCCACAGAGGTTTGAACATTCTGCTGGTAGCCGCAGTTTCTACCCGGGCATTAATCAGTGGCGGTTTACCCCACCATCCAGGTGCATATGACCAGATTACTGGATCGAGGTGTAAAAGATTATCGCGCTCGCTGAGTATCAGAACTTTGGTCCCCGGAGCCACGTTATAGCGTCCAATGGGTTCTGGATCATATGGAATATCACGTTCGGCTTCATCGGCCAGGTAAGTCAGATATTCTTCACGGGTTTGAGATTGTGCAAAACGTCCACACATACACACCTCCAGCACTGTAATGCTGAAAGTATAGGGCAGGGAGAAAAACTGGTGCGCACCCTTAAGTACTACGTTTTATAAGGGAATTTGATTTAACAGTACTCGGAAATTTAAGTAAAGGAACGGTCGGCGATTCTGGTAAGTACGTCTCAAAAAAACGCACTGAACACACAGGAGTATTACCTTTATTTTACCTTTGTTTTACCTTGTCGGAAGCGCAGGCATAAAAAAACCAACCGCAATGGGTTGGTTTTCTTGAGGTTTTTTGGTCGGCACGAGAGGATTTGAACCTCCGACCCCTGACACCCCATGTCAGAGTCCCATATCTTAAAAGCCGCTTTGTGCCATGAATGGACGTTGCAAACGTCAAGGAGCATTATTCTATGGGGAGCAGAGCGTGATAGCTCCTGATATATTTTACTCTTAAGGGGGCCACTCAATGGAACGAAATCACCCGGTTAAATTAGAGCTCTTAACGTAGTATAAATTACGAACCCCAAACTGACCCCATTAGAAAAAGCAGCTATTAGTTCATGGGGCTTTGTTCTGTCTTAGCTGATATTTCGAGAGCTTTTGCAATATTAGTAACAAAATCAGTTCCTTTTGCTGTGGTATCATCACGACCTAAATTTTTATATTCTCTCCAAACCAGGTCAAATATCTCGTCAAAATATTCTTCAGTGATTCTTCTAATATCAAAGTCACCAACAAACTTAGATATATTATTCTGCCTTCCATCAGTGATAGCTAATTTTAAAACTACAGCCATTGCTGTGTGATAAATAACATTATTAAAATCCCTTTTGCTCTTAAATTCATACTGTTTCAATAGCTCAGTACATTTTTTTAAGATTAAATATGAGTTTAGATAGAGAGAGAGTGGATTTTTTTTATTGAATATTTGTTCATATCGAGTGTTGTCATTTATGAGAGTTGAAGGTCTTGCTCTTGCGTTATTTGGTTGCAGGAGAACTGTTGTGATGACGCATTGTGATAAATAAGGTATGGATACAATACGAGAGGCTGGCTTGCCTTCATTTTTATATAAATTCTTCCTTCGATCGTAAAAATAACCATTAGCTTTGAAGAAATCTTCTATATCCCGATGTATTACATCTGCACTTCTCAAGGAGGCAGGGGGGATGCTAGTCTGGCTATTGGTTGCTCTTATTATTTTATCTCTAGATTCAGCATCGCTCTCACAAATAACACGAACTAATACATTTCTTAATTCCTGAGTAGCTTCTTCCAAATTAGAAAAGTAGTTATAAATCTCGTGTGAAGTTTGTAACCCATTGACTACTTGTGGATTTTCTATAGTCAAGGTTTTCCCAGATAGAACAGCTTTTGATGTGATTATTGTTACACCATTGTTTAAAAACCAAAAATCCTCCTTGCCGGAGGTAAGTGTTTCTTGAATAGCTACGTTTACAACAACATCTCCATTATGATCCCTAACGTTTGACTCAAATATACTTCTTGAGAGAGAATCATTATCAGAGATGAATTCGTAATATCTTTTCAAGTTAACAAGGCAAAGATAACTACCACTAGCTGTTGCTATAGGTGACTCAGCTAACTCCATCATCCTTGAAGTACTTTTTACCTTCCTGTTTAACTCAACTAAGTTACTTGCTCCGACAAAATCAAATGAGAACTTAGATCCTGTAAACATTTTGAGGATAGTTTCTTTTAGAGGATTTACCTTATCGACAACATTGGGGTGGACTTCCTCGCCTAGAGTTGAGTAGTAATATGAGAAATTTAAATCAGGAAAGCCTTTCATTAAATTACTATAAACATCTCTGAAAATAGAAACCCTCCCTCTGAGATCATCATTGTAACGTCTTTTTAGGTTGTCGCTGCTTATATCGGTTGATATGTTGAATAAATCTCTAGTCACTTCATTAAATTTGGTAATTGCATCTTCGCCAAATTTTTTTGATGTTTTTGACTGTATAATAACCACTTCTATTTTGTTGTGCTTTCCGGTTTTAGAATAATCAGTGTCTTCTTTTATTAACTCTCCATTGAGGAAGGTATAAAATGAGTCTACACCGCCATCTCCACCATCCCCAACGATGCTATATTCTATATCAGAATATGTTACGTCATAATCCTTAAGTATTTGTGATGCCGTGTATAGTTCAAAATATTCTGAAAACTGTGCACCTTGCTCCACAGCTTCTTCCTTAATAATCTTTTCCATTATTATTTGGGAGTTAGTAAGCTCACTCATTCTTTCATGCTCCAATGCTTGGTTTGAAGTCCAGTAGTACTATAAAGGTACGTTAATGGAGTGTAGGGTTGAAATCCACCTATTTTAATACCCAGACATGAATGATTTTATCAAAGCTAATGGGAGCATTCGAGTTCCAGTGACCATCTCCCCCGCAGATCGACAGAAGAAAAGTTTAGGAATGCCTTCATTATTTATGTGAGAAGCGATAGCTTCCGCTTCTCGCTCTGATCAGACATGTCTGCGCCATGATCGACTCTTTCGTGCCAGGAACAGACGGTGCTGACATCAGTTTATGTGGATTAACGAGGAGCTGGTCAACACACCGATAAGTATTTTCTTGCCTTAACAGATTTTCTACCATACAACATTTTCATAATCTATTTTTAAATCAACAATGATCTGGGGAACAAAATGAGACCACCAATAACTGATGATGAACTGGAATTACTGAATCAGGATATGGGCAAACTGAGTCGTGTTCAATTTAATGAAGGCGATGTTTTCAATGCTCTCAGGCTGCTAGAAATGCGTCGCCAGACAGCAAAACTGGAAGCGATAAAACGTTTGTTGGAATCAATGAGTGAACAGGAAACCTGATGGTTAGTTTGATGATGATAAGCCAGGATATAAGTAATTCAATGTAGCATGTAGGGTGACCTTTTCCCCGTTTCTTCACACAGAATGCTGTTAGAAATGTCAGCTCTTCGCTCGTAGCGGACCTTGTGATCTTGATTTCTGTCCGCTCCGTGCCAAAAGCGGTTATCAAAACTCAAAAACAACTTTTGATAATCATGGACTTAGAAACCGGTTCAAAACAACCATACCAACATCAAAAACCACGCATTCAAGATATTTATCAATTACTTATGCGTAATTCTAATAACTACTGTTGCGCCACATGGGCTGGGTTGAAGCGGCTGACCTGATCGTGAAAGGCATGAGCGGCGCGATTAACGCCAAAACCGTGACCTACGATTTTGAACGTCTGATGGAAGGCGCTAAGCTGCTGAAATGTTCAGAGTTTGGCGACGCGATTATCGCGAACATGTAATCCGCCTCGCGGGTTAAACAAGAACGGGAGCCGGTTGGTTCCCGTTTTTTCGGCTCATTCCCCCAAGCTCCGCATTTTTGCATCTAATTTCATTAAGTTATTGTAATAATCACTGCCTTTCTTAACTTTTTGAAGATCTCTGTCTACCATCTGCCGAAAAGAGCGACCTTTATTATTGACAGGATTAGGATCAGCGCCATGGTCTAAAAGAAAGAACATTTTATCAAAATCCGCGCTAAAGAAAGCCTCCACGAGAGGCGTCTCTCCAAGGGAATTTTTTGTGTTTATATCTGCTCCTCTCTCGATTATTAACGCCAGTGGGGCTGTGGTTTTAGACTCGAGAGTCGAGAAAATAAGTGGTTCATGATAAATCTTATCGCTGGCGTTAGGATCCAGTCCGCCATCCAGTAACGCCTTTAACCAAATGTCTTTATCGCCCTTTGCCGCTACTTCGGCAGGGCAACCAGGCATCCTCGGTTGCGGCTGTAGTGGATCAGCCCCTGCGCGCACTAAATCCGACACAATCACTAATCGCTCTGGCGGATTGTCATTGTAAAGAGACTCATTGATCGCAAAAAACAGCAGTGTCAGATCCTCGGTGCCCGGCGTATTAAGGTCAGTCTCTTTCGCAAGGCGGAGAACGGATTCACGATCTGCCGCCTGAATAGCTTTAGCCAGAACAAGTTGCTGTCCGGCAAAATGTTTTTCAGGATCTATTTTTTTCATATCATTACACGCCGATAAAAGAACAAGCAGAAAAGAAAAAAGCATTACGGATGTGAGTTTTTTTATGCTAAACCCTACTTTTAATGATTCCAATATCCTCATCCTTTTGCGCCTCAATGCAGTCTATCACCTGTGACATCCCATGCTTATCCAGCATATTTCCGGTACCTCCAGAGAGTGCGTGAGGTTTACCTATGGCATCAGGAAACATGTTTGAAACACCCGCTTTTAATGCGAAAGCTGACGTATCAAAATTGGTATCTCGCAAGTCTGTATAACTTACTTCTTGAATTTTTGTCAGCATCTCGCCATTGACTCTGTAAGCAGATATTGCAGAACCATCTCCAATAAGCTGCCCTCCATATTTTGTAATTGTGCCACTGTTCAGCCCTGCCGAGTTAAAAGTCCAGGTTGACTTACCGCTGGCCATACCTGCAGCTGAAGCCAGTCCTCCACCGAGAGAGTGGCCCGCGATATCAACTTTTGCGCCTGCTTGAGCAATTTTCCTACCGATTCCGACAGCGTTTTTATAATAAGAGGAGCGAAGATCCATTCCCTGAGCTGCATTGTTGGCCCAGTCAATCATTTTATCCGGACGGGTTCCCCGAAAAACGACGGTCGGATTCATATCTTTTCCAAATACGTATTCATCCGGGGCGTATACGCGGGCAAAGAAATCAGGCTCCATAGGGCTGTCAGCCAGCATTTTAGGCGTGAGCCCCATTGCAGAAAGGGCGTCTTTATCATTACTTATATCAACCCACCCCTCGGGCACATCCGGCATCGATTCGAGAGCGTTTATTGGTTGTCCCGCACGTCCATAAACGTTCTGAGCAAGCTTCGCCTTTTCAACGGCCACATTATTCTCTGCCAGCCGGTTAGCTGCCGTCTGCGCATCGGGATATACGCTACGCTGGCCTTTACTGATGAGATTTTTTCTCTCCTGCCAGCGCTCGGCTTTTGTGAGGGGGCGAGTGGGCTCATCCAATCGGCTACCACGACCGCCACCCGCGCTGGGTTCTTCACCTCGCATGGGTGAATCAGTGCGCGTAAATTGCCCTCGAGGT
Organism: Kosakonia sp.; assembly: GCF_032104925.1. Lineage (NCBI taxonomy): Bacteria > Pseudomonadati > Pseudomonadota > Gammaproteobacteria > Enterobacterales > Enterobacteriaceae > Kosakonia > Kosakonia sp. Next base: position 29,573 of record NZ_DAMCGF010000001.1, read on the forward strand.
ATATCTGTTGGCGGGGGACGTTTACCGAATATACCGACCATTTCTTCATAGCGACGGGTGATAGAGCTCACCGGATAAGTAACGGACAGATTCGCCGAAAAAAGCTGAAGGCGTCCCTCCTTATCAATGAAGAACAGCGCTGTCACCGGCGACCATAAACGGAAGCTGTCATCGATAGCCACCATTGTGCCACGTTCAAGATCCACTGCAGCGACAGTACGTATATCCCGACCTGACTGATTGGGATTTGCGCCATTACGTGAGCGAAGCGTGTCCTGACGGCTTAGCATGGCACTTACCGAAGAGGGAGGCATCGTTCTGATTCTTTGCACTGCGAGTTGAGGATGGATAATGAATGAAAATCGCCACGGAGCGACTTTTTCTTCAAAAATGTAGGTCAATGACATGTAATTTGTCATGATACCGACTCCCGGTTCACGCCATTCCATTTACGGGTGTGCATTTGTTCTCCTGAAGAGAAATAACGGCTTTGCGGGAGGGAATCCGCAGTCCGGTCGCTGGCAAACTCCAGCCCGGCCCGATAAAGAAGCATATAAATTCTTGCAGAAATTTACAGTAATGACACTAAAAGTCGCCTACCAGTATCAGTGGGTAAGTTTCATGGGCTTTTTGGGGTTGGTAAGAGGGAACTTGAACCTACGCCCAGCGACGATGAAAGCGGATTAAATAGGCTCCCCAGGAATTGAATAGCTGCTTACGGATAAGTCGTGTTAACGCATGTTATGCTCTTGTTTCATCAATACTTGTGCTCGAAACCAAAACAAAAACGACACGCGACGTTGTGACAAAAAGTGGTTATCAAAAAAAGCTTTTATAATCATAGGGTTATTACTCATTGTAAACTCAACATATCGAGAGCGGAAATTCGTTATTTTTATCAATAGGATATAGATAGTCTCATCAACCATTATTACGCCACATGGGCTAGGTTGAGTCTGCAGATCAGATTGACAAAGGCATGAGCGACCCGATTATCGTGCACATGTGATCCAGTTTCTGGGGTAAATAAGAACAGGGCCCGGTTGGTTCCCGTTTTTTTATGGTTATATACCAGCCTAATTAAAAATAAGAATCCGCTATATGGTTGAGGCAATAAATACTATTTACTCTAATAATGTGTGCTTACTTTAGAGGTATAAAGATCATGTTTAAACGTCGCACTCTTAATGCTGCACTTGCGGCGGTGATTTCGTTGGCCGTATTTTCCACGCCTGTATTCGCAAATCCGGGAAACGGAAATGGTAATGGAAATGGCGGCGGTCATGGCAACAGTAACGGCAATCATGGCAATAGCAGTAACCATGCTAATAAAAGTAATAACCCTTCTTCCGATGACCAGGTTAACCGTAAAAACTATGGAAAGCCGGACCATGTTGAGTCAGATATTAGTGCCTCGCGTGCCCGTTCCCTGGCAGTCAATTACGGCCTGACCGGCTATCAGTCTCTCCCGCCGGGGATTGCGAAAAATCTTGCCCGTGGCAAACCCTTGCCTCCGGGGATTGCGAAAAAAGCAGTACCGGCCTCCATGCTTGGCCAACTGCCTTACTATCCGGGTTATGAGTGGCGCATTGTCGGAGATGATCTGGTTCTGGTCGCGCTGAGCACCGCTATTGTTACCGCGATCATCAATGGTGTTTTTAATTAATACAGCTCACGTTTTACCCACAAAGCCTCGCAACCTGCGGGGCTTTTTTATACGCCGGAAAAAGAAAGACGCGAACTCTGTGAATACTTAACAAGTCCGTCTCAGCGTTGGCGTTTTTCAGACGAAAAGGCAAGGATTGAAAATTACCTTCCACTGCTCAATGAGCTCTACGCTTAGGGTGATGACAGACGAGTAGAATATTTTTTTGACTTAAGGCAAATCCAGGCCGGCGGAATATAATTGCCGGTCGCTATTTGTTAAATTGTTCCCTTTTATAAAATAAGCCTTACAAAGGAAGATAATGAAAATTAACGCCGGATATGCGGTGCTATTGGTAACGTCATTATTACTCCCGGGTTGCACCAAGACCGGTTCTGCAACGCAGCGCGCAGGGGGGAACGATAAGGTCGATAACATGTTTGCCGGGTATAAAGGGACACAGGTAACCGCGGCGGAAAGCGATATCAACCGCTATGCAGGGCAGATCAAATCGGCGACTGAAAGCCACCTTTTTGAGGGGGATCGTTACGCAGGGAAATCATGTACGCTGCAAATCAGTCTTGCTGAGAATGGCGCTTTAGAAGATGCGCGGCCGATAAGCGGCGATCTAGCGCTTTGCCGCGCGGCTATTATCGCTGTCACGCAAGCGAGACTCCCGAAACCACCTTCACCAGCGGCGTATGCGGCCTTAAAAAACGCGACGCTGGAATTCAAACTGTAATGGGGAAAGCAGGAGCGCATAGATAAGGACTCGCTTTTTCACTATTGCCTGCCGGTGCAGGGGGGAGAAAATTACTCCTGCACCAGCCATATGTCCGACTCTTCAAACATCTCTTCAAGCATACGGTTGAGCTTTTCACGATCGCTTTTGCTGGCGTCGCTGTTCAGGCCATTGGCCTGCATCGGTTTTACGCGCACGTCGGCATCAGGAAAGATGCGGTGCACACGTTTAGTTAGTTCTTCGAGGATAATCTCTTTAGCGCCGGGTAAACCCGCAACATTACGCTTGTCATAAACCAGTTCAACAAACACAAGGCAGCCCTTTTCACTGTTTTTTCGTACAGCACTTATACTGGATGAAAAGCCAGTATTCAAGCAAAGAATCCTTTTGCGTTTAACGAGGGGGCGATCTTTGGGCAGTGATGGAAGGCGTTGCACAAAAAAATCCCACACGAGGCAGGATGGTCAGTCGTGTTTAATTGACACTCTCTTCCTTTTTAAAATGCTCACCGTTTATCTCATGCTGGAACGAATGCCGTCACAAGCCTGATAGATCTTCGGGATGGTCTAAAACGCACTATTTTTAGCGATCGGGTTCATGTCGGGCATGGCGGCATTAACATTGAGCACCTGACTATATTTCATTACCAGACCGGTGATAAAGACATATATCCGCTTAATAATGAAGACGAGCATTAACGTAGTTAATTTAACTTAAAACCTGCTTTCGGCAGGCACATTGAGCAATTATCGGCAGCGCTAATCTACGCTTCAACCGCATTTTGTGCGTACTCCTGTGCGCCGCGGCGGCGGTGTGATACTGTTGTATCTATAAGTTTTATGTATTGTTTTACAGGAGTTGTTGTGTTTGCCGAATATGGAGTTCTTAGTTACTGGTCTTATTTTATCGGTGCTATTTTCATCATTTTATTGCCGGGGCCGAATACCTTTTTTGTATTGAAAACCAGTGTTGCCCATGGATTACGAAATGGCTACGTTGCAGCGAGTGCCGTGTTTATTGGTGATGCGGTCCTGATGTTTCTGGCCTATGCAGGCGTTGCCACGCTGATTAAAACCACGCCGGTATTATTCAACATCGTTCGCTATCTTGGGGCGTTTTATCTGCTCTACCTTGGCGTCAGAATGTTGTACACCACGCTCAAACGCGGCGCGAAAGAAGAGGGCGATCATGACGTGCATAAAGGCGATATCTTCAAGCGGGCGCTGATATTAAGCCTGACGAATCCGAAAGCGATTTTGTTTTATGTCTCCTTCTTTGTGCAATTTATCGACATTACCTTTGCAAAACCAGGGATGTCATTCTTTATTCTCGCCAGTACGCTGGAGTTGATCAGTTTCTGCTATTTCAGTTTCCTGATCGTTTCCGGTTCGTATCTCACACAGTGGGTAAAAACCAGGAAAAAGCTCACCCGGTTGGGTAACTCACTGCTGGGGCTGGTTTTTGTTGGTTTCGCCACACGCCTGGCAACGCTGCAATCCTGAACCTGAGGCAATAGAGATGCGTTTCTACATCGCGGCTTACCGAAATGCTTTTCGCCGTAGCCATGCATTGAGCGGAAAACAACTGGCCACATTTCTGCTTTATAGCGTTGTGGTTTTTGCGCTGTTGATGGGGTTGTATCTGCTGGCGTGGCAAGTGGTGATTTATACGCCGGTGATAAATTATTTAACCGCGCCGGGCGTGATGCAGTTTTCAATCTATGCTGTTCATTTTTTCCAGCTCATTGTCTTGTTACCCGTGGCTATCCATCTTTTGAAAATGGTGGTCGCTTATCTTTGTCGCAAATAATTATTCCAGTGCAATAACCTGATTGCTGAAAAAACCACGTCCGAAGACGTGGTTTTGACGGGTTCACTGTGTTAATTCAGGCATACGATCCATTACAAATCTCAATACTTTTTCTCCATCCATCGACGCGAAAGGGTAACTTTCAATGATGGCAATCGGTGCTTCTTCAGCAATGTGGCTTTTGAGTTCATCAAGTTTGTACTGGATGTGCGGCGCAACCAAAAAACAGTCAAAAGCAGGGGCGACGCTGGCGAAGTTATCCACGCCGACAGCGCTGACGAGCAGGGGATAACCATGTTCATTAGCCGCTTTTTGCATCTTTTTGGCCAGTGATGTGGCGGTATTGCCAAAAAGACAACATATTAATAGTTTTTTCATAGGTGCCTCCTGTGGTAATTGCGACCACACTATGCCCACTGTTGACGAGAAAATGAGCGCAATATCCAGGTTTACACCACCTAATACGAAAGTTTATGCAGGCATAATTCAAAGCAGTTTATTCATGTTATAGCCAGTAATCTGGTAACCATTCGCTTCATACACTTTTCTGGCATGTTCGTTTTCGGCCGCCACGCGAAGTTTAATTTGCCGAATCCCCGCCGCGCGAAGATTTGACTCCAGAGATTGCATTGCCTGGCTTCCCAAGCCTTTGCCGCGAAAGGCAGGACGCAGGTAAAAATCATAAATAAAAGCGGATTTATCGATAAAGTCGGCTCTGTACCATAGCGATCCCACAATCCGGGTCATGCCGTTGTCGACAAGCGTAATCGTTGTCAATGAATGGCCGGGTGTTTTCTGCGCCTCCGGCAAACTGGTTTCGATTTCTCGCCTGGCTTGTTCTGTCGCCTCATCCTGGGATAAACGGTAATTTGCTGCAATTTCTGTAGCATAATCAGGGATAAAATAAGCAATAAAATCAGCGAATTCAGCCGCTGACATGGGACGTAACCGAATCATTTTCGACCTCAATGTATTCTCCGGGCGTTTTCACCCGGAGCTCGCTTTGCAAAGGGTTACCGGAACACCGATATCGCTTCCGCCAGGCGAATGGCCTGCTGGTTCAGGCGACCGGTTGCTTCCGCCCCTTCTTGTACTCGTTGTGCATTCTGGTGGGTGATCTTATCCAGATCTTCCACCGCCAGGCTGGCTTCACTCAACGCCGTTGCCTGCTCGGCGGTTGCCGCGCTGATCTGCGCTATCAGCGAGGTCACATTTTGCACTTGCTCAACGATCTCCTTCATGGTTTTTCCCGCGTCGTCCGCCAGTTGGCTGCCGGAATTAACATGCGTCACGCTATTCTCAATCAATGCTTTGATTTCGCTGGCGGCTCGCGCACTACGCTGCGCCAGACTGCGTACCTCTCCTGCGACAACGGCAAAACCTTTACCTTGTTCACCCGCTCGCGCCGCCTCAACTGCCGCGTTCAGCGCCAGAATGTTGGTCTGGAAGGCGATACTGTCGATAATACTGGTGATACTGGCGATTTGCCGTGAGCTTTCTGCAATCGCCGTCATCATTTCTATCATCTGGTGCATTACCTGGCCACCTTGCCGTGCGGCATCGCGCGTACCTTGTGACAAGGCGGTGACTTCGGCGGCGGTTTCCCGGTTACTTTTTACCGTGGCGGTTAATTCGTTCATCGTCGCGGCCGTTTGCTCAACGTTCGCCGCCGCCTGTTCTGTCTGGCGGCTCAGGTCATCATTGCCTTGTCTCAGAGACTCCGAGGCTTTCAGCACGGTCATCGCCTGGCCGCTGACATCGTTGACCAGCCAGCGAAACATCAGGCCGAGCTGGCTTATCGCGCGCAATGTCATACCGACTTCATCTACCCGATTGGGTTGATCGACTTGATGTGCTTCGCCACTCGCCACCTGTAAAGCCTGGCGGTACAAGCGCTCAATCGGGCGGACAATTTGCAGCTCCAGCCAGATATTGATAAACAGCAGCAGGAGCGTCATAAAACTGGCGAAACTGACCAGTTGACCGGGCGTCAGATCGTGACCCCAGGCAGCGGCAAGGCTGAATAGCAACGCGATGATCAACGCCGAACGTAACCGCCAGCGCAGAGGCATAGTGACAAACAGGGAGCGCCAGCGCATCAGGCCCGTGCGGATAATTAACCCTTTATGGAAACGCCGGCCGCTCGCCTGGCCTTCACGAAACTGGCGATAAACCTCTTCGGCGTCAGTAACTTCTTCTGCCGCTGGCCGGGTACGCACCGACATGTAGCCTTTCACTTTGCCCTGGCGAATCACCGGAATCGCGTTAGCGCGCACCCAGTAATGATCGCCATTACTGCGGCGGTTCTTTACCAGTGCTGTCCAGGGTTCTCCCTGTTTCAATGTCGACCACATATCGGCAAACGCCTGCTTTGGCATATCCGGATGGCGCACCAGATTGTGCGGCTGGCCTTTGATCTCCTCCAGTGAGAAGCCGCTGACATCAATAAATGCATCATTGGCATAATTGATGTAACTGTCCGGATCGGTGGTGGACATTAACGTTGCATCATTATCGAAAACGTACTCTTGCTGTGTAACGGGTTCATTGTTGCGCATAGTGAGTATTCTCGGGAAAAAGGACGGGCGTGGGATATTGCTAAATTCTTATATCTATTTACGGCATGGTTCACTCTGAGCTTTATATTTTTTGACGCACTTCTGATAACCGTAAAACAAAAAGAGGTTTTGCGCCATAAACATAGCCATACAAAATAAAAGTGCTTTAATTATGGTTAGATTGAAAAAACATTATATATCTGGAATTTTTATCGCCTGGTCAGAAAGGCCGTTTGTGAACATGCCAGATAGTTAGTGTGCTGACGAATATTTAAGATAAGGCACATAAATAAATAGCTGAATCGTTCTCTGGCTCACTAAATACAGCAATGAGCATTTCCGCTGCGTACGGATTCAGCTAATCTGAAATGAACAACAACGAAAGGATTGTTCATATGAAAGGTAATGTCGTTCATCACGAACACCGCATTGGGTTTATTGTTATCCGCGATGAGAACGGCGAGTTCGCTGTCGCGGAGCTACTGGGGAGCTACGATGTCGAAAGGGGCGATGTCGTGTCCGGCGAGCTGCAGACCAGCGGCGGCGGAACGTTATTCAATGAGACGCAGGATGAGTCGATGGATGTTTTTATGAAGGGGTACGGGCTATCGGAACAGGATGCGATAAGCTATATCCTGCGTACGCATTAAACCGCAATAGCGAGCGTGGCTCGCCTCTGCCGGGCGAGCTGACGCAACCCTTCACTTTTTTCCGGACCGGGCATTTTCCTACCGGGAAAGCCGTTTTTCCGTGGTCATGCAGAACTTTAAGTTAAATTTCCTCTCTCTTGACTGAGAACAGGCAAGGGCAGTTGCAGACGATTCTGCAAGACAATTATCCGACTCTGCGTAATGCTAATGTCAGATTAACGCATTATCTTTTTTCTCATACTTTAGCCGTTTTTATGTTTTTACCTTTCAGGTATTTAAAGTTAATGAGCTTAGGATAGATGATGAATACGATCCCGCATAAGATCCACCAGGTCTACACCCGGGGGATGGCAGCGCTACCGGCAGAGGTGCATGCCTCCATAGACAGTCTCAGGCAATTAAATCCCGGCTGGGAATATTATTTTTACGACGAGAGAAAAATGCTGGCCTATCTGCATGAGCATTATGGTCAGGAGATGCTGGCATTATATGAAAAAATAAATCCGCAGTATGGCGCTGCGCGCGCGGATTTTTTTCGCTATTTATTGATGTATCGTGAAGGTGGCGTTTATTTAGATATCAAAAGCTCTTGCACTGTTCCGTTTAGCGAAGTTATTCCGCCAGATTGCGAAATATTATTATGTAACTGGGATAATAAACCGCAGGGTTGCGATAATAATATGGGCAAACATGAAGAACTCGCTTTTCTGAAAAATGGCGAGTACCAGCAATGGAATATTATTGTCGCTCCGGCTTCACCTTATATTAAAGCTGTTATTGATGAGGTCGTTGAGCGGCTTAAACGCTATAAGCCGTGGCGCTATGGTGTCGGAATGCGGGGGGTGTTAAATACCACCGGGCCAATTCCGTTTACGCTGGGTATAGAAAAAGTGCGTAAGTGTGAGCGTTTTCGTCAGCGGGAAAATCACCGTGACGTGGGGCTGGTCTATCGCAACGTCAGTAAAAAAGTCATTAAGCAATTTAATGCAAGCCACTACAGCAAATTACGAACGCCTGTTGTTACGTTGACCGGAGCGGATCATTTCTATTATTTACTCTGGCGCGCTTTTGTTTTTCCGTTCTGGCGTTTAAAGAAAAATACAATTAATGAGAGCAGGAAGGTGCTGAGCAAGCTGAAGTCGCGTTGTACCTGAAGAGAAAAGTAAAAGAAAGATGGCAGTTTCGACATCAAAACTGCCAGCGAAGATTTTTTGAGATTGTTAAAGCGTATATCCATCACTTGCGCACTTTATAACCTGTAGGCATAAAGTGCGCAAACGCAAATTTTTCTGCGGTTGGATTGATAAAATTTATGATCAGCGTATTAATTCATCACTATTGCTGATTGACCAACCCGGAGCCGTGCCCGGAGCTGGTCATCAGGAGCTATGCCGGGATGCGCTGCTCATGCAGTTTGAAAATTTGCACCATCTCCAGCAGATTCTCAGCCTGCTGCTGCATCGCGTGCGCGGCGGCTGAAGATTCCTGCGACAGCGTAGCGTTCTGCTGCGTGGCGGCATCCATCTGGGTAATAGCGATGTGTACCTGATCGATGCCCGTACTTTGCTCATTACTGGCCAGTGAAATCGTCTCCACTAGCTGGCTGACGCGTCCCACGCTTTGCATGATCTCATCCATGGCGTTACCGGCGTTTTTCACCAGCGTATTGCCTTCATCAATACGACTGACTGAGCGCTGGATCAAATCACTGATCTCTTTCGCCGCTGTCGCGGAACGTTGTGCCAGCGCACGAACTTCAGAGGCGACAACCGCAAAGCCGCGGCCTTCGGTTCCTGCGCGTGCGGCTTCCACGGCAGCGTTCAGCGCCAGGATATTGGTCTGGAAGGCGATACTGTCAATTACGCCAATAATGTTGCTGATTTCGCCGGAGAGCTGATTAATTTCACTCATCGTGGTGACAACTTTTTCCACCACTTCCCCGCCCTGGTTTGCCACACGGGTCGCTTCCCGGGTGATATCGCTGGCAACACGCGAATTCTCGGCGTTGTTTTTTACCACCGAGGTGAGCTCTTCCATCGATGCCGCCGTCTGTTCCAGCGCGCTGGCCTGCGCTTCATTACGCGACGAAAGCTCACGGCTGCCGCTGGCGATTTGCTGCGACGCACCGGCAATCGTTTCGGTGCCGGAACGCACGCCGGTAACGATGCGTGTCAGATTACCGTTCATCTCCTGCAGGGCTTGCATCAGTTCGGCGGTTTCATCGCGCCCGGATACCACGATAGCAGACTGTAAATCACCGGCTGCGACATTGCGGGCAACCGATACCGCCTGTGCCAGCGGGTGAGTGATACTGCGGATCAGCCACCAGGTGATCAGCATGCCGACCATCAACGTGAACGCCATTACCAGCATGAGCATCAGGCGTGTTTGCTGGTAATGCTCATGATTACTCGCGTCGGTCTGCGCACGGATAAGCTCCGCTTGTTTCAGCGTGCTGGCGACCATCTCATCAATCATCCGTGTCGGTTCACGATCGATTCCTGTCACCAGATGATCGACGCGTTGGGCGCTGGTGGCGTCCTGAACACTGTATTGCTGCAGTGCAGCCAGATAATGGCTTTCCAGTTCAGCGTGTAAATTGATGGTTTTGATGGCCTCGGTATTGGGCAGCCCAATTTGCGGCAGCAGTTCGCTGAGCGTTTTCAACAGCGCCTGCGTTTTCTGGCTCTGTTCGACAAAGGCGTTTTTATACTTGTCGAACGCTTGTTGTCCCTGCGTGCCGCGCAGCAGGGTGTTTTTCCACTCCTGCACCTGAATCTTAAACTGCACCTGCGCGTTGCGGGCCGTGTCGATACTCTCCGCAACCACCTTCTCCGTGGCCATGATCTGTTGGTTTTGTACTAATCCGCTGGCGTTAATCGACAACCCGCGAATACCCATAAACAGCGTTGCCAGTAAAAGAATGGCCGCCAGGAAACCGAGCCGTTGCCCGATAGTGAGATGGTTGAGTTTCATCAATCGATACTTCCCATAGTCAGTGAGGCGCAAAAAAGAGCGCACACAGCAATATCGACGGGTTTAAGCACAGCTTTAATGAGGGAAGGGCAGTAAACACGCAGAATTTGAGTTAACTACTTGAAGCGGAATGTGATCGGTTTTTTATGACATTTTCGTGACAAAGCCTGACTGTTGGGAAATACAACAGTCAGGCTAATTTATCGGCATTACGAACCGTACAAATGTTGCTGCTGCGGCTCTGTCGCCATCTTCGATAATAAGCGGAACGGTTTGTTATCCGCGAGCCAGGCCGGGATCTCCTCGGGTGATAGCGGACGTGAGAAAAGATAACCCTGCGCTTCATCGCAGCCGTATTCAGCAAGCATTCGCGCGGTTTCCAGATCTTCAATCCCTTCCGCCAGCACCACATAATGCAACTCTTTGAGCATCATAATGACGTTGCGGGCGATAATCCGGCTGCCGGTGTCAGTGGTGACCTGGCTTACCAGCGAACGGTCAAGCTTAATCACATCGATGGGAATGCGGCGTAAATAACTGATATTGCTGTATCCTGCGCCAAAGTCATCCAGCAAAATGGTAAAGCCAAGCAATTTTAAACGATCAAGTTCTTCCAGTGCCGGATCGCTTTCCAGCACTTTCTCGGTCTCCAGGCATTCAATACGCACATCCGAGGTGAACAGTCCGGCGGCCAGCACGTTCTGTTCCAGTTCATCGGCAAATCCGGGGCGCGAAAAATCACTGACCGTGACGTTAATGGACACCGGCAGCAGAATACTTTGCTGTTTCCACTGCTTAAGCTGAGAAATCACCGATTTAATCACCCACTGCGTCAAGTCCGTCATCAGCGTGGTTTTTTCCGCCAGCGCCACAATCACTGCCGGTGAGATCTGTCCCAGTTCCGGGTGCTTCCAGCGTAACAGCGCTTCCACGCCTTCGGTTTTGCCAGAACGCAGCGAAATCTTAGGTTGAAAAACGAGGTAGAGCTGATCGGTGGCTTTGATTGCCTCGCTGAGATCGTAGAGCAGCTTAAAATCTTTATTCCGCTTGTGATCGAGAATCGGGTTGAACTGCAACACCCGGATCTTTTCGCGGATTGATTCATGCAGCGCGCTGATGCCCTGGCGTACAATCTCCTGCACGTTATCGTCCTGCGGCGAAAATTTCACATAGCCTGCGTGGATCGTCAGATTGATATCGATGTCGCCGGTGATTTTCGCCTTTATTCCAGGCAATTTTTCCGCCCGTTTTGCCAGCGTCAGCGCATAGTCCATATCGACCAGCACAGCGTAGCGCCCGGTGGTGAAAGCATACAGCGTGGTCTCTTCTTTCAGCTTTAAGCGCAAGCGCAGCAGTGGCCCGAAACTGCGCAGCATCTTCTCCAGCGCTTCCACGCCCAGGTAGCGGGATAATTCATACGCGCGCGGCATATCAATACAGTCAAAAATCATCAGGGCGTAGCTGCCGCTCGTTTTTTCCAGCGTCAGTCGCTCCATCTCTTTCACCAGAAACTGACGATTCGGTAAACCGGTGAGGGCATCGATTAACCCAATGGTATAGCAGGATTCAAGATAAACGGTGGCGAGCGCGGCGACGCGGTGGAAATTGGTTATCTGGCGTGATGTCGGCGTATAAATTTCAGGATGACTGACACATAACGTGCCCAGCACCGTGCCGTCTTTATTTATCATTGGTGCCGACGCGTAAAAAAGAATATTGCCGCTTTTTACCAAAGGTTGATGATTAAATCGTTCATCGAGCCGGGTATCGGAACTAATAACGGTCTGGCAACCGTGCAGCGAATATTGGCACATGGTCTGTTCGATACGAATTTTGACGTGCTCAATCGGGATATTCTTAACATATTTGATATATTGATATTCGTCGTCGAATGTTGTGATAAAACATCCTTCGACGCCCATCACTTCACATGCCAGACGCGCAAACTCGGCTAGTGCTGCATCGCGGGATTTATCTTCCTTACTCAGCAGCTCCAGTGCGGCAAGCCGTTTGCTTTCGCTTTTTTTGAGACCAGTGAACATAGCGAGCTCCTGCCCAAATCAATGAGACGGTGGTGTTCTGTTCAGATGACTCCATCATGCGCTTAGGCTTACCGCTTAATAAAAATCCTGACGCGCAATTACCACCAACCGAATTGGGTTCCGGCCACAGCAATAACCGCCACGACGAGCATAATGATGGTTGTCTTTCTCACGAAAACTCCTTTGCTGGCGATAATCGCCAGAAATCAATTGTATAAGAAATAGAAGAAAATGAGATTTTTCTCAAGCCTGTATATCACAGAGATATGCTTAATCGAGACGAATAAAAGGTTTTTTTTCTTTATTCTTCTTCACGTGATACATCGCTTCATCTGCCGCTTGTAACGCACCCTCGGCATCGGTCAATTTCGGGTTGATTTCGATGACGCCCACGCTGGCGCCCGGGTAGAAAATTCGTTTTTCCCCGAGCTGATATTCGCCGGTAATGCGTTTGTCGAGGCTCTTTTTCAGCGACGTCAAATGGATACCTTCCGCCTGCTTCAGCGGCCCGCCCAGGCAGGCAAGTAAAAACTCATCACCGCCAAGACGCCCGACGATATCGTCTTTACCGCGATCCGTCGCCAGCCGTTTACCCACTTCAACCAGAAACTGATCGCCAGCTTCATGTCCCAACTGGTCATTGATGCCTTTGAAATTATCAAGATCGATAAAAGCGATAATCACGTGCATTTCCAGATGGCGGGCGAGGGAAAATAGCGTCGCGAGATTTTCGAAGATAGCGCGCCGGTTGGGTAGCCCGGTCAGCGCATCGGTATAGGAGTAGGCGATCAGCGCCGCGTTAGCTTCGCGCAACTGATCAACGAGACTCTCTTTTTCAATGAATTGCGCAATCAGCCTGGCAAACAGTCGCAGGACCTGTTTACCACGCATGCTCAGTGATTTTCTGGCATGGCTGGCAGCGCATAACGTGCCATAAAGCGAACCGTCGGCCAGATGCACCGGGGTACTTAAATAGGTGGTGATGCCCAGCGCTTGCGCCGCTTCGCAATCTTTCCAGCGGTTGGCTACGTCATTGCTGAACGGGCAGCCATCATCCAGTGCGCGTTTGCACAGGCTATCGCCCCACGGCAGGGAGAACCCTTCCGGGATATCAAGCTGTTTACTGTTGCGGGAATAGACAATGTGCTGCAGGCGGGGGTTGTCACTAATTTTCGTTAAGTACGTCGATTCCATATCTGTCACCATTTCCAGCATTTCCAGAAACTGGCGAACTAGCCCTTCAAGCGAGTGTTCTTTTGACAGCGTTTCAGAGACACGGGCGAGAATGAAATCGGACATGACTTTTTTACTCCTGTGCCCTGGTGATATGGACATTAAAGCTGAAGATTTTATGGCGCGTCATTAAATCATGAAAAAAACATGATTTACATATCGTAGCGGGGTGGCATTAAAAAGTTGCAGGCGAGAACGAAAAAAAGCCCCGTTGATGAAGCGGGGCAAAAAACTCATTGATTACGGAATGATGTTCTCTGGTCATGGGTGAGAACGAGGCTAACTATACCCGCTGAAAGTGCAGTAAGAATGGAGAAATCATGGAGATATCGCTGTTGCATGGCTATGCTGGAAAGCGGTTTACAGGCGATTTAAGGAAAAAAAGATGCGTTATTGGTTACTGGCGTTACCTGTTGTTCTCGCGGCGTGTTCTGCCACACAGCCTGAATCTCCCCGCCCCACACAAATCGGTATGGCTAACCCGGCGGCGGTTTATTGCCAGCAGCGGGGCGGCGAGCGCGTGCCGGTGCAAAGCCCACAAGGCGTACGCACCGAGTGCAAATTGCCGGGCGGCGAAGTGATCGATGAATGGGCGCTGTGGCGGCGCGATCACCCGTAATCGCACCACGTGACAATCGCCGGGTCGCCAGGGTACACTTCTCCCTCAGAATTATCCTATTTTCAGCTGGCGCGGGAGCGCATGAGAGAAGCATGTTCCAGTTACGTCCGGGCAGCCCGGCTTTAATTATCGGTGCCCAAACCGCCAATGGCCGCAGCAATATTGGCAAATCCGTTGAGCTTTTTGGGCTGTGTCAGCCCGGCGAGCGTTTTCTTAATCCGGTGAACGGCGTGGTAACAGAAATGCCACGTAATGCCGCGCGTGCGCTGTGGCTGGTGACCGGCGATGTGACCGCTTTTGATGGTCAGCATGGCTTCGCGTTTGTGCGCGCCGAACATCTGATGCCGCTGCAGCCGGACAGCGAACCTCAGGATGTGCGCGAGCGCGTTATCGGTTAAGCCAGCGAGCGCAGCCACTGAGCCAGCACCAGCGCGTGGTTCTGCTCACTGTTTTTTGCCGCGTATAACAGCGTCACGGTACCTTTTTTCCCGCGTGCCGCCAGCGTTTTTCCTGCCTCTTCCTGCGCGGCAAGTTCCTGACGGTAGCTTTCACTGAACGCGGCGAAATCAATGGCTTCGCCGTGAAACGCTTTGCGCAGTTCTGTTGATGGTGCCAGCGTTTTATTCCATTCATCGCAGGCCAAATCCGTTTTCCTGATGCCGCGCGGCCAGAGCCTGTCGACTAACACCCGATAGCCGTCGTCATCGGCGGCGGGATCATATACCCGTTTGCACTGGATCATTGTGACCTCTCCATCTCTTCAATCCACGCCACCAGCGCCGGTAATTGCCGATCGGAAAAGACGCGAATGCCGTGTTCTTCCAGTAGCGTGGCCGCTACGCCCATACCTTGCCGACGCGTGCCGCTAAAGGTTCCATTATAGATAAACTGGCTGCCGCAGGTGGGGCTGCCATCGGTGAGCAGGGCTGCGCGACATCCCGCGTTCTGCGCAGCCTGCAGCGCCAGCCAGGCGGCTAACTGATAGTGTGCGGTAACGTCCCGCCCATCGTTTTCGACAATCCGCGCCTGTTCACGCATCACGTCTGCGCCGTGGCCGGCGATAATTTCCGCCGGTCTTCGCGGCACGGGTAAACCGGCGGCCAGTTCCGGACAGTGGATCACCAGACGATCTTCCTGCTGCCAGCGTCGTAGCGCCTCATGTAGCGCCGCTTTAGCACTGCCGTTGTAACGCACGTTGAAACCCATCAGGCACGCGCTGACAAGAATTTTAGTTTGGTGCATCTCATTTGCCCTAATGCCTTGCCGGAAAACTATTTTTTCATAATTTTGCATGATATATGCCTGCTGATTTTAAGGTGTTGTGATTACATTAAAAGACAGCTAATGTGATATTCCTTATGTTATTCGTTATCCGCTCCGGCATAAGGACACTTTCATGCATCACATTCCTCCGAAAAAAACATTACGCATCGCATTGGTCGGCGATTACAGCCACGATGTTGTTGCACATCAGGCGATCCCACTGGCGATTGATGATGCCGCTGCCGTGCTGGAAATCACCGCGGATTACGACTGGTTACCCACCAGCGAAATCAACAGCGATGAAGATCTGGTTGGCTATGACGCCATCTGGGTTGTACCGGGAAGCCCCTATAAAAACGCCAATGGCGCGTTTATCGCCATTAAATACGCACGTGAAAACGCGGTGCCGTTCCTCGGGACGTGCGGCGGCTTCCAGCATGCGGTCATTGAATATGCCCGCAATGTACTGGGCTGGGCAGATGCGGCGCACGCCGAAACGGAAAACGTCGGCCGGATGGTGATCACGCCGCTGACCTGTGCGCTGGTGGACCAAAACGGTGCTATCGAACTGCGACCTAACACGTTAATTGCCCGCGCTTATGGTCGTGAACTGATTGAAGAAGCCTACCGGTGCAGCTTTGGTGTAGCAGAAGAGTTTGCCCGCGAACTGGAAAGTGGCGATCTGCGGGTTACCGGTTGGGATGAAGACGGAGAGATCCGTGCCGTGGAGCTGGTGACGCACCC
The DNA here is from genome assembly GCF_032104925.1 of Kosakonia sp. Lineage (NCBI taxonomy): Bacteria > Pseudomonadati > Pseudomonadota > Gammaproteobacteria > Enterobacterales > Enterobacteriaceae > Kosakonia > Kosakonia sp. The sequence goes on from NZ_DAMCGF010000001.1 coordinate 45,854, forward strand.
GTTTTTTGTTGCCACTTTGTTCCAGCATGAACGCGCGGCGCTCGCCGGGCGTCCGGTACCGCTGGTTCAGGCGATGCTGCGCGCGGCATGTGAATAAAAAAACAGGCCTGCGGGCCTGTTTTTTTTCTACCTCTGAACCACCTCCGGAAGCGGTGGTGAGTGGCTGGCACGCCTTACGCCATTTCGCGATCGCGCCCGGCGAATGCCCCGCAAACCGCCATAACCACCGATAACACGGCACAGGCCAGCAGCGGAAGATGCCAGTCGCCGCTGGCATCATGAATTTTCCCCATCAGCGGCGGCCCGCAAGCCGCCAGCAGATAACCGACCGATTGCGCCATACCGGAAAGCGCGGCCGCCTGGTGAGCGGAGCTGGCACGCAGACCGATAAACGTTAACCCGAGGATCATCGTCGCGCCGGAGCCAAAGCCAAAAACAAGGGTCCAGAGCGTGGCATGTTCCGGTACCAGCCACAATCCCAGTGAACCGACAGCACACAGCAGCGCGACCACGACAGCGATACCGCGCTGATCTTTCAACCGGTGCAGCACCAGCGGCACCAGCAGCCCCGGCATTGCTGTCGCCAGTTGCAGAATGCCATGTACTGATCCCGCCTGCGCTTCACTGAAGCCGTGCGCTATCAGAATCGACGGCAGCCAGCCAATGACGATGTAATAGATTAATGAGTTGATCCCTAAAAACAGCGTGACCTGCCAGGCAAGCCAGGAGCGCCAGATCCTGCGACTATGCAGCGCGCCGGCGTTACTGAGTGCCGCAGGAGCGCCGTGGCGCAGCCGGGGGAGCCACAGCAACAGCGCCAGTAATGGAAAGATCATCAGCATCAATAATGCGCCATGCCAGCCTGCACCGTATTGCGCCAGCGGCACAACGACCGACGAGCCGAGCGCCGCCGCTGCGCCCATGGTGAGTGAGTAAGCGCCTGTCAGTTTCGCCACATGTTGGGCGAAGTCGCGTTTTATTATCCCCGGCAGCAGCACGTTGCCGAGTGCGATCCCGCAGCCGATGATCGCTGTACCCGTAAACAGCAGCAGTGCTGAGGGCAGGGAACGAAGGGCGATACCAAGGCAAATCAGCACCATCGCCGCGAACAGGCTGCGTTCCATGCCGAAACGGCGCGCCACACCGGCCGCCAGCGGCGATATCAAGGCAAAAGCCAGCAGTGGCAGGGTGGTGAGCATGCCGGTTTGCGCGGTGGTTAACCCATATTCCGCGCGAATCGCATCCAGCAGCGGCGCTGCGCCAGTAAAGGTGACGCGCAGCGTGGTGGCAATCATCAGGATCCCGGCAATCAGCAGCACGCTTTGCTTACCGCGGGAGGGGAGGCTGTTAGTCATTGTCTTCTCTGAAAAAATAACAGGCCGCTACGATAACGTTTTTTTCTCCGGTTTGAATCAAGCTAGAATGACACTTTATCGCTAAAGTCGGACAAATTAATGCACGGACTTGGGCTCGGCGGTTACGATCCGGATAGCCAGCAGGAAATGGCGGTGGCATTCAGCATCACCGTTGAAGAGAGTGAACAATTGATCCCGGCGCATCACCATCGCAAAGGGCAACTCATTCTGGCGTTGAAAGGCGCGATTACCTGCGAGGTCGAACATGCCCGCTGGATGGTGCCGCCGCATCATGCGATGTGGCTTCCCGGGCAGGTGCTGCACAGTAACCGCGCCACGGCGAATGCGCAGCTTTGTTTCCTGTTTATTGAACCCTGGTCGGTAGTGATGCCGGATCACTGCTGTACGCTCAAAGTTTCAGCACTGGTACGCGAATTGATCCTCACATTAGCCACGCGCACGCCTGCCCAGCGGCGGCAACCCGCCACCCAGCGGCTGGTGCAGGTGCTGTTTGATGAACTGCCGGCACAGCCGCAAATGCACTTACAGCTTCCGGTTTCCGCACACCCGAAGATCCGCCAGATGGTCGACAGCATGGAAAGCAATCCGGCAGACAGGCAGACACTGGCGCAGTGGGCGCAGGTGTTTGCCATGAGCGAGCGCAATCTGGCGCGGCTGGTCGTCAGGGAAACGGGGTTAAGCTTTCGTCGCTGGCGGCACCAGATGCAGTTGATCCTCGCGCTACGGTTATTAATTGACGGCCATCCGGTGCAGCACATTGCGCAGGCGCTCGGGTATGACTCGACGACCGCGTTTATCACCATGTTTAAAAAGGGGCTTGGGCAGACGCCGGGGCGTTACCTGGCGGCGCTCGGCGAAGCGTGACATTTTCTGCTCTCTATTCCGTTGTTTTTATGTGGATTTAGCATGTTTGTTCTGCCAGGACGGGCAAGATAAGCAGTAAGTATGGAAGGTTTGTTTTTAATAACTTTTACGGATAATCAATGCACTTTTTGATATTTGTCTGATGAATAAGGTTGTGTGACCTTAGCGCTGCGTTAACACAATAACAGGGCATAAGGATTAGCATGGCAACCTCATCACATACGAAAAAAACAGGCGCAATCAGCGCCCTGGCGCTGCTTTCAGCGCTCTCTTTTTCCGCGCACGCGGACAAACTGGCGGATATCAAAGCCGCAGGCGTCGTCAAAGTGGCGACCTTTGATGCCAACCCACCGTTCGGCGCTATCGATGCGAAATCCCATGACATCGTGGGTTATGACGTCGATTTTGCCAAAGCGCTGGCAAAAAGCCTCGGCGTAAAACTGCAACTGGTGGCGACGAACCCGGCGAACCGCATTCCGCTGCTGCAATCCGGCAAAGTGGATTTGATCGTTGCGGATATCACCATCACCCCGGAACGCGCGCAGGTGATCGACTTCTCCACGCCGTATTTTGTCACCGGCCAGCAATTCCTCGTACCGGCTGCTGCGGCCGATAAGCTGGACGCCTACAGCAAAGCGCGCATTGGCGCGGTTAAAGGCACTACTGGCGAGCAGACGCTGCACCAGCGTTTCCCGCAATCTCGCGTGCTGGCTTATGACGATATCCCGCTGGCGCTGACCGCGTTGCGTAACGGCAACGTGCAGGCCATCACTCAGGACAGCACCATTCTGGCCGGTTTGCTGGCGGAAGCGCCGGATAAAGCGAAATTCAAAATCCTGCCGGACTTGTTGTCCAAAGAGGAGATCGGTGTCGGTGTGAGTAAAGGCGAAACCGCATTGCTTAACGCGGTGAATACTGAACTGGTCAACCTTGAGAAAAACGGCGAAGCGGCAAAAATCTACGATACCTGGTTTGGTCCGCAAACCAAAACGCCCGCTCCACGCAGCTTTACCATAGAAGCGAAGTAACTATGCTGGCAGGTCTGTTTTCTACCTCTGTGGCGGATGCCACAGAGGTGTTGCCCGTGGCGAAAGGCACGGTGGAGTTTCGCCAGGCGAGCAAACGCTACGGAGACAACGTGGTATTAAAGTCGATTGATTTACAGGTTGCCGCCGGCGAAGTGCTGGCGGTGTGCGGGCCTTCGGGTTCCGGTAAATCAACGCTTATCCGTTTGATTAACCAGCTCGAAACCCTGAGCGGCGGGGAGATCTATGTTGACGGTCAGCCGACCAGCCAACTGAAAGGGCGCCAGCTTCGCGAGTTGCGCCGCCATGTCGGTTTCGTTTTTCAGCAGTTTAATCTTTATGCCCACCTCAACGCGCTGGATAACATTACTCTGGCGTTACGCCGTATTCACGGCAAAACCGCCGCCGAGGCGCAGGCCATCGCGCTGGCGCTGCTGGCGCGCGTTGGTTTGCAGGATAAAGCGCATCACTATCCGGCGCAGCTTTCCGGCGGGCAACAGCAACGCGTGGCAATCGCCCGCACGCTGGCCGCCGATCCGCATATCATTCTGTTTGATGAGCCAACCTCGGCGCTTGATCCGGAGATGATCGGCGAAGTGCTGCAGGTGATGAAATCGCTGGCGCACAGCGGCATTACGCTGATGGTGGTGACCCATGAGATGCAGTTTGCCCGTGAAATCGCCGATCGCGTGATCTTTATCGACGGGGGCGAAATCCTTGAGCAGGCAGCACCGGCGCAATTCTTTTCTGCCCCGCAGCACCCGCGCGCGCAGCGCTTTTTACAGAAAGTGCTCAACCCGCTGCACGCGGATAGCAAGGAGTTGTAATGGCGCTGCATCTCGACTGGGCGGGCGTGCTGACCGGGCAGCCCGCACAATGGATCATTTCCGGTTTTCTTACCACCATCTGGGTTACCGTAGCGGGAAGCGTACTGGCGACGGTATTAACGATACTGCTGCTGGCGCTGCGTCTGGCCGGTGGCAAGGTCGGGCGAGGCGCGGTGGAGGCGTGGGTATCGCTGTTTCGCAATACGCCGCTTCTGGTGCAGCTATTGTTCTGGTATTTCGCCGCCTGGAATGTGTTGCCGCAGAGTTTCCGCCAGTACGTTAACGACGATCACGCGTTCAGCATTTTGCCAGGCGATGTCTGGTGGTTGACGCCAGAGTTTCTCTCGTCGGCCTGGGCGCTGGGGCTGTTTACCGCGGCCTTTCTGGTTGAAGAGATCCAGGCGGGTTTGCACGCGGTGCCGCGTGGACAGGTTGAAGCCGCGCAATCGCAGGGGTTTAGCCCGCTGGCGTTGTTCCGCTGGGTGCTGCTGCCGCAGGGACTACAAAATGCCTGGCAGCCGGTATTGGGGCAGTATCTGAATCTGATGAAGCTCTCTTCGCTGGCGACCGGTATCGGGCTGGGGGAATTAACCTACCAGACCCGGCAGATCGAGAGTTTTAACGCCCACGCGCTGGAAGCGTTTGCCATCGGCAGCGCGCTCTATTTACTGCTGGGGCTGGTGATGAGCGTGTTGTTCAACCTGCCACGTAACTGGCGGGCGCTGCGCCGTGCAGCGGAGGGGCAACATGATCGCTAATATCACCGTGATCACCGATAACCTCGATTACTTACTGTGGGGGCGAGCGGCGCAGGGCGAGCCGGGCGGGGTACTGTTATCGCTGCTGATGACCGTCGGCGCGGCGATTCTGGCGTTTCCCGGTGGTGTGCTGCTGGCGTGCTGCGCATGGCGGTTTCGCGGCTGGCCACGCAAAGTGCTCTTTCTCTGGGCGGAGCTGATTCGCGGCATTCCGCTGATCTTCGTGATCTTCTGGCTGTGGTTTTTACTGCCATGGTTAACCGGTGCCGATCTCCCCGGTGCGGTGACCGTAACGCTGGCGCTGGCGTGGTTTACCTCGGCGGCGGTGATGTATTCGACCCTTGCCGCGCTTGGGGCGTTGCCGAAAGGGCAGTACGAAGCCGCGCTCAGTAGCGGGTTTGGCAGTGCGCAAATCCTGTGGCTGGTGCTGTTGCCGCAGGCGTTACGCAACGCGTTGCCGTCGTATATCGGTTTGCTTATCGCGCTGCTGAAAGACACCTCGCTGGCGTTTATTGTCAACGTACCGGAACTGACGACAGTCGCAGGCCAGGTGAATAACCGGGTGCAGGTCTATCCTGCTGCGCTGTTTGTCTTCACCGGCCTGGTCTATTACCTGCTGTGCAGCGCGCTGGAGTTTGCGGTCAAACAGTGGCAGCGGCGTCACTCACTGCCGGCCAATTAGCAGCGAAACCAACCCTGCAGCAATCAGTGGCCCGACCGGAACGCCCCGGAACAGGGCCACACCCAACACGGTGCCGACCAGTAATCCCGCTACCAGCGACGGTTGTGAACTCATCAACGTTACGCCGCGTCCACCCAGCCACGAGACAAAAACGCCAACCGCAATCGCCACCAGCGATTTCCAGTTCACAAACGAGTGCAGCAGCGTCGAGGGCGGCAATGAGCCGCTGGCGATCGGCGCCATCACGCCAATGGTGAGGATAATAATGCCAACGGTCAGCCCCTGCTTTTCAATCCACGGAAAGAAGGTATTGAGCGGGGTGATGCGTACAATGATCAACACCAGAATAGAGACCGCAACGGTGGTGTTATGGCTGACAAAACCCAGCGCCGCGAGCGCCAGCAGAATAAACAGCGTGGTATCAAACATCAGAAATTCCTTGCCAACAAAGAAACCTGTTTACTCTACGCATAAACCGGTGATGAAACAGGCTTTTTTCGTGCAGGCAGATAATTTCAGGCAGTTGCCAGAAGCGAAGGGCGGTTTTTAATCAAAAGTCAGCTGAATTGTCATCAACAATTCATAATTCAGAGATATGAATTAGGCACCGACAGGCCTTTGCGAGTTACCATCATGCCTTCAGATGTGTTGATTATCACCGCCCTGTTCTTCACGCTGGCCGCCGGGCTGGTGATTTCCGTCTTGATTCTGGAAAGGAGCGGCTGGTAAGCCGCACAAGCGCGTTATTCGCGGCGAAAATCCACCAGTTCCGGCCTGGCGATGCGCAGGTAGTCGCCGGTATTCATGATCACCGATTTCTCCAGTAACCCGGCGTTAAACGCGATGTCATCAAAGCGCTGAAACAGTACCGGGTCGGCGACCAGATGCAGATCCGGGTGAAAGCTGAACGGGGGAATGGCGCCAAATACGCATGCCGTTAACGCATCCACTTCCGCCGGGCTTGCCAGCGAGGCTTTACTGCCACCAAAGTGCTGCGCTAAGCGGGAAAGGTCGGCCTGTAAGTCGGCGGCCAGGATCGCCAGCACATGCTTTTTCACCCCGTTACCTTTGATCTTACACAGCAGCGCTTTTGCGCCCTGGCCCAGCGCGGTACCGCGAATTTCACTGACGGCCTCGCATTTGCCGACGGCCTCGTGTTCAACAACGCGAAAGCGCGCGTCGTGCTGTTCAAGCAGGTTTATCAAATGCTGGTGGATGTTACGGCTGGCAATTTCAGACATATTCACTCCCGATGAAGACGTTGAAGATTAAGAATAATTCACGCACCGGGAGATGAAAATAAAAAAGCCGCCCTAAAGAGGCGGCGAAAAAATACAAGCACTACAAACAACGCTTTTTGTGTGTACTGTTAGTTTCTTTTCAAAAGGCAGCCATATGCCACCAGGCTCAAGGCGTTCACAGGATGAACTGAGCGCAACAGCACCGACGTAAACGTTATCCACGCCCGCCGTGCCACAAATGTTTCGATGGGATTACTGTGCCACATTTACGCGCAGGCAAGAGGGTAAATAGCCGCTATTTTGTACGGCAATTCAGCCATTAGCCCGGCGAAATGCGGTTTTTTTACGCAGATGCGCAATAAAGAGAGGCAGCCGGAAAGGGTTCCGGCTGCGGAAGGTTAGCTGGTGGATGTCGTTTGTTTATGGAAAAGTTCGCGGAATACCGGGTAGATATCCTCCTGATCGCGAATATGCTGGATGGCGAAATTATCGAACATCGTTTGCAGGTGTTCATACTCGCGCCATAACGTCTGGTGCGCCCGGCGGGTGATCTCGATATAGCTGTAGTAACGCACCACCGGCAGGATCTTCTTCGCCAGGATTTCGTGACACAGCGGTGAGTCGTCCGCCCAGTTATCGCCGTCCGACGCCTGCGCGGCGTAAATATTCCATTGCGCCGGGTCGTAACGCTCTTTTACCACTTCATCCATCAGTTTCAGCGCGCTGGAAACAATGGTGCCGCCTGTTTCCTGCGAGTAGAAGAACTCATGTTCATCCACCTCTTTCGCCTGCGTATGATGGCGGATATAGACCACTTCGACGTTTTTATAGGTTCGGCTCAGGAACAGATAGAGCAGAATGTAAAAACGCTTGGCCATATCTTTGGTCGCTTGATCCATCGAACCGGAAACGTCCATCAGGCAGAACATCACCGCCTGGCTGGAAGGTTCAGGCCGTTTTTCGTAGTTTTTGTAGCGTAAATCAAAGGTGTCGATAAACGGTACGCGCTCAATTTTTGCCCGCAGTTCGGCAATCTCTTTACGCAGACGCTCCTCTTCAAGTAATTGTGCAGGTTCGCTTTTTGCCACCGTTTCGAGGCTGCTTTCCAGTTCGCGCAGCTCACGACGTTTTCCTGCCGTCATGGCGGTGCGGCGCGCCAGCGAGTTTTGCAACGAACGCACAACGCTGATATTCGCCGGTACGCCATTGGCGGTGTAGCCCGCGCGGTGCGTTTTGAACTCATTAAGCTGCCGTTGCTGGTTCTTTTTCAGGTTCGGCAGCGCCAGATCCTCAAACAGCAAATCGAGATACTCATCTTTGGAGATCTGGAAAACAAACTCATCCTGGCCTTCGCCGTCAGGGCTGGCTTCGCCCTGGCCGCCGCCACCACCGCCACCGCCGCCTTGTGGGCGCTCGATGCGGTCATTTTGCACAAAATGATCGTTTCCCGGATGTACGCGGTGGCGCAGGCCGCCGCGCCCCTGATGGAACATCGGTTCGCTGATATCTTCCGTCGGGATGGAGACGGATTCGCCATTCTCCACGTCGGTTACCGAACGCTTGTTGATCGCTTCGGAGATCGACTGCTTTATTTGCGCTTTATAACGGCGTAAAAATCGCTGGCGGTTAACCGTGCTTTTATTTTTACCGTTCAAACGCCGGTCAATGAACCAGGTCATAGTTCCCTCCCGCTGCGTATGCCAACGTTGCAACTGGCCGCGCACAGGGCGCGGCCAGCGCGTTGTTATGATGATTTACGTACACGCAGATACCATTCGCACAACAGGCGAACCTGTTTGCGGGTGTAGCCTTTCTCCATCATACGGTCGACAAAATCGTCGTGCTTTTTCTGCTCGTCGGTAGAGGTTTTGGCGTTGAACGAAATCACCGGCAACAGCTCTTCGGTGTTCGAGAACATTTTCTTCTCGATAACCGTGCGCAGTTTTTCGTAGCTGGTCCAGTTCGGGTTGCGTCCGTTGTTGTTAGCGCGGGCGCGCAGCACGAAGTTAACGATCTCATTACGGAAATCTTTCGGGTTGCTGATCCCGGCCGGTTTTTCAATTTTTTCCAGTTCCGCGTTCAGGGATTCACGGTCAAACAACTGGCCGGTATCCGGGTCGCGGTACTCCTGATCCTGGATCCAGAAATCCGCATAGGTGACATAACGATCGAAGATGTTCTGTCCATATTCGGAATAGGATTCGAGGTAAGCGGTCTGGATCTCTTTGCCGATAAACTCGGCGTATTTCGGGATCAGATAGCCTTTCAGGAATTCCAGGTAACGTTCAGCCAGCTCCTGTGGGAACTGCTCACGTTCAATTTGTTGTTCCAGTACGTAGAACAGGTGCACCGGGTTGGCTGCTACTTCGACGTGGTCAAAGTTGAACACACGCGAGAGGATTTTAAAGGCAAAACGTGTCGACAGGCCGTTCATCCCTTCATCAACACCGGCGTAATCGCGGTATTCCTGATAGGACTTCGCTTTCGGATCGGTATCTTTCAGGCTTTCACCGTCGTAGACACGCATTTTCGAGTAGATGCTGGAGTTCTCCGGTTCTTTCAGTCGCGAAAGAATCGAGAAGCGGGCCAGCGTTTCGAGCGTTCCCGGTGCGCACGGCGCATGGGAGAGCTCACTGTGGTTGAGCAGTTTTTCGTAAATTTTCATCTCTTCAGAGATGCGCAAGCAATAAGGCACTTTGACGATGTAAACACGGTCAAGGAACGCCTCGTTGTTTTTGTTGTTACGGAACTGCACCCATTCGGATTCGTTCGAGTGGGCGAGGATGATGCCGTTAAACGGCAGGGCGGAGATGCCTTCCGTACCGTTGTAGTTGCCCTCCTGCGTGGCGGTCAGCAGGGGGTGCAGCACCTTGATCGGCGCTTTAAACATTTCGACGAACTCCATGATGCCCTGGTTCGCCCGGCACAGCGCGCCGGAGTAGCCATAGGCGTCTGGATCGTTTTGCGCGTGGTTTTCCAGTTTGCGGATATCCACTTTACCGACCAGCGCTGAAATGTCCTGGTTGTTCTCATCGCCCGGTTCTGTTTTGGCAATCGCAATCTGTTCCAGAATCGACGGCCAGACTTTTACCACGCGGAATTTGCTGATATCTCCGCCAAACTCGTGCAGGCGTTTGGCGGCCCACGGCGACATGATCGTGCCGAGATAACGGCGCGGGACGCTGTACTCTTTTTCCAGGATCTGTGCGTCTTCCTGCGGGTTAAACAGGCACAACGGGTGGTCGTTAACCGGGCTGCGCTCGCCATTGGCGCTCAGCACGTAAATTGGCACCCGCTGCATTAAGGATTTCAGGCGTTCGGCCAGGGACGATTTACCCCCGCCCACCGGGCCGAGCAGATAGAGGATCTGTTTCTTCTCTTCCAGACCCTGTGCGGCGTGTTTAAGGTACGAGACGATTTGCTCAATCGCCTCTTCCATTCCATAAAATTCCTCGAACGCGGGGTAGCGTCCGATAACCCGGTTCGAAAAGAGACGGGAAAGCCGTGGCTCCTGGGCAGTGTCTACCATCACAGGTTCCCCTATGGCCATCAGCAGCCTTTCAGCAGCATTCGCATAGGCGCTGCGATCTTGCTTACAGATGGCAAGAAACTCCTGCAGAGTGAACTCTTCGTCCTTGGCAGCTTCATAACGCTGGCGATAGTGATCGAATATATTCATGGCATGCCGTCCTTTCGTAATCTGTGGGAACAGTACAGCTATCAGTTTTTCCACTTTTAGCGTCGCAAACCAACGGGATAAAAATTATGCTCCGTCCTATTTGTTATGAGCGTGTATCCAGCTTTGATCAAGTTATCGCTGAAGAAGATTCTGATGGCAGAGGGCCTTTTTTTGCCCTCTATTTGGATTAAATATCTATTGAGTTGGATTTATACAGATTTTTTATATTTGATATCGGGATTCTGCATTGGAAAATGCCAACATTTTACATCAGGCGAATGTTGGTAAATTTTTACAGGATGTGCGGGATCGCAAGTATAGAAAAAGTGACGCCGTCATGGTCACTTCGCCGAAGCGGAAAGATTATCGACAACAGAAGTACGCGAGCTGTGTTAAAGGATGATGACAGGCAGGATTAACAGGGGGGTTGTCGCCAGCAAAACGAAAGACGCGGTGCCAGGCGGCAATGCCCGGCACCGTAAAATGACATGTTAGCTGCGGTGCTCTTCAATGTATTGCGCGAGATCCGCTGGGGTTTTCAGCACGCTGGCGACTTCTGTTGGTGGGATCATGCAGCCGTAAACGTCCTGCACTTCCAGCACCATATCGACGGCGAGGATGGAGTCGAGAATATCGGACTCAATCAGCTCATCGTGAAAGCCCACTTTGCGGGATAAAATCTTTTCAAACAGCGCGAGAATTTCTTGTTCCATGATTTTTCCTGTGTATTCAGTTGCTGCGGGCATGGGTGTCCAGCAGTTTGCGGTCGATTTTGCCGTTAGGATTCAGCGGCAAAGCCTCCTGGATGATGATTTGCGACGGCACCATGTATGGCGGCACCACCTGTGAAAGCGAGTGTTTAATCGCGTCCGGCGCGAGATTTGTTACGCAGAATGCCGCGATACGCAGCACGCCGCCGCCCGCTTTCATTAGCGGTAATACCACCGCTTCACGAATGCCGGACATCGCCAGCAGGCGGTTTTCAATCTCGTTAATTTCGATGCGATAACCGTTGAGCTTGATCTGGCTGTCGTTGCGGCCCTGGCAGTAAATAAGCCCATCTTCGTAGCCCAGATCACCGGTCTTGTAGCCGCGCCAGGCTTCGCCCTCACGGTGCAACAGTTTCGCCGCGTTCTCCTGCGGCAGGCCGAGATAACCGCGCATCACGTTTTTGCCCCAAATAACCAGCTCACCGTCGGCGGTAATCTCCATTCTGCTCTCTGGCATCATGGTGCCGACCGGCAGCAGATCGTTTTCGCTGGCGAGGATGTCGTCCGTGATTTCGACAACGGTAGTGGCGATAGTCGCTTCGGTCGGGCCGTAGGAGTTGAGGATTTTGGCCTGCGGGAAGCGGCGGCGAAGCTGTTTGACCAGCGCTTTGTTTAGCACTTCGCCGATAAACACAAACACGCCGAGCGCGGGCAAATAATCACTGTTGAATTGCGGCGAGAGCAGTTTCTGGTAAGCGAAAGAGGGGGTGGAAACCCAGACTGAGACCGCGTTACTTTTCAGGCGATCAAGCCAGTTTTCTGCCGCGATATCCTCTTTGGCGTTCAGCACGATATGACCGCCGGTTGCCAGGTTTGCCAGCAATGGGATCAGTGACAGGTCAAAGCTGAACACCGCGTGATTCATCAGTACCGGTACTTCCGGCAAGGCAAAATCCTGACGCACCCACTGCATAAAGTGCCACACGCTTTCACGGCCGATCTGCACGCCTTTCGGTTTACCCGTGCTGCCGGAGGTGAACATGATATAGGCGAGATCCGGCTCTGCCAGCGGCTGGGCGATTTCACCGGTCGGCACAAACTGCCGGGTCGCTACGTCGTAGTAGTACGGCGCGCTGGCGAGATGGCAAATCTCTTTCAACCGTTCCTGCGGATAGATGCAATCTACCGGAATGTAAGGAATGTTATGCAGCAGGCAGCTATAGATAGCGACGGCGAATTCCGCCTGCTGGTGGCCGTACAACACCACTGGCGTCGCCGGCGAAGGCTGACAGCGCTGATAGCGTTCGGCCCAGTCTGTCACCGCGCCAGAGAGCTGTTGCCAGTTAAGTGCTTCATCGCTGCCGCTTATCGCTAACTGATGCGGGCGGGCGGGATCGAGTAATGCCGCACGCAGGAAATCCTGCAGCGCCTGGAGGTCAGAGTGTAGGTTCATAGAGGTGACATTCCGCTAAAAATGTAAAGAGATGCCGCAGCGCTTGCCAGCGTTAACAGGCGTCCCAAAAAGAGGATCGTGGGGAATTGCAGCCAGCGGTTCAGCACCGGGCTACGTTTGGCTGACCACAGCAGCATGTTGTGCGCCACAGAAATGGCGCCAAACAGCGCGCCGCTAATCACATAGTGCCGTTCGAGCCCGTTCCATGCCCCCATACAAAACAGCGTGCAGAAAATACCAATATTCTGCGCCAGTGTTTTGTTCTGACGGAAAAAGTCGAGCTTCATTAAATTCATATAAATCGGCATAAACACCACATCGCGCAGCCACTCTGAAAGGCTGATGTGGAAACGACGCCAGAAATCCTGCGGGTTTTTCGCCAGAATCGGCATATTAAAGTTTGCCGGAACGTTGAGGCCAAACAAACGAGCGGCACCGATGGCCATATTGCTGTAACCGGCGAAATCAAAATAGAGGTAAGCGCTGTAGGCGAGCGACATCACGACGCCGACACTTAATGTAAATGGGCGGTGGCTCCAGTCCTGGATCACCAGGTTATCGATCAGCATGGCGAATAAAAATTTCTGCACGATGCCGGTGAAAATTTGCTCTGCGGCTATGAGAAATTGCTCACGCGTGAGCGTAAACACCGGTTTATTAATATCCGTTATCCACGTCCGCCAGCGGTACATTGGGCCGGCCAGAATAATAAACGGCATAAACAGGTAACAGAAGTAGTGCAAAACATTGTTGCCGTCTTTTTTATTGCGATAGAGCAAAACATCGATGGCGCGAAAGGTCATAAAAGATAAGCCAATCATGCCCCAATGGTTATTCAGGTGTAATTTCACCGCAAACAAAGGCACTAATGTTAAACTTACCGCCTGCCAGGTTTTTAACCAGCCTTTCTCTTTTAAGGTGACGAGGATATAAAAGCTGATAAAAACCGCGACGGGAACGATATAGTCGCCCTGAAATATATATCCCCAGCCAAAGGCCGCCAGCACGGAAAAAGCGCATAAGTAAGTTAACCGATAGCGCAGCACGCGGTTAACCAGCGCAAATAACAACGCCGAGGAAAAGAGAAAAAAGAAAAAGGTTCCGGAGCTGTACATCATTCATTCCTCAGAACTTTTGATATTCAAAGTGCACTTTTAAATTCATGCTTTCATCAACAGAGGACCACGCGATAACGGTGACCGCCAGTAAGAGATAAAGGAAAAACAGGCGAATAGCGTATTTCATCGTTTAAAACTCTCAATAATAAAGCGGTCCATCGGTACCCATGCCAGATCGGTAGGATGCAGGCGATCCCAGTTCCAGCCGTCCTGATACGGCATGGAGTACATATCAAAATAGGGGATCTGGTTTTCTTTCAGGATGGCGGTGGTTTGCGTTACCGCAGGCTGCACCAGCTCAGGGTTTTGTACCGCACGACGGTTTATCGCATCGATAATGACTACCACCTGAACGTGGTGCTCTTTCAGCAACTTAATCATGGCGCGAAACGCTTTCAACTGTTCCGGCTCAACGGGCGAATCGTCCCATACTTCTGGTTTTTCGCCGGGTTGATAAACCGTTTTGTCCATCCACAAGGTGTCTGCGCTTTCCTGGCGCGCCTCGTTCAGTTCGCGGGCGTGGGCCAGTTCATGTTCCCAGTTCGGCGTGATATCAACAGCGGGTTGTACAGGCCAGGGGCGTGCGGGTGACGCTTCAACGTCCAGCAACGCCAGCCAGTCGTTTTTAATCAGTGTGCAGAAATTAGCAAATTCGTAACTGACTTCTTGCCAGATATTATCCAGATCCCAGCCAGCAATTTTCATTTGTTCAAAGGTTAAATGGCTGGTCTCTTTTTTATTGATATGGCGTAAGTAGTTGACCAGGAATGGTCGTGCTTGTTCATCCTGCATTAAAGGATTAAAAACCGGTGCCGGAAAATTATTCGCGAAAATAGCCGGAGGTACGCCGGTTGAATAAAAACTATCGGGCGCGAGCAGTAAAACGACTTTACTGTTTGCGTTAAGGTCATTCTTAAAGCGAGACAGCAGAAGAAAATGGGTGACGCTATCATCAAAACTGTCACCAAAGGCAACAACATTACGGTGTAAATCATTATTAAGGTAATTATATACAGCGTAAGGTTCATCTTCTGAGGTGGCGACTTCCGATGCGCCGATGAAAAAAATCGCATTACCCTGCAGGGCATGAGAAATAGTGGCTATTTTTTCCGCCTGTTCTTTTGCCGTACCATCCATTGCTTTAATCAGCGGCTGGAATTTAAGCGGCGGATCAAAACGGGTCAACAGCGGATGAACGCAGAGGAACAGGATGGCGAGAAACGCCATCAGGAAATGTAGGCAGAAAGTATTTTTGATTTTCATTATAAAATTAAAATTACTTGATATTCATTTGTTTAAAATATGTTGTTTTTTAACATTACAGAGGAATCGATCTCTGTTTCCGCGACACTATATACCAGCCTTATGACAGATGATGAGCACTGCCGTGTAACGGTATGTACAGCGCGTCATTTATCACCAGAAATGGCCGAACAGGTTTAATGAACAGGGCGGGAAAGTGTTTTATTGCCCCGATGATGGCGGGCTTTTCGTCCCATCGAATTTGCGTTTTTTTGTAATGTTTAGGTAAAAAAATTTGGGTAGGCTGGCGCGGGCGGTTAAACTTCTTGCGCCAATTATTTGACTACAGGAAAGAAAGGACTGTGACCAAAATCAAACTCGTGGCACTGGGCGTGCTGACCGCGTCCTGCGCTTTTGCAGCAAATGCAGAAAATACCTTTTCACTGGGCGCTGGCGTAGGCGTCGTTGAATCCCCGTATAAACAGTATGATAAACGTGTCCTGCCGGTTCCTGTTATCACCTATGAAAGTGATAATTTCTGGTTTCGCGGCTTAGGCGGCGGTTATTACCTGTGGAATGACCAGGCGGATAAACTCTCCATCACCGCGTTTTACTTCCCATGGGAGTTCAAACCAAAAGACAGTGATAATAACCAGTTGCGTCAGTTGGATCGCCGTAAAGCGACGATGATGGCGGGGCTTTCATACATTCACAATACCGAGTACGGTTTCCTGCGCACCACACTGGCGGGCGATGTGCTGGATAACAGCAACGGCGTTCTGTGGGATATCGGCTGGTTGTACAACTACAACAACGGTGCGCTGAGCGTCACGCCGGGCGTCGGTGTTGAGTGGGCCAGCGATAACCTGAACCAATACTACTACGGTGTGTCGCGCGATGAAGCGCGTCGCAGCGGGCTGAAAAGCTACGATCCGGATAATGGCTGGAGTCCCTATCTGGAGCTAACGGTCAGCTACCGTCTGACGGACAGCTGGACCGTGTACGGCACGGGCCGTTACACCCATCTGTCGGATGAGATCAAAGACAGCCCGATGGTGGATAAATCCTGGGGCGGTCTGTTGTCTACCGGGGTGACGTACCGCTTCTGATTGTGCAGTTGAATAGTGCGATCTGTGCAATAAAACAGGGCCATTGGCCCTGTTTTGCTTTACGGTGCAACGTTTAGCAGGAGGAGAATATGGCAGACAAAAAAGTGGTTTTTGCAGGCCAGGTTTCACAACCCGCCATTGGCCAGGGCACATGGTACATGGGTGAAAACACGCGACTGCGTCAGAAAGAAGTGGATGCGCTGCGCGCGGGTATCGATCTGGGATTAACGTTGATTGATACGGCGGAAATGTACGCTGACGGCGGAGCGGAAGAAGTGGTCGGCGAAGCCTTACAGGGCGGTTTGCGTGACAAGGTGTTCCTGGTTTCCAAAGTTTATCCATGGAATGCGGGCGGCAAGAAAGCCATCGAGGCTTGCGAAGCCAGCCTGCGTCGCCTGAAAACAGAGGTTCTCGATCTCTATCTGCTGCACTGGCGTGGTAACTACTCCCTCGCTGAAACCGTCGAGGTGATGGAAACGTTGATCGCGCAGGGCAAAATACGCCGCTGGGGCGTTTCAAATCTGGATCACAGTGATATGCAGGAACTGATGGGCGTGCGTGGCGGGGACGCCTGTGCGACAAATCAGGTGCTGTATCATCTTGGTTCACGCGGCATCGAATATGATCTGCTGCCGTGGTGCCAGCAACGGGTAATGCCAGTGATGGCCTATTGTCCGCTGGCTCAGGCTGGCCGCCTGCGCGATGGTTTGCTGGAAAACAGCACGGTGCGCGAGATTGCCGCGGCTCATGGGGTGAGCGCTGCGCAAATTTTACTGGCATGGGTGATAAGCCACCAGGGCGTGATTGCCATTCCCAAGGCGTCCAGCGTGCCGCATGTGCAGGAAAATGCGGCGGCATTGAATATCACGTTAAGCAGCGAAGAGTTAATACGGCTGGACAACGCGTTCCCGGCACCAGGCCGTAAAACGCCACTCGACGTGGTGTGACAGGAGTAATAACCCTCTCCTGTCGGGAGAGGGTCGGCAGGATCAGCGTTTAACGACGCGGATAGTCTGCGCCAGGCGGGACGGCTTCTCTTCAGTGGTTTTCTGCGGCACGGTCGCGTTAACCGATTCCACACAGACAAACGTTTTGTAACCGTCATCCGGCATGTCAGTCATGCTGACGGAGAGTGCCGGGCCGGGGTTCCACGCCACGACATTTGCGTTATGGCTGTGGATGACTTCAATGGTGCGGTTAAGCGCGCTGTCGTGGATCAGGCTGCAGGCTTCCGCATTCAGATAGACGCGGTCGGTGCGATCCGGGAACGTCTGTACACCATCGGCCAGTGCATCTTCTTTCGCATCGTTCACTTTGTCGATAAAGCGATCGCCAAGACCACTCACTTTTACGGCTGCGATATCACCGACATTGAAATAGGTGTGCAGCGCCGAGGTGGTTTCAAACTCACCATGAGCTTCCAGCTCCATTTCGCAGGTCGCGCCCAGTTTGTAGCGGGCATACACCGTAAAGTCGTGTGGCCAGAATTTGCGCGATGCATCGCTGCTCTGCAGTTCAAAGGTCAGTACAACGCCGCTGGCGTCTTCGTTATGCGCCTTCAGCGCCCATGGCAGATTGCGCGCAAAACCATGCGCTGGCAGGCCTTGCTGTTTTGCCGGGCCGAACCACGGCCAGCAGACCGGCACGCCGCCGCGCAGTGCGACGCCATTTTTAAACGGCGTGTTGCCGCTCAGCCACAGGACTTCTTCTTCGCCCTGCGGTTTCCATGAGAGCAGATGTGCGCCCTGTAAGGCGAATGAACCTTTAACCTGCGGATGGTCAACGACGATAACGTCCAGCTCGTCCATTTTGCGCAGGGAGAGAGTAGGGGTAATTTGTTCGACTACCGGAAGTGCAAAAATTTTATTAATCATTAACGCAATCCTCTGTCTTCAAAACAAAAAAAGAGCGACCGAAGTCGCTCTTTGAGATCATGTTCTCATCTCAACTTATTTGGAGATGTGAGCGATCAGATCCAGAACTTTGTTGGAGTAACCAGTTTCGTTGTCGTACCAGGAAACCAGTTTCACGAAGTTGTCGTTCAGTGCGATACCAGCTTTAGCATCGAACACGGAAGTGCAAACTTCACCGTTGAAATCGGTAGAAACCACGTCGTCTTCGGTGTAACCCAGAACGCCTTTCATCGGGCCTTCAGAAGCGGCTTTGATGGCTTTCTTGATTTCTTCGTAGGACGCAGCTTTTTCCAGACGAACGGTCAGGTCAACAACAGATACGTTCGGAGTCGGAACGCGGAACGCCATACCAGTCAGTTTGCCGTTCAGTTCCGGCAGTACTTTACCTACAGCTTTAGCAGCACCGGTAGAGGACGGGATGATGTTCTGGGATGCGCCGCGGCCGCCGCGCCAGTCTTTGTGAGACGGGCCATCAACGGTTTTCTGAGTGGCGGTGGTCGCGTGAACAGTAGTCATCAGACCTTCGATGATGCCGAAGTTGTCGTTGATAACTTTTGCCAGCGGAGCCAGGCAGTTAGTGGTGCAGGAAGCGTTGGAAACGATGTCCTGGCCAGCATATTTGTCGAAGTTAGCGCCACGTACGAACATCGGGGTGTTGTCTTTGGACGGGCCAGTCAGAACAACTTTTTTCGCGCCAGCGGTGATGTGTTTACGAGCGGTTTCGTCGGTCAGGAAGATACCGGTAGCTTCAGCAACAACGTCAACGCCGATTTCGTTCCATTTCAGGTTAGCCGGGTCTTTCTCAGCAGTAACACGGATGGTTTTGCCGTTAACAACCAGGTGGCCGTCTTTCACTTCTACGGTACCGTTGAAACGACCGTGAGTGGAGTCATACTTCAGCATGTACGCCATGTAATCAGCGTCCAACAGATCGTTGATACCAACGATTTCGATGTCAGAACGTTCCTGAGCAGCACGGAAAACAATGCGACCGATACGGCCAAAACCGTTGATACCTACTTTGATAGTCATATATTCCACCAGCTATTTGTTAGTGAATAAAAGGTTGGCTGTAAAATTACAAAAACCTTACGCAGCGTCAAGCGGAATCGTGTCAATCATTGCGACAAATCAATCCTCCGCATAACCTTTGTTCGACTGACTCGCCTCACTCTTCCTTTGAGCATGCTCCCCATATAGGGGCGCTGCCTGGAATTTTAAAGGTCAGACAGGATAAAAATGTGAGATTAATCACAATTCACCGGCTGCTTTACCGCAACAAATAAGTTTAGAACAAAAGTTAACGCCGCAGTGTTAATGTTTTGTTAGAATCAGGGTGAAAAGTTGTCGAGTTTTTACCGTGAGGCGTGAGCAAATGGCGCATAATTCTTCTGAAGACGACCTGAAAAAAACACTGACTGAAATGCAGTTTTACGTGACGCAGAACCATGGCACCGAGCCGCCGTTCACCGGGCGTTTTCTGCATAACAAACGCGACGGGGTTTATCACTGTCTGGTATGTGACGCCGCGCTGTTCAATTCGCAAACCAAGTATGATTCTGGTTGCGGCTGGCCAAGTTTCTTTGAGCCGGTGAGCGAAGACGCTATTCGCTATATCAACGATTATTCGCATGGCATGCAACGCGTGGAAATCCGCTGTGGAAAATGTGATGCGCATCTGGGGCACGTCTTTCCGGATGGTCCGCAACCGACCGGCGAACGCTATTGCGTCAACTCTGCTTCCCTGAGTTTTACGGATGACGAAAATGGCGAACGATCTCAGGGTTGAAAAAACGATTCAGCAATTATTCCACGGAGTTTTCAAAGATGAATCTTGATCAAATCGTTAACAGCATGACGCCGGAGATCTACCAGCGCCTGGTAACGGCCGTTGAGTTAGGTAAATGGCCGGATGGGGTTGCGCTGACAGCAGAGCAAAAAGAGAACAGTCTGCAACTGGTGATGCTGTGGCAGGCGCGCAATAACACGCAGGCGCAGCACATGACCATTGATACCAACGGCCAGATGGTGATGAAAAGTAAGCAGCAATTAAAAGAGGATTTTGGCATTTCGCCAAAGCCGATCGCGACGTTTAAATCGTAAGTCGCCATGCCGGAGGCGCAACGCCATCCGGCAGGGGCATCATCAGGCATGCGTTTCCTGCCAGTCCGCGAGCGTATAGAGCGTCGCGCCAGCCGCTGACATCTCCATAAACGCCTGCGTGCTGTCCTGCGGATTCAGGTTCACGCCACGGCAACCGTCGGTAATGACATTCACCTCGTATCTAAGTTGTAGCGCATCCAGCACGGTAAATTTCACGCAGTAATCGGTGGCTAAACCGAGAATTACCAGTTCGCGGATGCCGTGCTGCTGCAACCAGTTGTGCAGGGCGGTTTCCTGACGATGGCCGTTATCGAAAAACGCGCTGTAACTGTCAATCAGCGGGTTTTCCCCTTTGTAAAACACCGCATCGATAGCTGTCTGGTTTAGCAACGGATGCAGCGCTGCGCCTTCGCTGTTTTGTACACAGTGATCGGGCCAAAACGTTTGGGTTAACCCGGCCAGTTCGCCAGTTGTGAACGGCGCGACGTGGTGCTGACTGGCGAAACTGCCATGTCCGGCCGGGTGCCAGTCCTGGCTTGCCACGATGGCATTGCCGCGTGTCTTACACCACGTCATCATGGCATTAGCAACATCAACCGTGCTGTCACCTTCGGCTACCGCCAGCGCGCCGCCAGCGCAAAAATCATTCTGCATATCAACCAGCAGCAGTGCGCGTTGCGTCATACGAGCCTCCTCATTCATCCGGCGTCAGTTCACCGCGCAGGTTTTGTGTCATGGCGGTGCGAATGGAATCAGCGTCCAGATCCTGGCTTAACAGGTAGTGAAGTTTTGTCAACGTCGCTTCCACGGTCATGTCTGCGCCGCCAATCACACCTGCATGGGCGAGGGCGTTGCCGGTGGCGTAGCCGCCCATGTTGACCTTGCCGGACATACATTGTGTCAGGTTGACCACGACAATGCCGCGGGCGCTGGCTTCCTGTAACTCTTTCAGAAACTCACCGTTTTGCGGCGCATTACCCACGCCGTAAGAACGCAGGATCAGCGCTTTTACCGGCTGGCGCAGGAAGTTACGCACCACATCGGCGGAAATGCCTGGATAAATCGTTACCACGCCAATCGGTTGCGGGGTGATCGGGTGGACAACCAGTTCTCCCGTGGTGTGCGGCGCGGGCGGCGTGCCCAGGCGGCGAATATGAATACCCGCTTCCAGTAATGGCGCAAGGTTAGGCGAAGCGAACGCGTCGAAACCATCAGCGTGCGCTTTGGTGGTGCGGTTGCCGCGATACAGACGGTTATTGAAGAACAGCGTCACTTCGTTAATCGGGAAATTCGCCGCCACATATAACGCATTAAGCAGGTTGATTTGGCCATCAGAACGCAGTTCGGCGAGCGGGATTTGTGACCCTGTCACAATAACCGGTTTGCCTAAGTTTTCCAGCATAAACGACAGTGCCGATGCGGTGTAGGCCATCGTGTCTGTACCGTGCAGAATGACAAAACCATCGTAATCGTCATAGTGCGCTTTCACATCGTCTGCGATATGTTGCCAGTCTTCCGGTGTCATATCGGACGAATCCATCAGCGGCTCATATTCATGGATGGTGAAATCAGGCATCTCCGGGCGATGGAATTCAGGCATCAGCGCCAGTTGACGTTGCAGGTGACCGGAAACCGGCACATAGCCGTGTTCTGAGCGTTGCATACCGATAGTACCGCCCGTGTAGGCAACGTAAATGGATTTTTTTTGCATAGTTATATTCTGGCTTCATCAAAAAAATCCCCTCCGGTGGAGGGGACATGGTCAGGTGATTTTAGCGGATATTGGCGCAGTTCAGACAGAGCGCATAACGATTTTGTGGATCGTTAAACACCGCCAGTTTGTCGGTTTCAGCTTTCATCTGTAGCGCAGCGCTTGCCAGTGGCGCGGGCAAATATGCCTGCAATGCTTTTGGCAGCATGGCGCTTACCGAACCGGACATGCTATCCATTAGCCGATCAAAGAATGTCGGCTCTTCCTCGTAGTAATCGATATGCCACTGTTTCAGTTTCGCAAGCTCAGCCGCTTTCGCCAGCGCGTCGTCGAAATCGCCCAACGCATCGACCAGCCCGTTATTTTTCGCATCCTGGCCGGTCCAGACGTGACCCTGGGCGATTTTATCAACCTGCTCAGGCGTACTGTTGCGCGACTGCGCCACCAGCGTGATAAAGCGTTTGTAGCCATTCTCGATGCTCAACTGCATCATCTGCGAAACTTCGTCCGGCAGCGCTTTGGTCATGCTGACATCTGCCAGCGGCGAGGTTGCTACGCCATCGGTATGCACGCCGATGCTGTCGAGGCTGTTTTCCAGCGTGTTGATAACCCCGAAGATACCAATCGAGCCGGTCAGCGTGCTGGCACTGGCGACAATGTAGTTCGCCGGTGTCGAGATCCAGTAGCCGCCGGAGGCCGCCATGCCGCCCATTGATACCACGACAGGTTTACCTGCCGCGCGGGCTGCCGCCAGTTCTGAGCGGATCACTTCCGATGCGCTGACGCTGCCGCCTGGGCTGTTGACGCGCAGCACAATGGCTTTCACTTTCGGATCCAGACGTGCGTCGCGGATCTGTGCGGCAGTGGTGTCGCCGCCTACGTTCCCCGGCGTCTCTTCGCCGTCCATTATCGCGCCGTTAGCGAAAATCACTGCCACAGTATCGCCGGCATCGCTCGGTTTTTTCGCCTGGTAATCATACATGCTGACCGCGCGGAAGTTCTTATCCTCCGTGCTCCAGCCAAACTGTTTAACCATTGCTTTTTCCGCATCGGTTGCCGAGCCCAGCTCATCCACCAGCTTGTTGTCCAGCGCATATTTTGCCGTGTCGCCATCCACTTTACGCAGCCCATCCAGCATCGCTTGCGCGCCCGGGAAGACCTGCTGCGCGGTGATTTGGCGGTTAGCGGCAACGGTGTTGAGGTAGTTCTGCCACAACTCATTAATCCAGCGGCTATCTGCGTCGCGTGCTGCCGGGGACATATCGTCGCGAATAAACGGCTCAACGGCGGATTTATAGGTGCCGACGCGGAATACGTGGGTGGTGACTTTCAGCTTATCAAGCAGCGATTTATAGTAGAGGCCGTTGGTGGCAAAGCCATGCAGATCAACCACACCCTGCGGCGACAGCCAGATCTTGTTGGCGAAGCTGGCAAGGTAATACTGGCCCTGACTGTAATTGTCGCCCACGGCATAAACCGGCTTACCGCTGTCGCGGAACTCACGCAGCGCTTTGCCGATATACTGCATCGATGGTTGATCGGCACCAGCGAAATTTTTCAGATCCATCACAATCCCGGTGATATTCCGGTCATGCTGCGCCTGGCGAATGGTATCGACGATGTCAAACAGTGAGTTTTCCTGCAGACGATCCGAACTGGCACCAAACAACTGGCGGCCCAGCGCGCCAAGCCGGCTGCTGGCCGAGGTTTTGTCCACCACTACGCCGGAAATATCCAGCAGCAATGCGCCCCTACTGTTACTGCTGGTTTTGCTGTCGCTCATTTGCATCCACACGCCTGCGACAACCAGCACCAACAAAATAAAGAAAAGATTCAGCACCAGCTTGCGGATAAAGTTCAGCAATCGCCAGCTCCACTTGAAAAAACCGGCAATAATACGCCAAAGGGTTCGCATGTATTCTCCCTGGTAGTTAACGACCACCGCTGCCCGAGCGGCAAAGTGTGGTTATCCTAATTACCCCGCTGCCACTTGTCAGCAGGAATCGCCTCCGGCGCTGTAACAATTTCTACGCCCGTGTTAATTTTGTGAACAAATTTCAATACAGGAGTTTAACTAATGGACGCACTTGAGCTGCTCGTCAATCGTCGTAGCGCATCACGGCTGGCAGAACCGGCCCCGGCAGGTGAACAACTGGATAACATTGTGCGTGCGGGGATGCGCGCGCCGGATCACGGTACGCTTCAGCCATGGCACTTTTTTGTCATCGAAGGGGAAGGACGCGAACGTTTCAGTCAGACGCTGGAGCAGGCCGCGATTGCCGCAGGCCAGGATGAAAAAGGCGTCGAAAAAGCGCGTACATCGCCTTTTCGCGCACCGTTAATCATCGCGGTGGTGGCAAAATGCGACATTCACCATAAAGTCCCGCAGTGGGAGCAGTTGCTCTCTGCCGGCTGCGCGGTAATGGCGATGCAGATGGCGGCGCTGGCGCAGGGGTTTAACGGAATCTGGCGCACAGGCCCGCTGACCGACAGCCCGGTGGTTCGCCAGGCATTTGACTGCCGCGAACAGGATAAAATCGTCGGTTTTCTGTATCTCGGCACACCGCAACTGAAAGCCTCGACCACTGTTACCGTACCGGATACCACGCCGTTCGTGACACGTTTCTAAGCTCCGCCTGATATCGGACGGCTGCGACAACTCTGCCGCAGCCGTTTTCTTTTAAAGTCCAGTCTGCTTTCGCCGATAACGTGTTCTTATTAAGGAAAAATAAGGAAAGATGATGCGTGGCGAAATGAAAGCAGGGATGGTAATTGTGGGGGCAATGACGCTGGCAGGTTGCACCATCTCCACTTCCACGATGGACGATTACTCAGCAGCGGATGCGGCAAAGCTACGCGTTGAAAACTATGCGACACCATTGGTGGCAGAAATTTACCAGCAGTCGGGAAGTTGCCTTCGTCAGGTCGATCAAAAATCGCTGACATCCGCAGTGAATATCCTTGGCATTAAATCCACCCGCAATAAAAAAATCGCTGGTATTGCCCCGTTACCCGCCAGCTCGCCATTACAGGGCAAAGATGTGATGGAGTTTTCCGTTAAGCCTGGCCAGTTCTTGCGCATCGGCTATGTCACCGTTTCGCAAACCACCTATTCGCAAACCGTGCATGAATCATTTCGCAGCGTATCGCCAAAAGCGGGGCACAGCTACGAGGTATACACCTTGCCCGGCGGCTACTACACCCACGAAATTATGATCACGGACGTTACCGAAGGCAAAGATACTCCGGCACCGGTGTGGGCACTGAATGAGTGCCCGTATGATTACAATCTGTTCCACACCAAAGTTTATCGCTAAGCGGTGGAATGCTGATGAAACGTCTGATATCCACTGCCGTGATGCTGCTGTTGGCTGGCTCACTGACGGGCTGCATTGAGGTAGCGAATAAAGTCGATAAAGTTATGACATTGCGCACCTGGGAGACGGAAAACAGTCCGGTCATCTATGCCACATTCAATGCGGCAACTGGCGTGCGCGTTAGTTTTTCGACGCGCACATTCCCGGTGCAAATCGCCGATAGTGATGCGTGGTTACGTTTTACCATTGATTACGGTAATGCTTTTGTTCAGTTGCACAAAATCGAAGTCACTCACCTGACACGCGATCTGCAGCCCTTTGACGCGTTTCTGGCATGGGCTGATAAGCCGCTGGCCACCCGACAGGCTGAAAAGGCGCAGATTAATGCGCGTGCGGACTATGTCAGCAATCACTATTCCGTGGTTAATGAAGCGGGTACGGATGAACCGTTGTTTATTTTCAGAGGGGATATTTTCCTGTTCTCTGACCCCGTCCAGCTGGCGCTCACGCGTGAAGATGTAGCCAACATCATCGTAGAGGCGCAGCGGGTACAACGCCTCTATAACCTGAAAAACGCGAAGGGATCATCGTAAAAGCACGCCCGTCCGGGCGTGCGGTTTACTTATGCTGGGCGGCAAACTCGTCCTTGGCTTTCTGCAACTGTTGCTGGAACGCCGGATTAGTATGCAAAGTGGCAACGACAGCGGAGCCAACAATGCGCGCGGCGTCCACGTCACTTTGCCAGTGGTAGCCACAAATCACCCGGCTTTGCCCCAGGTCGTAGCCGCGTTTGAGGATCTGATCCTGACGCTGTGGGTTAATCTCTGCCAGCACCAGTGCGGTAGCCCAACCGATAGAGGTATGACCGGACGGATAAGAGCCGTTTTTCGCCAGTGAATCCTGCTCTTTAGTGTTGCAGGTTGGTACGCCGTAGAAGGCAAACGGGCGGATACGCATATATTTTTGCTTCGCGCCGCGGGTTGCCAGATCGCCTGCATCTTCGATCATATTGGTCAACAGCTTATGCAACTGCGGGGAGTCTTTCTCGGTGATCGGTGAGCCAAATGCGCCGGAGAAGGCGTTTGCCACGCCGCCGCTGCTCAGGTTTGCGTCTTCCGCTGCCTGTTTGCCGCGCTCGGTGTTACGGAGCAAGCGGCCCTGCTCGTACATCGCCTGATCGTTTAAAAACGCGATGCTACCGACTTCCGGCGGTGGTGGTAACAGCGCCAGGCTATCAATCGCCTGCGCATTTTTCAGGTAATAAAGATCAGGTTTGGTGGTGGCATCATTCCCGGATGGAACCAGAGCAAAAGCGCTGGTAGAGAGCAAACTAGCAAGACAAAACGCGAGGATATTTTTTTTCATGAGCGGTTCCTTTGTGTAAAAAAGCATCTGTAGCCCTCAGTGGCTGCTGTCATATTTCTGTCATGAAAAGCCAAAAAGAACATTGCGGTGACTCGCAAAATGGCCGATGTAGTTATAAATATGAAGTTTACGAGCGAAAAATCATCGTATGCAATCTCTGTTTCGTTTGCTTAATGAGCAATAACGCGCGAATTAAGGTTGCCAGACTTACCAGCTCCGCATTTGAGCGCTACCATAGCGCGATTGCAATGACAGGAGATGTCCATGAGCGAGCAAGCCATTCGTTTAACGCAATACAGCCACGGAGCCGGTTGCGGTTGTAAAATTTCCCCCAAAGTGCTGGATACCATTCTGCATAGCGAGCAGGCGAAGTTTCTCGACCCGAACCTGCTTGTCGGCAACGAAACGCGTGATGACGCCGCCGTTTACGATTTGGGTAACGGTACCTGCATTATCAGCACCACCGACTTCTTTATGCCGATTGTCGATAACCCCTTCGACTTTGGCCGCATTGCCGCGACCAACGCCATTAGCGACGTTTTCGCGATGGGCGGCAAACCGATTATGGCGATTGCCATTCTGGGCTGGCCACTCGACAAACTGGCACCGGAAATCGCGCGTGAGGTGATCGACGGTGGGCGTTTTGCCTGCCAGCAGGCGGGGATCGCGCTGGCGGGCGGTCACTCAATCGACGCGCCGGAGCCGATTTTCGGCCTTGCCGTAACTGGCGTGGTACCAACCGAACGCGTGAAGAAAAACAGCACCGCCCAGGCGGGCTGCAAACTGTTCCTCACCAAACCGCTGGGCATTGGCGTATTAACCACGGCGGAGAAAAAATCGCTGCTCAAACCGGAACACGTTGGTCTGGCAACGGAAGTGATGTGCCGCATGAACCTTGCCGGTGCCGCCTTTGCCGGGATCGACGGCGTAAAAGCGATGACCGATGTCACCGGCTTTGGCCTGCTCGGTCACCTGAGTGAAATGTGCCAGGGCGCGGGTGTACAGGCGCAGGTCTGGTATCAGGATGTGCCGAAATTGCCGGGTGTGGAAGAGTACATCGCCCAGGGCGCAGTGCCCGGCGGTACCCAGCGTAACTTCGCCAGCTATGGTCATCTGATGGGAGAGATGCCGACGGCGGTGCGCGATTTGTTGTGTGATCCGCAAACGTCCGGCGGTTTGCTGCTGGCGGTGGCACCGGGTGCAGAAGAGGAAGTTAAAGCGACGGCAGCGGAATACGGTATTCAACTGAGCGCGATTGGTGAACTGGTCAGCGCACGCGGCGGTCGCCCGATGATCGAGATCCGTTAATCCTATGCGGTTATTTATTGCCGAAAAGCCCAGTCTGGCGCGTGCCATTGCCGATGTGCTGCCGAAGCCGCATCGCAAAGGCGACGGCTATATTGAGTGCGGTAATGGTCAGGTGGTGACCTGGTGCATTGGTCACCTGCTTGAGCAGGCGCAGCCGGACGTCTACGACAGCCGCTATGCACGCTGGAACCTGGCCGATCTTCCGATCGTGCCGGAAAAGTGGCAGTTGCAGCCGCGCCCGTCGGTGCTTAAGCAAATCAATGTTATCAAACGCCTGCTCGCCGATGCCGAACAGGTGGTGCACGCCGGTGACCCGGATCGTGAAGGGCAGTTGCTGGTTGACGAAGTGATTGACTACCTGCAACTGCCAGCTGAAAAACGCCAGCAGGTGCAGCGTTGCCTGATTAACGATCTCAATCCGCAGGCGGTAGAGCGGGCGATTGAGCGCCTGCGGGCAAATAGCGAATTTATTCCACTGTGTGTGTCGGCGCTGGCGCGCGCCCGTGCCGACTGGCTCTATGGCATCAACATGACCCGCGCTTATACGCTGCTGGGGCGCAATGCCGGCTATCAGGGCGTGCTCTCCGTTGGACGCGTGCAAACGCCGGTGCTGGGGCTGGTGGTGCGTCGTGACGAAGAGATTGAGAACTTCGTGGCGAAAGATTTCTTTGAGGTGAAAGCGCATATCGTCACGCCAGCCGGGGAGCGCTTTACCGCCCTGTGGCAGCCGAGCGAGGCGTGTGAACCTTATCAGGACGAAGAGGGGCGCCTCTTGCATCGTCCACTGGCGGAGCATGTGGTGAACCGCATTAGCGGCCAACCCGCGCTGGTGACGGCCTATAACGATAAACGGGAATCAGAACTCGCGCCGCTGCCGTTTTCGCTTTCGGCGTTGCAAATTGAAGCGGCAAAACGCTATGGGCTTAGTGCGCAGAATGTGCTCGATATTTGCCAGAAACTCTACGAAACCCACAAGCTGATCACCTATCCGCGTTCTGATTGTCGTTATTTACCGGAAGAGCATTTTGCCGGACGACACGCGGTGATGAACGCGATTGGTGCGCATGCTCCGGATTTGTTGCCGCAGCCGGTGGTGAACCCGGACACGCGCAACCGCTGCTGGGATGATAAAAAAGTCGATGCCCACCATGCGATTATCCCGACGGCCCGCGCCTCGAAGGTCAATCTCAGCGATAACGAAGCTAATGTTTATAACCTGATTGCTCGCCAGTATCTGATGCAGTTCTGCCCGGATGCGGTGTTCCGCAAGTGCCAGATCGATCTCGACATCGCCAACGGCAAGTTTATCGCCAAAGCGCGTTTTCTGGCGGAGGCCGGGTGGCGCACGCTGCTTGGTTCGAAAGAGCGCGATGAAGAGAACGACGGCACTCCGCTGCCGGTGGTGGCAAAAGGCGACGAATTGCTGTGCGAAAAAGGCGAAGTAGTCGCGCGCCAGACCCAGCCGCCGCGCCACTTTACCGATGCAACATTGCTGTCGGCGATGACCGGGATTGCGCGTTTCGTACAGGACAAGGATCTCAAGAAAATTCTGCGTGCTACCGATGGTCTGGGCACCGAGGCGACGCGCGCCGGGATTATCGAACTGCTGTTTAAGCGCGGTTTTCTGGTGAAAAAAGGGCGCTACATCCACTCGACCGAACCGGGACGGGCGTTGATCCACTCGCTGCCGGAGATGGCGGCGCGGCCTGATATGACCGCGCACTGGGAGTCGGTGCTGACGCAAATCAGTGAGAAAGAGTGCCGCTATCAGGACTTTATGCAGCCGCTGGTGGGGACACTGCACGAGTTGATTCACCAGGCGCGCAACACGCCGGTGCGTCAGTTCCGTGGGCTGGTGGCACCGGGCGGTGAGAAGAAAAAACCGTTTGCCAAAGGTCGCGGGAAGAAACGCCCGCCATCAGCAGAGGCGGGCGGTGACGCGGCATCTGCGGCCGGATAACGCGTTTTCGCTGTTACCCGGCCAGCTTATTAAATCACGCCCTGCGCCAGCATCGCGTCGGCGACTTTCACGAAGCCCGCGATGTTGGCACCGCGCACATAGTGCGTCTGTTTGCCTTCGCCACCGTACTCAACGCAAGCCTGGTGAATATCCAGCATGATGTGATGCAAACGCGCATCCACTTTTTCCGCTTTCCAGCCCATACGAGCGGCATTTTGCGCCATCTCCAGACCGGAGGTGGCAACCCCGCCTGCATTAGCCGCCTTCCCCGGCGCGAACAGCACGCCCGCCTCGAGGAACAGTTCGGTGGCATCAATGGTGGCAGGCATATTGGCACCTTCCGCCACCGCTTTTACGCCGTTGGCAATCAATACGCGCGCCGCGTCGATATCCAGCTCATTTTGCGTGGCGCATGGCAGCGCGATGTCGACCGGCACTGACCACGGCTGTTTGCCTTCGAGGTATGTCAGACCAAATTCCCGTGCATAATCGGCTATACGGCCGTCGCGGCTGGTTTTGATCTCGCACAGACGGGCCAGTTTTTCACGGTTAAATCCGGCTTCATCTACCACCGTACCGGCAGAGTCCGACGCGGTAATCACCCGTGCGCCAAAAGCCATCGCTTTTTCAATCGCGTACTGCGCCACGTTGCCGGAGCCGGAAACCGCCACACGCATCCCTTCAAAGCCAAGACCGTGACGCTTGAGCATCGCTTCGGTGAAATAGACCAGGCCGTAACCCGTCGCTTCCGGGCGGATCAGACTGCCGCCAAACGACAGCCCCTTCCCGGTAAACACACAAGCGGTATTGTTGGAGAGCTTTTTCATCATCCCGGCCATAAAACCGACTTCGCGTGCGCCGACGCCAATATCTCCGGCGGGCACGTCGGTATCCGCGCCAAGATGACGATACAGTTCGCTTATCAGCGCCTGGCAGAAGCGCATCACTTCGCCATCGCTCTTGCCTTTCGGATCGAAATCACTGCCGCCTTTGCCACCGCCCATCGGCAGTGTAGTGAGCGCGTTTTTGAACGTTTGTTCGAAGCCGAGGAATTTGAGGATCGACAAATTTACCGACGGGTGAAAACGCATACCGCCTTTGTAAGGGCCAATAGCCGAACTGAACTGTACGCGCCACGCGCGGTTAACCTGCACCTGATTGCGGTCATCAACCCAGGCGACGCGAAACTGGATCACGCGCTCCGGTTCAACGAGGCGTTCGAGTAATGACATCTGGCGGTAACGCGGGTGAGCTTCAAGGAAGGGCCAGAGGGTAGTCATCACTTCACGAACGGCCTGGGAGAACTCCGGCTGGTGCGGGTCACGCTGTTCGACATACTGGAGAAATGATGCAAGAGAGTGCGTCTGATCCATAGATATAAGAGTCTCTTATTGTTGTGGTGAATTTGTTGTGATGGTGGTGCGCAAAAAGCGGGCACTTCCGGACTATAACATCCGCAAAGCTATAGGCCGCAAGGGAAAAAAACGCACACCAGGCAAATTAATAATTGGCAATCTGTCATAACTAAAAACGATGATCGGTGAAATTAAAGTCCTGCTGCAGAGATCCGTTATAGTAATGAGTGGCGTCAATCAAAAAGGACAAGTTATGGCCCGAATTAAGTGGATAGCAGCAGCGTTACTGGTTGCTGCCTCAACCAGCGTGCTGGCTGAACGTTTACCGTCGCCGGGGATCGAGGTGAATGTGCCGCCGGAAGTGTTCAGCTCCGGTGGGCAGACGCAGACCACGCAGCCCTGCATGCAATGCTGCGTATACGGTAATCAAAACTACAGCGAAGGGGCGGTTATCAAAACCGAGGGGGTGTTATTACAATGCCAGCGCGATGAGAGAGCCATTTCCACTAACCCGCTGGTGTGGCGGCGCGTGAAGCCATAAACGCTTCCAGCAGCGGAATATCCGCCGGAGCCAGCGGCAGTTTTAGCGCTTCGGCGGGTAAGCACCACAATAACGCGCGGTGATAGTGACGTACCGGTTCACCGCTAAAATTCACCACATGCCAGGCGTGCAAATGAATCAGCCGCCCGGAAACCTCCCGCTGATGGCTGGCAACATAGCGCGCAGGTACAGCATCAATACCCAACTCTTCCCGCAACTCGCGCGTTAGCGCCTGCGGCTGTGTTTCCCCGGCTTCTACTTTTCCACCGGCAAATTCCCACAGACCGGCCTGATCGGCATGGTCGGGTCGCTGTGCCAGTAAAATGTTGCCGTCGCGCTCAATGATGGCGGCCACGACATCCAGGGTTTTCAGAAGGGTCATTACTGCGTTCCGTTAGTGTGCTGGCTCCATTCGAACCAGCCGCCATCATACACGGCGATATCTGCCCAGCCGAGCGCGCGGGCAATAAAAAAGGCAAACGAGGCGCGCCAGCCGGTACCGCAATAAAAAATCACCGGGTTATCGCCAGTGATGTGCTGTTGTTGCCAGAGTGCGGCGATCTCAGACGGGTTTCGCACCGTGCCGTCCGCATGGTGAAAATTGGTAATCAACTGGCTGTCGCCTGCTGCCTGCCCCCAGCGGGCGCCGGGAATATCGCCGACAGCGGCGATATAGTCGTAACCGCTTGTCTGACCGCTAAACTCAGGCCAACTGCGGATACTGACCAGCAATGTGTCGGGCTGCGCCAGACGCTGCTGGGTTTGCGCCATATTGAGCAGAAGCTCAGGCCGCGCCGGGATATTCACGCCAAAATCCGATTGCGGGTTGATGCCTGACGCTGCACCGGTTTGCCGGGCGAAACCGGCGCGTAACCAGCTCTGCCAGCCGCCATCCAGTAAGTGAACCTCTCTGATCCCGGCGTATAACAAAATGTGCGCCATCCGCTCCGCCGCATAATTGCCGCGGCCGTAAAGGATGGCGGCACTCTCCGCGCGCAGGCCATGACTGAGCAGCACCTGGCGTAATTGTTCTGGCTTGAGCACATTCCACAGCGGCAGGCTTTCTACTTCGCGGGTATCAATATAATCTGCGCCGGGAATATGCCCGGCGCGATAGCGGTGTTCAGCGTCACAGCCCACTTCCAGCAGCCGCCACTCGCCCTGCGGGCCAGCGGTAACCGGGCGGTGTTGCAGCAGATCCGCCAGCCACGTTGCACAAACCCACGGAGAACGCGCGGGCGTCATCGGTCAGACCTTAAATTTGGCCCACACCGGTGCGTGGTCGGACGGTTTTTCCATGCTGCGAATGTCGTAATCGATACCCGTCTCAATGCAGCGCTCCGCCAGCGGTTGGCTTGCCAGCAGCAGATCGATACGCAGGCCGCGGTTATCGTCGAAGCCTTTTGAGCGGTAATCAAACCACGAGAAGCGATCCTGCGTTTCCGGGT
Organism: Kosakonia sp.; assembly: GCF_032104925.1. Taxonomy (NCBI): domain Bacteria; kingdom Pseudomonadati; phylum Pseudomonadota; class Gammaproteobacteria; order Enterobacterales; family Enterobacteriaceae; genus Kosakonia; species Kosakonia sp. Next base: position 78,959 of record NZ_DAMCGF010000001.1, read on the forward strand.
TGGCTTCGCGGAACGTATCCACCAGCCCCCAGCCTTTCAGACGCTCCATCCATTCGCGCTCTTCCGGCAGGAAGGAGCATTTACCGGTGCGCAGCCAGCGTTTGCGGTTCTCTTCACCGATACCGATATCAAGGTCTGTCGGGCTGATATTCATATCGCCCATGATCAACACCGGTTTTGTTTTATCGAGTTCTGTATCGAGATAGTTCTGCAAGTCCTGGTAGAACTTCGCTTTCGCCGGGAACTTCAGCGGGTGGTCGCGGCTTTCGCCCTGCGGGAAATAGCCATTAATCACCGTGATATCGCCGATAGGCGAGGGGATCTCCGCCATGATAATGCGGCGCTGCGCTTCTTCACCGTCGTTCGGCCAGCCGCGACGCACGGAAATCGGCGTCTCTTTGGTCAGCAATGCCACGCCGTAGTGGCCTTTCTGTCCGTGATAAAAAACGTTGTAACCCAGCCGTGCGACATCTTCGAGCGGAAACATATCGTCGTGGACTTTGGTCTCCTGCAGGCCGATGACGTCCGGCTGATGTTGCTCAACCAGCGCTTCGAGCTGGTGAGGACGGGCGCGCAGGCCATTGATATTAAAAGAGACAAATTTCATAGTCGCAGCCATTTAGCAGAGTGAAAGATGCAGAGATGTTAGCAGAATTTACATTTAACCACCGCCACTTATTGATATCGCCGCCGCCGATGCGCACTGGCGCATCACGTGCCCTTATTTAGGGCGAAACGCACTAAAACAGGGCGTACGCTGTAAATTAATTTCGCTGATGATCACAGTTCTATAATTAAAATTTCTAATTGCATAAACAGGCGTCTTTCCTCCCTCTCCACCTCATTTGGATCTCTGATTATTCACTTTTTATGCAAATAAAGTGAATGGCGATAGGTTTTAAGTTATTGAAATTTCGTTGCTGAAAGTCGTTTATGCATTTTTATCGCTGGCTGGCACGAACCGTGCAATCTACATTTACAGCGAAAACGTTCATATTCGTTAACATTTTATCAACTATTTATTTACCGGATGAGGTCGCTATGTCTCTGTCAATTACGCGTGAAAACTTTGATCAATGGATGCTGCCTGTCTACGCGCCTGCACCTTTTATTCCGGTACGCGGTGAGGGCTCCCGCTTGTGGGATCAGCAGGGTAAAGAGTATGTCGACTTTGCCGGAGGGATTGCGGTGAATGCGCTGGGGCATGCGCATCCCGCGCTGTGTAAAGCGCTCAGCGAGCAGGCGGCGAAGTTCTGGCATACCGGCAACGGTTACACCAACGAGCCGGTGCTGAAACTGGCGAAACGCCTGCTGGACGCGACCTTTGCCGATCGCGCCTTCTTTTGTAACTCCGGTGCCGAGGCAAACGAAGCGGCGCTGAAGCTGGCGCGCAAATATGCCCACGATACCTTTGGCCCGCATAAAAGCGGCATTGTCGCGTTCAAGAATGCGTTCCATGGACGCACCTTATTTACCGTTAGCGCGGGCGGTCAACCGGCTTATTCGCAGGATTTTGCGCCGTTGCCGCCGCAAATCCAGCATGCGCAGTTCAACGATCTGGCCTCCGCCAGCGCCTTAATTAATGACGATACCTGTGCCGTTATTGTCGAGCCGATGCAGGGTGAAGGCGGCGTGGTGCCAGCCAGCCAGGCGTTTTTGCAAGGGTTGCGCGAGCTGTGTACCCGTCATAACGCGCTGCTGATTTTTGATGAGGTGCAAACCGGCGTTGGTCGCACCGGCGAGCTGTATGCCTATATGCATTACGGTGTGACGCCGGATGCGCTGACCACGGCAAAAGCGTTGGGCGGTGGTTTCCCGATTGGCGCGATGCTGACCACCGAACAGTTTGGCAAAGTGATGAATGTCGGTACTCACGGTACGACCTACGGCGGTAACCCGCTGGCCGGCGCGGTGGCGGGTGCGTTGCTCGATATCGTCAACACGCGGGAAACCCTGACTGGCGTGAAGCAACGCCATCAATGGTTTACGGAGCAGCTTGCGGCGATCAATGACCGTTATCACCTGTTCAGTGAAATCCGCGGCTTAGGGTTGCTGATCGGTTGTCAACTGGCTCCTGAGTATGCCGGAAAAGCGAAACAACTTTCACAACTGGCGGCGACAGAAGGCGCAATGGTGTTGATTGCCGGTGGCAATGTGCTGCGTTTTGCTCCGGCGTTGAATATCAGCGAAGAAGAGATCCGCGACGGGCTTGCGCGTGTTGCCCGCGCCTGTGAAAAATTCATTGCGGAGAACGCATCATGATGGTGATCCGTCCTGTCGCCGAAGGCGATTTACCGGCACTGATGCGGCTGGCCGGAAAAACCGGTGGCGGCCTGACGTCGTTGCCGGTTGATGAAGCAACGCTTGCTGCGCGGATTGAACGTTCGCGCCGTACCTGGCAGGGCGAGCTGCCGAAGGGTGAGCAAGGGTATGTTTTTGTACTGGAAGAGACGCAAAGCGGCGAGGTGGCGGGCATTTGCGCCATTGAGGTTGCGGTGGGTCTGAACGATCCCTGGTATAACTACCGGGTCGGGACCCAGGTTCATGCTTCGAAAGAGCTGAATGTCTATAACGCGCTGCCAACGCTGTTTCTCAGTAACGACCACACCGGTAGCAGCGAACTCTGCACACTGTTTCTCGATCCCGCCTGGCGTAAAGAGGGCAACGGTTATCTGTTGTCGAAATCCCGCTTTCTGTTTATGGCGGCATTCCGCGAGCGCTTTAATGAGAAAGTAGTGGCCGAGATGCGCGGCGTGATTGACGAGCACGGTTATTCGCCTTTCTGGGAGAGCCTGGGCAAGCGTTTCTTTTCGATGGAGTTCAGCCGGGCGGATTATCTGTGCGGCACCGGGCAAAAAGCCTTTATCGCGGAGCTGATGCCAAAGCACCCTATTTATACCCACTTTCTTTCACAAGAGGCGCAAGCGGTGATTGGCGAGGTGCATCCACAGACGGCACCGGCCCGTGCGGTGCTGGAAAAAGAGGGCTTTCGCTACCGTAACTATGTCGACATTTTTGATGGCGGGCCGACGCTCGAATGCGATGTTGACCGGGTGCGGGCGATTCGCAAAAGCCGCCTGGTGACGGCAGGCGAAGGCCAGCGTGCACCGGGTGAATGGCCCGCGTGTATGGTCTCCAATGAGCAGTACCAGCAATTCCGCGCCATGCTTATTTACGCGGATCCAAACACCGAGCGTTTGCTCTTAACGGCTGCCGAACTGGATGCGCTGAAGTGCCAGCCGGGGGATACCGTGCGGCTGGTGCGCCTGTGTGCCGAAGAGAAAAGTGGCGAGGAGAAAACAAAATGAGTTTATGGATTAAGGGTGACTGGGTAACAGGCCAGGGCGAACGCCGCGTCAAAACCAACCCGGTAAGCCACGAAGCGTTGTGGCACGGCTTTGATGCCGATAGCGAGCAAGTGGCGCTGGCGTATCAGGCCGCGCGCGACGCTTTCCCACAGTGGGCGCGGCAGACTTTTACTGAGCGCCAGGCGATTGTCGAGAAATTCGCGGCGCTGCTCGAGACCAACAAAGCGGCGCTTGCCGAAATCATCGCCCGCGAAACCGGTAAGCCGCGCTGGGAAGCGGCGACCGAAGTGACGGCGATGATCAACAAAGCCTCAATATCGGTCAAGGCGTACCACGTGCGTACCGGGGAACAACACACGGAGATGGCAGATGGTGCCGCAACACTGCGCCATCGCCCGCATGGCGTGCTGGCCGTTTTCGGGCCGTATAACTTCCCTGGTCATCTGCCGAATGGGCATATTATCCCGGCCTTGCTCGCGGGTAATACATTGATCTTTAAACCCAGCGAACTCACGCCGTGGACCGGCGAAGCGGTGGTCAAACTCTGGGAGCAAGCGGGTTTGCCCGCAGGCGTGCTGAATTTGGTGCAGGGCGGGCGTGAGACCGGCCAGGCGCTGAGCGCATTACCGGGGCTGGACGGATTGTTATTTACCGGCAGCGCCAATACGGGATATCAGCTTCACCGCCAGCTTGCCGGGCAGCCAGAAAAAATTCTCGCGCTGGAGATGGGTGGCAATAACCCGCTAATTGTTGAAGATCCTGACGATACCGATGCCGCCGTCCATCTGGCGATCCAGTCAGCATTTATTACCGCCGGGCAGCGTTGCACCTGCGCACGCCGCTTACTGGTTAAGCGTTCTAAAGCGGGCGATGACTTTCTGGCGCGGCTGGTGGAAGTGAGCGCGCGGCTGCAACCGCAGGCCTGGGATGCGGAACCCGCGCCGTTTTTCGGTGGCCTGATTTCACCCCAGGCGGCGCAGCAGGTTTACCAGGCCTGGCAGGCGCACGAAGCTCGCGGCGGTAAAACCTTGCTGGCACCGCGTCTGTTAGCGGAAGGAACCTCGCTGCTGACGCCGGGGATTATCGAGATGACGGACGTGGCGGGAGTGCCGGACGAAGAAGTTTTTGGCCCGCTGCTGTGTGTCTGGCGCTATGACGATTTTGATCAGGCAATCCGTATGGCGAACGACACGCGCTACGGGCTGGCCTGCGGGTTAATTTCACCGGATCGGCAAAAATTTGATCAACTGCTGCTGGAAGCGCGCGCCGGGATCGTCAACTGGAATAAACCGTTGACCGGTGCTGCCAGTACCGCGCCGTTTGGTGGCGTGGGTGCCTCGGGTAACCATCGCGCCAGCGCGTGGTACGCAGCGGATTACTGCGCCTGGCCGATGGCGAGTCTTGAATCTCCTGTGTTGATATTGCCACAGACGCTCAACCCGGGGCTGGATTTCTCTCGCGAGGCGCAGCCATGAAAGCACGTGAGGTTAACTTCGATGGCCTGGTTGGGCTAACGCACCATTACGCCGGATTATCTTTTGGTAATGAGGCCTCGACCCGCCACCGTTTTCAGGTTTCTAACCCGAAACTGGCGGCAAAGCAGGGGCTACTGAAAATGAAAGCGCTCGCCGACGCGGGTTTCCCGCAGGCGGTGATCCCGCCGCAGGAGCGCCCTAATATCGCGGTCTTGCGGCAGCTTGGTTTCAGCGGCAGCGATGAGCAGGTAGTGGAAAAAGCTGCCGCACAAGCGCCGCAGATCCTCTCCGCTGCCAGCTCGGCATCGTCGATGTGGGTCGCAAACGCGGCTACCGTCTGCCCGTCGGCGGATGCGCTGGATGGCAAAGTGCATCTTACGGTTGCTAACCTGAATAATAAATTCCACCGCGCAATGGAAGCCCCGACCACAGAAGCCGTGCTGCGCGCCATCTTTCGCGATGAAACAGCGTTTGCTGTCCACCCGGCGCTGCCGCAGGTTGCCATGTTTGGCGATGAAGGCGCGGCGAACCATAACCGCTTTGGCGGGGATTACGGCGAAGCGGGTGTGCAACTCTTCGTTTATGGCCGGGAGTACGCAAGCCAGGATGCCCCGGCGCGCTATCCGGCGCGCCAGACGCGCGAAGCCAGTGAGGCGGTGGCGCGTATCAATCAGGTGCGCGCGGAGCAGGTGGTTTTCGCCCGGCAAAACCCGGGCGTTATCGATCTGGGCGTGTTTCATAACGATGTGATTGCCGTTTCGAACCGGCAGGTGCTTTTTTGTCACGAACTGGCCTTTGCTAACCAGGCTCGTGTGCTGGCCGAGCTACACTCTAAAGTACCGGGATTTATGGCAATTGAAGTTCCGCAGCAGGCTGTTTCGGTTAGTGATGCGGTGGCAACGTATCTGTTTAACAGCCAACTGCTGAGTCGTGATGATGGCAGCATGTTGCTGGTATTGCCGCAGGAGTCGCAGGAACATGCCGGTGTGTGGCGCTATCTGAACACGCTGCTGGCGCAGGATAACCCGATCAGTGAGCTTAAAGTATTTGACCTGCGTGAAAGTATGGCGAACGGCGGTGGTCCGGCGTGCCTGCGCTTGCGTGTGGTGCTAACCGAGGCGGAGCAGCAGGCCGTTAACCCGGCGGTAATGATGAATGACAGTTTGTTTGCCACCCTCAATGACTGGGTGGATCGGTACTATCGCGATCGGCTGACGCAAGCGGATTTAGCCGATCCGCAGCTTTTACGCGAGGGGCGGGAAGCGCTGGACCGATTAACGCAGTTGTTGAATCTGGGATCGGTGTATCCCTTCCAGCGTTAACCGGAGGCCGTATGGATAACTTTCTTGCTGCAACGCTTGCGGGCGATATCCCGCGAAAAATGTCAGGGGAGTCGGGCGGTATTCACTGGTTGTGGCACGAACAAGGGATTCTGGAACTGATCCCGAGACAATCCGTCGGGCGATCGCTGGTCATCTCGTGTGCTATCCACGGTAATGAAACCGCGCCGGTGGAGATGCTGGATCTGTTGCTTAAGAATGTCTTTGCGGGCGAACAGCCGCTCACCTGGCGGCTGCTGGTGATCCTTGGAAACCCGCAGGCGCTGGCGCAAAACAAGCGATTTTTGCATAACGATCTCAACCGGATGTTTGGTGGCCGCTGGCAGCAGTTGCCGCCCAACGATGAAACAGTGCGCGCCGCCCAGCTTGAACGAGCGGTGACGCATTTCTTTGCGGCGGGCGATGAGGTGTGCTGGCATCTGGATTTACATACCGCGATCCGCGGTTCGCATCATGTGCGCTTTGGCGTGCTGCCACAGCGAGCCGAGCCCTGGGATGAACCGTTTCTGGAATGGCTGGGTGACGCAGGACTGGAGGCGCTGGTGTTTCACCAGGCGCCGGGCGGCACCTTTACCCATTACAGCTGTGAGCATTTTAATGCGCTGGCTTGCACACTGGAGCTTGGCAAAGCGTTACCATTTGGTGAAAACGATCTAAGCCAGTTCCAGCGCACGGCCTGGGCGCTGGCGGCGTTACTGGCGGGCGAACCCGCACCGGATACGGAAAACACGCCGCTGCGCTATCGGGTGGTGCAGCAACTGACCCGCCACAGTGAAGAATTTAAACTCTTCATGAGTGCGGATACACTCAATTTTACGGCCTTCAACGCGGGTACTTTGCTGGCAGAAGATCGCGGCGAGCGGTATGTGGTGCAACATGAGCAGGAGTATGTTTTGTTTCCGAATCCGAATGTTGCCATTGGCTTACGTGCCGGATTAATGCTCGAGAAAATTAATTAAACAGCAAGCCCTGTTCACGCAGGGCTTATTTTTATGGTTTTCTTAAATAAATTGCAGAATTATCCTGTTGAAGCGCTTTATTAATAAATCACGTTAATTTAAAATTATCCACAATTCCTTTTTAATCAGTATATTGAATATTTAACTTTCGACTCTCCACGCTTTATCCTTATTTCCTTCACATTTGACGTAAAAATGATATTTACACTTTCATTGTTTTACCGTCGCTCTGATTAATTGACGATAAAGCCAGTAAAGTGATTAGCGTCAACACGGCAACCGCCGTAAGTAAAACCGAAGTAAGGAATAAAATTATGCGTAAATTGACTGCTCTGTTTGTTGCCTCTACCCTGGCTTTTGGCGCTGCAGGTCTGGCTCATGCTGCGGATACCACCGCCGCACCCGCTGACGCGCAACCCATGATGCACCACAAAGGTAAAGGCCCGCACGACATGATGTTCAAAGGTCTGAACCTGACCGATGCGCAGAAACAGCAAATCCGCGAGATCATGAAAAGCCAGCGCGAAGAGATGAAACGTCCGCCGGTGGAAGAGATGCGCGCAATGCATGACATCATTACCAGCGACAGCTTTGACCGCGCGAAAGCTGAAGCGCAAATCACCAAAATGGAACAGCAGCATAAAGACGTTATGCTGAAACGTATGGAGACGCAGAACAAGATTTACAACATTCTGACCCCGGAACAGAAAAAGCAGTTCAATGCGAATTTTGAGAAGCGTCTGACAGAACATCCGGCAGCGGAAGGTAAAATGCCTCCTGCACCTGCTGAATAATTCAGCGCCCCTCCTTAAGACCGCCGGTTTTGCTCATCGCTTGTTTTACGTGATGGGCAGAACCGGCGGTTTTTTCTTGTTTCCCTCTTGCCAGCCGCTACTGGCGCGGTATCCTCGTTAAACCCGTTTTTGCGGCGATGTTACTTATCTGAAATTTATGATTTTTTACATGTCTGATTGCGCAGTAGCCTAAGGCAAATCGCGTCGGCTGCCGATAACTCACACATGGCAAAGTAAACAATAACAATGATGCAGGCTGTCCGAAGAGGCAGCGGCGCAGGTTAAGCACCGCGCCCTTCAGGAGTGATGATGGAATTCTTTGATATCCGTAAAATGCCGGTAAATCTCTGGCGTAATGGGGCGGGCGAAACCCGAGAAATTTGCTGTTTTCCGCCCGCAACACGTGATTTTAACTGGCGAGCCAGTATCGCTTCGCTGGCCAGCAACGGTGATTTTCCGCAATTTCCCGGTGTGGATCGAGTAATAACCCTTATAGAAGGCGGCGAAGTGACGCTGAACGGCGGAGGCGCTTTCAGCCACACGCTTAAACACCACCAGCCCTTTACTTTTGCCGGTGAGCAGCCAGTCAGGGCTGAACTTTCAGACGGGCGCATGTCGCTGGATTTTAACGTGATGACGCGCCGCGATCGCTGCCAGGCGAAAGTGCGTATCGCCGATCGCACCTTTACCACTATTGGTACACGCGGCGGCGTTATTTTCGTTCTGAGCGGGGCGTGGCAATTAGGCGATAAATTGTTGACCGCCGATCAGGGCGCCTACTGGCAGGAAGGGCGACAAACTCTGCGGTTGCTAAAGTCAGAAGGGCAATTACTGTTCAGTGAAATCACCTGGCTGCCCGGCCATTAACCCAGTTCAATGATTTCGTACTCCCCGGAAAGCAGCGGCTTGCAGAGAATTTTGTAGCCGTCATGATCGAAACCCGCCGGTAAACGCAGCAGTTGCGCGGCAGCGGCGGGCTCATCAACTGAACCTAACCATAGCCAGTTGTGAATAATGTGATATTGCGTCATTCCCGCAGAGCTCTCTTTTAGCCCGATTGGGCCGCGCCATGGCCAGCAGACCAGTTGCAGGCGTGCCATCGCAGCAGCTAAGCGTTCATCATGTGCTTCACGCGTCTCTTTGCCGCAACATGCCCCGGCACAGCGCTGTAATGCGGATCGAAAACAAGCCCGGCCGCGACTTAGCGATTCCAGACCCAGCAGCCCGTAGCACAGCTTTTCGTCATCAGCGATCGACTGCAGCGCTTGCAATGCGGCGCGACGGTTGGCAAACAGGCCATACAGATTGGGAGAGGAGGAGAAATCTACCTCTTTGGCATACACCACCTGCGGTTTTTCACCGCTAAGGCGAAGCGAGCAGAGCTGTCGATTACGGCGCAGACGCTTATTAAATAGCGGCTGTTGCTCTTTAATCAGCCGCGCTTCGAGCAACAGCGCGCCAATCTCCCCGGCGGTACAAATCCAGGTAATACGCCGCGACTGACGCAGCATCGCCGCTTCATCGGGCGTGCGCAGGTGCGACAGCACACGACTGCGGATATTGACGCTTTTACCGATATAAAGCGGCATCGCCTCGCTTTCGCCGTGAAAAATATAGACGCCGGGCTGTTTGGGCATTGCTTCCAGCCACGGACGAAGATGTTCCGGATATTCATAGATTGCCGCCGCTTCGAATTCAAGACGCGGGGCGGATTGACGCCTGACCACAAAAGACTCCTGATACTGTTTACCCATCCAGTATAGCAGCCAATAAGTGTCTAAAAAAGAGGCGGCTTGCGCCGCCTGTGGGTTATTTCTGTTTCCAGAAATCGTCGAATACGGTAATAGGCGGGCGGCGCTTGTGCTCCGTTTTCACATACCAGCCTTCAATGATTTTCGCGATACTGGCGTCCAGCGTTTTCCCTTCCAGATAATCATCGATATTTTCGTAAGTTACGCCCAGTGCGGCTTCATCGGGCAGTGAAGGGCGATCGTCTTCCAGGTCGGCCGTTGGCGCTTTTTTATAAAGGTGTTCCGGGCAGCCCAGGTAAGCCAGCAACTGTTTACCCTGGCGTTTGTTCAGGCGGAAAAGCGGGTTGATATCAGTGCCGCCATCGCCATATTTGGTGAAGAAACCGGTCACCGCTTCGGCGGCATGGTCGGTACCAACCACCACGCCTTTCGTCATGCCCGCAATGCTGTATTGCGCTTTCATACGTTCGCGCGCTTTTTCATTGCCGCGCACGAAATCGCTCAGTTCGATGCCTGTGTCACGCAGCGCCTGCTCGCTTGCCAGCACTGAGGCTTTGATATTGACGGTCAGAACGCGATCCGGCTGAATAAACGCGATGGCATCCTGGCAATCCTGTTCATCCGCTTGCTTACCGTAAGGCAGGCGGACGGCGATAAACTGATATGCTTGATTACCCGTTTCCTGGCGCAGTTCGCTGATTGCCATCTGGCTGATTTTCCCGGCCAGCGTGGAGTCCTGGCCACCGCTAATGCCAAGCACCAGCGTTTGCAAAAAAGGATAGGTTTTCAGATAGGTTTTCAGAAAGTCCACGCTGCGGCGAACTTCTTCTTCGGCATTGACCGTGGGCTTCACGCCTAACGCCTGAATAATCTCTTGTTGCAGAGTCATTTACCCCTCCGTTGTGTTGTCCTGCTTTGCAGGGTGCAAATAGATAATAGGGCCAAATTAACCCTTTGGCGGTAAAACGACAAGGATCACAGATTTGAGTGCCGCAATTTACGGCGTTTTAGCAGCTTATCTCACTTTTATTAGATTTCTCCGAAAGTTATACCAATGCCGTCTGTTAGTTGAAAAATGCAATTTTATATTCCAGGCTTAGATAACACGCTGATACACAAGCGGATACAAAAGAGGATGGAATATGAATAAGAACATCGCAGGAATTCTGGGCGCAGCTGCAGTGCTGACTATGCTGGCGGGTTGTACGGCTTACGATCGTGCAAAAGATCAGGTTTCTCAGCCGGTGGTGAAAGATGTGAAAAAAGGCATGAGCCGCCAGCAGGTTATGCAGGTTGCTGGCCGTCCTTCTTCTGAAGTTACGATGATCCACGCGCGCGGTACTTGCCAGACCTATATTCTGGGTCAACGTGACGGCAAAACCGAAACCTATTTCGTTGCGCTGGATGAAACTGGTCACGTCATGAACTCCGGTTACCAGACCTGCGCTGAGTATGATACCGACCCGCAAGCTAAGCAGTAATTTCGGTTTTTAGCCTGAGCAAATAAAAAACCGGCCAGTTGGCCGGTTTTTTATGGCTGCAATAATGCTTACGCCGGGATGCTATCGATTTTGCTGATGCGCGACCAGACGCGGTGCGCCGCAAGATGCGTCAGAAAATCATCCATAAAGTTCGCCGTGGCGTTATCCGCCTCGACAATACCGTCCTCTCCCTGGTCATCCACCTCCAGTAAGCGCTTAAACTGCCGTGCATCACCCGCAAGCGCGATGGTTTTCAGGTGTTTATAGGCTTCCAGCAGATAATATTTCGCGTCGCCATTCTGCAGGATATCGCTGATATCGCCGCCGGGAACAATGACGGCATCTACCGTCAGCGACGGCGATCCGGCGAAGGTGGCGGCAATCGGTAATTCGGAGCCATCATCCGCAGTCACGTTGCCCATTCGCGCATAGAGCAGCTTGCTATGAACGCCTTTGGCTTTCAGCCCCTGCAATACGTTGAGTACATCCGCTGCGCTAACCTTATCATGCAGTAAAACTGCCACCACCCGGCCTTTCACGTTGCCATCCGGGATGGCATAAAGACTCAGCGAAGGATCTTTTTTCAATCCATTCACTTCCGGCGGCGGGGCGATATTTAACTGATCGTCGCTCAGGGTTATACCAAGGTTTTCCGCTACACCTTGCGCCAGATGCACGTCAATGTGCGCCAGGTGATCCACCACACGTTCGCGAATATACGCGCGCACTACTTTGCTCAACTCGAAGCTGAAAGCGTCAATAATATGGCGTTGTTCAAACGGTGTCTGGCTTAACCAGAACAGGCGAGGATGTGCGTAATATTCACCGAATGAGGGGCTGCGTTCGCGGATTTTTTCCCCTTCGACGCGCTCCTGGTAAGTCTCGAAACCACCGCGTTTCGGGCCGGGCGGTGTTTCCCGCGGCCAGTTATCATTGATGGAGTTCGGTTCATAGTTAGCGGGATTGGTGTCAATCTCCATGCGGTGCATGCCGTCGCGCTGCAAATTATGGTATGGACAAGTTGGGCGGTTGATGGGGATTTCATGGAAGTTCGGCCCGCCAAGTCGGCTGATTTGCGTATCGGTATAGGAGAACAGACGCCCCTGCAGTAGCGGGTCATTGGTAAAATCCAGACCGGGCACGATATGCCCTGGGTGGAACGCAGCCTGCTCGTTTTCGGCAAAGAAGTTATCCGGGTTACGGTTTAACACCATTTTTCCGACGCGCTGCACGGGAACCAGTTCTTCGGGAATCAGTTTGGTTGGATCCAGCAGGTCGAAATCAAATTTGAATTCATCCTCTTCCGGGATCAGCTGTAACCCCAGCTCATACTCCGGATAATCGCCGGCCTCAATGGCTTCCCATAACTCGCGACGGTGGAAATCCGGATCGCGCCCGGTCAGTTTTTGCGATTCGTCCCACACCAGCGATGCCTTGCCTGCCAGCGGTTTCCAGTGGAAGCGCACAAACGTGGCTTTGCCTTCGGCGTTGATCAGGCGAAATGTGTGGATGCCAAAACCTTCCATCGTGCGATAACTGCGCGGAATGCCGCGATCGGACATCGCCCACATCACGTTATGTAAGGTTTCCGGTTGTAACGACACATAGTCCCAGAAGGTGTCATGCGCGCTTTGACCCTGCGGGATCGCCCAGTGCGGCTCTGGTTTTACCGCATGGACAAAATCGGGGAATTTATGCGCATCCTGAATGAAAAAGACCGGCGTATTGTTGCCAACCAGGTCAAAAATGCCTTCTTCGGTGTAGAACTTGGTGGCAAACCCGCGGATGTCACGAACGGTGTCCGCTGAACCCGCGCCGCCCTGCACGGTAGAAAAACGGACAAATACCGGGGTGATTTTATCCGCATCAGAGAGAAAATCCGCTTTGGTAATATCACTCAGGCTACGATAGGGCTGAAAGTAACCATGTGCCGCCGACCCGCGCGCATGCACGATACGTTCAGGGATGCGTTCATGGTCGAAATGGGTGATTTTCTCCCGCAGGATAAAGTCTTCCAGCAGTGTTGGGGCGCGTTTTCCCGCGCGCAGGGAGTTTTGGTCATCGGCAATGCGCACGCCCTGGTTAGTGGTAAGGGGATAATTTTCGCCGCCCTTGCGGTAAGGCTCCAGCGCGTTCAGTTTGTCATTCGACGTGTCCGGCGCTTTCATGCTCCCCGGCGCGGTCGGTTGCTCGCCAGGTGCTGTGGGGCGCGGGGAAGGGCGGTGCGAATTGTCCTCAGGGGCCAGGGAGTCCAGCCCTGGGCGGGATTCGTTAGCGTCATGAACCGGGGCGTGATGATGAGGGTCTTTCTCGTTGTGCGACATTGAACTCGTCTCCTGTTTTCATTGCTGAAAAATGGTCGATGTTTCCTTAAAACCCTTCTAACTATAGAACAACGTGCTGCGTTAACCTGGTTAATCAGGATGCGGCAAGGAAGTGAAAAATCAGAGAAAGTGGTGCCAGGCGCGACGTACAGGCTCACAATCGGCTATGATAGGTCTTTAATGTTTGAAGAATTTGTCTGTAGAACGCATCGCTTATGAAATCTTATCGTCAACAAAACCGAGCCATTATCAGCTATGTCCCGCGTGTCGAACCGGCTCCCCCCGATCACGCCTCAAAAGTGGATGGCTATCGTGATGTCTGGTTGCTGCGTGGCAAGTATGTGGCGTTTGTGTTGATGGGGGAAAAGTTTCGCCGCTCGCCGATCTTTAGTGTCCCGGAAGCCGCGCAGCGCTGGGCGCTGCAAATGCGCCAGGAAGGCGAGATAGAAGAAGAGTAAAAAAACCGCCTGACATTGCAGGCGGTTTTCATTGTCAATCAATGCCCCAGGGAGCGAGTGGCATTGTTTATTTCATGCCGGGTGATTAACGGTGCGCCAGTTCGGCGTCCTCTTCACTGTCCAGTACCGCTTTATCGGTCTGTTTCAGCCACTGGCTGGTTAACGTACCGGCGGTCATGGAACCACTGACGTTCAGGGCGGTACGGCCCATATCGATAAGCGGTTCAACAGAGATCAGCAGCGCCACCAGCGTTACCGGCAGGCCCAGCGCAGGCAGCACGATAAGCGCGGCAAAAGTCGCACCACCACCAACGCCTGCTACGCCTGCGGAACTCACGGTGACAATCCCTACCAGAGTGGCGATCCACAGCGGATCCAGCGGGTTGATGCCAACGGTCGGGGCTACCATCACTGCCAGCATTGCCGGGTAAAGCCCCGCACAGCCGTTCTGCCCAATGGTTGCACCAAAAGAGGCGGAGAAGCTGGCGATGGATTCCGGTACGCCCAGACGACGCGTTTGCGCTTCCACGTTCAGCGGAATGGATGCAGCGCTGGAGCGGCTGGTGAAGGCAAATGTCAGTACCGGCCATACCTTACGGAAGAATTTCAGCGGGCTAACGCCGTTCACGCCAAGCAGCAGACCGTGCACTACAAACATAATGCCCAGGCCAAGATAAGAGGCGATAACGAAGCTGCCCAGCTTGATGATGTCCTGAATGTTAGAACCGGCGACAACTTTGGTCATCAGCGCCAGCACGCCATACGGTGTCAGTTGCATCACAAGGCGTACCAGTTTCATCACCCAGCTTTGCAGCGTATCGATAGCGGTCAGAACGCGCTGGCCTTTCGGCGCATCATCTTTCAGCAGCTTCAGTGCCGCAACGCCAAGGAAAGCAGCGAAGATAACGATGCTGATAATTGAGGTTGGGTTTGCGCCGGTCAGGTCGGCAAACGGGTTTTTCGGTACGAAAGAGAGCAGCAATTGCGGCACGGTGAGATCGGCCACTTTGCCGACATAGTTGCTCTGAATAGCATTCAAACGCGCAGTTTCTGCCGTTCCCTGCACCAGTCCTTCCGCCGTCAAACCGAACAGATTGGTCACCAGTACCCCCACCAGCGCAGCGATAAGCGTGGTGAACAACAATGTACCGATGGTCAGAAAACTGATTTTGCCCAGTTGTGACGCGTTATGCAGCCGCGCAACGGCGCTCAAAATTGAGGCGAAAACCAGCGGCATGACAATCATTTGCAGCAACTGAACATAGCCATTGCCGACGACGTTGAACCACTGGATGGAATCTTTCAGTACCGGGTTATCAGAACCATAGATTGCCTGCAGCGCGAGACCAAAGATCACGCCAAGGCCTAAACCGGCCAGTACTTTTTTTGCCAGGCTCCACTGTTTGTGACGCGCCTGCGCCAGCAAAAACAGCAGTGCCACGAACACTACAACGTTCGCGATGAGTGGAAAATTCATTCCCGTTCTCCTGATATCATTATTCGGTCGGCCTTCTCGGCCGCTCCTGTTGCGCAAGGTTAGCAGAAGTGCCGAAACGGGCTTATATCCAAATGGAATGGGTTATATCAAAAGCCTTAGAAATGCCGGTTTAATGTTCAGATTGCTGATGAATAAAGCGATTAAACTGATCTTGCAGCGACGTTATCATCTGCGATGACCAGCGGACTGCTCCGTTTTCGGGCAATGTTTGCGGCATCCATACCGCATATGTAAAGAGCGCCATACATAATACGCGCTCCAGTTGATTCCCTTTTTGCGGCACCAGCAGCGGCAGACGAAAGCGCCAGCGGCAGGGCCAGAGCAGCGGTACACCCGCAGGAGTAAGCATGTCCGCCAGAATATGGCTGAGATAACCCACCACCATTCCCTGTAACGCATCGGCGGGCACTATCCAGCTTTCTGGTACTTTTAAATAAAAGAGCGTCAGTGCCAGAAAAACCGCTAGCAGGCTATGCGTAAATCCGCGATGGCCGAAAGCGCGGGCGACAGGTTTTGATATCCACTTCAGACGCTGCCCGAGAAAGGATTTGGGATGGTCGATATCCGGCAGCAGGCAGGTGAGAATAGCGGACGGGACAATATGCCACCAGTCACCCTGGGCGAGGACGGGCGTTAACTCAGCGTTTTTGGAAAACACCGCGCAAGCAATGGAAAAAAGCAGGTGTCCTTCCGCCGTCATGGTCAAACTCACTCAACTGTCGATGCATACAGTATAGGATGTTTGTACAGTAGGCGGAAGAGGTGACGGTGTAACTCTTTGTCACAATCCTGAGCGCTTAACGCGCCAGCCAGCCACCATCAACGGCAAGGGTGTAACCATTAATATAATCCGCCGCTTTTGAGGCCAGAAACACCGCAGCGCCTTTCAGATCTTCTGGTTCTCCCCAGCGTCCGGCCGGGATACGTTCAAGGATCTCCTGGCTGCGTTCCGCATCTTCGCGCAATTGCTGCGTATTATTGGTCGCCATATAGCCGGGTGCTATCGCGTTCACGTTAATCTGATGGGGCGCCCATTCGTTTGCCAGTAAACGTGTCAGCCCCATGACCCCGCTCTTGGACGCCGTATATGAAGGCACGCGGATACCGCCCTGGTACGAGAGCATCGAGGCGATGTTAATGATTTTACCGCCATTACCCTGAGCGATAAATTGCCGTGCCACCGCCTGAGAGAGAAAAAAGACCGTTTTCAGGTTCAGGTTCATCACGTCATCCCAGTCTTGCTCACTGAAATCAATGGCATCGCAGCGGCGGATCGTGCCCGCGTTATTCACCAGAATGTTAATGTGCCCAAATGTCGCAACGGCTTGCTTAACCACCTCCTCAAGACCCTGCTGGTGGCGAAGATCTGCCTGAATTGCATGGAAACGGCGTCCTAGGGCCTGCACGCGGGAGGCGGTTTCCTGCGGCACTTTGCGGCCAACACCAACGATGTCGCAGCCCGCTTCCGCAAGCCCTAATGCCATTCCCTGACCCAGCCCGGTGTCGCACCCGGTGACGATAGCCACTTTACCCGCAAGCTTAAAGGCTTCCAGTATCATATTTACTCCGGCGTTATAAATTGTTGTCTGGGCATCTGCGCCTGAAGATCAGGATAGAAGGTGGACAGCGAAAACACAAATAAAAATGAAATGCTGTTTCAAAAATGAGAGGTGATGGGGCGACCGGTATCACCCCAGAGGAGAAATTAACCGAGCAAATGTGTCAGGGTAAGCTGTTCGAGACTTTCGAGTTTCACGTTAGCAAGCACATAACGCGGGTCCGTGCGATGTTCGGCATCCGGCACAACGATGGAACGCATCCGCGCCGCTTTGCAGGCAATCATGCCGTTAACCGAATCTTCCAGCGCTACACACGTGAGCGGGTCTACGCCCAGTTTTGCCGCACAGTCCAGATAAACCTGCGGGTGCGGCTTGCTGTAGGGTAACTTTTCCGCGGAGGCGAGTGCGTCGAAACTGTTGCGTAGATCGAACATAGTCAGCACTTTTTCCAGCATATGCAGTGGCGACGCGGATGCCAGCCCTACTGCCAGTCCGCTGTTTTTACATAGCGCGACGGCTTCACGTACGCCAGGCAGCAACGGGCGCTCTTCCTCAACTAGGGAGATGGCGCGCTGAATGATGCGTTCGGTGACTTCCTGACGGCCCGGACCATTCCACGGCTGCTGGGCATACCACATTTCAACCACCATATCGATGCGCAGGCCAAGCGTATCCGGTAACTCATTGCGCCTTGAAATGTCGACGCCAAGGCTTGCCACAACCTCGAGTTCGGCGCGATCCCAGAGCGGTTCAGAGTCAATCAGTAATCCATCCATATCAAAAATGGCAGCAAGAATTTGTCGCGGGGCAGACATAACACCTCTCTATTCACGGATTTTGCAGGGATAAAAGCGAAATTATGGTTAAGCATTCATCATACTGCCTTTAAAGATCAGGCGAAAATGGTTATCAGAAGGTAGACTAAGGCGCAAACAGTGCGTCACTTACAAGGGGAATCCATGACGTATCAACAAGCTGGACGCATCGCCGTACTGAAACGCGTTCTGGGTTGGGTGATTTTTATTCCAGCCGTCATTTCGACCATAATTTCTGTACTGAAGTTTATGTACGATCACAGCGAAAAACAGCCGGGCATCAATGCCGTGATGCTTGATTTCGCCCATGTAATCATCGAGATGATGCGTTTTAACACGCCATTCCTGAATCTTTTTTGGTACAACTCGCCAACGCCTGATTTCCACCAAAATCTGAACATCATGTTCTGGATTATCTATGTACTGATCTTTGTCGGGCTGGCGCTGCAGGCGTCCGGTGCGCGCATGAGTCGCCAGGCGCGGTTTCTGCGTGAAGGCGTGGAAAATCAGATGATCCTCGAGAAAGCCAAAGGACCGGAAGGGTTAACGCGTGAGCAGATTGAAGCACGCATTGTGGTGCCACATCACACCATCTTTCTGCAAATTTTCCCGCTCTATGTATTACCGGTGATAATCATTGTTGCAGGCTATTTCTTCTTTACGCTGCTCGGTTTTCTGTAACACCTCAAACCCGAGGCGTTGCGCCCCGGGTCTGAGCACAACACTCACGCCGCCAGCACGCGATCCAGCGCTTTTTGCGCATTCACCAGATGTTCGCCACCGAATAAGATTGCCCGATTAAACAAAGTGTAAAGCTGGTAAAGGGGTTGGCGATCGAGGAAATCTGGAGGAAGCGGGGAGATGGACTGGTAACCGTCATAGATTTGCGGCGGCTGGTCCGGGTGCAGCGGCAGCATCGCCAGGTCACACTCACGGTCGCCCCAGTAGCAAGCCGGGTCGTAGATGTAAGGGCCGTCAGGCCCAAGGGCGCAATTGGCCGACCAAAGATCGCCATGCAATAACGAGGGTTGCGGCTGGTGAGAACTCAGCCGTTGCTGAACGTGTTCGACAATCGCGTCGATATTGCCAAACTCCAGCCCTCTTTCCGCCGCCAGTTCTAACTGCCAGCCAATGCGTTGCTCGGCAAAAAACGTTGACCAGCGGCGCTGCCAGGCGTTGGGCTGCGGCGTGGTGGAAAGATCGTTGTCGAAATCGAGGCCAAACTGCGGCTGATCGCTCCACTGGTGCAGGCGCGCTAACTGCTGACCCAGCTGAAACGCGCTGTGCGCATCAAGCGGGCGGGCAGGAAGATACTCCATAACCAGAAAGCTGTAGTCGCGGTCGCTACCCACCGCCCAAACCGCAGGGACACGCACGGTATTGCTGCGTGCCAGCAGGGCGAGCTGATCGGCTTCGGCCGTAAAAATGGGGAGCAGTGCGCGATCATCACACTTTACGAAGAGATCGCGCCCGGCGTAGCGTACGTGCCACGCGGCATGGATTTCGCCACCGGGCAGTTCGTCGCGTTGTTCAATTTCGCCTTCACCCAGTTGTTCGCTTAACAGACCACTTATCGCTTGCCACATGATGTCTCTCCCATGTAATCAGCCAGATCATAAGGTTAGCGCACTACAGCTGTTGAAAAATCCGACTTAACGCACGCCCGGCATACGCAACGGTGGAAAGGCACTTAATGTTCCTGTTTCTGGAACGCCTCCCAGGTGGTGACAGTGATTTCCGTCTCTTCGTCCACGGCGCTTTCAGCAAGCCCACTTGCCAGCGCATGAACCTCTTTTTCATTAAGCGCACTGATGAAACCGAACGTATTGGTGCCAAGATCGTGTACGTTGCCGTTATCATCCGTCATCGTGAGGAGAAAGCCGGCACGTGTAAAGTGGTTATTGATCTCATTGATGTCTGTCAGCGTCTGGTCATGAAATTTGACCTCAACTACGTAGCGGGTGATGCCATCGCTGCCCATCTTTCACCTCGTTGTTATCTTGATGTTTTTTTAGCATAGACGGCGAGTGACATTTGTCGACCACCGCGGAGATATTTGATATTTCCCCTTCCAGTCGGAAGGGGAGGTATGTCAGGCATGGCGCAAATAGTCGTAGATCTTTTGCGTGTCTTCCTGCGCGCACAAACGAGTACCCTGGTTGATGGTGGCTGCACTCCCGGCGGCGACGCCGAAACGCACCATGTCATCAAAAGGCGCATCTTGTGCAAGTTTGAGCGTCATTGCGCCAACCATGCTGTCGCCAGCGCCCACCGTGCTTTGGCTTTTCATCGGCGGCGGTACGACCTGAACACAGTTTTCAGCATCCACGCCCAGCGCTCCCTGCGGGCCAAGGGAGACGACCACGCGCAAGGCTTTGCCCGCCTGAACGATCTCCTGCGCAGCTTTGCGCACATCATCAGGCTGGGTTAGCTCTCTGCCGACCAGCGCGCTCAACTCCTTCTGGTTGGGTTTTACCAGTTCGATATTACCAATTGCGAGCGCTGCGTTTAGCGCCTCGCCCGAGCTATCGACAATGCAACGAATTCCCTGTTTTTGCGCGGCTTTCACTAACTGTGTCAGCTTTTCAACCTCAATACCCGGAGGCAGACTGCCACTTATCACCAAAATCGCGCCGCGCTCAATCGTCAGGACTTTCTCTTCAATCTGGCGAAACTCGTCTTCATTCAATGCGGCACCAGGCATAACAAACCGGTATTGCTCACCGCTGGACTCGACATGAACGTGCAGGTTCTGCCGCGTCCAGTCTTGTGTGGCTACGGTTACGGTCGGTACGTTCTCATCTGCCAGTAATGCGGTGAGATGTTCACCCGTTGCGCCGCCAGTGGGAAATATTGCCGTTGCTTTACCGCCCAGATGGGCAATCGCGCGTGCAACATTAATGCCGCCGCCGCCTGGCTCAAAAACGGGTGCTGTACAACGCAGTTTACCTTCGGGATAAATTTGTGGCGTCAGTGTCGCGCTATCAAGCGAAGGCGCCAGCGTAAGGGTGTATATAGCTGCCATGTTGACCTCCTTTTTCTCAGACTGATGTAAGCCTGGCACTGTTAAGGCCGAAGGGAAAGGAATTAAGGGCATGATTTCAAAATGATATTGATTTAATGCGCAGCAGTTATTAATAACCTTTTTTGCTGTTTTGAGATCCCTCTTATTCAAAAAATCAAATAAGATTTCATTGATCTGTTTAAGCGGCCTTTTTATAATTTGTTACCTTTCTTTGGACCGCTGGTCATTGATCCTAATGAAAGTTTCCGGGACCGTGTTGGTCTCTTTTTTTGCTGTTCGGACTCTAAATAAATGAAGCTTTTGAAGACAGTACCCGTGCTTGTGATGGCGGCGGGTGTGTTTGTATCAATGCACGCGTTTGCAGATGATACCGTTTTTACTGTCATGGATGATCCCTCTACCGCTAAAGCGCCGTTTGAAGGCGGTGTAAACGGTGGTTATCTGGCTCAGTCCGGCAATACAAAGAGTTCCTCTTTGACTGCTGATTCCACCTTGACCTGGTACGGCGAGACTACCGCCTGGTCTTTGTGGGGCAACGCCAGCAATACATCGTCAAATGATGTGCGTTCGTCTGAAAAATACGCAGTAGGTGGCCGTAGCCGTTATAACATGACGGATTACGATTACCTGTTTGGCCAGGCGAGCTGGTTAACTGACCGCTATAACGGCTATAGCGATCGCGACGTGCTGACTGCTGGTTATGGTCGTCAGTTCCTGAATGGTCCGGTTCACAGCCTGCGCTTTGAATTCGGTCCTGGTGTTCGTTATGACAAGTACACCGACGGCAACACGAAAACGACTGGGCTCGGTTATGCTTCCGGCACCTACGCCTGGCAGATGACTGATACCACGAAATTCACGCAGGGTGTTTCCGTATTTGGTGCGGACGATACCACCGTGAACTCTGAAACAGCGCTGAACGTAGCGATTAACGCGCACTTTGCTCTGAAAGTTGCGTATAACCTGACCTGGAACTCCCAGCCACCGTCAACGGCGCCGGATCATACCGATCGCAGAACGACGGTAACGTTAGGCTATAAAATGTAATTTGTTGGGCCGAAAATATCGGCCCATCTTTTTTATTTGTTAATTTGTGCTCTTTTCATTCCACTATTTATTTTCAATTTCGTTTAAGTATTCTTTTCTCTTCATAATTTCCTCACAATTAATATTTGGGTTACACATTCAGTTTATTTGACACGAATAGATAAATAAATTGACTGTGCAAAAGTGTGATCCAGATCTACACTAAGAACACGGGCAAAAAAAGCCCAGCCAGTTAATGTTGTTATTCAAGTATGAGAATTTAATTATGAAAAAAATCAAAACCGCTGCGGTCGCCGTCGTGCTTTCTGCACTCTCTTTTGGCGTTTTCGCGGCTCAGCCTGCAGTAACTGCCAGCCAGACTAACACTAACATCACCAACATTGAAGCGGGTTCCAATATGGTTCCGGTGTCTCATTCCACGCAGGGTTCAAATGACAATGCGTTTAACGCACATACCCTGGTTGCGGGCGAGTGGAACTAAATACATTTTCAGTTAATTCATTAACTTTGAAAAAAACCGGATTTAGTCGTACCGGTTTTTTGTATTTGTGCGGCAATGCGGATTTTGTAAGATAAGGTTATTTCGCTGCGGACGAAAAATGATTTTGTTATTAAGTGCTGTTATTAAATGAAGTGAAAATACAATGTTAGCTACGAAGAAGCGCCAGAATATTTTCTGCAGACTGGTTAGCGACTTTTAGCACCATATCCTGGCTCTGCTGTAATATCTGCGCTTTCGCCATCTTACTGACTTCCAGCGCGTAATCCGCATCTTCAATCCGGCTCTGCGCCGCTTGTGTTGCAACATTTTGCTGTGCCAGTACCGATTTATTCGATTCAAAACGATTGATATACGCGCCATATTGCGCGCGCCAGCCGCTTACTTTCTCGAGTGCTTTGTCAAGCGCACCCATTGCGACACCTGCTGAGGCCGCCGTTTGCAAGGATGTCGCGTTTAAACCCAGTGATTTCACATCAGCCGGAGTGGCTGGCATGGTTACGGATTGTATATCATCCCCAACGTTCGCGCTGGTTACGACCTCCCACGGGCGACTCTGCTTCGGCGGTTCCGCCGGCGTTATTGTTGGTTTTGGCAGCGTTCCCCAGGTTAAGTTGCTGGTGAAAGAGCCACTGCCGACGATCATCACCACCAAATCTTCCGTAACGTTATCGATCTTTACGCGCTCAAGTCGGTTTGAACCGTTGCTACCATCATTGTAAGCATTGCCCGGTTCGTAACGGTCACCATCGCCGCTGTAAGCAATAGCCATACCGTTGTAATTCAGCGTTTCGCTACCGTTTAGCGCCCAGGCTGCGCCGCCATCAATCAGTAAAGAATCGTCGTAGGTAGCGCCATGCGCAAAACCGTTGGCTTCGGTCAGAACCCGGCTGGTCGCTTTCGCTGAATCCGTGATGCCACGACTTTTCCATGTATAGTCCGGGGCTGCGCCGTTAATTGGTGTACCGGCCAGATGCTTACCATCGCGCGTGAATAACTGGATGTCATCATCCAGGCCCAGTGAATCAATGGTAATAGCAATATTCGTCGAACCGGCAGGGATGTAAGCCAGCGAGACAATGCCTGAACTGAACGAATAATTGGTACCCTGAACCGGAAACTTGACGTTTAACGGCGGCACATCACCAATCAACTCCGGTGGCAGTTCGGGTGAATCAGTAGCCAACGGGTATCGTCCAAAAATCTCGGTACCCTCTGAGATTGACTGAATATTGTTAAGAATATTTTGATATTCGTTCTGAATGCTTTGCCGGTCATTCTCCGAGAGGGTGCTATTTCCTGACTGTATGGCCAGGCTTTTCGCCCGGATCAGAAGTTCGCTAACAGTGTTCAAACTGCTATCGGCGGTCTGTGCCATACTGATAGCATCATCAAGACCACGCGATACCACGCTATCCGCACTGGCGTTAGAGCGCATGCGATTAGCGATAGACTGCCCGGCAGCATCATCCTTTGCGCCATTAATGCGCAACCCCGATGACAGACGTTCAATACTTTCCTGAAGCGAAGAAGACGTTTTTTTTCGGGTAGTGAGGTTCAGCCCGATAAACTCATTATGATTGATTGCCTGCATTACCGTCATTAATTCATTCAGACCGCTAATGAATTAATCATCGGCAAAGGGGTGAGTAACTTTAAGGTAAATTCGCGGAAAAATTTAACTTTGTGCAAGTGTCTGAAAATAGATGGCGTGCAGAAAAAAGCCTGTTGCGTTACCTCTTCACGCTGCCAGGTGATAGAGGCAGTGTACAGTTGTTGCTAACAATATGCTTTACTGACTCTTTTTACAGATGTAAGCCGCATTCTTCGTGAGGCAGGCTGCTTATCAAAACCATCGCCACCGGAGGTGAAATGGGAACATCAAAAGACGAAGCGTTATATGACGAAATGTGCCGTGTAGTGGGGAAAGTCGTGCTGGAGATGCGCGATCTCGGACAAGAACCTAAACATATTGTGATTGCCGGGGTGGTCAGAACTATGTTGGCCAATACAAAAATTAAGCGTTCCGGGCTAACGCAAGAAGCGATGGAAACCGTGATCCGCGCTTTAGGTTACAACGCCTGAAAAAGCAGGTTGGATATGATAAAGAAAGGCACGTGCGTGCCTTTCTGAACAGTCATACCTGGTCAACGAAGGTGGCGTTATTGACGCCGTTTCTTGTAACGGCCCGGAAGGGAGCGGGATGACTTCATGCTGTGGTGCTTATAAAACGAAAAAATAATGATCGCGAGAAGCGCGAAAATAATAACGAAGTAAAGGATTACCATGTTTTATCAGTAGGTTAGGTGTTAACGGGTAGCCAAATAAACGGCTTGAGATACCGCTATGTCAAGAATTTGGTAAAAATTCAGACAATCCTTAGGTTGGGTGGTTGTTTTTGAAACGTTTTCTGTGCGGAGTTTTGAAACTGCAATAAAGCCGCACTCTTGAGCTGAGTCACACTAATCCTTTCAACCCCCTTCGCAAATGTGTACTATTGCCGGGTACTTAACAGCGGCAGGTAAGGGTATCAGGTAGCAGTTGATCTCTACGCTGTACAGATTCCGCAGAGTGAAGCGAGAAAACTTATCGTCGCGGCTGTTATATCTTTGATCTCTCATTTTGTATGTGCTCTTTGGTGCGGGGCACCACTGCAAATTAAGGAAATGAAATGCCTGTAATTACTCTTCCTGATGGCAGCCAACGCCATTACGACCACGCTGTAAGCCCAATGGATGTTGCGCTGGATATCAGTCCGGGACTGGCGAAAGCCTGTATCGCTGGCCGCGTCAACGGTGAACTGGTAGATGCATGCGATGTGATTGACAGCGATGCCAAACTTGCCATCATCACCGCAAAAGATGAGGACGGACTGGAAATCATTCGCCACTCCTGCGCGCATCTGTTAGGTCATGCGATTAAGCAACTTTGGCCCAACACCAAAATGGCTATTGGTCCGGTTATTGATAACGGTTTCTACTATGACGTTGATCTTGACCATACGCTGACCCAGGAAGATATCGACGCGCTCGAAAAGCGTATGCATGAGCTCGCCGAAACAAACTACGATGTCATCAAGCAGAAAGTAAGCTGGAAAGAGGCGCGTGAAACGTTTGTTAAACGCGGCGAAAGCTATAAAGTTTCGATCCTTGATGAAAATATTGCCCATGATGACAAGCCTGGCTTGTATCATCATCAGGAATATGTCGACATGTGCCGTGGTCCGCACGTGCCGAATATGCGTTTCTGCCATCACTTCAAATTGATGAAAACAGCGGGTGCCTACTGGCGCGGTGACAGCAATAATAAAATGCTGCAGCGTATCTATGGTACCGCGTGGGCAGATAAAAAAGCGCTGAACGCTTATCTGCAACGTCTGGAAGAAGCGGCAAAACGCGATCACCGTAAAATCGGGAAACAGCTCGATCTGTATCACATGCAGGAAGAAGCGCCGGGTATGGTGTTCTGGCATAACGATGGCTGGACTATCTTCCGCGAACTGGAAACTTTCGTACGTTCTAAACTGAAAGAGTACCAGTATCAGGAAGTGAAAGGCCCGTTCATGATGGACCGTGTGCTGTGGGAAAAAACCGGCCACTGGGACAACTACAAAGATGCCATGTTTACGACGTCTTCTGAGAACCGTGAATATTGCATCAAGCCGATGAACTGCCCGGGTCACGTTCAGATCTTTAACCAGGGCTTAAAATCCTACCGCGACCTGCCGTTACGTATGGCAGAGTTCGGTAGTTGCCATCGTAACGAGCCGTCAGGCGCTCTGCATGGCTTAATGCGTGTACGCGGCTTCACTCAGGATGACGCTCACATCTTCTGTACAGAAGAGCAGGTGCGTGATGAAGTGAACGCTTGTATTCGTTTAGTCTACGATATGTACAGCACCTTTGGCTTCGAGAAGATCGTCGTCAAACTCTCCACTCGTCCGGAAAAACGTATCGGTAGCGACGAGATGTGGGATCGTGCTGAGGCGGACCTGGCTGTGGCGCTGGAAGAGAATAATATCCCGTTTGAGTATCAACTGGGTGAAGGCGCATTCTATGGTCCGAAAATTGAATTTACCCTGTATGACTGCCTCGATCGTGCATGGCAGTGCGGTACTGTCCAGCTGGACTTCTCCTTGCCGTCTCGTCTGAATGCCTCTTATGTTGGCGAAAGTAACGAGCGACAAGTCCCGGTGATGATTCACCGTGCAATTCTTGGTTCTCTGGAGCGCTTTATCGGCATCCTGACTGAGGAATTTGCGGGCTTCTTCCCAACCTGGCTTGCCCCCGTGCAGGTAGTTGTGATGAACATCACTGATTCGCAGGCTGAATACGTTAACGAATTGACCCGTAAACTGCAAAATGCGGGCATTCGTGTAAAAGCAGACTTGAGAAACGAGAAGATTGGCTTTAAAATCCGCGAGCACACTTTACGTCGTGTCCCTTATATGCTGGTTTGTGGTGACAAAGAGGTTGAAGCCGGCAAAGTAGCTGTGCGTACCCGTCGCGGTAAAGACCTGGGTAGCCTGGACGTAAATGATGTTATCGAGAAGCTGCAACAAGAGATTCGCAGCCGCAGTCTTCAACAACTGGAGGAATAAGGTATTAAAGGCGGAAAACGAGTTCAAACGGCGCGTCCCAATCGTATTAATGGCGAGATTCGCGCCACGGAAGTTCGCTTAACAGGTCTGGAAGGCGAGCAGCTTGGTATTGTGAGTCTCAGAGAAGCTCTGGAAAAAGCTGAAGAAGCCGGGGTCGATTTAGTCGAAATTAGCCCTAACGCCGAGCCGCCCGTTTGCCGTATAATGGATTACGGCAAGTTCCTCTATGAAAAGAGCAAATCTTCTAAGGAACAGAAGAAGAAGCAAAAAGTTATTCAGGTTAAGGAAATCAAATTCCGACCTGGTACAGATGAAGGCGACTATCAGGTAAAACTCCGCAGCCTGATTCGCTTTCTCGAAGAGGGCGATAAGGCCAAAATCACGCTGCGTTTCCGCGGTCGTGAGATGGCCCACCAACAGATCGGTATGGAAGTGCTTAATCGCGTGAAAGAAGATCTGGTTGAACTGGCAGTAGTCGAATCCTTCCCAACGAAGATCGAAGGCCGCCAGATGATCATGGTGCTTGCTCCGAAGAAGAAACAGTAAGGCCATCAAGTAACTAAACCTGTGGGCCACAAGCTCACGGGTTCAGTTCGCCTTTGTTTCGTTTATTAACAATGCGAAGTGGAAGTTAAAAAATGCCAAAAATTAAGACCGTACGCGGTGCTGCTAAGCGCTTCAAAAAAACCGGTAAAGGTGGATTTAAGCACAAGCACGCTAACCTGCGTCATATTCTGACCAAAAAAGCTACCAAGCGTAAACGTCACCTGCGTCCGAAAGCCATGGTTTCTAAAGGCGATCTGGGCCTGGTAATCGCGTGCCTGCCGTACGCATAAGTCGTTAACCTTTTAACTTTTTTAAGAATATAGATACAGGAGAGAGCATATGGCTCGCGTAAAACGTGGTGTGATTGCACGTGCACGTCATAAGAAAATTTTGAAACAAGCTAAAGGTTACTACGGCGCGCGTTCACGCGTTTACCGTGTTGCCTTCCAGGCTGTTATCAAAGCTGGTCAGTACGCTTATCGTGACCGTCGTCAGAAAAAGCGTCAGTTCCGTCAACTGTGGATTGCACGTATCAACGCAGCAGCACGTCAGAACGGTATTTCTTACAGCAAATTCATCAACGGCCTGAAAAAAGCCTCTGTTGAAATCGACCGTAAGATCCTTGCTGACATCGCAGTATTCGACAAAGTGGCATTTACTGCCCTGGTTGAAAAAGCGAAAGCAGCTCTGGCGTAAGCCAGTTTAAGAGAGGGAGCTTAGCTCCCTCTTTTGCTTTAACATTATCAATGCATTGACATTTTGCCGTGATGCGTTTTCAATAAGCCATCACCGCCACTTACCCTGTTAAGGTAACGCAAGCATGAATGCTGCTATTTTCCGCTTCTTTTTTTACTTTAGCACCTGAATCCGGGAGGCTAGCGCGTGAAAGAAGAAACGGAAAACAGCGCCAGAAAGCCTCCCTTGTGGAGGCTTTTTTTATATCTGCCGCTTGTAAATATCGTCATATAACGAGGAAAACCATGTCACATCTCGCAGAGCTGGTTGCCAGTGCGAAGGCAGCCATTAACGATGCTTCAGATGTCGCCGCGCTGGACAACGTACGCGTCGAATACCTGGGCAAGAAAGGGCACCTGACCCTTCAGATGACCACCCTGCGTGAGCTGCCGCCAGAAGAGCGCCCGGCTGCGGGTGCGGTGATCAACGAAGCGAAAGAGCAAGTGCAGCAAGCGCTGAACGCGCGTAAATCGGACCTTGAAAATGCTGCATTAAATGCACGCCTGGCTGCCGAAACTATTGATGTGTCGCTGCCGGGGCGGCGAGTTGAGAATGGCGGTTTGCATCCGGTGACCCGCACAATCGACCGCATCGAAAGCTTCTTTGGTGAGCTTGGCTTTACTGTCGCCACGGGTCCGGAAATCGAAGATGATTATCATAACTTCGATGCGTTGAACATCCCAAGCCACCACCCGGCGCGTGCTGATCACGACACCTTCTGGTTTGACGCAACCCGTCTGTTGCGTACCCAGACTTCAGGTGTACAGATCCGCACGATGGAAAATCAGCAGCCGCCGATCCGCATTATTGCGCCGGGCCGTGTATATCGTAACGACTACGACCAGACGCACACTCCGATGTTCCATCAGATGGAAGGGCTGATTGTTGATAAAAATATCAGCTTCACCAATCTGAAAGGTACGCTGCACGACTTCCTGCGTAACTTCTTTGAAGAAGATTTGCAGATCCGCTTCCGTCCATCCTATTTCCCTTTTACTGAGCCCTCAGCGGAAGTGGATGTCATGGGTAAAAACGGCAAATGGCTGGAGGTACTTGGCTGCGGGATGGTGCATCCGAACGTACTGCGTAATGTCGGTATTGATCCGGAAGTTTACTCAGGTTTTGCATTCGGTATGGGGATGGAGCGCCTGACAATGCTCCGTTACGGTGTCACCGACTTGCGCGCGTTCTTCGAAAACGATTTGCGTTTCCTCAAACAGTTTAAATAAAGGCAGGCAAAATAATGAAATTCAGTGAACTGTGGTTACGCGAATGGGTTAATCCAGCCATTGATAGCGAAGCGCTGTCCGGGCAAATCACCATGGCGGGTCTTGAAGTCGATGGGGTTGAACCGGTTGCCGGTGCATTTCATGGCGTGGTCGTGGGCGAAGTGATGGAGTGCGCTCAGCACCCGAACGCCGACAAACTGCGCGTAACGAAAGTAAACGTGGGCGGTGAGCGCCTGCTGGACATCGTCTGTGGCGCGCCAAACTGTCGCCTTGGGCTCAAAGTCGCGGTCGCCACTGTCGGTGCGGTACTGCCGGGCGATTTCAAAATCAAAGCGGCAAAACTGCGTGGCGAGCCGTCGGAAGGCATGCTCTGTTCTTTCTCCGAGCTGGGTATTTCTGACGATCATACCGGCATTATTGAACTGCCTGCAGATGCGCCGATCGGCACCGATATCCGTGAATATTTAAAACTGGATGACAACACCATCGAAATCAGCGTGACGCCGAACCGTGCCGATTGCCTCGGGATCATCGGTGTGGCGCGTGATGTTGCGGTGCTCAACAAATCTCCGCTGACCGAGCCGGATATCGCACCCGTTGCCGCTACCATCGCCGATACGCTGCCGATTACTGTGGAAGCGGCAGAGGCCTGTCCGCGCTACCTTGGCCGTGTAGTGAAAGGGATTAACGTCAAAGCGCCAACTCCGCTGTGGATGAAAGAGAAGCTGCGCCGTTGCGGCATTCGCTCGATTGACGCCGTTGTGGACGTTACCAACTACGTGCTGCTGGAACTGGGGCAGCCGATGCATGCGTTTGACCGCGACCGCCTGGATGGCGGCATTGTGGTGCGTATGGCGAAAGAGGGTGAAACCCTGGTGCTGCTGGACGGTAATGAAGCCAAACTGAACGCAGACACGCTGGTGATTGCCGACCATAGCAAAGCGCTGGCAATGGGCGGTATCTTCGGTGGTGAGCACTCTGGTGTAAACAGCGAAACGCAGAACGTGCTGCTGGAATGTGCTTTCTTCAACCCGCTGTCCATTACTGGCCGCGCGCGCCGTCACGGTTTGCATACTGATGCTTCTCATCGTTATGAGCGTGGTGTCGATCCACAATTGCAATACAAAGCGATGGAACGCGCCACGCGTCTGCTGCTTGATATCTGCGGCGGTGACGCCGGCCCGGTGATTGATGTCACTAATGAAGCCACTCTGCCGAAACGCGCGACCATCCGTTTGCGCCGTAGCAAACTGGATCGTCTGATTGGTCATCATATTGCCGACGAACAGGTCAGCGATATTCTGAACCGCCTGGGCTGCGAAGTGACTGAAGGCCAGGACGAGTGGCTGGCGGTTGCCCCGAGCTGGCGTTTCGACATGGAAATTGAAGAAGATCTGGTCGAAGAAGTTGCTCGCGTTTATGGCTACAACAATATTCCTGATGAGCCGGTGCAGGCTGGCCTGATTATGGGCGAGCACCGCGAAGCAAACCTGTCGATGAAGCGTGTTAAAACCATGCTTAACGATAAAGGCTACCAGGAAGTCATTACTTACAGCTTTGTCGATCCGAAGCTGCAGCAACTGATTCATCCAGGTGAGGAAGCACTCATCCTGCCAAGCCCAATCTCCAGCGAGATGTCGGCGATGCGCCTCTCTCTGTGGACCGGTTTGCTCGGCACTATCGTTTATAACCAGAATCGTCAGCAGAGCCGTGTGCGTATTTTCGAAACCGGCCTGCGCTTTGTACCTGATACGCAAGCTAATCTTGGCATCCGTCAGGATGTGATGCTGGCCGGCGCGATTTGCGGTAACCGTTATGACGAGCACTGGGATCTGGTGAAAGGAAGCGTCGATTTCTTCGATTTAAAAGGCGATCTTGAGTCCGTGCTGGAACTTACAGGTAAACTTTCCGCCATTGAGTTTCGCGCGGAAACGAATCCTGCACTGCACCCAGGCCAATCTGCAGCGATTTATCTGAAAGATAAGCGCATTGGTTTTATTGGGGTTGTTCACCCGGAACTGGAACGTAAGCTTGATCTGAACGGCCGCACACTGGTATTTGAACTGGAGTGGAATGCGCTTGCAGACCGCGTGGTTCCTCAGGCTCAGGAGATTTCGCGCTTCCCTGCGAACCGTCGTGATATCGCTGTCGTGGTCGCAGAAAATGTGCCTGCAGCAGATGTTTTGGGCGAATGTAAGAAAGTTGGCGTAAATCAGGTAGTTGGCGTAAACTTATTTGACGTGTACCGCGGTAAGGGTGTAGCGGAAGGGTATAAGAGCCTTGCCATTAGCCTGATCCTTCAGGATACCAGCCGTACACTCGAAGAAGAGGAGATTGCCGCTACCGTTGCCAGATGTGTAGAGGCATTAAAAGAGCGATTCCAGGCATCATTGAGGGATTGAACCTATGGCGCTTACAAAAGCTGAAATGTCAGAATATCTGTTTGATAAGCTTGGGCTTAGCAAACGGGACGCAAAAGAGCTGGTAGAGCTGTTTTTCGAAGAGATCCGTCGTGCTCTGGAAAACGGTGAGCAGGTAAAACTCTCCGGCTTTGGCAATTTCGATTTGCGCGACAAAAATCAACGTCCGGGTCGTAATCCAAAAACGGGCGAAGATATTCCCATTACAGCCCGGCGCGTGGTGACCTTCAGACCCGGCCAGAAGTTAAAGAGCCGTGTCGAAAACGCTTCGCCCAAAGCTGAATGATATGAACTAATTAAAAAGGCCGCATCGCGGCCTTTTTTCTTTTCAGCATCCGGCATCAACCTTAGAATCAGTGGCCTTGCTGACCAAGAAAACGGAAAACATGCTGGCATACGCTCATCTTCAACAGCAACGCAACCGCCGCTGGCTGGGTGGATTACTGCTGCTCTTACTCTTCGCGCTGCTGTTTAGTCTCTGCGCGGGCGATCAATGGATTTTTCCGGGCGCCTGGTTTACGCCGGATGGGCAACTGTTTGTCTGGCAAATTCGTTTGCCGCGCACGCTAGCCGTGTTGTTGGTTGGGGCTGCACTGGCGTTGTGCGGTGCGGTGATGCAGGCACTGTTCGAAAACCCGCTTGCGGAACCAGGATTGCTTGGTGTCTCAAGCGGTGCGGGCGTTGGGCTCATTGCTGCTGTATTGCTGGGTGGCGGATTGCTCCCTGGCTGGGCGCTCGGCGTTTGTGCGATCGCTGGCGCGCTCGTTGTGACGCTGATTCTGCTGCGTTTCGCGCGCCGCCATATCTCTACCAGCCGTTTACTGCTGGCTGGTGTCGCGTTGGGTATTATCTGTACCGCATTGATGACCTGGGCCGTCTATTTCTCTTCCTCCTTCGATTTGCGCCAGTTGATGTACTGGATGATGGGCGGTTTCGGTGGCGTGGACTGGCAACAAAGTTGGCTGATGGCGGCGCTGGTGCCAGTCATCATTTGGGTCTGTTTCCAGTCCCGGCCCTTGAATATGCTGGCGCTGGGAGACATTTCCGCGCGCCAGTTAGGGTTACCGATGTGGATATGGCGAAACGTGCTGGTGGTAGCCACGGGCTGGCTGGTCGGGGTAAGCGTCGCGCTGGCAGGCTCAATTGGTTTTATCGGTCTGGTTATTCCACATATCTTACGTCTGTGCGGTTTGACCGATCATCGGGCATTACTGCCTGGCTGCGCACTGGCAGGGGCGGTGGCACTGTTATTTGCCGATGTGATAGCGCGTCTGGCGCTCAGTGCGGCCGAGTTGCCGATAGGCGTTGTGACCTCGACGCTGGGCGCGCCGGTATTTATCTGGCTATTATTGAGAGCCGGGCGTTGAGCCCGCAAACCATAACATTCATTAAGGTGACGCTATGCAACAGGATATTCTCAATACTGAAGTTAAGACTATCGATGGCGAGCAGACAACGCTTGCCGGTTACCACGGCAAGGTGCTGCTGTTGGTCAACGTCGCCTCGAAATGTGGGCTGACGCCGCAGTACGAACAGCTGGAGCAGATGCAAAAAGAATTTGAAAGTGAAGGTTTTACCGTACTCGGTTTCCCCTGCAATCAGTTTCTCGGCCAGGAACCGGGTTCAGAAGAGGAAATTAAAACCTTCTGTAGCACCACGTATGGCGTAACATTTCCGCTGTTCAGCAAAATCGATGTGAATGGCGAAGCACGTCACCCGCTGTATAAAAAGCTGGTTGCCGCAGCGCCGAAGGCCGTTGCACCTCAGGGCAGCGGTTTCTACGAACGTATGGAGAGCAAAGGTCGTGCGCCGAAAGAGCCGGGCGATATCCTGTGGAATTTTGAAAAATTCCTGATTGGTCGTGACGGCAAGGTGATTCAACGCTTCTCTCCGGATATGACACCGGAAGATCCGATTCTCGTTGACGCGGTAAAACAGGCGCTGGCGAAGTAATGTCGATGCTATTGCAGCTTCAGGATGTGGCTGAACCCGGCAGGCTTGGGCCGATAACGGCATCGGTCGGCCGGGGAGAAATTCTGCATCTTGTCGGGCCGAATGGTGCGGGGAAAAGCACACTGCTGGCGCGCATTGCCGGGTTATCGGGCGGGCAGGGAAGTGTGCTGTTTAATGCCCGTTCGCTGGCGCAGTGGCCTGCATCGCAACTGGCGCAACATCGTGCTTACCTGGCCCAACAGCAGACACCGCCGTTCGCTATGCCTGTCTGGCAGTACTTGTCCCTGCATCAGCGCGATAACGCACAAACCGCGCTGCTGGCGCAGATTGCGGGTAAGCTCGGCCTCAGCGATAAGCTGGGGCGGGCGGTGAATCACCTGTCAGGCGGCGAATGGCAACGGGTACGCTTAGCGGCGGTGATTTTACAGATTCACCCGGCCGGCAACCCCGCCGGAGAGCTTTTATTGCTGGATGAGCCGATGAATAGCCTCGATGTTGCCCAGCAGGCGGCACTGGATAAGCTTTTAAACGAGCTGGTTGCCGCAGGTATTACCGTGGTGATGAGTAGCCACGATCTTAACCATACGTTGAGGCATGCGCGCCAGGCATGGTTGCTCAGCGGTGGCAAACTGTTAATGAGCGGACGGCAGAATGAGGTGCTGACGCCATCGCATCTGGCGACGGCGTATGGTTTGGCTTTTCGCCAACTGGATGTGGAAGGTCACCGCGTGCTGATCCCTACAACGTGACGAAAACGTGACTTGCCACATATCTGATTCACACGGTAGATTATTCCGAGAAAAAGAAATAAAGAGGCTTGATCCAGGATGCGTATCTGGTTATTGCTGGCAGCGGCGTTATTCCTTGCAGGATGTAGTTCTCATCGCGCGCCGCCGCCAAATCCAAGATTGTCAGATTCGATAACCGTTATTGCTGGCCTGAATGATCAGCTCAGCCAGTGGCATGGTACGCCCTATCGCTACGGTGGCATGAGCCGATCCGGCGTTGATTGTTCCGGCTTCGTTATGATGACGTTTCGCGATAAGTTTTCGTTGCAATTGCCGCGCGAGACGCGGCAACAGGCGGAAATTGGCACGAAAATCGATAAAGATGAGTTGCTGCCAGGCGATCTGGTTTTCTTTAAAACCGGTTCCGGAGAGAGCGGGTTGCACGTTGGAATTTACGATACAGATAATGAGTTCATTCATGCCTCAACCAGCCGGGGAGTGATGCGTTCTTCGCTGGATAATGTCTACTGGCGTAAAAATTTCTGGCAAGCACGCCGCATCTAGAATGAGAAAGCCCGCAAGGGCTTTTTTTAAACCAGGAAATTTCCACTAAATAATCACGTTTATCTTAATTAAGATCTGTGTACATTGGGATCCGGACATCCATCAATTCGTTATCAGGCTAATAAAGGTTAAGGAGAAGCCAAATATAAAACGGGAAAAAAATGAAGTTAATCTCATTTAAAACAATAGATTTGAAATATTTCCACCTGTGTTTGACAATGCCGGATATCACCCTTAATGCGGGGCTGGCGCAATGATAGTATCGCTGGATGACACATATCGCTCTGAGCTTCTATTACTGCCTGCGAGGAAAGGTAACGGAATGCTACAGGGACTGGAAATTATCGTTAACTTTGTGGGGCCAGACAGCAATGTCCGCACGCCTACAGAGCTGGTCATTCCGCGCCTTACGCCTGAAGAAATACTCGCTTTATTCAATGAACAACTGGCACTCCTTGAAGCCTGCCAACTCTTTTTTATTCAACATCAATTAACGGCCTGGATTAATATTGCGCCCTCTTTGGTTGATGTCTTGTTGGCAGATGAAACGCTAGCGACAAACATTAGGAAATTTCCTTTTCTTGAATTTACCATTAATGAGAATTTTCCCGATCTAAATAAGGGAAAAGATAATCACCCCTTGTTTCTATTGGCGAAACAATATTCACTGGTGCTGGCTAATTTTGGTGCCGGAACCGCTTCGACAAAAGCCATTTTTGATGGTTTATTTAAGCGCGTGGTACTGGATAAAAATTTTGTTCATCAGCGGCTGGCGTCACCTTCATTCGAACCTTTTATGCGGGTGATTGTTGCGCAGCTTGAACCCTATTGTGATGCATTGATGATTGCAGGCATTGATGATGAACAGGCGCTCAACCGGGCAGCAGCCTTTTCCTTTAGCGCCATGCAGGGTGCCATGTGGCCACCCGTCACCGTTGAACAGTTAACCTCTCTGGTTCAGCCATAGCCCTGCTTTTGCCTGGTGTTTAAACGCCAAAGTTAGCACTACACTAAAGGCAGGAGGAACCATGACCCTGTCTTTTACTACCCACTGGCGAGATGAATTGCCAGATTTTTATACCGCATTATCCCCAACACCGCTGCACAACGCCCGTCTGCTATGGCGCAATGAGCCACTGGCACATGCGCTGAATGTACCGGATGCGCTGTTTCATCCCGTCTCGGGAGCCGGCATCTGGGGCGGCGAAGCGCTGTTACCCGGCATGTCTCCACTGGCGCAGGTTTATAGTGGACATCAGTTTGGTGTCTGGGCCGGGCAATTAGGTGATGGACGCGGGATTTTGCTCGGTGAGCAGCAACTCCCGGACGGCACAACCCGGGACTGGCACTTAAAAGGTGCCGGGCTGACGCCGTATTCACGCATGGGGGATGGCCGCGCGGTGTTGCGTTCGACCATCCGTGAAAGTCTGGCTTCGGAAGCGATGCACTATCTGGGGATCCCGACCACGCGGGCATTGAGCATTGTGACCAGCGATACGCCAGTCATGCGCGAAACGCAGGAGCAGGGCGCGATGCTGATGCGTATTGCCGAAAGTCATGTGCGCTTTGGTCATTTCGAACATTTTTACTACCGACGCGATCCGCAAAAAGTCCGTCAACTGGCAGATTTTGTTATCCGTCATCACTGGCCGGAATTGCAAAACGAAAGCGATAAATATGTCGCATGGTTCCGGAATGTCGTACGGCGCACCGCGCAGATGATTGCGCGCTGGCAAGCGGTAGGGTTCGCGCACGGTGTAATGAATACCGATAACATGTCGATTCTTGGTTTAACAATCGACTATGGCCCGTTCGGTTTTCTCGATGATTACCAGCCTGGTTTTATCTGTAACCACTCTGATTACCAGGGGCGGTACAGCTTTGAAAACCAGCCGGCGGTGGCGCTGTGGAATCTGCAGCGCCTGGCGCAGTCGCTATCGCCCTTTATTGCTGTGGAGGGGTTAAACGCCGCGCTGGATGATTACCAGCACCAGTTACTCACAGAGTATGGCCTGTTGATGCGCGGCAAGCTGGGCTTCTTTACTCGCCAGCAAGGCGATAACGATCTTCTGAATTCGCTGTTTGCGCTGATGGCGCGCGAAGGTAGCGATTATACGCGTACGTTCCGCATGCTCAGCCTGACCGAGCAGCAAAGCGCTGCGTTGCCGTTACGGGATGAGTTTATCGATCGCGGCGCATTTGATGACTGGTTTGCACAATATCGCTCACGCTTACAGCAGGAAAATATCGATGACGCACAGCGGCAGGCGCATATGCAACGGGTTAACCCGGCAATGGTGCTGCGAAACTGGCTGGCGCAGCGCGCTATTGATGCCGCAGAGAAAGGTGATAGCAGCGAGCTGGAGCGACTTCATGAGGCATTACGCCAGCCATTTATCGATCGCAGTGATGATTACGTCAGCCGTCCGCCCGACTGGGGCAAACGGCTGGAAGTCAGCTGTTCGAGTTGAAATGGCCTACTTTGTCAGGATCAATTTTCCGGCATGCGTCTGGCGCAGAAGGTATTGTTGCCCGTTGTGCTCAATAACGACGCGCCCTTCATCCCCCAGCAGTGAACGGCTGTGAATGCGGCGATCGGTTGGGGTGATGTGCGTGGGCTTTTCCTGAGGCGTGACCGGTGATGCAGGCGTGCTATCCATTTGCGACATATCTGTTTTAAGACAAACCAACAATGATAATGATTATCAATAGTATGGCGATGTGAAGCAAGGGCGATTGTTTACCTGAACGCAGTTCCCCCAGGAAAAAGTAGGGGGAATGCGTAATTGAGTCAGCAGGAAAAGGTTAAAAACGGGTGGCAACCGCGGTTGCGAGTTTTTCCAGCAGCAGTTCACTGTCTTCCCAGTTCAGGCATGGGTCGGTAATGGATTGCCCGTATACCAGCGGCTGGCCACTGACAATTTTTTGCGTGCCTTCTTGCAGGAAACTTTCCGCCATCACACCAGAGATCGCGAGCGAGCCATTACGAATTTGCGTACAAATGTCGTCACAGACATCCAACTGGCGGCGATGCTCTTTCTGGCAGTTGCCATGACTGAAATCCACCACCAGATGCTCCGGCAAACCAAATTCGCGTAGCGTATCGCAAGCGTTGGCAATATCTCCGGCATGGTAATTCGGTTTTTTACCGCCACGCATAATGATGTGGCCGTACGGGTTGCCGCTGGTCTGATAAATGGTCATTTGCCCGCTTTTATCCGGCGAGAGGAACATATGGCTGGCACGTGAAGCGCGGATCGCGTCAACGGCGATACGTGTATTGCCATCGGTACCGTTTTTAAAACCGACCGGGCAGGAAAGCGCCGAGGCCATTTCGCGGTGGATCTGGCTTTCCGTGGTGCGCGCGCCAATCGCTCCCCAGCTAATTAAATCGGCAATAAACTGGCCGGTCACCATATCGAGGAATTCGGTCGCGGTGGGTACTCCCAGCTCATTGACCTGCAATAGCAGTTTACGCGCCAGTTCAAGACCGTGATTTACGCGGTAACTGCCGTTCAGATCCGGATCGGAAATCAGTCCTTTCCAGCCCACTACGGTGCGCGGTTTTTCGAAGTAGGTGCGCATAACGATTTCCAGATGCGCGTGGTGTTTTTCACGTAATACTTGTAAACGGCTCGCGTAATCAACGGCGGCGTCAAGGTCGTGAATCGAGCAGGGACCAATAATCACCAACAGGCGGCGATCTTCACCATTCAGAATTTTTTCTATCCGCCGACGGGATGCGGTCACATGCTCCGCTACCTCTGAGGTAACAGGGTAGCGCTGCGCAAGTTCAGCTGGTGTCACCAGGCTGCTGATTGGCGCAGTGCGAAGTTCATCGGTTTTGTTCATCAAGAATCTCAAAAATTAGGTGCTTCAGCGGCAGGAATGCCGGAAGTGATGCGCAACACCTTAAACCAATCCCGGCTTATTTCAAGAGGGGTTGCAAAGCACATCACGTTTCCGGGCAATATCATAGCGCACTTCGCACCTATGTACTAGCTTGTTAGTACATGCGGCGATTTAACCCCATAATATCGAGCATCTTAGTGGCAATTTCTTCTACCGAGTAGTTGGTACTATTAAGGCAGGGGATCTGATTCTTGCGATAAAGCGCTTCCACTTCTGCAACTTCCATTCGGCACTGACGCAACGACGCGTAGCGGCTATTTTCCCGGCGCTCTTCGCGAATGGCGGCAAGGCGCTCCGGATTAATGGTCAGACCAAATAATTTATGCTGCAGTGGCTTTAGCGCAGCGGGGAGAACGAGGTTATCCATATCATCGGCAATAAAAGGATAATTTGCCGCGCGAATACCAAATTGCATCGCCAGATACAGACTGGTCGGTGTTTTTCCACAGCGCGAAACGCCCAGTAAAATCACCTGCGCCTGATCAAGATTGCGCAAAGAAATACCATCGTCGTGCGCGAGGGTGTAATCAATAGCCGCGATACGCGCATCGTATTTCGTTAAATTACCGGGATTGAGCCCATGTGTGCGGTGCGCAATGGGGGTGGGATCGAGTTTTAATTCCTCCTGCAGCGGTGCTACCAGCGCCTGAACGATATCCTGACAAAATCCTTCGCTTTGCAAAATAATGGCGCGAATTTCCGGTATCACAATGGAGTAGAACACCAGGGGGCGATTGCCGGTTTGCTGATAGATGGCGTCTATTTGTTCTTTGACGGCACGGGCCCGGCTCTCGTTTTCCACAAACGGCAGCGTAATACTGCTGACGGCAACCGGGAATTGCGACATGACCGCATGGCCTAATACTTCAGCGGTGATAGCGGTTCCATCAGAAATATAAAAGACGTGGCGATCAACTGAACTGTCCATTTAACCCATCCTGAATGACATGCGTAATTCTCTGAAAGCATAAATTAAAACCCTCAACATGCGTATCTCCTTTTTCTCATTTTTAAAATGAAATGCCGTTTTTATTTTTAATGAACTCAA
Source organism: Kosakonia sp. (assembly GCF_032104925.1). NCBI lineage: Bacteria > Pseudomonadati > Pseudomonadota > Gammaproteobacteria > Enterobacterales > Enterobacteriaceae > Kosakonia > Kosakonia sp. The sequence goes on from NZ_DAMCGF010000001.1 coordinate 119,027, forward strand.
CGGTTCATTTTTTTAATTTCCCCTATAAAAAATAAGGAGATACAAAAATGAGAAATTACTCAAGATGATTTATTGATGGGAATCTATCCGAAAAACCAGAAATCGTAATTGCTTACACGATTCACCGTTTTTTCAACGGAATTAATTATGCCAGGATAAAAAAGTAGTTCGACGTTTTCACCCATTCATATATCACAAAAGGATTGTTTCGATGTCCAACAATGGCTCGTCTCCGCTGGTGCTTTGGTATGACCAACTCGGCATGAATGATGTAGACAGAGTTGGGGGCAAAAATGCCTCCCTTGGTGAAATGATTACTAATCTGTCCGGTATGGGGGTTTCCGTACCGAATGGGTTTGCGACCACGGCCGATGCGTTTAACCAGTTTCTGGAACAAAGCGGGCTAAATCAGCGCATTTACGAATTACTGGATAAAACTGACATCGATGATGTGTCCGAACTGGCCAAAGCCGGTGCGCAGATCCGCCAGTGGATTGTCGACACGCCGTTCCCGCCTGAGCTGGAAAAAGCCGTCCACGAAGCCTATGCCAAACTCTCTGAAGACGACGCTGAAGCGTCTTTCGCGGTGCGTTCTTCTGCGACCGCAGAAGACATGCCGGATGCCTCGTTTGCCGGTCAGCAGGAAACCTTCCTCAACGTGCAAGGGTATGACGCCGTGCTGGTGGCGGTGAAGCATGTGTTTGCCTCGTTATTCAACGATCGCGCCATCTCCTATCGCGTGCATCAGGGCTACGATCATCGCGGCGTCGCGCTTTCTGCCGGTGTGCAGCGCATGGTGCGGTCGGATATCGGTTCTTCTGGCGTGATGTTCACCATCGATACGGAATCCGGTTTTGATCAGGTAGTGTTTATCACCTCTGCCTGGGGACTGGGCGAAATGGTGGTGCAGGGCGCCGTTAACCCGGATGAGTTCTATGTGCATAAGCCAACGCTTGCGGCAAATCGTCCGGCCATTGTGCGTCGCACCATGGGGTCGAAGAAAATCCGCATGATCTATGCGCCGACGCAAGAGCATGGCAAGCAGGTGCAGATTGAAGATGTACCGCAGGCCGAGCGCGACCGTTTCTCCCTGACCGACGACGAAGTGCAGGCGCTGGCGAAGCAGGCGGTGCAAATCGAGAAACACTATGGCCGTCCAATGGATATTGAATGGGCGAAAGACGGCCATACCGGTAAATTGTTTATCGTGCAGGCGCGTCCGGAAACCGTGCGTTCGCGTGGCCAGGTGATGGAGCGTTACACGCTGCATGCCCAGGGGCGCATTATCTCTGAAGGCCGTGCCATTGGGCATCGCATTGGCGCCGGTACGGTGAAAGTGATCCACGATATCAGCGAGATGAACCTGATCGAGCCGGGCGATGTGCTGGTAACCGACATGACCGACCCGGACTGGGAACCGATCATGAAAAAAGCGGCGGCGATTGTTACCAACCGCGGCGGCCGTACTTGCCACGCGGCGATCATTGCGCGTGAGTTAGGTATTCCGGCGGTGGTGGGCTGCGGCGACGCGACCGAACGTATTAAAACCGGTGAGAAAGTCACCGTCTCCTGCGCCGAAGGCGATACCGGTTATGTGTATGCCGATCTGCTGGATTTCAGCGTGAAAAGTTCAAGCGTAGACACCATGCCGGATCTGCCGCTGAAGATCATGATGAACGTCGGCAACCCGGATCGCGCCTTCGATTTTGCTTGCCTGCCAAACGAAGGCGTAGGCCTTGCGCGTCTGGAATTCATCATCAACCGCATGATCGGCGTGCATCCGCGCGCACTGCTGGAGTTTGATGATCAGGACGCGAAATTACAAAACGAAATCCGCGAAATGATAAAAGGCTTCGATTCGCCGGTTGAGTTTTATGTCGGCCGTCTGACGGAAGGCATTTCGACACTGGGCGCGGCATTCTGGCCAAAACGCGTGATTGTGCGTCTGTCTGATTTTAAATCTAACGAATACGCCAATCTGGTTGGCGGTGAGCGCTACGAGCCGGAAGAAGAGAACCCGATGCTCGGCTTCCGTGGCGCAGGCCGTTATGTGGCCGACAGCTTCCGCGATTGCTTCGCGCTTGAGTGCGAAGCGGTAAAACGCGTGCGTAACGATATGGGGCTGACCAACGTGGAAATCATGGTCCCGTTTGTACGTACCGTTGAACAGGCAAAAGCGGTAGTTGATGAGCTGGCGCGCCAGGGGCTGAAACGCGGTGAGAACGGGCTGAAAATCATCATGATGTGCGAAATCCCGTCCAACGCGCTGCTGGCGGAGCAGTTCCTTGAGTATTTCGATGGTTTCTCTATCGGCTCCAATGACATGACGCAACTGGCGCTGGGTCTCGATCGCGATTCCGGCGTGGTCTCTGAACTGTTCGACGAACGTAACGACGCGGTGAAAGCACTGCTTTCGATGGCGATCCGTGCGGCGAAAAAGCAGGGCAAATATGTCGGCATTTGCGGGCAAGGGCCTTCGGATCACGAAGACTTTGCCGCCTGGTTGATGGATGAGGGCATTGATAGTCTCTCACTCAACCCGGACACCGTTGTGCAGACCTGGCTAAGCCTCGCCGAACTGAAAAAATAAAGGCAAAAGTAAAATCCCCGACATAATGTCGGGGATTTTTTTATTTCAGCCGCGAACTCGGCGGCGATCACAATAACCAAAAAACGTAAAAAGCCTGGCAATTATTGCAATTGTCCCCTCGTTAGCTTCTTCCAATACTTGAGCCGGTAGTGAGCAGTGCGACGTTAATCTGTCGCGCCATGTTGAAATATTTTTTGACCTCACAAGGCTAATAAAAATGACAATCTCCTCTGTCCTGAGTACAAAAGACAAAATTGGTTACGGTCTGGGTGATATGGCGAGCGCCCTGGTCTGGCAAACCGCAACGCTGTTTCTCGCTTATTTCTATACGGATGTGTTTGGGTTACCCGCCGCCATCATGGGAACCATGTTTTTGGTCGTGCGCGCGGTGGATGCTTTTGTCGATCCTTGCATCGGCGCACTGGTGGATCGTACGCAAACGCGACACGGGCGTTTTCGCCCCTGGCTGCTGTGGTTTGCAATACCGTTTGGTGTGAGCTGCATTATTACCTTTTATGTCCCGGACGCAGGGGCGACGGCAAAAATCCTCTATGCCTGCGTCACTTACGCCATCCTTAGCTTTATCTACTCTGCGATTAACGTCCCTTACTGCGCCATGCCCGGCGCGCTGACGATGGACCCGCACGAGCGCCACTCGCTGCAGTCCTGGCGCTTTGGTTTATCGTTTATTGGCGGCCTGATCGTGACCGTTATTGCCCTGCCGCTGGTGGCACATCTGGGGGCTGGTAACGATCAAAAAGGGTATTTTTATGCCATGAGCATGATGGGCGTACTGGGCATTTTTCTGTTCTTTGGCTGCTTCTTTATGACACGCGAGCGTTTTACGCCGCGCAATGATAGCTCCGGTTCGCTGTTCAGCGATCTCAAATTGCTGGCGAAAAATACGCAGTGGCGCATTGTCTTTGTGTTTAATATTTTGCTGTTAACCGCGGTTGTAACGCGTGGTTCCGCCACGATGTATTACGTCAAATACGTATTACAGCGCCCGGATATGGTATTTACCTTTATTGTTTCGGGCATGATCGCCGCCCTAAGCGGAGCGCTATTATCAGCGCGGTTATTAGGGAAATTTGACCGGGTGCGCGCCTACCAGTGGACAATTATTACATTCGTCGTTTTCGCGGCGCTGATCTTTATTATCCCGCCGACGCAAGTGTGGCTTATTTTTGGCCTCAATATCGTTTTCAGCTTTATTCAGAACCTGACCACGCCGCTGCAATGGACCATGTTCTCTGACGTGGTGGATTACGAAGAGCACCGCAGCGGGCGTCGCCTCGACGGACTGGTGTTCTCGACAGCGTTATTCGCCATTAAATTTGGCCTGGCGCTTGGCGGCGCAGTCGTGGGGTGGGTGCTTGGTGCCGTGGATTATGCGCCGAATCAGGCAGCCCAGAGCGCGACGGTGCTGACGACCATTAACGCATTGTTTACGCTGATCCCCTGCCTGCTGTTTATCTGCATGGTGCTGCTGCTGACCCGCTACAAACTCAATAGCCAGGTTGCCGACAGTATCGCGCAAGATCTGATACGTAAACGCGACGTCAGTGAAAGCGACACGGCAGTGCAAACCGCCCCGGATTTCAATAACACAGGAGTGACCCGATGACTGCTATCTACCAGGACGCAAACCGTCCCGTGGCCGAACGCGTTGCGGATTTACTGGCGCGGATGACGCCGGAAGAGAAATTTGCGCAAATGCATGCGTTGTGGCTGGTGCTTTCAGAAGAGGGAGAGCACCGCGAGCGCACCGATCTCAGCGATGAGTTTGCCGGTGTCAGCGCGCAGGTGGCGCTGGCACAGCGGCTTAAACTGGGGGTCGGGCAAATAACCCGTCCACTGGGCACGCATATAGTGGAGGCGAAGCGCGGTGTACGCGCGGCTAATCGGCTACAAAAAACGTTGGTGGAAGAGACGCGGTTGGGTATCCCCGCACTGTTTCATGAAGAGTGCCTGGTGGGTTTATTGTGCAAAGACGCGACGTTATTTCCCTCCTCGCTGAACTACGGTTCCACCTGGGATCCGCAACTTGTGCAACGTGCCGCCCATCATATCGGGCTGGAAGCGCGATCGACCGGATGCAAACAGGGGCTGGCTCCGGTACTGGATGTCTCGCGCGATGTGCGCTGGGGGCGCACGGAAGAGACGTTTGGTGAAGATCCGTGGCTGGTGGGGGTGATGGCGTGCGCCTACGTGAACGGGTTGCAGGGTGAAAAGGGCGATATGCTGGCGACGCTCAAACACTATGTTGGCCACTCGTTTAGCGAAGGCGCGCGTAACCATGCCCCGGTACACCTCGGCTTTTGCGAGCTGAACGACACCTTTTTGCTGCCGTTCGAGATGGCAGTGAAGCTGGCGAAAGCAGGATCGGTGATGCCAGCCTATCACGACATTGATAACCAGCCGGGTCACAGTGACCATTTCTTGCTCACCACTTTGCTGCGTGAACAGTGGGGCTTCGAGGGCATTATTGTTGCCGATTACGGTGGCGTCAGCCTGCTGCATCAACATCACGGCGTGACACACGATGCCGCGGAATCCGCTGCGCTCTCGTTTAATGCCGGGCTGGATGTTGAATTGCCAAAAGATGATTGTGCACGCCATCTGGCAGAGGCCGTTGAGCGCGGCCTTATCTCCATGGCAAAAGTGGACGAAATTGTCGCCCGCGTGCTGGCAGTGAAATTCCGCCTCGGTTTGTTCGAACAGCCTTATACCGATGAACAGGGTATCGACCTGCAGTCTGCCAGGACGCGGCAGGTAGCGCGCGAGGTCGCTACGCGCTCAATGACGCTACTGGAAAATAACGGCATTCTGCCATTGAACGGCTCGCCGAAAGTGGCGGTAATTGGCCCGACCGCTGACGACCCGCTGGCTTTGCTCAGCGGGTACAGTTTCCCGGTGCATTTGATCATTAGCGATATGCTGGAGGAGACCACGCAGGTCACCACGCCGCTTGCGGCGCTGCGCCAGACGCTGGGCGAGGGGAATGTCCGTTATGCCAAAGGCTGCCATATTATTGAAAAACGTATGGCTGGCGCCCCTGTTTTCCCCGGGGATGCGTCGGGGAAACCGATGCAGCAGTCACCAGTTTCCATGGATTTGAGCCTGATCCCGCACGCGGTGAGCGTGGCGCTGGAAAGCGAGGTGATCATTGCCTGTGTGGGCGATCTTGCCGGGCTGTTCCAGAGCGGGACGGTGGGGGAAGGTTCCGACACGGACAGCCTGACGCTGCCGGGTGTGCAACAACAGTTGCTGGAGGCGTTAGTGGCAACCGGGAAACCGGTCGTGGTGGTCATGACCGGTGGGCGTCCGTATAACCTGCAAGGGCTGGAGTCGCGCGTTGCCGCATGGTTAATGGCGTGGGCGCCGGGGCAGGAGGGCGGCCGGGCGATTGCCGATGTATTGACCGGGCGGGCAGAGCCGCAGGGGCGTCTGGTCGTCAGCGTGCCGAAAAGCGCGGGGGCGATGCCCTATTATTACAACCACAAGCTGAAAAGCGGTGGTACACCGTTTGCCTTCCATTTTGGCGCACTTTACCCCTTTGGCTACGGGAAGAGCTGGACGCAGTTCGAGTATATGAACCCGGTGTTGCTGACACCGGATGTGGCGATTGATGGCGATATTCGTGTGCAGGTGCAGGTAAAAAATAGCGGAGATCGCAGCGGCAGCGAGGTGGTGCAACTGTATGTCCGGGATAAAGTAGCGTCAATGGTGCGTCCGGTGCAGGAGCTAAAAGCGTTCCAGCGCGTGGCATTATCACCGGGTGAAACGGCAACCCTGACGTTCATCGTGCCGGTGGATATGCTCAACTTTACGCGCCGTGACGGGCAGCGCATTGTCGAACCGGGTGAGTTTGAGCTGCAAATCGGTGCCTCATCGGCAGATATCCGCGCAGTGCTCACGGTGAACGTTTACGGCGAGACCCGCGAACTTCCCACCGACTGGAAAATGATGAGTCAGTGCGAAGTCAGCCAGTGATAACATCGTAGCCCATCGCTCGATGGGCTATTTTTTTGCACAAACAAACAACAATAACCCGGTTGAAATAACAACCACGCTGCATGACTTACAATTACCTGAGGTATTTGTGCGATCGTAAGCTATTCGTGCCTGCCGCTGGTATATATTTATTGTATTGATAATTACCCCGCATATAATTCCATTCCGTAACTTAGCTGTTCGTTATTTTCTATTTCTCTGTACTTGCAGAAAAAATTTATTGAGATTTTACCTGGTGGGAAAATAGCTGCGCGCCATTATGTCCATTTTATTTGTCATGGTGTGACGGGGTTTGGCGACATTGAACCCGGCGGTATCCGGTGGGTGAACTACGCCTGTGAACGCAGGATTTACAGGGCGCTGCAGGGCCGGTTATGTAACGTCGTTGATCGCGTGCTGTCTCAGCATCATCTTATCAGCAGCTGGCGCAGGTAAATACGTAAGCGGGTTTAGAGTGATCGTGTTTTCACGATTTTAATTTATTAACTATTGCAGTTTTTATTTCGCTGTAGCGGAAGTGATCTATTTACTTGCCTGCAATCGTGTTGAGGTTATTCAAATGAAAGCTTATTTATTCATGTATATCGTGCTCGCATGCGCGGGTCTTAATGGCTGTGCGTCGTATAACGATCATATTCGTGACTGTGACGGACACGATGTGAGCACGATGCATTTAGCACTCGATTATCTACCGATTGGTGCAGCCATTGATAATGGCGCCTGCGCGTTGAGCGGCAACGGAAGCGCGTCTGCATCCGGCAAATAAGTGCTTGAAATGAAAGCGGCGAAAAAAAAGCCCATCGTGGGAGATGGGCAAAGACTACACACAGCAATTCGTTGTTTCACTCAGGGGATTTCCATGCTTATAAATCAAGGTGTTGATTTATAACCGTGAGCTAATAGTAGGCATGTCGATTTTTTGCGTCGATCAGATTCGTCTCATTAGTTAAATGGACGTGAAGAATATATGGGCTAAATCGCGCAATATTTCGCTTTCAGAGGGATCTGATCGGGATTTCGTGTCTGAAATGATAAGTAGTGCTTAATAATAATTAAGGCGGGCTACCCCGCCTTATTATTTTCAGGAGGGGTTATCTAAATCGTCGACTTCGCTTAGCGCATTATCTGCCGCTACCGGTTCGGGCGCTTCATTCACCCACGCGGAGAATAGCCGCCAGGAGACCGCCAGTAATACCGGGCCAATAAACAGGCCAATCATACCGAAAGCGACCAGTCCGCCAATTACCCCTGAAAGAATAAGGATCAGCGGTAAATCCGCGCCCATGCGAATAAGTACCGGGCGGATGAAGTTATCCAGCGTGGCGACAATGCAGCTCCAGACCAGCAACACGGTGCCCCAGGTGGAATCTCCGCTCCAGTAAAGCCAGATAATGGCCGGAACCAGCACCAGTAACGGTCCGAGCTGCACCAGACAGGTCATCAGCATGACCACGGTAAACAACGTGGCGTAGGGCACGCCGGAAATGGCCAGACCAACGCCGCCAAGCACGGCCTGCACCAGCGCGGTGACCACCACACCAAGCGCTACGGCGCGGATAGCCTGGCCTGCCAGCAGCACAGCGGCATCGCCACGTTTCCCGGCAAGACGAATGGCGAAATGGCGGATCCCTCTGGCAACTTGCTCACCGCGCCAGTAAAGCAGGGCGCTGAACAGCAACATCAGGCCGCAGTGCAGCATAAAGCGTCCGATATGCGCGGCCTGGCCGACAAACCAGGTGGTTGTCGCGCCTACGTACGGCCGCAGTTTGGCCATAATGGCACTGCCGCCCATATCCAGCAGGCTGTGCCAGCCCGCATAGAGCTTCTCACCAACGAAAGGGATGCTGTTTAGCCAGGCTAAATCTGGCGGTGACATGGCGCCGGTGCTGATGGCATGGATCACCGGGCCGCTGGAGTCCACCAGGCTATTAACCAGTAGCGCGACAGGAATGATAAACAGCAGGATCAACAGCAGCATCATCACTAACACCGCCAGCGAGCGGCGGCCAAACAGTACGCGTTGCAGGCGTACCAGCAGTGGCCAGGTGGCGATCACCACCGTTCCCGCCCAGGCAAAACCGAGGATGAAGGGCTGGACGACCCACAGACAGGCGATAATCATGATTGCTAAAAACAGTACCGACAGCATGATTTGCGGTACATCCCTGGACTGACGTAGATCAACCATACGATTTACTCACCTTATTGAGTGGCTGAAAATTCGGTGTTTCTGGAAATCACCAGTGATAATGATTAATGATTTCAGCGGTTTTGGACAGTCCGATTCTGCCTGTAATTCTCATGGGCGCATAAGAAAAAAATGTGATACAACGATGAATGCTTAAAGCAAACGATTAACTATTCACAACACTAACAGTCAGGCAGGGTCAAGCATAATGATCCCACAGATTTCCCAGGCACCGGGCGTCGTTCAACTGGTGCTGAATTTTTTGCAGGCTTTGGAGCAACAAGGTTTTACCGGTGATACCGCCACCAGCTACGCCGACAGGCTAACGATGGCGACAGACAACAGTATTTACCAGCTATTACCCGATGCCGTCGTTTTCCCTCGTTCAACGTCCGACGTTGCCTTGATCACACGCCTCGCGGCCGAGCCGCGTTTTCGTACGCTGGTCTTTACTCCGCGCGGCGGCGGTACCGGCACCAATGGGCAGGCGCTGAACCAGGGCATCATCGTTGATATGTCCCGCTATATGAACCGCATTATGGAAATCAATCCTGAAGAGGGATGGGTGCGCGTTGAGGCGGGCGTTATCAAAGATCAGCTCAACCAGTATTTGAAACCCTACGGTTTCTTCTTCGCGCCGGAGCTGTCGACCAGCAACCGCGCGACCCTGGGGGGAATGATCAACACCGACGCTTCCGGGCAGGGGTCCCTTGTTTACGGGAAAACTTCCGACCATGTGCTGGGTGTCCGCGCTGTGTTACTGGGTGGCGATATCCTCGATACGCAGGCGATGCCGGTGGCGCTGGCAGAAACGCTGGGTAATGCCAGCACCGCTATCGGGCGTATCTATAAAACGGTGCTGGAGCGCTGTCGCGATAACCGTCAGCTGATTCTGGATAACTTCCCCAAACTGAACCGTTTTCTTACCGGTTACGATCTGCGTCATGTGTTTAATGACGAGATGACCGAATTTGATTTAACCCGCATTCTGACCGGCTCAGAAGGGACGCTGGCGTTTATTACCGAAGCGCGCCTTGATATCACGCCGCTGCCGAAAGTTCGCCGTCTGGTGAACGTTAAATATGATTCGTTTGATTCCGCGCTGCGCAATGCGCCGTTTATGGTGGAAGCGCGGGCGCTCTCCGTCGAAACCGTAGATTCGAAAGTGCTCAATCTGGCGCGGGAAGATATTGTCTGGCATTCGGTGAAAGAGCTGATTACCGATGTGCCGGACAAAACCCTGCTTGGCCTGAATATTGTTGAGTTTGCCGGTGACGATCAGCCGCTGATTGATGCGCAGGTGCAGTCGCTGTGCCAGCGCCTCGATACGTTAATGGCTAAGGGTGAAGGCGGCGTGATTGGCTGGCAATTGTGCGAAGATCTGACGGGCATTGAGCGCATTTACGCCATGCGTAAAAAAGCCGTGGGGTTATTAGGGAACGCGAAAGGCGCGGCCAAGCCGATTCCCTTCGCGGAAGATACCTGCGTGCCGCCGGAACATCTGGCGGACTACATCGTTGAATTCCGTGCGCTGCTTGATGGACATGGCCTGAGCTACGGCATGTTTGGTCATGTCGATGCCGGGGTGCTGCATGTGCGGCCCGCGCTGGATATGTGCGATCCGCAGCAAGAAGTGCTGATGAAATCCATTTCGGATGATGTGGTGGCGTTGACGGCAAAATATGGCGGTTTGCTGTGGGGCGAGCACGGGAAAGGTTTCCGCGCCGAATATAGCCCGGCGTTTTTTGGCGATCAGTTGTATGGTGAGTTACGCAAAATCAAAGCAGCGTTCGATCCGGAAAACCGGCTGAACCCAGGTAAAATTTGCCCGCCTGAAGGCATTGACGCGCCGATGAAGAAGGTGGATGACGTTAAGCGCGGTACGCTTGACCGGCAAATTCCTATTGCCGTGCGTTCCTCATGGCGTGGCGCCATGGAGTGTAACGGTAACGGCTTATGCTTTAATTTCGATGTGAAAAGCCCGATGTGCCCGTCGATGAAAATCTCGGCGAACCGTATTCATTCGCCAAAAGGGCGGGCAACGCTGGTGCGTGAATGGCTGCGTCTGCTGGCCGATCGTGGCATCGATCCAATTAAGCTGGAAAAAGAGCTGCCGGAAAAGCGGGCCAGTTTGCGCACATTAATCGAGCGTACGCGCAATAGCTGGCATGCCCGTCGCGGCGAGTATGATTTCTCGCATGAAGTTAAAGAAGCGATGTCCGGCTGTCTGGCCTGTAAAGCATGCTCTACACAATGCCCGATCAAGATTGATGTGCCGGAGTTCCGGTCACGCTTCCTGCAGCTCTATCACAGCCGTTATCTGCGCCCTGTACGCGATCATCTGGTCGCCACGGTTGAGAGTTATGCGCCATTAATGGCGCGCGCACCGAAAACATTTAACTTTTTTATGAGCCAGCCGTGGGTGCGTTCCCTTTCCGCGAAGCATATCGGCATGGTGGATTTACCGTTGCTGTCTGTGCCGTCATTGCAGCGTCAGATGGTCGGGCATCGCACGGCGAACATGACGCTTGAGCAGCTTGAACAGCTCGATGCCGCGCAGAAAGCGAAAACTGTCCTGGTGGTGCAGGATCCGTTTACCAGCTATTACGATGCGCAGGTCGTGGCCGATTTTGTTCGTCTGGTCGAACGGCTTGGCTTCGCGCCGGTCGTGTTGCCTTTCTCGCCAAACGGCAAGGCGCAACACATTAAAGGTTTCCTGAATCGCTTTGCCAAAACGGCGCAAAAAACCGCAGATTTCCTTAACCGCGTGGCACAACTGGGCATGCCGATGGTCGGTGTCGACCCGGCGCTGGTGCTCTGCTACCGCGACGAGTACAAGCTGGCGTTAGGCGATAAGCGTGGGGACTTTCATGTGCAACTGGTGCATGAATGGCTGCCAGCGGCGCTGGATAACATCGGTGAACGCGCGCTCAGCGGTGAGCCCTGGTATCTGTTCGGCCACTGCACAGAAGTGACTGCGCTACCGGGTGCTACGGGGCAATGGGCGTCGATTTTTGCGCGTTTCGGCGCGGTACTGGAAAATGTCAGCGTTGGCTGCTGCGGCATGGCCGGAACCTATGGTCATGAAGTGAAGAACCATGCCAGTTCGCTGGGCATTTATGAGCTTTCCTGGCATCAGGCGATGCAGCGTTTGCCGCGTAATCGCTGTCTGGCAACCGGCTACTCTTGCCGCAGCCAGGTTAAACGAATCGAAGGGAATGGCGTGCGCCATCCACTACAGGCATTACTGGAGATTTTGGGATGATCTGGAAACGTGCGGTTACGCTGGAAGCCCTGAATGCAATGGGTGATGGCAATATGGTGGGGTTGCTGGATATTCGCTTTGAACGCATCAGTGACGATGCGCTGGAGGCGAGTATGCCGGTAGATCAACGAACGCATCAGCCGTTTGGCCTGTTACACGGTGGTGCGTCGGTGGTGCTGGCGGAAACGCTCGGTTCTGTTGCCGGCTATTTGTGTACGGAAGGGGAACAGAAAGTGGTGGGGCTGGAGGTCAACGCCAACCACTTGCGCTCGGTGCGCAGCGGGCGCGTGCGCGGTGTTTGTCGGGCGTTGCATACGGGGGGGCGGCATCAGGTCTGGCAAATCGATATTTATGACGAACAATCCCGCCTGTGTTGTTCATCACGGCTGACCACGGCAATTGTCTAATCATTTTCGGCGGTATAACCGCCGAAAAATCTTCATTTTTTATTCATTATTCTGCGCATTAGATTTTAGCTCTTCGTGCTATATTGTCCGGCACTGGATGTACCGCCCGATTGTCTTCAACCGGCGCGAGTGGCTGTAACGCGTAATGACCTGATGAAGTGATTCATTGTCTCTTTAAGCGCTACTGAATTAAGGCTTTTAGGTAACAATGATGACACCGTTTAAGCGCGAATTTTTACACCCACGCCATTGGGTGACATGGGCCGGATTAGGTTTGCTCTGGCTGCTCGTTCAACTTCCTTATCCTGTTCTTGCCCGCCTTGGCGCGGGGCTGGGGCGGCAATCACGTCGATTCCTGCAGCGCCGTGAGCGTATCGCCCGCCGTAATCTCGAATTATGTTTCCCCCATATGAGCGATGAACTGCGTGAGCGGCTGATTGCGAAAAACTTTATGTCGTTGGGCATGGGGTTGATTGAAACCGGCATGGCGTGGTTCTGGTCGGATAAGCGTGTACGCCGCTGGTTTGATGTCGAAGGCTATCAGCATTTGCAGACCGCCCAGGCCAGCCAGCGTGGTGTGATGGTGGTCGGTGTGCATTTTATGTCGCTGGAGCTCGGCGGGCGCGTAATGGGGCTTTGTCAGCCAATGATGGCAACCTATCGCCCGCATAATAATGCGTTGATGGAATGGGTACAGACGCGCGGGCGTATGCGTTCCAATAAATCGATGATTGATCGCCGTAACCTGAAAGGTCTGGTCAATGCGCTGAAACTAGGGGAAGCCGTTTGGTTCGCGCCGGATCAGGATTACGGTCGCAAAGGCAGTATTTTCGCCCCGTTCTTCAGTGTGCAAAACGCGGCCACCACCAACGGCACCTACGTTTTATCGCGCCTTTCCGGGGCGAAAATGTTGACGGTCACGATGGTGCGTAAAGAGGATTGCTCCGGTTATTCGCTGCATATCGGCCAGGCGCTGAATGACTATCCGGTTCAGGATGAGTTTGCTGCCGCCAGCTACATGAACAAAGTGATTGAGCGCGAAATCCTGCGCGCACCGGAGCAGTATCTCTGGATCCACCGGCGTTTTAAAACCCGCCCGGTCGGCGAACCTTCGCTTTATAACTAACCTTTGTTAACGCGCCCCTTCTCAGGGGCGTTGTATTATTCTGTTGCCAACAACATGTATACGGGATGGTTATGGTCAAGTTTATTGCGGGCGGCTGTTTAGCCTTATTATCGGCGTATTCATCGGCTGCGGGTATCACGCTGCAGTGTGATGAATACCGCGCCAGCGTCGAACCGGATGGGCTCACTGTCAATGGTCGACATTACACGAATCCACAGGAGAATCCGTATGATATCTCCGATCAATATTCCGGCCGCTCGCTGATTTATACCGACAGCCAGGATCAAAACAAGGCTACCAACTGGGCGGCAATCCATATCATCACGCAGATCGAAACGGGTAAAAAAGCCTTCTTCTATGCGGACAGCAAGCACACCAACGATAAAGCGATCGTCTGCACCCGCGAAAACGCAGAGGAATAGTACACGGGCAGCCTGCCTGGGATAGCGCCTTTACCCAATCACCCGCCAGCGGCTTTTATGTGAGTTTAAAATCCCTCCAGTAACTGGAGTTGCTTAAAGGTTAGCGGGCGGGAAAAGGTGTACCCCTGAATACCGCCGGCGTTATACCTGTTAAGCAGAGCGAGGTCGGCTGTGCTATCCACGCCTTCACAAATCACGTTCGTCCCGGCAGGTATTACGCTGTCAATGAAACGGTGCAGTGTTGAAAGTTTTGCCGGGTGGCGGGCGATGCCATCGACAAGGGAACGATCGATTTTAATAGTATTGAACGCAAACAATTGCAGGCGCTCTGCATGTTCATTTCCACAGCCAAATTTACCGAGTGAAACCATAAAGCCATACTCTTTGGCTTTCTTTAATGCAGGTAACTTACTGATAAATTGAGGATAAGTCATTTTGTCGCTGACCTCAATTTCGATACGTTGCGGGGCAATATTACTGTGCTGGCAGCGTTCAAGGAGCTGGGTAAGATGATCCATATCATTAGCCAGCTGCGGCGATAAAATGAATGAAACCGTCATTGTTTCTTTCATTTTTAGTACATGACAAATAACTTCAAAAATAAAATCGGTTACTTTTCTGCTGACCGCCGTTTCTTCCAACAGAGCGGCTATTTGCTCTGCGGGAATGAGAAAATCCTCAGCGTTATAAAATTGCGCCACCGCTTGATAGCGGAGAATGTTTTTTCCTGAGAGAGTAATGATGGGGTGAAACTCTGCCGTCATCAGGAATTTTCTGCCATTAATTTCCAGTGTGTTAATTTTCATTTTCCTGATTTCGCCCCTACTCAAAAGAACAGGACATTCTTAATAAACAATTTTCAATTCTACACAGGCCCTGATAATGATTGAAAATTGTTTTAAATGATCGATTATCTTATTTTGATAGTCTATATCTATTACTATCATGAAAATGATCGCTTAAATCTATAAATTAACAAAGAAGATTATTCCTAATATCTATATTTTGGCGGTTTTGTGGTGGTGAAATTTACAATAAGTTTGTGTTAGGTTGTTGTTTTATTGTGGAGAAGGTGACTGGCTGCCAATATGCTTAACGCACTCCTGCCCGATGTTTGGCTTATGACAATAAAGCACGAATGAATTAACAATATTAACCATTAGTAAGATGTCTGCTGGTAATGCACGCGTGTTTATAAGCCTGGATCTTTATTCGTTTTTTGGGCCTCGCTGTTTAACCGAGGTATTGAAGGTGTATTCAGGATGCGTTTAAAAATAGATGGCCAAACATAAAAATATAATGACAGTTTTATGACAGTAATAACTGGTCACGAATAACAAGAAGAACGAACGGGAAACGTATTTCCCGTCCGGTTAATTAAAGGGTTAGCAATAGACTATCGCCGGTTGTGCTAATTACCTGGCTTTCGCAATGTAATGAGGGATCAACAATGTTGTTTCAGGAAATCGACGATCAATTGTGACACACATTCAGGATTTTCCCGGTTACTGATATGCGCCGCATTTGGAATCAATGTGAATTGACAACCTAACGCTTCAGCCATCTGTCGCCCTTCCACGGGCGGGCGCGGCAGATCCAGTTCGCCAGTTGCCACATGCGCCGGACAAGCCACAGAATCCAGAATGGTCATCCGATCTGGTCGACCGAAAATCAATTTACCGAGCGGCACAATACTGCTGCGAAGTTGCTCAGCAGAAAGTGAGGAAAGATAAGCGGTGAGTTGCTGAACATCTGCAGGCGCGGCAAACTGCGAATAAAATTGACCGACGATATAGTCGAGTAACTCCGGGGGAATGGTGCCAGTCGCATCGATGGCGTTGAGCATCGCGAAATAACGCTCTCGCGCCAGATCGGTTTCATCGCCGATAAAGGTATCAAATAACATCATCGCCTTAACCCGCGCAGGTGCGGCGGCAGCGAGTTCTGCTCCCCACATTCCACCAACCGACAAGCCGACCACGGCAAACTGGTCGATTTTGAGCGAATCCATTAAAGACAAATGGTCTGCAGCAATATCGGCCAGAGAGGAGGGGGAGCCTGGCAACGCGGGGGATTCGCCATGTCCCCACAAATCTGGCGCTATCACACGAAAGTGCTGGCTGAGCGTTTCAATTTGCGGCGACCACATCGATTTATCAAACAAATAGCTGTGGCCCAACAGCACGGGAAAACCCGTTCCGCTATCTAAATAAGACATCATTGGTTTTGCATTCATCAATACTCTCCTTGTTTGATGGCTCAGCGACGTGAGCGCATTTTCAAAAAAACGAAGATAACTGACTTCATCTGAGAAATGAGGGAGTAATTTCTTATTTTTTGAACGTTTTTTCTTATCCCAGTGCCATTTTCGCTAGAGCGGCCAGAACACCATAACCTCACTCCGGCGTGGAGATAGTTGGGTAAAGCAAAGTTTCCAGGAAGCTGGCTACTATCCATAGCGTTTCGCTGAAAATTGACCATAAACCCACCACCAGAACCACCACCGCGAGCAGTAACAAAATCAACGCTGTTTTATCCATAACTTGCTCAAATCTGGTAAAAAATCCTCGCTTTCGGACACTCATTCCAGCATCCAGTTCAACTTTTTACTATGACTATTTTGCCGTCGACGTGCGGCCTATTGATATCACTGGAGATTAATTTAATAACGCAAAGCGCCGAAGTTTGGGTTATGCGTCTAAGACGCCGTTATGCGCAAAGATAATGTTTTGATAAGCGGGTCACTTTTTACAGTAAAAAATACCGAAACCCTATCTCAATAATAGGCATTGGCTATACATCTTTTCATTTTCATCTCTTACTTGCCGCTGTGCCCACTAAAGTCATTATTTATCAATTTATTAAACAAATTTTCACTTACCTGTAAAGCCTTTGCGCAGAGTCTATGCTTATACCATGTGCCGAAAAAAGGGGCTTATGGGGAATAACCCTTCGGAAAAGAGGTTGAAGTGATAATCATTATCACTAACATAGCATTATGAGCCTTTGATCTGCTGATGTGAGGTAAACGATGGAATCATTTAATCCGCAAGATTTTACGTGGCGGGGGCTAACCATGACACCCGCTGCTGCAGAACATATCCGTGCGCTGGCCAGTAAGCAGGCCGGCGTGCTCGGCGTACGGCTGGGTATCAAGCAGACGGGTTGCGCAGGGTTTGGCTATGTACTCGATACCGTGACGGAGCCGAGCGAAGACGATTTGCTTTACGAATCTGACGGCGCACGCCTTTACGTACCGCTGCAAGCGATGCCGTTTATCGACGGCACCGAAGTGGATTACGTGCGTGAAGGTTTAAATCAGATCTTCAAATTTCATAACCCGAAAGCCCAGCACGAATGCGGCTGTGGCGAAAGTTTCGGGGTATAGGCGGTACTATGTCTCGTAATACTGAAGCAACTGACGATGTCAAAATCTGGACCGGCGGCAACCTCAATTATAAAGAGGGCTTTTTTACCCGGTTGAGCACCGACGAGCTGGCAAAAGGCATCAATGAAGATGTCGTGCGGGCCATTTCAGCGAAACGCAACGAGCCAGATTGGATGCTCGAATTCCGCCTGAACGCCTTCCGCGCGTGGCTGGAGATGGAAGAACCGCACTGGCTGAAAGCGCATTACGAAAAACTGGATTATCAGGATTACAGTTACTACTCCGCACCGTCCTGTGGCAATTGCGACGACACGTGCGCCTCGCAGCCCGGTGCGGTGCAACAGACCGGTGCAAATGCCTGGCTGACGGAAGAGGTCGAAGAGGCCTTTAACCAGCTTGGCGTTCCGGTACGCGAAGGTAAAGACGTGGCGGTCGACGCCATTTTTGACTCCGTCTCGGTGGCAACGACGTACCGGGAAAAATTGTCGGAGCAAGGGATCATCTTCTGCTCGTTCGGCGAGGCGATCCATGACCACCCGGAACTGGTTAAAAAATACCTCGGAACGGTGGTGCCTTCCAATGACAACTTTTTCGCCGCGCTTAACGCCGCCGTCGCCTCTGACGGAACGTTTATCTATATCCCGAAAGGCGTGCGTTGCCCGATGGAACTGTCGACCTATTTCCGCATTAACGCGGAAAAAACCGGCCAGTTCGAGCGCACCATTCTGGTGGCGGATGAAGGAAGCTACGTCAGCTATATCGAAGGATGTTCCGCACCAGTGCGCGACAGCTATCAACTGCACGCGGCAGTGGTGGAAGTGATCATCCACAAAGACGCGGAAGTGAAATACTCCACGGTGCAGAACTGGTTCCCGGGGGATAACAACACCGGCGGCATTCTCAACTTTGTGACCAAGCGTGCGCTGTGCGAAGGCGAAAACAGCAAGATGTCGTGGACGCAATCTGAGACGGGCTCCGCCATCACCTGGAAATACCCGAGCTGCATTCTGCGCGGCGATAACTCGATCGGTGAGTTCTTCTCCGTCGCGCTGACCAGCGGGCATCAGCAGGCGGATACCGGCACCAAGATGATCCATATCGGCAAGAACACCAAATCGACGATTATTTCCAAAGGGATCTCCGCCGGACACAGCCAGAACAGCTATCGCGGGCTGGTGAAAATCATGCCGACGGCGACCAATGCCCGTAATTTCACACAGTGCGACTCGATGCTGATTGGCCCGGATTGCGGGGCGCACACCTTCCCGTATGTCGAGTGCCGAAATAACAGCGCGCAGCTTGAGCATGAAGCCACGACATCGCGTATTGGTGAAGACCAGCTCTTCTACTGCCTGCAACGCGGGATCAGTGAAGACGATGCCATTTCCATGATCGTCAACGGCTTCTGTAAAGACGTCTTCTCTGAACTGCCGCTGGAGTTTGCCGTTGAAGCGCAAAAACTGCTGGCTATCAGCCTTGAACACAGCGTCGGTTAAGAATTAAAGGATAAGAAATGTTAAGTATTAAAGACTTGCAGGTAAGCGTTGAAGATAAAGAGATCCTGCGCGGCCTGAGCCTGGACGTGCGTCCTGGTGAAGTCCACGCGATTATGGGGCCGAACGGTTCCGGGAAAAGTACGCTTTCCGCGACGCTGGCCGGACGTGAAGATTACGAAGTGGTAGGCGGCAGCGTCGAGTTTAAAGGCAAAGATTTGCTGGAGCTTTCGCCGGAAGAGCGGGCCGGTGAAGGGGTGTTTATGGCGTTCCAGTATCCGGTAGAGATCCCCGGCGTCAGTAACCAGTTTTTCCTGCAAACGGCGCTTAATGCGGTGCGTGAATATCGCGGCGAAGAGGCGCTGGATCGCTTTGACTTCCAGGATCTAATGGAAGAAAAAATTAAGCTGCTGAAAATGCCGGAAGATCTGCTTACCCGTTCGGTCAATGTCGGTTTCTCCGGCGGTGAGAAAAAACGTAACGACATTCTGCAGATGGCGGTGCTGGAACCCGATCTGTGCATTCTGGATGAAACGGACTCCGGTCTTGATATTGATGCGCTGAAAATTGTTGCCGAAGGGGTGAATGCACTGCGTGACGAAAAACGCGCATTTATCATTGTTACGCACTACCAGCGGATCCTGGATTACATCAAACCGGATTTCGTACACGTGTTGTATCAGGGACGCATCGTGAAATCCGGTGATTTCACACTGGTTAAGCAACTGGAGGAGCAGGGCTATGGCTGGCTTACCGAACAGCAGTAACGCGCTGCAACAGTGGCATCATCTGTTTGAAACGCAGGGCGGCGCGCGTTCTGATTCGGCGCAGCAGCATCTGCAGCAAATGCTGCGTTTAGGGTTGCCGACACGCAAACATGAAAACTGGAAATACACGCCGCTGGAAGGCTTACTGAACAGCCAGTTTGTGAGTACATCTGTCACGATTAGTGCCGGGCAGCGCGATACGCTGGCATTGCCGGTGGATGCCGTACGACTAGTGTTTGTTGATGGTCAGTTTAACGCGGCGCTGAGCGATGACACCGCAGGTTCTGGTTTTGAGGTCAAATTTGCCGATGTGCGGGAGGCGCTGCCTGCACCGGTGCAGCCGGAAGTGTTCCTGCATCTGACAGAAAGCCTGGCGCAGAACGTGACCTTGATTCAGGTAGCACGTAACCAGCGTCCTGCTAAACCGTTGCTGCTTATGCATATTACTCAAGGGCTGGCGGGCGACGAGATGAATACCGCCCATTATCGCCACCATCTTGAGCTTGCCCAGGGGGCGGAAGCGACAATTTACGAACATTACGTCAGCCTGAACGATGCGCGCCACTTTACGGGCTCACGCCTGACGATGAATGTGGCGGCGAATGCGCGCCTGCACCACGTCAAACTGGCGTTTGAAAATCCGCAAAGCTACCACTTTGCGCACAATGACATCTTGCTTGCGGCGGATGCGGCGGCAGATAGCCACAGTTTCCTGCTCGGCGGCGCGGTGTTGCGCCACAACACCAGTACGCAACTTAATGGCGAAAACACGCAGTTACGCATCAACAGCCTGGCGATGCCGGTGAAAGCGGAAGTGTGCGATACCCGCACCTGGCTTGAGCATAATCAGGGCTACTGCAACAGCCGCCAGCTACATAAAACCATCGTCAGCGATAAAGGCCGCGCGGTGTTTAATGGCCTGATCAAAGTTGCGCAACATGCCATCAAAACCGACGGGCAGATGACCAATAATAATCTGTTGCTCGGACGCCTGGCGGAGGTGGATACCAAGCCGCAACTGGAAATTTATGCCGATGATGTGAAATGCAGCCACGGCGCGACGGTTGGCCGCATTGATGATGAACAGATGTTTTATTTGCGCTCGCGCGGCATCAATCAACAGGCGGCGCAACAGATGATAATCCATGCTTTCGCGGCTGAACTGACGGAAGCCATTAGTGACGAAGCATTGAAACAACAGGTTCTGGCGCGTATCAGCCAGCGCCTGGCAGGGGGCAGAGTATGAGTTTTCCCGTGAACGCCGTTCGCGCCGATTTCCCGGTGCTGCAGCGTGAAGTGAACGGACTACCGTTGGCCTATCTCGACAGCGCGGCCAGTGCGCAAAAACCGAACCAGGTCATTGATGCCGAAGCTGAATTTTTCCGCCACGGGTATGCGGCGGTACACCGCGGTATTCATACGCTCAGTGCGGAAGCCACCCAGCGAATGGAAAACGTGCGGGTGCAGGCAGCGGCGTTTCTTAACGCACGTTTACCGGAAGAGCTGGTGTTTGTGCGCGGCACGACCGAAGGAATTAACCTGGTGGCGAACAGCTGGGGTAACAGCCAGGTGCGCGCGGGCGACAACATTATCATTAGCGCGATGGAACACCACGCCAATATCGTTCCGTGGCAGATGCTGTGCGAGCGCGTGGGCGCGGAGTTACGCGTGATCCCGCTTAACCAGGATGGCACGCTGCAACTGGATGTGTTGCCAACGTTGCTGGATGAACGCTCGCGGCTGCTGGCGATCACGCAGGTGTCGAACGTGCTGGGCACCGAAAACCCGGTGGCGGAAATCATTGCGCTGGCGCATCAGCATGGTGCGAAAGTGCTGGTGGACGGCGCGCAGGCGGTCATGCACCATCCGGTGGATGTGCAGGCGCTGGATTGCGATTTTTATGTTTTCTCCGGGCATAAACTGTATGGGCCTACGGGTATTGGCGTGTTATATGCCAAAGAGGCTATCTTGCAGGATATGCCGCCGTGGGAAGGGGGCGGCTCGATGATCGCCACCGTGAGCCTGACCGAAGGCACAACCTATGCGAAAGCGCCGTGGCGTTTTGAAGCCGGTACGCCGAACACAGGCGGCATTATCGGGCTTGGTGCGGCAATTGAGTATGTCCGCAAGCTGGGGCTGGAAGCGATTGGTGAATACGAGCAGACGCTGATGCATTACGCACTCAATGCGCTGGCGGATGTGCCGGATCTGACGCTTTATGGCCCGGCGCAGCGCAAGGGCGTCATCGCGTTTAATCTCGGGAAACACCACGCCTATGATGTCGGCAGTTTTCTCGATAATTACGGCGTTGCGGTGCGCACCGGCCATCACTGTGCGATGCCGCTGATGGCGTTTTACCATGTTCCCGCCATGTGTCGCGCGTCACTGGTTATGTACAATACGGAAGAAGAGGTGGATCGTCTGGTAACTGGCCTGAAACGCATTCATCAGTTACTGGGCTAACGTGAGAGGCAAAAATGGCCGCATTACCCGATAAAGAGAAACTGCTGCGCAATTTTAGCCGCTGTGCCAACTGGGAAGAGAAGTACCTCTATATTATTGAGCTGGGGCAGCGTCTACCGGAATTAAGTGCCGACGCGCACAATCCTGAGAACATTATTCAGGGCTGTCAGAGCCAGGTCTGGATTGTCATGCACCGCAATGAAGCGGGGGTGATTGAGCTGGCAGGCGACAGTGACGCCGCGATTGTCAAAGGACTTATTGCCATCGTCTTTGTGCTCTATCAGCAGATGACTGCGCAGGACATTGTGGCGTTTGACGTGCGCCCGTGGTTTGAAAAGATGTCCCTTACGCAACATTTGACGCCTTCTCGCTCACAGGGGCTTGAGGCGATGATCCGCGCGATTCGCAACAAAGCCGCCAACATTAGCTAAACTTAAAAGACCATTTTTCATCCTGTTACGATGCGAGGCGTTATACGCCTCGCTGGATCTTCAGCTTTCTGACACCTTGTCAGTGGATACAGGAACTTCAGTATGAAACGCGCGTCTTTGCTCTCCTTATGTCTTTTCGGCGCTTTAAGCGCACTCCAGGTGGCTCGTGCGGCAGAATATCCTCTGCCTGCCGACGGGAGCCGCGTTATTGGGCAAAACCAGACTTACACCGTGCAGGCGGGGGATAAAAACCTGCAGGCCATCGCCCGTCATTTCGACACGGCAGCAATGTTGATCCTTGAAGCCAATAACACGATTGCACCCGTACCGAGGCCGGGTACGATCGTCACCATCCCTTCACAAATGATTTTGCCCGATACGCCGCGCGAAGGGATTGTGGTTAATTTGGCCGAGTTGCGGCTGTATTATTTCCCGCCAGGGAAAAATAGCGTGCAGGTCTACCCGATAGGTATTGGCCAACAGGGGCTGGAAACGCCGGTTTCGGTGACGCGGGTCAGCCAGAAGATCCCGAACCCAACCTGGACACCGACAGCGGGCATTCGCGCGCGTTCATTAGCCAACGGTATTGAATTGCCACCGGTGATACCCGCAGGGCCAAATAACCCGTTAGGGCGCTTTGCGCTGCGTCTGGGGATTGGCAATGGCGAATATCTTATCCACGGTACTAATGCGCCGGACAGCGTTGGGTTACGGGTCAGCTCAGGCTGTATCCGCATGAATGCACCGGATATCCAGGCGTTATTTGCACAGGTTGCGGCTGGTACGCGCGTGACGATTATCAACGAACCGGTGAAATACACCGTAGAGCCTGACGGGCGGCACTTTATTGAAGTGCATCGTCCGCTGGCACAAAAGGTTGAAGAAAATACGCAGACGGTGCCGATCACCTTCTCTCCCGCGCTGGAAGCGTTTATTCATAATGCCGGCGGTGATAGTGGCATGATTACGCAGGCGTTGAATCGTCGTGCGGGTTACCCGATCGCGATTCCGGTGAAGACAGCGGCGGCAGCGTCGAAAGAAAGTGTGTTGTCCGTACAGAACAATGCGAAAGGTACGACGGTGGATGCAGAAGCCCAACAGGAGGCGGTAACGCAGTAGGGGAACAGGAAGGGCAAATTACAGGCAAAAAAAATGGCGCACCGAGTGCGCCATTTCATTACAGGAACTCTTACTTACGGTAAGAGTGAGCCTGGTTGTCCAGACGCTGGTTAGCGCGAGCTGCGTCATCTTTAGCAGCCTGAACGTCGGAACGGATTGCGTTCACGTCGTTGCTCAGCTGGTCAACTTTAGCGTTCAGAGTCTGAACGTCAGAAGACAGCTGATCGATTTTAGCATTGCTGGAGCAACCAGCCAGCAGAGTAGAACCCAGGATTACCGCGCCCAGTACCAGTTTAGTACGATTCATTATTAATACCCTCTAGATTGAGTTAATCTCCATGTAGCGTTACAAGTATTACACAAAGTTTTTTAGGTTGAGAATATTTTTTTGATGGGAATCCACTTAAATTTGATCGTTCGCTCAAAGAAGCACCGACTTTCAATAAAAGGTTAAAAAACGCGTGTTAAAACAGCGAGCTTCCATCGGATTCATCTTAGATAATGGCCAGTTTAAATAGTGAAATCCGATTGGATTTTTTATTTTAAATGGGGGCGGGAATATAAAAAAAAGCGCCACAAGGGCGCTTTTTTAATCAGTCTGAATTGTCCGGCGATTATTACAGAACGTGGACAGAAGCCGTGTTTGTAGTGCCGCTCGGAACCAGTGCGCCGGAAACCATAACAACTACGTCGCCTTTGCTTGCCAGACCACTTTCCAGCGCCACTTCTTTACCCAGACGGTAGAAATCATCTGTAGAAGAGATCTCTTTCACCAGCTGCGGGATAACGCCTTTGCTCAGCACCAGCTGACGCGCGGTCACTTCGTTGGTGGTCAGCGCCAGAATAGTGGCATCCGGGAAGTATTTACGTACAGCGCGGGCAGATTTGCCGCCCTGAGTCGCAACAACAATCAGCGGAGCTTCCAGTTTTTCAGCGGTTTCAACAGCGCCACGGCAAACCGCTTCCGTGATACGCAGTTTACGGCTGTCGTTGTTGAAATCCAGACGGCTGGTCATCACGCGATCGGTACGCTCGCAAATGGTGGCCATAATGGTCACCGCTTCCAGCGGATATTTCCCTTTAGCGGATTCGCCAGACAGCATTACGGCGTCGGTGCCGTCGAGGATGGCGTTAGCCACGTCGCCAGCTTCAGCGCGGGTCGGACGCGGGTTTTTAATCATGGAGTCGAGCATCTGGGTCGCAGTGATAACGACTTTGCGAGCGCGGATACATTTTTCAATCATCATCTTCTGCGCGAAGATCACTTCTTCAACCGGGATTTCTACGCCCAGGTCGCCGCGCGCAACCATGATGCCGTCAGAGGCTTCGAGGATTTCGTCGAAGTTGTTCAGGCCTTCCTGGTTTTCAATTTTGGAGATGATCTGGATGTTCTCGCCACCGTGAGCTTTCAGATGCTCACGAATTTCAACCACGTCAGAACGTTTACGGATAAAGGAGGCCGCAACAAAGTCGACGCCTTGTTCGCAACCGAAGATCAGGTCTTGCTTATCTTTTTCAGCCAGCGCCGGCAGGGCGATGGAAACGCCTGGCAGGTTAACGCCTTTGTTTTCACCGAGGTCGCCGTTGTTCAGCACTTTACAGATAACTTTATTGCCAACGATTTCGGTCACTTCCATACCGATCAGACCATCGTCTACCAGTACGGTGTTGCCAACGCTCAGATCGTTGGTGAAACCTTCGTAGGTCACGGCAACCGTATCCGCGTTGCCGACAACAGATTTGTCAGTGGTGAAGGTGAAAGTCTGACCTGCTTTCAGGGAGACGTCGTTGCCACCTTCCAGTTTGATGGTGCGGATTTCCGGACCTTTGGTGTCCAGCAGAATTGCCGCTTTTTTACCGGTTTTGCTCATCACGTTGCGCAGGTTTTTGATGCGCTGGCCGTGCTCAGCATAGTCACCGTGAGAGAAGTTTAAACGCATGACGTTCATGCCAGCGTCCAGCATTTTCGCCAGCATCTCTTCGGATTCGGTTTTCGGACCGATGGTGCAAACAATTTTGGTCTTTTTCATGACAGTTCTGGTCTTTAAGTTTGAGTTGAGAAGGATTGGGAATTTACGCTCCGGTTAGCGCACGGCTCCGGAGTCAAACCTGTGTTGCGAAAAGAGCGATGCCACAGTCTAAGGATAGGTGACATCAAAAAAGCGTGCAGAAGAATGTGTGCCTGAGATTCAGCCAGATCGGGGAAAAATTGATGTGAGTAATTTGTTTTACAGTTCAATCAGCTGAATCCATTCAAATTAGGATGGCGGCATTATAGCGTCGACATCGACAGAAAGGAATTAAAAACGCCGTTTCAAAATACGAATTTATCATCATTGTCGATTTGTTGTGTAACCGTTATCACAAAATTGCGCAACCGTTGCGTAGCCGAGGCAGCCCGCGGCCTGGCCATCGTAATGGCATCAGTTTGAACCACTCTCACGCCGTGTTATTTCTCTTCTACGGCTCCGCTTATTTACTTTTTCGCCTCCTGATATTGAAAAATAAACAATAAGATTTTTCTGTTTGTTTTTTATGCGCAAGGGGTTGTGGGTATTAATTTAATAAAAAATGTGCGCCAGTTTGCTTTTTAATTAATCGCCGGGGCGGCGGGTTTTTACTTCTCTCTTTTGCATCAGCGAGGCGGATATATCTGATGAGTACTGCTTAAAAGGGTGGAAATATATTTTATATTTCTGAATTAACATCACGTTTTTGCATGAAATTTGTTTTAAGGATAATCTTAAAATGCTTGCTTTTGTTGAGGGTTAACTGCTTGTTTTTTATTAAAAAGCAGAATGAATTGCGAAAGTGGTAGAAAACTAAGTTATTGATACTTATGGTCTTTAACTTTTAGAAAGAATTTGCAATAAAACGCCTTGTTACTACTCTTAAGCGACTCTTGATGAGACCCGAAAAATTTATAAAAAATTTCGTTCCGGATTATTAACTCCGGAGGTCGGCTGGTGCCTGCTTATTATTTACTGCCAGCCTTATTTAATGCGTTTACTCATGATGAAGGTTGGGTGATGACAACTTCCGCTGTTGCTGGACAGGGATATGCTTTTATTCCGCCGCCAGAAATTCCGACCCAGCAGGGACCGATGGGCATCCTGTACGATTTTAATGACGGTGCCCGGTTATTGTTGCCAGCCGGTAACTGGCGGGTAGAAATAAGCGATGACGAAACGGGAAATATTCTGTTTGCCGACGATGTCGCGCAGGGCTGGGTAATCAGCACAAAAAAATATTACGTGCCGTTTCGTCTGCGGGTCTGGGACGGCGTCCAGCCGGAGCCCGTGCTGGACCACGCTCTGGATATGCGCGGCAAAACGGTACTGGTCTCCTTTCCCGGCGGTACGCTGGGCGACCTCATCGGCTGGGTACCTTACGCTGAACGCTTTCGGCAGACGTACCAGTGCAACGTTCATTGCACCATGGCACAGCCGATCGTCGATCTCTTCAAGCCGGTCTATCCGCAGCTCAATTGTGCTACCCCAGAAGAGTGGCTGGCCGGGCCGGGCGTGAGTGAGCCGCCTTACGCCAGCTGGCGCGTCGGGCTCTTTTTTCACGGCGATCTCGACAAGCAGCCATTTGATTTTCGCGCTGTTGGTCTGCACCGCACCGCCGGACATATTCTCGGCGTCGATCCCACAGAAATCGTTCCGGACCTGCGCCAGCGTAGCGCGCGTCGTATCGCTGAACCCTATGTCTGCATCGCGACCCAGTCCACCAGCCAGGCCAAATTCTGGAACAACGGCAATGGCTGGCATGAAGTGATCGACTATCTGAAAGCGCAGGGCTACCGCGTGCTGTGTATTGACAAAGAGCGCGTGGTAGGCCGCGGGTACATCTGGAACAAAATCCCCCACGGCGCGGAAGATTTCACCGGCAATCTGCCCCTCGCTGAACGCGTGGCGTTGCTGGAACACGCCGAATTTTTTATCGGCCTCGGCAGCGGTCTCTCCTGGCTTGCCTGGGGTTGCCATATTCCGGTGGTGCTGATCAGTGGATTCAGCCTGCCGAACAGCGAATTTCATACCCCCTGGCGCGTCATCAACACCCATGTCTGCAACGGCTGCTGGGATGACGTGCGATTGAATTTTGACCATCAGGACTATTTCTGGTGTCCGCGCCACAAAGGCACGGACCGGCAGTACGAATGCACACGTTTTATCACTGGTAAGCAGGTCATCGGTCATCTTCGTCGGCTGATTGCCCTGCGAAGCAATCCCTTTGGCATCAAAACAACAGCACTGGCAGACCCCGATCAACATGCCGCCTGACGGATGAGAGACGGGTTTCGAGGACACAGAAATGAAAAAAAGTCTTAACTGCAGTTACCGGCTGGTATGGAATGACGTTCAGCGGGCGTTTGTGGTGGTTTCAGAACTGACCCGGGCGAAAGGCAAGCGCGCAGGCGGCGCGGTGTTGATCTCGGCGGCGGTGGGTGGCCTGTTCGCAAGCAGCGGGGCGATGGCGTTTACCCCGGACGTCACTGGTTCGACGCGGGATGAGGTGGTGCAGGAGGGGGTTCAGAATGTGCGCCCTGGAGGCTTAACCACCAACCATACCATCAGTACCCGTGGTACGCAGATAGTGGCGGGCGGGCAGACTGTGGATACGCGTGTTCAGGATGGCGGTTCGCAGATTGTGCGGCAGAACGGCCAGACGACCGGTACCGTTGTCACTAACGGGACACAGATTGTTGAAGTGGACGGGACGGCAACGGGCACGCAGCTTAACAGCGGCGGTACGCAGGCGGTCGCTGGCAGGGCTAATAGCACCGTTGTCGGCGCTGGCGGTGTGCAGACTGTGCAGGAAAGCGGGGTGGCAAGCCAGACGATTATTAACACTGGCGGCGTGCAAGCTGTTAACGGCAGCTCCGTTCAGGGCGTCATTAACGCAGGCGGCATCCAGCTCATCAACAGCGGTGGTTTCTCTCAGGACGCGACGGTAAACAGCGGGGGTGTCCAGCACGTTAACGTCGGCGGTTCCGCGGCCGACACCGCCATCTTTGGCGGCGGCAATCAGGTCGTGGCCGGTACGGTATCCGGTGCGCACCTCAACGACGGTGGTGCGCAACTGGTTCAGCAAACCGGTAAAGCCACCGGTACCATCATTAACAATCGCGGTACGCAGACCGTAGACGGCACCGCTATCTCCGCAGTGGTCAACGGTGGCGGTACCCAACTGGTGCATAGCGGCGCGCTGGCGGCGGGCACCATCGTGAACAGCGGCGGGATTCAGCATATTAATCAGGGCGGGGCAGCTTCTGACGGCGTGGTGTTTGGCGGCGGCACCCAGGTACTGGCGGGAACCGCATCCGGCACCAGCGTCAACGATGGCGGTGCGCAGCTGGTGCAGAAAACCGGCAAATCCACCGGAACCATCATCAACAATCGCGGCACGCAGACCGTAGACGGCCAGGCCATCTCTTCTGTCGTCAATGCTGGAGGGACGCAGCAGGTTAATCGCGGCGGGCTGGCGACGGGCGGCGTGGTGAACACCGGTGGTCTGCAACATATCAGCGAAGGCGGTGCAGCATCCGATGCCATTCTGCTCGGTGGCACCCAACTGGTGGAAGGCACCACCTCTGGCACCATCATTAATAACGGCGGTCTGCAGCAGATCCACGCCAGCGGCATGAGCAGTGATGCGGTGGTGAACGCCGGCGGTAAACAGGATGTGGACGGCGTCTCCTTCTCCGCTGAAGTGAACGACGGCGGCCTGCAGAAAGTCCGCAGCGGCGGTGCCGCCACCAGCGCAGTTATTAACACCGGCGGGATTCAAAATGTACTCTCAGGTGGATCAACCGCCTTCACCACGTTGTTGGGCGGGATTCAGCAACTGGCGGGCGTAGCGGCAGATACCATTATCGGTGCCGGCGGCGTACAGCACGTTCAGGTCGGTGGCAGCGCCAACGGATCGCTGATCAACGAGGGCGGTCTGCAGCGCGTGGATGGCACAGCCAACTCATCGGTTATTTATGACGGCGGCATCCAGTTGGTGAACAGCGGCGGTCTGGCGGATAACGCGACCGTTAACAGTGGCGGCCTGCAACACATCAATGAAGGTGGTGCAGCGTCCGACACCACGGTGTTTGGCGGCGGTCGGCAAGTTGTTGCCGGTACGGCCTCCGGCACCAGCATCAATGACGGTGCCTACCAGCTTGTTCAGGCAACCGGTAAAGCCACCGACACTATCATCAACAGCGGTGGCACTCAGGCGGTAGACGGCACGGCGATCTCCGCTGTGGTCAACGATAGCGGGGTTCAGCTGATCCACTCCGGCGCGCTTGCCGCAGGCTCGCTGGTTAATTCCGGTGGTCTGCAGCATATCAACGAAGGCGGCGCTGCCTCGGATGCGCTGCTGTTTGGCGGTACCCAGATTGTCGAAGGCACCGCATCCGACACCCGGGTGGACTCTGGCGGTGTGCAACAGGTTCACGTTACCGGGAAAACCATCGACAGCAAAATCTATGACGGCGGTTTCCAGGATGTTGACGGCACCGCTAACGGTACGATCGTCTACACCGGCGGTAAACAGCTGATCCGCAGCGGCGGTCATGCGAACGACACCCGCGTCGATAAAGATGGTGTGCAGATTGTGCGTGCCGGCGGCGCGGCGTCAAAAACGACGCTGCTGGGTGGAACGCAGCAGGTCGCGGGTATGGCAGGCGACACGGTTATTGGCGATGGCGGCATTCAGCACGTCCAGGTGGGCGGCATTGCCATGGGCGCGCTGATCAACAGCGGCGGTCTGCAGCGCGTTGACGGCTCGGCGACCTCTGCCGTGGTGAACAACGGTGGCGTGCAACTGGTGAACAGCGGTGGGCTGGCCGCAGGCTCCATCGTCAACAGCGGTGGCCTGCAGCATATCAACCTTGGCGGCGCAGCGTCTGATGGCACTATCTTCGGCGGGGGTAAACAGTTGGTGGCAGGGACCGCGTCCGGCACCAGCGTCAGCGATGGCGGTCAGCAGATCGTGCAGGCCAGCGGTAAAACCTCCGGTACGCAAATCAACAGCGGCGGTGTGCAGAGCGTGGACGGCAGCGCCACCTCATCCGTGGTACGCGATGGCGGCATCCAGCTGGTGAATAACGGCGGCCTGGCGGCAGGTACTGCTGTACACAGCGGCGGCCTGCAGCACATCAACCTTGGCGGCGCGGCGTCTGATGGCACTATCTTTGGCGGCGGTAAACAGGTGGTGGCGGGCACGGCGTCCGGTACCAGCCTGAACGATGGCGCTTATCAAATCGTTACGACCACCGGGAAAGCGACCGGCACCCTGATCAACAGCGGCGGCGTGCAGAGCGTTGATGGCAACGCGACCTCGGCAGTGGTGCGCAACGGCGGCATCCAGCTGGTGAATAAAGGTGGTCTGGCGGCAGGCACCACGGTGAACAGCGGCGGTCTGCAGCACATCAATCTCGGCGGCGCGGCGTCTGACGGCACCATCTTCGGCGGCGGCAAGCAGCTGGTGGAAGGTACTGCCTCCGGTGCCAGCGTGAACGATGGCGGTACGCAACTGGTGGCAGGGAGCGGTAAAACCACCGACACCCATATCAACAGCGGTGGTGTGCAGAGCGTAGACGGTACGGCCATCTCGTCCGTGATCAATAACGGCGGTCAGCAAATCGTCAACTACGGCGGCCTCGCTGCCGGTTCGATCGTCAATAACGGTGGGGTGCAACACATTTCCGCTGGCGGCGCGGCGTCTGACGGTACGGTGTTCGGCGGCGGTACGCAACTGGTGGAAGGTTCGGCTTCCGGCACCAGCATCAGCGACGGCGGGGTACAACTGGTGACCAAGAGCGGTCAGGCCAGCGGCACGCTGATTAACAGCGGTGGCGTACAACGCGTACACGGCCAGTCGTTCGACGCGGTGATTAATAACGGCGGTGCGCAGATCGTTGACCCGTATGGCTGGGCACGCCAGAGCGTGATTAATGCCGGCGGGACGCAGATCCTCAGTAACTCTGCTGTGGCGATCTCCACCGTGATGAATGGCGGTGAGCAGCACATCAATAACGGCGCGAAATCTTTCGCCGCGCGCCTGCTGGGCGGTACGCAGAATATCGGTAGCGGCGGGCAGGCCTTCGAAACTCTCGTTGAAAAGGGTGGCGTGCAGAACGTTAACGCGGGCGGTTACACCTACGGTGGCACCATCTCCACCGGCGGCAGACAAAATGTTGCCTCCGGCGGCGTAACCGACTTCACCTTTGTCGATGGTGGCCTGCAGGTGGTTGACGGTACCTCGATTGTCAGCATCGTGAAAAACGGCGGGCGTCAGGTTGTCAACAAAAATGCCAATGCCGAAGTCTCTGTGGTGATTGATGGCGGTATTCAGGAGGTCTTTGGCACCACCACCGGATCGGAGATCACCCGGGCGGAACAGCGCATCTATAGCGGGGGTTCTGCCACCTCTACCGTGCTGAGCGATGGTGCGGTTCAGGGGATTTACGACGGCGCGATAGTGACCGATACCCGTAACCGCAACAGCATCCAGAACCTGTACAGCGGTGGGCGTGCAGAAAACAACCTGATGGATGATTTTGCAGTGCAGAACATCGCTGCGGGCGCAACGGCGGTGAACACTTCGATGATCAACTCCAGCCAGCAGAATGTGCGCGGCAGTGCCGTTGATACCGATCTTTCGGCGAACGCCGTGCAGAACGTCTACCGCGGCGGGACGGCGACTCGCACGGCGATCTACGAGCGCGGCATCCAGAATATCTTCAGCGGCGGTTCATCAATACTTGCTGTCATCCAGGCCGGTGGGATCCAGAACGTGCTGAACGGCGGTACTGCCATCAGCACCACCATTAATAATGGCGGTACCCAGAACGTGAATAGTGGCGGGACGGTGATCTCGACCATTATCCGTGAGGGCGGGATCCAGAACGTCAATGACGGCGCGATCGTTATCGACAACAAAGTGGTTGGCGATCAGGTGGTTAATCAGGGCGGCACCGTCGCCTCGTCCACTGTTAGCGAAAACGGTACCCAGAGTGTCACCTTTGGCGGCACGGCGATTGCCACGACCGTCAGCAAAGGCGGCGCCCAGTTCGTGCGCGCCGGTGGCACGGCGGATCTGACGGCGATTGAGCGCGGCGGCGTGCTGGCGCTGGAAGATGGTGCAACGGTTACCAATATCAATCTCAATAGCGGCGCAGCATTGATGGCGGGCACCGGTACCACGCTCAACGGTACCAACGCACTTGGCAGCTTCTCCATTGCCAATAAAGTTGCCGATAGTGTGCTGCTGGAAGGCGGCGGTCTGCTGTCGGTTGCCGCTGACGGCAGTGCCAACAACACCGTGGTAAGCGAGAACGGTACGCTGAGTGTCGCCGAAGGCGGGATGCTGACCGGGATAACCAAAGTCAACGACGGCGCTACGCTTGCCGGCAATGTTAACAACAGCGGCGAACTGCGTATCACCACTGATACCAGTGCCAACACCGTTAACGCGGCCATCAACGGTAGCGGTACGCTGTATAAAGAAGGTGATAACACGCTGACCCTGAGCGGTGCGCTTAATCAGGCGGGCGGTACTTATCTGCAGAGCGGTACGCTGGTGTTCAGCGGGCTGGATGCCGTGACCGACATCATCGCCCAGCGCGGCACCTCGCTGCAGTTGACCAACGGCACTACGCTGACCGGGATGATCGACCCGACCGACCTGACCGTCGATGCCGGTTCAAGCTGGCTGATGACCGCAGACTCCCTGCTCAATAACCTGACGCTGGGCGGCTCGATCGATTACCAGGCACCGACCGGGACGTTCGTTCCGAAAACCCTGACGGTTACCAATCTGGTGGGCAATGGCGGCACCATTACCCTGAACACCCTGTTTAACGGTAATAGCGCAGTGAGCGACAGCCTGGTACTGGACGGCGGCACCGCCACCGGTAATACGCGGATCGCCATTCGCAGCCAGGGCGGTCTGGGTGCACGTACCACCGGTAACGGCATCCAGGTGGTGAATGCCATTAATGGCGCGACCACGACCGATGATGCTTTCAGTCTCAGCGGCAGCCTGCAGGCGGGGGCGTATAACTACACCCTGCAACAGGGCAGCGCCGACCAGAGCTGGTATCTGACGACTGCTGAAGCCGGTGGCAACGAGAACGGCCCGCAGAACTACCGTTCGGCGACGTATCTTTATAGCTCTGTCTATGCGCAGGCCATGGACTACGACAGTGCGCTGCTCGGTTCGCTGGATGCCCGTCGCTATGCGGCGCGTACCGCCGCCGAAAGCGGTAGCAACATGTGGGCCCGTTTCCAGGCCGGTCAACTGAGCCACGATCATGGCAGCAACGATCTGCGTAACGGCAACACACCGGACAGTAAAGGCGGCTATACCTTCCTGCAGATCGGTAGCGATCTGTGGCAGGGTTCGGCTTCTGCCATGGAATGGACCGTTGGGGTGTACGGTGCGGCGGGGCTTTCTGCCGTCGACGTGCAGCGCAACGACAAGTCGAAAGCCGGTACGGTACGTGATGACGCTTACAGCGGCGGCCTCTACCTTAACGGCGTGCATGAGAGCGGCTGGTGGATGGATGTGGTGGCCCAGGGCACACGTCACAACTTCGATACCAACCCGCGCGATGGCGACGGTCTGAAAACTCACGGCTGGGGCTATGTTGGCTCCTTCGAAACCGGTCTGCCGTTTGAGATCGGCGGCGGCCTGGTGCTGGAACCGCAGGTGCAGTACCAGTATCGCGGCGTGAACCTGAAAGATGGTAATGATGACGTTGCAGACGTGCAGTTCGGCGATGGTCACAGCCAGCAGGTGCGTGCCGGTCTGCGTCTGGGCAACAACGCGACGCTGAAAGAGACTGGCAAACCGGTACCGGTAAGCTGGTGGGTGCGTCCGTCCTTCATCCAGACCTTCGACTCGAAGGGTACGCTGAACGTCAGCGCACCAGGCGTAGCAGGCAGCGAGGTCGCGTTCAATCCGGATCAGGACGGCACCGCTGCGGCGCTGGATGTCGGCATTGACGGCCAGATCCGCGATAACGTTACCCTCGGGGTGCGTGCGGGCTACACCCGGAGCATTAATGACGCAGGCACTGGCGGCTACGGCGGTCAAATCACGCTGAAAGTCGGCTTCTGATAGCCAGGAAGTAACACGAAAAGCCGTGCCGTAAGGTGCGGCTTTTTTTTATGCACATTCGGAGACGGTAGCGTGATCGCTGTCGCTAACGCAGAGTCGGCGTGGCGGTGAATATATGCTGAGATGAAAAAGAGGGATAAAGCTGAGAATGACTAAGAATGGTGCGTCCGAATGGACTCGAACCATCGACCCCCACCATGTCAAGGTGGTGCTCTAACCAACTGAGCTACGGACGCACTGAAAAGGAATGGTGCGTTCAATTGGACTCGAACCAACGACCCCCACCATGTCAAGGTGGTGCTCTAACCAACTGAGCTATGAACGCAGTGTTGTGGTTGACAACGGGGACGAATATTAGCGGCAGGCCGGAGATGTGGCAAGCGGAAAATGGCAAATTTCTCACGCAATTCACCTGATTGCGGAACAACTGAGCAAAATGTCGTGAAAGTAGCCGCCAGCGGGCGGCTACCAACGTTTTAGCGCGCAGCGCGCTGCAAAATGGTTGCCGAGGGCTGACGTTGCAGGTAACGCATCCGCAGCATCATCATTATCGCCGCCGAGGTCAGGCCAATAATAAAGCCCATCCAGAAACCCGCAGGGCCCATTCTGTCGACCACTAAATCGGTTAACGCCAGCGTGTAACCCACCGGTAAACCCAGCACCCAGTAAGCAATAAAGGTGATAAAAAAGATCGAGCGCGTATCTTTATAACCACGCAGGATACCGCTGCCAATCACCTGAATGGAGTCGGAGATTTGGTAAATCGCCGCCAGCAACATCAAGTGCGATGCCAGCGTCACGACCTGTGGATTATCGTTATAGATCAGCGCGATATGTTCACGCATTAACGCGGTGAAAATCGCCGTTAACGCCGCCATGGAGATGCCGACCAACAACCCCGTGTGGGCTGAGGTTTTCGCATCCAGCGTTGAACCCTGACCGAGACGAAACCCGACGCGAATGGTCACCGCCGCTGACAGCGAGAGCGGTAAAACAAACATCAGGGAACTGAAATTCAGCGCGATCTGATGTCCGGCGACATCGACAATGCCCAACGGCGAAACGAGCAGCGCTACCACGGCAAACAGCGTTACCTCGAAAAAGAGCGCCAGTGCAATGGGCAGCCCGAGCTGAGTCAGGCGTTTTAACACCGCGACGTCAGGTTTGGCAAAACGTTGCATCGCTTGAATATCACGCATCGCGCGGGCGCGTTTAACGTACAGGCGCATGCAAATAAACATCACCCAATAGACGGACGCGGTCGCCACACCGCAGCCCACGCCGCCGAGTTCGGGCATACCGAAATGGCCGTAAATAAAGATGTAGTTCACCGGGATATTCACCAGCAGGCCGACAAACCCCATCAGCATACCCGGGATCGTGCGGGCAAGGCCTTCGCACTGATTACGCATCACCTGGAAAAAGAGATAACCCGGCGCCCCCCACATCAACGCACGTAAAAAACGCACGGCTTTATCCGCCAGTTGCGGATCGATGTTGTGCATGGCGTAAATAATATGACCGGCATTCCACAGCACAATCATGATCAACACCGCGACCAGGCCTGCCAGCCAGAACCCCTGGCCAACCTGATGGGCAATTCTGTCGCGACGTCCGGAACCATTTAACTGGGCAATCACCGGCGTCATCGCCAGCAGCAGACCGTGGCCGAACAGTATGGCGGGAAACCAGATTGAGGTCCCGATTGCCACCGCCGCCATATCCGTGGCGCTGTAGCCACCGGCCATAACCGTATCGACGAAACCCATGGCTGTCTGGGCGACCTGCGCGAAAATAACCGGCACGGCGAGCGCCAGTAACTGACCCGCTTCTCTCATATACTTCTGCACGAGAACACCTTTATCTTGTAGTTATAAGAAGAATGGAATGACTAATCAGGAAGGAGTTTTTCCTTGTGCTAAAAAGGATGCCGCACAGCGATGGGTGCGACATGTGTACAAATATTACCTGCTATGGCGCGCTTTTGCCATGCCAGTCATAAAGCAAAGTTATCTTTTAGCACGCGGCGCTACGCTTATCTTCTCGCCAGAGTGGCGGGAAAAAGGGCGGCAGGGCGATTGAAACTGGCAAGGGTAAATCTCACCTGTTATTGTGCGTAAAGAACACGGTAATGGCCGTATGAATGGAACAGGAGTGGTAAGTATGTTTACGGGTATTGTGCAAGGCACGGCGAAACTGGTGTCAATTGATGATAAACCCAATTTCCGCACTCACGTTGTTGAGTTGCCTGAGACGATGCTGGATGGTATTGAGACCGGCGCTTCCATTGCCAATAATGGTTGCTGTCTGACAGTGACGGCGATTAACGGCCGCCATATCAGCTTCGATCTGATGAAAGAGACGCTGCGTATCACCAACCTCGGCGATCTGAATGTCGGCGACTCGGTAAATGTTGAGCGCGCGGCAAAATTCAGCGATGAAATCGGCGGTCACTTAATGTCGGGTCATATCATGACTACCGCCGAAATAGTCAAAATTCTCACCTCGGAAAATAACCGCCAGATCTGGTTCAAAGTGCAGGATCCTGCGCTGATGAAATACATTCTGTACAAAGGTTTTATCGGCATTGACGGGATCAGCCTGACGGTTGGCGAAGTCACCAGTAGCCGCTTCTGCGTGCATTTAATTCCGGAAACGTTGCAGCGTACGACGCTTGGCGCGAAAAAACTGGGGCATCGCGTGAATATCGAAATCGACCCGCAAACGCAGGCGGTTGTCGATACCGTGGAGCGTGTGCTGGCCTCGAAAGAAGCGGCGATTGTCGCAGCAGCCAGCGAAGAGTAAAAATAAACCCCGGCATGCCGGGGTTTATTTTTTAACGCGCAACGCGCAACCCGTGTTCAATACCCCGACTGAAAACCACCTGCCAGAGCTGAATGTCCCGCGCACGAAACGCCCCCGCGCAGGCATTGAGATAATAGCTGAACATCCGTTTAAAGCGCTCCGAGTAGTTGTCGGCGATTTCCGGCCAGGCGGCAAGAAAACGCTCATGCCACGCCATTAACGTACGGTCATAATCCGCGCCGAAATTGTGCCAGTCTTCCATCACAAAGTGTGATTCGCTGGCATCCGCAATCTGGCGCACAGAAGGCAAACAACCATTCGGGAAGATGTAGCGGTTGATCCACGGATCCACATTATGATCGGTACGTTTTGAGCCGATGGTATGCAGTAAAAAAATGCCATCAGGTTTCAGGTTACGATCGACAACGCGGAAATAGGTCGCATAGTTTTTTGGCCCGACATGTTCAAACATGCCAACGGAAACAATGCGGTCAAATTGCTCGTCGAGATCGCGATAATCCTGCAAACGGATATCGACATCCAGCCCTTCGCAACGCTTCTGCGCCAGCTTTTGCTGCTCTGCGGAAATTGTCACGCCAACCACACTGACGCCGTAATTTTGCGCCATATACTGCGCCAGACCACCCCATCCACAGCCAATATCCAGCACGCGCATGCCGGGTTTCAACTGCAGCTTTTCACCAATAAGCCGCAGTTTTGCCCGTTGTGCATCGTCCAGCGTTTCAGCGTCTTTCCAGTAGGCGCAAGAGTATTGCATCTGCGGGTCCAGCATGCGGGTAAACAGATCATTACCAAGATCGTAATGTTCTTTGCCCACAATCCAGGCCCTTTTTTTACTTTGCAGATTAAATAATCTTGCTCCGGCAATGCGGAGTGTATCTTTGAAATGGTGCGGAAGTTGGTTTTCCAGCCCGGCGCGTAAGACTTTGGTGAAGAATATGTCCAGGCGGGCGCAATCCCACCAGCCGTCCATATAACTTTCGCCGAGTCCGAGCGAGCCTTCCTGTAAAACACGTTTGAAAAAATCAGGATTTTTCACCTGAATATCTGACGCTGCGGGACCGTTGACGCGGATACCTGCGCGACCCAGCAGTTCGTTTGCTATACGGAACCAATTGTCATCCCGTACGCTAACTTCTTCTATACACGATGAACTCATAACTTCTCCATCACTCGCAGTGATCAGAACCTTCAAACAGCGTAGACGCTTTTTCGGGCTTGTGAGAAATCTCACGGTTTTTACCGTGAGGCTGATATCCGACGTAGAACAGAGGAAGGGAGAGGACCCTTGCCGAAAGGCCTTCCATGGGTAAACGGGTACAATCCGGTACCCGTTAATGCATAATATTTATCGTATTTATCAAACAGCCGAAAATGAGTATAGGCTTCAAAATCGGGTGATTCAATAAAAAGCCCGTAGCAAGCTAACCACTGTGTTGTTGATAGTCGCTTACGCAACTATTAATGCGACGAGGAAGCCACAGCCTTTTTGTCTGCTAATTCATCGTGCGTGCGGCGCTGAAGGCGATAACCCAGCGCGACCAGTAGTACCATTGCCAGCATGACAGTGGTTGTCGTCAGCAGTGGTGTGGCGATGAGCCATGAGACCACCAGGCTTGCCAGAAAACATAAACCCAGCTGTAGCGTATTTTGCAAGGCGGCTGCGCGGCCGGTTGCCTGCGGGAAAGGACGCAGCGCCTGCGCGACCACGATAGGGTAAATCGCGCCGTTGGCCATTGCCATAAAGCAGAAGGGGATGAGCAGCGCGGCCAGCGACACGTCCGGCATAAAACCGACGGCCCAGGTGGCGAGGACACTTAACGCGAACGCTCCCAGCAGCCATGGCAACAAACGAGAACCCTGCCATTTCTGCAACGCGGCACGGCAACCGTAACCGCCCACCAAAAAGGCGATGGTTTGCGGCACATAACTGAGGCCAATAACCGATGGGCCATAACCCATTTCATGCAGAATAAACGGTGAACCGGTCAGCCAGGCGAAGAAACTGGCTGAGCAGGCGGCATAGATAATCACATTCCCGCGATAATCCCGGGCACGCAGCAGATCCATAAATGTCAGCGGTTGTTCGTGGTGTTCACTTTTCTGCGCGGGTGATTTCAGCCGCCATGCCGGGATCATCAGAATTAACGTTATCGCCAGTAAAGTGGCGAAAATGGCCTGCCAGTTGAAATGCGCAAGGATCCAGGCGCCCAGCAGCGGTGCCAGTGCCGGCGTCAAACCCACCAGCGGCATAATGGTGGCGAAGATGCGATTGACGCGATGCGCGGGGTAGTTATCCGTCACCAGCGCCTGCCAGCTTACTGTCGCGGCGCAGACGCCGACCGCCTGGAGAAAGCGCAGTACCAGCAGCAGGGTTGCATCACGTACCCATAATGTTCCCAGACAGCCCAGCGCGAAAATCGCCAGCCCGGTCAGCAAAATCGGCTTGCGACCATAGCGGTCTGATAGCGGCCCCCATACCAGTTGCGCAATGGCAAAGCCCGCCAGAAACAGGCTTAAAGTCGCGCTAACCACCGCAGACGATGTGTCTAAATCTTGCTGTATCGCGCTGAAGGCGGGGAGGTACATATCAGTGGCTAAAAAGCCGAGCACGCTTAATCCCGCGAGCCAGACTAAAAATCCGTTGCCAGGTTGCATTAGTGTTTCTCTTTAATTGCAGGTAATCAGGGCTGTCGAGTGTAAGGAGTGCATTAGCGCTTGTGAAACGCTAATATTTGCGTAGTGGTTTCAAAATTTTTGCAGGCAGATTATGTGGTCAGAATATTCGCTGGAAGTGGTTGATGCTGTCGCGCGCAATGGCAGTTTTAGCGGTGCGGCGCAGGAGTTACACCGTGTACCTTCTGCGGTGAGCTATACCGTGCGGCAGCTTGAAGAGTGGCTCGCTGTTCCGCTGTTTGAGCGTCGCCATCGGGATGTTGAGCTTACGCCTGCCGGAGTCTGGTTTTTGAAAGAAGGGCGAGCTGTTATCAAAAAAATGCAGATCACCCGTCAGCAGTGCCAGCAAATTGCCAACGGCTGGCGCGGGCAACTGGCGATCGCCGTCGACAACATCGTAAAACCTGAACGTACCCGGCAATTAATCGTCGATTTCTATCGACATTTCAGTGATGTCGAGTTGCAGGTCTACCAGGAAGTCTTTAACGGTGTCTGGGATGCGCTTGCTGACGGACGGGTGGAGCTGGCGATCGGCGCAACGCAGGCTATTCCCGTCGGTGGGCGTTATGCGTTTCGCGATATGGGAATGCTGAGCTGGAAATGCGTGGTTTCCAGTCGCCATCCGCTGGCGTCACTGGCAGGCCCGCTTAGCGACGATACCTTGCGCAACTGGCCTTCACTTATCCAGGAAGATACGTCCCGCTCGTTGCCGAAACGTATTACCTGGCTACTGGATAATCAGAAACGCGTGATTGTTCCTGATTGGGCGTCGTCGGAGGCGTGCTTATCGGCAGGGTTATGCGTGGGAATGGTGCCGGCACACTTTGCCCGGCCGCGGCTCGACAGCGGTGACTGGGTTGCGCTGACCCTGGAAAATCCCTTCCCGGATGCGGCGTGCTGCCTGACATGGCAACAAAATGAGGCGTCCCCGGCGTTAAACTGGCTGCTGGAATATCTGGGAGATAGCGAAACGCTGAATGACGAGTGGTTACGGGAGCCGAATTAACGGCTCCGTAATAAGCGGTTAGCGGCGGTAGTCGCGGAACGGGCCATCGGCCACGGAACGGCGCTCAACCAGACGCGGATGCACTTCAATAGACTGCGACTCTTCGCGCTTGTTGACGATACGATCAAGCAGCATGGTAAACGCCGTTTCTCCCAGCGAATCTTTCGGCTGGTGAATCGTGGTTAGGGCCGGGGTGAAGAAGCGTGAGTTACGTACGTTGTCATAACCAATCAGGGAAATATCCTGCGGTACGCGTAAACCCATCTCATCGGCAGCGCACAGCGCGCCCATCGCCATAATGTCACCGCCGCAAAAGACTGCGGTAGGGCGATGCGCCTGATTGAGGATTTGCTGCATCGCGCGATAGCCGGATTCCGGCTCGAAATCGCCCTGCACGATCCAGTTTTCCGGCACGCTGATAAGGGCTTCTTCCATCGCTTTCATAAAGCCAGCCAGACGGCCCGCGCCAGTGTTACGCTCCAGCGGGCC
The DNA here is from genome assembly GCF_032104925.1 of Kosakonia sp. Classification (NCBI taxonomy): domain Bacteria; kingdom Pseudomonadati; phylum Pseudomonadota; class Gammaproteobacteria; order Enterobacterales; family Enterobacteriaceae; genus Kosakonia; species Kosakonia sp. The sequence goes on from NZ_DAMCGF010000001.1 coordinate 160,821, forward strand.
GGGGATCACGCCAATATCGCGGTGTCCGCGATCAATAAGGTAGCGCCCGGCCATATAACCGCCTTCAAAGGCGTTATCAATAACGGAATCCGTAAAGTCGGCCTTCGCTTCTCCCCAGTCCATCACTACCATCGGAATATGGCGGTACTCTTCGAGCATGCTCAACAGCGATTCCGGGTATTCGGAACACATTACCAGCAAACCATCAACGCGCTTTTGCGCCATCATCGACAGATAAGCACGCTGTTTTTCGAGGCTATTCCAGGCATTGCCGAGGATCAGGGTATAACCCTTCTGGAAGCACTTTTTCTCTACGGCTTCGATAATTTCAGCAAAGTAGGCCGCTTCACTGCTGGTGGCCAGCAAGCCGATCGATTTTGTGTGATTCACTTTCAGGCTGCGGGCGACGGCGCTGGGGGAATAGTGCAACTCTTTAATCGCCGCCCATACAGCGTTGCGCGTCTCTTCGGCGACGAAACGGGTTTTGTTAATCACATGTGATACGGTTGTAGTGGAAACGTTTGCTCGTTTCGCTACGTCTTTAATCGTTGCCATCAGATATCACTCCAGACCATATCATAAGCTCCTGATAATACTTAAGGTAAACGTTTGCCTTTAATCACCCTGTACCCATCAAAGGGGGTGCGGTACGCCGGGAAAACGACACTGGACGTCAGGAGGGGAGTCAATGGCCGGTACGCTAATAAATTTAGCGTCGAATTTTGTCTGATCTTGAGCAAAAGGGGAAGTATTAAAACGTTTCTCCTGCGAATTCCCGCAAGATTTTTAAGATAATTTGTGCAAAAATGCGTTATCTCACTTTTTGTGGGGAAATTAAAAAGGGGAAAATTGATGAGCACCGATCTGAAGTATTCTTTAATCACTACCGTCATCGTTCTGAGCCTGATTGTTTTCGGCGGTCTGACTGCTGCACTGCATTGATCTATCGCGAGGGAGAGCCTTTTCTCCCTCGGTTTTCTGCCCCGCCATTGTTATCACTTCTGCAATAATCTTTTGTCATTCTGCTAACTTCTGTTTTTTGTGATAGCTGTCATACTTTTGGCTTCAGCGACAGGGTCGCAAGTCGGCATGTCTATTTTGGAGTCACAGATGAAAATTAATTTCCCTTTGCTTGCCCTGGCGATTGGCGCCTTCGGCATTGGTACCACCGAGTTTTCCCCGATGGGATTACTGCCGGTTATTGCCCGCGGCGTCGACGTTTCTATTCCGGCGGCGGGGATGCTGATTAGCGCCTACGCTATCGGCGTAATGGTCGGTGCGCCGTTAATGACATTGCTGCTGTCTCACCGTGGCAGACGCAATGCCCTGATCTTTTTGATGGCGATTTTTACGCTCGGTAACGTGCTGTCGGCGATTGCGCCGGATTACGCCACATTAATGCTGGCACGGATCGTCACCAGTCTGAACCACGGCGCTTTCTTTGGTCTTGGCTCGGTGGTGGCGGCAAGCGTTGTCGCCAAAGAGAAGCAGGCCAGCGCAGTGGCAACCATGTTTATGGGGCTGACCATTGCTAACATTGGCGGTGTGCCTGCCGCAACCTGGCTGGGTGAAACCATTGGCTGGCGTATGTCCTTCATGGCCACCGCCGGGCTGGGTGTCATTGCCATGGCGAGCCTGTTCTTTTCGCTGCCGAAAGGTGGCACAGGTGAGCGCCCGGACGTACGTAAAGAGCTGTCGGTACTGGTACGCCCACAAGTGTTGTCCGCATTGTTGACCACCGTGCTCGGCGCAGGCGCCATGTTCACGCTGTATACCTACATTGCGCCGGTACTGCACACCATTACCGATGCCACTCCCGTTTTTGTGACGGCGATGCTGGTATTGATTGGCGTTGGTTTCTCCATTGGTAACTATCTCGGCGGCAAACTGGCGGATCGCTCGGTCACCGGCACGCTGAAAGGTTTTTTGATCCTGCTGATTGCCATCATGCTGGCGATCCCGTTCCTGGCACGCAGTGAAGTGGGCGCAGCCATCAGCATGGTGGTGTGGGGCGCGGCGACGTTTGCGGTGGTTCCGCCGTTGCAGATGCGTGTCATGCGCGTTGCGCATGAAGCACCTGGCCTTTCATCTTCAGTCAATATCGGTGCCTTTAACCTCGGTAACGCGCTGGGTGCGGCAGCCGGTGGGGCAGTGATTTCCGCTGGGCTGGGTTATGATTTCGTCCCGGTTATGGGGGCGATTATTGCCGGGCTGGGCCTGCTGGTGGTGCTGTTCTCTGGTTCTAAGCCAGAACGTGCCTGTGCCGCAGCAGAATAAATAGCACAAATGCAAAAAAGGAGGGGCTAGCCCCTCCTTTGTTTTATGCCGCGTTTATGCCGCTAAATTTTTGGCCACGAATGACCAGTTTACCAGCGCCCAGAAATGTTCGAGGTAGTTCGGGCGCGCATTACGGTAATCGATGTAATACGCATGTTCCCAGACATCGACGGTTAACAGCGGGGTTGCATCGCTTGTCAGCGGAGTGCCCGCATTAGACGTTGAAACAATGGCTAATGTGCCATCCGCTTTTTTCACCAGCCACGTCCAGCCAGCACCGAAGTTTTTAACCGCAGCATCGGTGAATTGCGCTTTGAATTCGGCAAAGCTGCCGAATGATTTGGCGATAGCTGCCGCCAGCTCACCGGTCGGTTCACCGCCAGCATTCGGGGCCAGGCAGTTCCAGTAGAAAGTATGGTTCCAGACCTGGGCAGCATTATTGAACACGCCGCCTTCGCTGCTTTTCACAATCTCTTCGAGCGATTTACCTTCAAAAGCGCTGCCTTTGATCAGGTTGTTGAGGTTGGTGACATACGTCTGATGGTGTTTACCATAGTGGTATTCCAGCGTTTCGGCTGAGATATGCGGCGCCAGGGCGTCTTTTGCATACGGTAATGCAGGTAATTCAAACGACATTGCTATTCTCCTTTCATTATTTTAATAACACCCAATAGCCCTACTGGATGTACGGATTAGGGTAGCAAATCGAAAGGCCAGACAAAAGAGGGAGTTACCTGCCGCAGGCGCGGCAGGTGAGGGGTTAGCGAATGGTTTTCGGCGTCACGACGCGACGCGCGCCAACATAATGGCGCTGCCAGTAATCTTCACTCAGCGAGGTAACCTGGATGTCCTGGCCGCTACGCGGAGACTGAATGAATTTACCATTACCGACGTACACGCCCACGTGATCGGCGGTACCACGGCCCTGGGTACGGAAGAACACCAGATCGCCGCTCTCCAGTTCCGCCACATTCACCGGCGATGCATCGCGCAGGTGATACATTTCATTGGCGGTACGCGGAATACGGAATTTCACCAGATCCTTATATGCGTAATAGACCAGACCGCTGCAATCGAAACCGGTGCTTGGTGAGGTGCCGCCCCAGTGATAAGGCTTGCCAATCTGGTTCATCAGCTTGGACATGGCGGTTTTTTGTGCTTTTTGAATGCGAACTTTATGCACATCGGCGATGGCGTTAGTGCTTTTAACCTTCACACAATGCGGCTTGTGGCCTTTGCGCGGCGTACATTTCTCAGTCCAGGTGACGGCGGTGGTTTTTAACGGGCTGGATGTATTACGACGCGAGGTGATTTTGCTGGCTTTTTTGCTGGTAGTAACTTTTTTGTTTGCCGGAGCTTTTTTACTCTCCGTTGTTTTTTTGCTGGTGGTTTTTTCTGCCGGACTGCGACTGTTTTTCTTTGGTGTCTTTTGTGATGTATTTTTTTTCTTACGTTCGGATGCTTTCGCCAGATGCGATTTTTGCACGGCCGACGCTCGCGCCTGTTCAGAGGCACTCGCTAATGGCGTGAAAGAAATCGTGGTGAACAACAAAGCACAGAGCGTGATTGAAGCTTTTGGTATCCGCGCCACTGAGCAATCCCCTGTTAGGGCAAGCATTTAATATGCCTGCAAATGGTTTTTTAAAACTCGTCGATTCTAATCCATAAAAACCCCAAAAGTTAATACTGTTTTTGCATCTATAGCTTCGTTTCGTTAACAAGCGCAAAAAAAAGCAGCAAAACGTTTCTATGTGCTCAAGAGTTAGGCAGCAAGCGGGATGGCGAGTTGAGTTAAGTCATATTCCTAAGGCAACTTTTGCCGACAGACGATAAAATCATGAACGGTGAACAAAATGTTATTTTCCGATGCCCCTCTGAACCGTTACAATGGCGAACATCTGCCGTAGAAGAAGTTGAAGGAAGCATGACAATGAGCACAACACTTGAAAAAATCCAGCGCCAGATCGCTGAAAACCCGATTCTGCTGTATATGAAAGGCTCTCCGAAGCTGCCAAGCTGCGGTTTCTCCGCCCAGGCGGTACAAGCGCTCTCTGCATGCGGTGAACGTTTTGCCTATGTAGACATTCTGCAAAACCCGGATATTCGCGCAGAACTGCCGAAATACGCTAACTGGCCGACCTTCCCGCAGCTGTGGGTTGAAGGTGAACTGGTTGGCGGCTGCGATATCGTGATTGAAATGTATCAACGCGGCGAATTGCAGACGCTTATCAAAGAAGCGGCGGCAAAACATAAAGACGAGCCGAGCGCAGAGTAATTTCTGCCAATAAAAAAGCGACCTGATGGTCGCTTTTTTTACGCCTGATTTTCATCCGCGATGGGCAACGGCCAGCCGCCAAGGCGCTTCCAGCGGTTGACGATTTCGCAAAACAGCAGGGCGGTTTGCTCTGTATCGTATAGCGCGGAGTGCGCCTGCGAGGCGTCAAACGCGATGCCCGCCGCGCCACACGCTTTTGACAGCACCGTCTGCCCGAGTGCCAGCCCGCTTAATGACGCGGTATCGAAAGTGACAAACGGGTGGAACGGGTTGCGTTTCAGTGAAGCGCGTTCCGCAGCGGCCATCATAAAACTGTGATCGAACGTCGCGTTGTGCGCCACCATAATTGCGCGGTTACAACCCTGATCTTTAATGCCTTTGCGCACCATTTTAAAAATGGCATGCAGGGCGTCATGCTCACTCACCGCGCCACGCAGCGGATTGCCCGGATCAATGCCGTTAAAGGCCAGCGCTTCGGGTTGCAGGTTCGCGCCTTCGAAAGGCTCAACGTGGAAATGCAGCGTGCTGTCGGGCATGAGCCAGCCTTGTTCATCCATTTTCAGCGTAATGGCGGCGACTTCCAGCAGCGCGTCGGTTTTGGCGTTAAACCCGGCGGTTTCAACATCAATTACCACAGGGTAAAAACCGCGAAAACGGTCGCACAGACCAGTCAGTTGAGCGTTATCGGACATCAGGATCTCTTGATACGGGAAAATGGCAGCGCATTATGGCAAATTTTACGAAGGGATGTAAAACAGCGGGCGCAAAGCGCGCCCGGAGGGGATTAGTTACCCAGGCCTTTACCGGCGTCTTTCTCTTCGATCAGCTCGATTTTGTAACCGTCCGGATCTTCAACGAAGGCGATAACCGTGGTTCCACCTTTAACCGGACCCGCTTCACGCGTCACATTACCGCCGTTGTTGCGGATAGCTTCGCAAGCTTGCGCCGCGTTTTCCACGCTCAGCGCGATATGACCGTAAGCATTACCCAGATCGTAGCTTTCCACGCCCCAGTTGTAGGTCAGTTCAATCACCGCTTCTTCGCTTTCCGGGCCGTAGCCAACGAAAGCCAGCGAATATTTATATTCCGGGTTTTCACTGGTACGCAGCAGCTTCATGCCCAGCACGTTAGTATAAAATTCGATGGAGCGTTGCAGGTTGCCGACGCGCAGCATGGTGTGAAGTAAGCGCATAATATCCTCTTGTATGAATGTGTTAACGTTCCGAATAGAAACACAGTTTTAGTATAGCGGCGCAGACCCGCCGCTATCAATGAACAATCAGAGGATCACAGAGAAGGGTAGTCGGTGTAACCTTCCGCGCCGCCGCCATAGAAGCTTTCCGGGCGCTGTGGGTTCAGTTCCGCTTTCAGTTGCAGACGTTTTACCAGGTCCGGGTTGGCGATATAGGCGCGACCAAAGGCTACCGCGTCAATCAAACCTTTCTCGATCAACTGTTCCGCTTTTTCCGGGGTATAGGCACCTGCACCAATGATCGGGCCGTGGAAACGTGCGCGCACTTTTTCACGGAACGCGTCGGTGTACGGTTCACCGCCGGCCCAGTCCGGCTCTGACATATGCAGGTAAGCAATACCGCGCTTGCCCAGTTCCTCGATCAGATATAACGCATCGGCTTCTTCGTTCGGGCCGTTATCCATGTTCTGGAAAGAACCGATCGGAGACACGCGAATACCAATGCGCTCTGCGTCCCACTCTTTGCTTACCGCGTCGACCACTTCCAGCACCAGGCGCGCGCGATTTTCCACGCTGCCGCCGTACTGGTCGGTACGCTGGTTCGCCGACGGTGAAAGGAACTGGTGCAACAGATAACCATGGGCCGAGTGCAGTTCAACCAGATCAAACCCGGCGTCGCGCGCATTGGCAACGGCCTGGCGGAAATCATTAACGATACCCGGGATCTCATCGGTTTCCAGCGCGCGCGGCGTGGAGGTGTCTTCACGCGTGGCGTTGCCGTTGGCATCACGCAGAGAGGTACGCGTTCCTGCGTTGATGGCTGACGGTGCGACCGGCGCGGCACCACCCGGTTGCAGGCTGCTGTGCGAGATACGACCGGTGTGCCACAGCTGTACGGCGATACGGCCGTTTTCGCTATGCACGGCATCGGTGATTTTCTGCCATGCCGCAATTTGTTCTGCGCTGTGCAGACCCGGTGCGCCGGCATAGCCTTTCGCCTGCGCGGAGATTTGCGTGGCTTCGCTGATAATCAGGCCGGAGCTGGCGCGCTGACGATAATATTCCGCCATTAACGGCGTAGGAATATCACCCGGCTCGATGCTGCGCAGTCGCGTCAACGGTGCCATAAAAACGCGGTTTGGAACGGTAATAGCGCCCACTTTCAGCGGCGTAAATAATTTACTGGACATAACAACTCCTGAATAGACCGGTCGACTAGTAAAAAGTGAAATAAAAATGCCTGCTCTCAGACAGGCGTTGCAATGATGCTGTTTGCATGCGCCAGCGCGCTTTCCAGCGGCAGGGCGCTTCGCGAAATTTTGGCCTGCAAATTGGCACCTAACCACAGGGAGTACAACACTTGCGCCTGCGTTAGTGGTTCGCCCTGAAACGTTAAGCTGCGATCGTTACGCCCTTTTTCCAGCGTATCCGCGAGCAGGGCGATAACGCCGCTCGCGCCTTTGTCCATTGCTGAACGCATGTCTTCCGACAGATCGCACACTTCCGCCGACAGTTTCACCGTCAGGCAACCGCTAATAATTCCCTGTTGGCTAAACTGCCGGAGCGTCTCCTGATAATACGCCAGCAGCCTGTCACGGTAGTTTCCCGGCCCGCTGGCGAAATGGGTCGCCAGCCGCTGGTGATACGCGGCATAGTGACGCTCAAGCAACGCCACGCCGAACGCCTCTTTAGAGCGAAAATAGTGGTAGAAAGAGCCTTTTGGCACTTCCGCTGTTTTCAGTAATTCGCTCAGGCCCATACCGGTAAACCCGCGATGCATGCAAAGCTGCTCGCCGGTCGCCAGTAAATGTTCGCGCGTGTCATGTTCGGTATTTCTGCTCATCGCGCCACTCTACTAGACCGATTGGTCTGTTGCAAGTGGCGAACAATGCGTTTTTCGCCTTGCGCGTTGTCGACAGGCAGTCTTCAATAAAGGGAACTGCCTGTATTACCGGAGACGACTGTGCCAGAACAACTGGAGTTTTTCCCCGTCCAGAGCCCGTGCCGCGGTATTTGCCAGTCGGATGACCGCGGTTTTTGCCGTGGCTGCATGCGTAGCCGCGATGAGCGTTTTAACTGGCAAAAAATGACCGATGCGCAAAAGCAGGAGGTGCTGCGTTTGTGCCGCCAGCGCCTGCAGCGCAAAATGCGCGCAAACAAAGCGTCCTCTGCGGAAGAACCTCAGCAACCTTCACTGTTTTAGTCGCCAAAATGCGTATACTCGAAGGCAAATTACCTTCGAGGAAATCATTATGGTTCAACGTATTGCCCTCGCGCCGCAAGGCCCGGAGTTCTCCCGTTTTGTGATGGGCTACTGGCGTTTAATGGACTGGAACATGTCCCCGCAGCAGCTGGTTAGCTTCATTGAGTCTCATCTTGATCTCGGTGTGACTACCGTTGATCACGCGGATATTTACGGCGGTTATCTGTGTGAAGCCGCATTTGGCGAAGCGCTCAAACTCGCTCCGCATCTGCGTGCCCGCATGGAGATTGTCAGCAAATGCGGCATCGCCACCACCGCGAAACCGGAACATGCGCTGGGTCATTACATTACTGAACGCGACCACATTATTCGCAGTGCCGAACAGTCGCTGGTGAATCTTGCCACCGATCACCTTGATTTGTTACTGATCCACCGTCCCGATCCGTTGATGGACGCCGATGAGGTGGCGGAAGCATTTCTGCATTTGCATCAGAGCGGAAAAGTGCGCCACTTTGGCGTTTCTAACTTCACACCCGCTCAGTTCTCTCTGTTGCAGTCACGCCTGCCATTTACGCTGGCGACCAACCAGGTCGAGATCTCGCCGGTTCACCAGCCGCTACTGCTGGATGGTACGCTGGATCAACTGCAGCAGCTGCGCATCCGCCCGATGGCATGGTCATGTCTCGGCGGCGGGCGTCTGTTTAACGATGCTGCGTTCCAGCCGCTACGTGATGAACTGGCGCGCGTTGCGCAGGAACTGAATGCCGAAACCATCGAACAGGTGGTCTATGCCTGGGTGATGCGTCTGCCGTCTGCGCCGCTGCCCATTATTGGCTCGGGTAAAATTGAGCGCGTGCGTTCGGCGCTGGGGGCACTGAACCTTCAGATGACGCGCCAACAGTGGTTCCGTATTCGCAAAGCGGCGCTTGGTTACGACGTGCCATAACGCGGGCAGATGACCTCCCGGTGAAATCTGCCACCCTGGTTTAAACTTACAGGGTTAAAACAGACCGAAGGAGGTCATATGAAGCGTTTTAGTCTGGCTGTGCTGGCGCTCGTGGTTTGCGCCGGGGCGCAAGCCGCCAGTGAAGAAGTGGAAATGAACCTGGTCACTGCGCAGGGCGTTGGGCAGTCGGTTGGTAGTGTAAAAATCAGCGAAACCGATAAGGGGCTGGAATTTGCGCCCGATCTGAAAGCCCTGCCGCCCGGCGAGCATGGTTTTCACGTCCATGCTAAAGGCAGTTGCCAGCCTGCGATTAAAGAGGGGAAAGCCTCTGCTGCTGAAGCGGCAGGAGGACACCTCGATCCGCAGCATACCGGCAAGCATGAAGGGCCAGAAGGCGCCGGACATTTAGGCGACTTGCCGGTGCTGGTGGTCAACAATGACGGTAAAGCGACCGACCCGGTGGTGGCGCCGCGTCTGAAAAAACTCGCGGATGTGAAAGGCAAAGCGCTGATGGTGCACGTGGGCGGCGATAATATGTCCGATCAACCGAAACCGCTCGGCGGTGGCGGCGCACGTTACGCCTGCGGCGTTATCAAGTAAGCGTTCCGGCTGCCGGGGCTTGCTCCAGCTGCGATAGCGCGCAATATAAGCGCCAGACAACCGAGGCCAGCTCCCGCGCGGCCGGCTGGTGATGTTTACCCAGCACCGCGCTAATCCGCTGCAGCTCGGTCAGCGTGGCAGAAAGCGTTCGTTGCCGGACGCCACGCTCACTCATCACATCCCGCAATAAGACAATGCATAACTCGCGGACTTTGGCGAGGGGATCCGAGCGGATTTCCCAGTCGCGTAGCTGCCAGACAACATGCGAGCAATTCAATAACACAACCCCCCAGCGCAGCAACCAGCGCCGTGCTTGCGCGTCCTGGCTATGGCTTAACTGGCTAATGTGGTGATAAACCACCGATTCAAACTCATGCTCGCTCAGCTGTGGTACGCGGCTAAGTTGATCGACAAAACTGCGGCGCAGCGTGCGAATGTGACGCCGACTTTTGCGGGCATCTGAGCCCGGGCGTAACACGGCAAACGCGAGCCACGCCAGCGCGACGCCTGAGATCTTCGCCAGGTTGTCATTTAAGAAGTCCGCAAAGTCATAAACCGGTGGATTGGTCACGGCGATAAACGAGCCCATAAAAACAATCAACTGCCCCCACAACCCGGCCAGCTTTGGCATTTGTAATTTCAACAATTGCAGGGTGGTTAACAGCGGGAAGAGAAACAGCAGAAACACCGCCAGCTCGCTGATTTGCACCATCAGGCCGAATTTCACCATAAAGCTGAACAGCGACAGCAAAATTAAGGTGCGCAACAGCAGTGTCAGGGAGTTAAACGGCGCGGGTGAGACGGAGTAAAGCACACAGCTGATAGCCGCCAGCGTCAGCGCCGCCGAGCCCGATTCCCACTGCGTATTAATGCTCCATGCGCCGACCAGACTCAGCGCGCAAAAGGTACGAATGCCGCTCCATAGCGCTTCGGCATTATCCGTATCTCGCATCAATCCCGGGCTTCGCGGTGGCGTATAACTGCTGACTGGCGAAGCATTCTCCACGCGCGCCAGCCAGCGGCTACTGGTGAGATATAAACGGCAGAAGTAGCGTAAGCGCTGCCAGAATGCATGGTGCCGGTAATCGTCGCTTTCTCCGGGCGCGAGCAGGGCGATAATCCGTGCGACGGTAAGCGCATCCGCGCGCGGATGCGCAAGCGCGGAGAGCAGTTGCTCAAGAACCGGGCGCAAATTTTCCGGCGCGTCGGGCCAGTTCAGCAACATTCTGCGCAGGCTGGAGATCACACTGGTCATGCGCAACTGTTGGTGCAATAACCAGGTAAGCAAACTGTTTTGCCGCCGAAAACGGTAATGGCTCCAGAACGCCTGAATGCGCAGCAAATTGGTGGTGAGGATCTGGCCGATAACGCTCTCATGGGCGGTGCGGATAGCGTCTGTGGTTTCTGGCCGCCACAGAAGGCTTGCATGCTCCAGCAACCGGGCATGCATTTTTTTCAATGCTGACAGCAGGGTGGTTCCGTCGGCGTTGCCGGGCAGGATCATCATCATCATGCCGCCGCACAAAATGCCTAGGATCACTTCGCACACGCGCGCCTGAGCAATATCCCACAGCTCCGTAATATCGGTCACATCGACCATGGCGAACGCGATAATCGCGGCGGTATAACCCGCCAGTTGAAAAGCATAGGCGACATTATTGGTGAACTGCGCGCAAGCCCAGGTACAAAAGCCAATCCAGGTGGCCATGGCGAACAGAAACAGCCACGGATCGTTGAGTGTCTGACCGGCAATGATCAGTGCCGCGCTGGCCCCAAGCAGGCTCCCGGCAATACGGCCAAGGCTTTTACTGATCACGCCGCCGACGGTGGGGAAGCTGACAACGGCTGCGGATGTCATGGCCCAGTACGGTTCATCGAGATCGAGATAATAAGCCACCGTGAGCGCCAGACACATCGCGATACCGTTGCGCAGCGCATAGCGCCACTGTCCGACCGTGGCTTTTACCCATGGCAGATTTTGCCAGAGCCAGACAGGCGATTTCATTACTGACCACCAATCGCCACGGTGCACGTGGTGCCGGAAACCAGCGTCAGCCCGGCGGGCAGGTTATCAAACTGAATACGTACCGGCACACGCTGCGCCAGCCGTACCCACGGTACGTTCGGTTTGATATCGGCAACCAGCCCGCTGTCAGTCTCGACGCTTTGGTCATATATCGCGCGACCAATACTTGATACGTGACCCTGTAACGTAACATCTCCACTATAAAGCACGATTTTCGCTGCTGCCCCTTCATGAATATGGCGCAACTTGGTCTCTTCAAAGTAACCCATCACATAAAACGAATGGCTATCGACCAGCGCGAAAACTGGTTGCCCGGCGGTAGCGTAATTGCCAGTACGGGTGGAAAGATTGGTGACCCAGCCGTCTACCGGTGCCTTAACTACTGTTTGCGCCAATTGCCATTGTGCCTGCGCAAGTTGTGCCTGCGCTGCCGCAACGCTTGCCTGCGCGGCTTTAACACTAATATTGGCAGTATCGAGATCTTCTGCGGAGATGTAGTTTTGTGAGAGATGGCGACGGCGATTGGCTTCATTATTGGCTTTTGCCAGATCGGTTTGCATACGAGCCAACTGGGCTTCGGCGTTCAGTACGGCAATGTGGTAAGGCGTATCGTCAATACGAAACAACACATCGCCCGCTTTAACCAACTGATTATCTTTCACCTTCAGTTCGCTGATGCTGCCTGAGACCTGCGGTGTGATACTGACCTGCTCAGCGCGGATCTTTCCGTCACGCGTCCAGGGGGACTGCATATAAAAGTTCCACATCCACCAGGCCGCGACAATCGCCACAGCCAGCACCAGGAGAGTAGAAAAATACTTCAGGGATTTCAGGCGCATAATTACCACACAATTAGCAAGCCGAGGGCGAGGCTCAGCGCAATAACAAACAAGGAGAGATCCATCAGGATGGGGTGCCAGATATCACCCGCATAAATCCACCCGCGCAACAGGCGATGAGCAATAAGCCAGAACAGAAAGCCCAGCATGACCACTTTAAATACGGGAGGGAAATAGACCGATGCGCCAAAAATCAGATCTTGCAGGGGTAAGTTCGGGAAACTTGAGTTCAACTTCACACTTTGTGTCCTGTGCAACCTAACGGATCGCCAGATTGATGATTATCATTAGATAAGTACCAACCACTGCGTGTTGCTAAGGCAGGTGGAATCTCAGCGTAAGCCCCGGCGAGAACCGCAATACATTTGTTTTACCAATATAAATACTGCAAACTATTCTAAAATGAGTATAATAACTTAGCAAGCTAATTATAAGGAGATGAAATTGGAATCGCCATTAGGTTCTGATCTGGCACGCTTAGTGCGCGTCTGGCGCGCTTTGATTGACCATCGCCTGAAACCTCTGGAATTAACGCAGACTCACTGGGTAACGCTGCATAATATTCATCAGTTGCCGCCCGATCAGTCGCAAATTCAACTGGCAAAAGCGATTGGCATTGAGCAGCCTTCGCTGGTGCGTACGCTGGATCAACTGGAAGAGAAAGGCCTTATTTCTCGCCAGACCTGCGCCAACGATCGCCGGGCAAAGCGGATCAAATTGACAGAAAAAGCGGACCCAATCATTGAAGAGATGGAGACGGTTATTCGTAAAACCCGGGGGGAAATACTTTCCGGGATCTCTGCGGAAGAACTCGATCAGTTGATTAAAATGATTGCCCGACTGGAACAAAACATCAATGAGCTTCAGTCGAGAGACTGACCAGCAAAGCCTTGCATCCGCAAGGCTTTTTTACATCAACATTCAGTATCGGCAATATGAAAGGGCGGCCACTGGCGTGACCACCTAATGCGGGAATTAACGCGGGGAAACGGTAATCTGACGACCATTGCTTGCCATCACGACGCGCTGGCCTGCGGAGAAACGGGTGTTGCCCTGTTTCTGCACGACCATAATGGTGTTGCCATCATCTTTACGAATTTCCAGCTCAACACCCTGCGTTTTATTCAGTGAACCCTGGACGGATTGCCCTGCAACACCACCGGCTACCGCGCCTGCTGCGGTGGCGAGAGAACGTCCCGTGCCGCCGCCAACAGTATTGCCAAGGAAACCACCCAGCACTGCACCGCCAAGCGCGCCGATAACATTGTTTTCGTCGCCACCCTGAATTTGTACCGGACGGACGTTAACAATGGTGCCGTAAGTGACATTCTGCACCTGTTTAGCTTCGGATGCAGAGTAGACATCACCGGAAAGCGTGTCGTTATTCACGCAGCCAGCCAAAGTAAAACCAATCAGCGAAACTGCCAGTGCACGTAACATCATTTATGAATCTCCTGTTCACCATGAAACGCCCTTGCGGGCATCCGACATGGTTAAATTATATGGCATTTTAGCAATACCAGGTCATATCTTCTGCCAAATCCCGGCAAAATAATAATCAACGCGAGTTTAACCAGATTTAAACGAAGCGATTATAAGCGCAGCACGGCGTAATTTCACTTAACGGAAAATCATCCGATTGTTAAAAAGTGTTTGCAGCCGATGGCGTTAACCCCCGCTTTATGGTGGAGTGGTGCCCTTCGGTCATGCATTAAAGGAAGGCGTATGAAATCGGGTCGCTACATTGGGGTGATGTCTGGAACAAGTCTGGATGGGGTTGATGTGGTGCTGGCGGCAATCGATGAAACCATGGTCGCGCAGCAAGCGAGCCTGACGTTTCCGATTCCGCTGCCGTTAAAAGAGGCGATTCTTGGCATTTGCCAGGGACAGCAACTTACACTTTCGCAACTGGGGCGGCTGGATACCCAACTGGGCAAGTTGTTTGCCGACGCGGTGCTGGCGCTAATGGACCGAGAGCAACTCCACCCGGAAGATATCGTCGCGATTGGCTGTCACGGGCAAACCGTCTGGCATGAGCCGACAGGCATTGCGCCGCATACTTTGCAGATTGGTGACAATAACCATATCGCGGCGCGTACGGGGGTGACGGTGGTCGGTGATTTTCGCCGCCGTGATATCGCGCTTGGCGGGCAGGGCGCGCCGCTGGTGCCGGCCTTTCACCATGCACTGCTGGCGCACCCGGTAGAACGGCGCATGGTGCTCAACATTGGTGGCATCGCCAATTTATCGCTTCTGATCCCCGGCCAGCCGGTCAGAGGCTATGACACCGGACCTGGCAACATGCTCATGGACGCATGGATTTGGCGGCAAAAAGGCAAACCCTACGACAAAGATGCGCAGTGGGCGAGCGAAGGCAAAGTGGTGCTGCCGCTCCTGCAAAACATGCTAAGCGATGCCTACTTTGCCACGCCTGCACCGAAAAGTACCGGTCGTGAATACTTTAACTACAGCTGGCTGGAACGCCACCTGGCGCACTTCCCGGGGTTAAGCGCCAGCGATGTGCAGGCCACGCTGGCTGAACTGACGGCGGTGACAATTTCCGAGCAGGTGCTGCTCAGTGGCGGTTGTGAACGCCTGCTGGTCTGCGGTGGGGGGAGTCGAAATCCGCTGGTCATGGCGCGTCTGGCGGGGCTTTTGCCAGGTACAGAAGTCACCACCACGGATGAAGCCGGTATCAGCGGCGACGACATGGAAGCGCTGGCGTTTGCCTGGCTTGCGTGGCGGACCCTGGCCGGACTGCCTGGTAATCTGCCCTCCGTCACCGGCGCGTCCGCTGCCTCGGTGCTCGGCGCGATTTACCCTGCTAACCCGCGGCAGAATCAGAGTTAACCGCATTTCACTTTAGTTGCACCGGGCTAGACTGACCAGGCTTAGGGAGGGCGTTTCGCCCTCCGTGACCAGGACCGTCCCGGGAATACTCTATGAAAAAAATAGTCATCGCCTGTCTGCCCGCACTGCTTGCCGGATGCAGCTATTACAATCAGTTAGTAGAACGCATGCATACCGATACGCTGGTTTACCAGTGCGACGAAAAACCGCTCACCGTGAAAATTAATAATACCCGTCAGCAGGCGAGTTTTGTCTGGGATGATAAATTGCTGACCTTACAGCAAGGGCTTTCAGCCTCCGGCGCACGTTACACGGATGGCGTCTACGTTTTCTGGTCGAAGGGTGAGAGTGCGACCGTCTACAAGCGCGATCGCATCGTACTGAATAATTGCCAGCTTATTCCGCAGCGTTGAGATTTTCACAGGGGGGCGCATAATAGCCCCACCTGATGATTACTTTCGCTAACGCCATGTCTGATAACGATCAATTGCAGCAAATCGCGCATCTGCGCCGTGAATACACCAAAGGTGGTCTGCGTCGCGGCGACCTTCCCGCCGAACCGTTGGCATTATTTGAACGCTGGCTGGGGCAGGCCTGTGAAGCTCAACTCGTTGACCCGACTGCAATGGTCGTGGCGACAGTGGATGAGAACGGCCAACCTTACCAGCGTATCGTATTGCTCAAGCATTATGATGAAAAAGGGCTGGTGTTCTATACCAACCTTGGCAGCCGTAAAGCGCATCACATTGAAAACAACCCTGCTGTCAGTCTGCTGTTCCCATGGCATATGCTGGATCGCCAGGTGATGGTCACCGGCAAAGCGGAGCGGCTTTCAACGCTCGAAGTGATGAAGTATTTCCACAGCCGCCCGCGTGACAGCCAAATCGGCGCCTGGGTATCGAAACAATCGAGCCGCATCTCCGCGCGCGGCATTCTGGAAAGCAAGTTCCTTGAACTGAAGCAAAAGTTCCAGCAGGGCGAAATCCCGTTACCCAGTTTCTGGGGCGGCTATCGCGTCAGTATTGACCAGATGGAGTTCTGGCAAGGCGGTGCCAATCGACTGCATGACCGTTTTTTATACCAGCGCGAGAATGATGCGTGGAAAATTGACCGCCTCGCGCCGTAAACCCTGAAAAATGTTGCTATAAGCGCTGGCACTCCGTGTTCCGGCGCTTTATTCTATCTGCCCCCCATGAAGTATCCTTTCGCATCTGGCGAAAAGTCGTGTACCGGCAAAGGTGCAGTCCGTTTTATACATGGAGATTTTGATGGCAAGCAGTAACTTGATTAAACAATTGCAAGAGCGGGGCCTCGTGGCTCAGGTGACGGATGAGGAAGCGTTAGCAGAGCGACTGGCGCAGGGCCCGATCGCGCTCTATTGCGGCTTCGATCCCACCGCTGACAGCTTGCATTTGGGGCATCTGGTTCCATTGTTATGCCTGAAACGCTTCCAGCAGGCTGGTCACAAGCCAGTAGCGCTGGTGGGTGGCGCGACCGGTCTGATTGGCGACCCGAGCTTTAAAGCCACTGAGCGTAAACTGAACACTGAAGACACCGTGCAGGAGTGGGTGGATAAAATCCGCAAACAGGTTGCACCGTTCCTCGATTTCGACTGTGGCGACAACTCCGCTATCGCTGCAAATAACTACGACTGGTTTGGCAGCATGAACGTGCTGACCTTCCTGCGCGATATCGGTAAACACTTCTCTGTTAACCAGATGATTAACAAAGAAGCGGTCAAGCAGCGTCTGAACCGCGATGATGTCGGCATCTCGTTCACCGAGTTTTCCTACAACCTGCTGCAGGGTTACGACTTTGCCTGCCTGAACGAACTGCATAATGTCGTGCTGCAAATTGGCGGCTCCGACCAGTGGGGTAACATCACGTCGGGTATCGATCTGACTCGCCGCCTGCACCAAAACCAGGTGTTTGGCCTGACGGTTCCGCTGATCACCAAAGCCGATGGCACCAAATTTGGTAAAACCGAAGGCGGCGCGGTGTGGCTCGATCCGAAGAAAACCAGTCCGTATAAGTTCTACCAGTTCTGGATCAACACCGCCGATGCGGATGTTTACCGCTTCCTGAAGTTCTTCACCTTTATGGACATCGCGGAAATTAACGCGCTGGAAGAAGAAGACAAAAACAGCGGTAAAGCGCCGCGTGCGCAATATGTGCTGGCTGATCAGGTGACGCGTCTGGTTCACGGCGAAGAGGGTTTAACCGCCGCTAAACGCATCACTGAAAGCCTGTTCAACGGTACGCTGAGTGATTTGAGCGAAGCCGATTTTGAACAGCTGGCGCAGGATGGCGTACCGATGGTTGAGATGGAAAAAGGTGCCGATCTGATGCAGGCGTTGGTTGACTCTGAGCTGCAGCCGTCCCGCGGCCAGGCGCGTAAAACCATCGCGTCTAACGCTGTTACCATCAACGGCGAAAAACAATCCGATCCGGAGTATTTCTTCACTGATGGCGATCGCCTATTCGGCCGCTACACGCTGTTGCGCCGCGGTAAGAAAAACTACTGCTTGATCTGCTGGAAATAAAAACAGACCTGCCGAAGGGAGTGAGAAATCACTCCCTTCTTTTTATTGCTCGACTTTTGCAAGGCTACCAACAATGAAGAATATCCTCGCCATTCAATCGCATGTGGTCTTTGGTCATGCGGGGAATAGTGCCGCCGAGTTTCCGATGCGCCGCCTGGGCGCTAACGTCTGGCCGCTGAACACGGTGCAGTTTTCTAACCATACCCAGTACGGCAAATGGACCGGCAGCGTTATGCCGCCAGCCCATCTGACCGAAATTGTGCAGGGCATTGCGGCAATTGACCAACTGAAACGCTGCGACGCGGTGCTGAGTGGTTATCTGGGTTCGGCAGAGCAGGGAGAGCATATTCTTGGGATCGTCCGCCAGGTGAAAGCAGCCAACCCGCAGGCGAAGTATTTCTGCGATCCGGTCATGGGGCATCCGGAGAAAGGCTGCATCGTTGCGCCAGGGGTTGCCGAGTTTCATGTCCGCCACGCCTTGCCTGCCAGCGATATCATTGCGCCCAATCTGATTGAGCTGGAGATCCTCTGCGAGCATGCGGTCCACACGGTGGAGGACGCAGTGGCTGCGGCACGCGAGCTGATTGCGCAGGGGCCGCAAATCGTGCTGGTGAAACACCTGGCGCGCGCGGGACTGAGCGCCGATCGCTTTGAAATGTTGCTGGTGACGTCCAGTGAAGCCTGGCACATTAGCCGTCCGCTGGTGGATTTTGGCGCACGTCAGCCAGTCGGCGTGGGTGATGTGACCAGCGGATTGTTACTGGTGAAATTGTTGCAGGGGGCGAGCGTACGTGAAGCGCTCGAACACGTAACGGCGGCAGTGTATGAAATTATGCTGGCGACCAAAAATTTGCAGGAGTATGAACTGCAGGTGGTCGCGGCGCAGGACAGAATTGCGCAACCTGAGCATCTTTTTAGCGCGACATTGCTGTAAAAAAGGCGGGGATCCCCGCCTTTATTGTTGCCCGCTGAGCAGCGCGTACGCGGGCATTCACATTCTACTGAATACCTTCTGCCGCCATTGCAGTCGCCACCGCAGGGCGAGCGGCAACACGCGCCATATACGCATCAATATTCGACAGACCTTCCATATTCAATTTCACCGCGCGCGCCCAGCGCAGAACCGTGAACAGATAACCGTCGGCAATGGTAAAGTTCGCACCGCTAATCCATGCGTTATTGCTCAGGGATTCATTCACGTAGTGCAATTTTTTCTCAAGCAAAGCGCGTACGGTGGGTTTGTACTCTTCCGGTGTATCCGGGCGAAACAGCGGGGTGAAGCCTTTATGCAGCTCGGTTGCGATAAAGTTCAGCCACTCCAGCGTTTTGTAACGCGGCAGGGTGCCAACAGGTGCCAGTAACTGGCTCTCAGGCGCGCTGTCAGCAACGTATTGCATAATCGCCACGCCTTCGGTAATCAGAGTGTTGTCATTCAGCAGCAGCGCCGGGATTTGTCCTTTCGGGTTGATGGCAAAAAAGTCATCGCCGTTTTCCAGGCGTTTTTTCATCAAATCAACGCTTACCAGATCCACATCTTTTCCGCTCTCACGCAGAGCAATATGTGAGGCGAGAGAGCAGGCGCCCGGCTTGTAAAACAGTTTCATTATCTTTTCCTTATGGCTGATTTCCGGCATAGGTTATTACGCGGCAGAATAAAAAAAAAGCCGCTAACTTGCGTTAGCGGCTGAATAATTCGAGTTCCCCGCGGCGATTATGCCGTAGCGGTTTCCGACGTGTCGCGAGTGGTATCTTCGCTCTGCGTCATGCGGTTCAGCTTCGGTGCGGTGACGATCATCAGCAAAGCGATAATCGCTGTCGCGATACCAATTTGCAGGAACACGGTGCCATAGATGTTCAGTGACATCAGCGGATCGGTCACGTTTTCCGGGATCGCCATCTGATTAGCCACATAGCCGGCGATAATGTTCGCGCCAGCCGTGGTCAGGAACCAGCTTCCCATAATGAAGCCCATCAGACGCTGCGGCACCAGTTGCGCAACCATCGCCAGACCGAGACCAGAGATCATCAGTTCACCGATACTTTGCAGACCATAGCTTGCGATCAGCCAGCTTACGGAAACGATACCCGCATCAGATGCGAATTTCGTGCCCAGCGGCAGCACCAGGAACGCGCCGGAGCACAGCACCATACCGATCGCGAATTTGTGCGGCATCGGCAGCGTATCACCCATTTTGTTATAAATAGCGGCCAGAATCGGGCTACCAATGATGATCCAGAACGGGTTCAGCGCCTGATACTGTTCAGGTTCGAAAGCGATACCGAACAGCGTGTGCTCAACGTTACGGATAGCAAAGAAGTTCAGCGATGTCGGCATCTGGCTGTAGAGCACGAAGAAGACAATTGCTTGCACCATCAAAATAAAGGCGACGATCATTTTACGACGCGCGGCACCTTTCAGCGCGAAAGTCTCTTTGGCGAAGATGCAGATAATACCCAGCGCCACAACGCCCAGCACCATACGCGCGATGCCCTGGTTGTGCAGCAGCCAGGTGGCGATAGCAATCAGCGCCACGATGCCGACAATGGTTGCCAGCAGATAGCCAACGCGCAGCGGTTCGAAATCGGGTTTAGAACCGTGATTTTTCACCCAACGTTTGCAGAAGGCGAAGTTAACGATAGTGATCAGCAAACCCACCACGCTCAGACCAAACGCAGTGCTCCAGCCGAACTTCGCAGCCAGCCACGGGGTTGCCAGCATGGAGAAGAACGAACCGACGTTAACGGACATGTAGTACATGGTAAATGCACCATCCAGACGCGGGTCGTCTTTCGCATAGCAGGTGGATAGCAGGGATGACGGGTTGGCTTTAAACAGACCATTACCCACGGCAATTGCCGCCATGCCCATGTACACAATGCTCGCGTCATGACCGGACCACGCTACCAGCGCATAACCGATGGCCAGCACGATCGCGCCCAGCATGATTACGCGTTTGGTGCCCAGTACTTTGTCACCCAGCCAGCCACCGATGGCAACCAGGCCATAAACCAGTGCGCTGAAGGAGGAGAACAGTGTAATAGAGTCCGCTTCTGACATACCCAGTTGTTTCACCAGGTAAACAGCCATAATCCCTTGCAGGCCGTAGTAACCAAAACGTTCCCATAACTCGATAGAGAAGATCAGATAAAACGCTTTCGGTTGCTTAAAAGCGTTCAGGCTGACGCTTTCCGTTGGTTTGTTTGCAGTTGACACATATACCTCTTTTTTTACATCCCATATTAACGGGGGTGTTCAGCGCGCAATGACCAGAGTTCATCACGCTTATAGTTATATTGGGAGGGGAAAACGGCGGTTAATGTTCACTATCCAGCGCGTTCAGGCAAGTCTTTTGACATATTCTGTTACATAGATGCAGGGCATTACAATGCTCGGTGTTTTTATTTGTTATTCAGAGTTAAATTTCATCATTGAAATAAAAGTGGATTTTTCTACTACAGTCCGGGGGTTAGATTGCACATTAAGGCATATGTTCTGCTATTTTGGCTAAATGGTAGTGTATTGGGCTGGTTTATGTAGTCAATCTGGTCATATCTCTTGTAAAACATGATTAAAGTTTGCACTGAAACCATTTGCTATACATCGCTAATCTCTTTTTTAACATTGTGTTAGCAATAGCGACCGAATTTGCCGTCAGTTGGATTTTTTTCTTCTAAAAAAAGGAATAAACGTATTAAATACGCATAAGTGGACGATTATTTGCTCAATATCACGATCTGTGCGCAATCATTCGCCATTTTAAGTAATTTACAGAGACGTGAGCGTTATCACATAAAGTTATGACATGAAATCAGCGGGTTCCCTTATCCGCTACTCGTTGGGTAATCGGCCAGAGAGCAATAATCAATCTTTTATTTCTCTTTGTCGCGCATTGTTCATGACAGGGAGCAGTTACGCTGTCAGACTTGCCGCAGTCTTTATTACACTGGAGTTTAACTATGAACTTTCATCCGTGGCTCAACGCGTTACATATCGCGGCGGCCATCGTCTGGATAGGCGGAATGCTGGTTATGGCTGTTGTTGCCGGCTGGTGCGCTACACAAGCAGATAACACCGCGCGTGTCGCATTGGCGGGCGATGTCCGACGCTGGAGCCGGAAAATCACCACGCCTGCAATGGGGCTGCTGTGGGTTGCTGGTGCGGTAATGGTGGTTGCGCACGGTCAAATGCCGCATTTGTGGCTGATAATCAAGGTGGTGGTAGTCCTGCTGCTTTCAGGCCTGCACGGTTTTCTCTCTGCCACGCTGCGTCGCATCGCGGCAGGTGAAGCGGTGAAGGGGATGGGCGCTTTGCGTAATGCAACCACCATTACTGTTGTCGCTGTGGTGGTGATAATTCTGCTGGCGGTGCTGCGCCCGTTCTGACGACGTTAACTATCGACTTTACTGTCGTACTCGCACAGATCTTCGATAATGCAGGAGCCGCAGCGCGGCTTACGGGCGATGCAGGTGTATCGCCCGTGCAGGATCAGCCAGTGGTGGCAATCGACTTTAAATTCAGCGGGTACCACTTTCAAAAGCTTCTCTTCCACTTCCTCAACGTTTTTACCCGGCGCGAAACGTGTGCGGTTAGAGACGCGAAAAATATGCGTATCCACGGCGATGGTTGGCCAGCCAAACGCGGTGTTAAGTACCACATTGGCGGTTTTGCGCCCGACGCCCGGCAGCGCTTCCAGCGCGGCTCTGTCTTCCGGCACTTCGCCATTGTGTTTTTCCAGCAAAATACGGCAGGTCTTGATGACATTCTCCGCTTTGCTGTTAAACAAGCCGATGGTTTTGATGTACTGCTTCACGCCCTCAACGCCCAGCTCCAGCATCGCTTTGGGCGTGTTTGCCACCGGGTAGAGCAGGGCTGTCGCTTTATTGACGCTGACATCGGTGGCCTGCGCGGAGAGCAGTACGGCGATCAGCAACTCAAACGGCGAGGTGAAATTCAGCTCGGTGGTCGGGTGCGGGTTGTTTTCCCGTAAGCGGGTTAAAATTTCCAGTCGTTTTGCTTTATTCATTATGCCTTCCCGGGCGCGGCCTGAGTGCTGTCGTTTTCCGCTGTCGCCGCCGCTTCACGGCGTTTTTTCATTTTCTGATCGATAAGGTATTTCACCGCCAGCATCATGCCGAGGCCAATAAACGCGCCCGGCGGCAACATCGCCAGCAGGAACGGGGAATCGGTGTGGAACACTTCTATGCGCAGCGCCTTCGCCCAGCCGCCTAACAGGCCATCCGCGCCATCAAACAGCGTACCGTTACCGAGGATCTCGCGCAGGGAACCCAGGACGAACATGGCGCAGGTTGCACCCATACCAATAGAGAAACCATCGAGTGCTGAAAGTGCCGGGCCTTTTTTGGCCGCAAACGCTTCAGCACGTCCCACCACGATACAGTTGGTGACGATCAGCGGAATAAAAATGCCCAGTGACTGGTAAAGCCCGAACGCATAAGCGTTGATCAGCATTTGTACCGCGCTGACCACCGAGGCGATGATCATCACGTAGATAGGGATGCGGATCTCATCCGGCGTCCAGCGGCGCAGGAGCGAGATAAACAGGTTGGTCAGGGTGAGTACGAGCGTTGTCGCCAGCCCCAGACCCAGCGCGTTGGTGGCAGTGGACGTGACCGCCAGCAGCGGACACATACCCAGTAGCTGTACCAGGGCAGAGTTGTTTTTCCACAGTCCCTGAACAATAACCTCTTTCACTTCGCTCATCGCTTACTCTCCACAACCCGGTAAACGGGAAAGCTGTTCCGGTAGTGTCATCGCGTACAGGCCGGTCCGTTTCACCGCGTTAACGACCGCGCGCGGCGTAATGGTCGCACCGGTAAACTGATCAAAATCACCGCCATCTTTTTTCACCGCAAAGTGGCTATCGGCCGCGCCGTCAATCCGCTTCCCGGCGAAGTGGGTGATCCA
The DNA here is from genome assembly GCF_032104925.1 of Kosakonia sp. Classification (NCBI taxonomy): domain Bacteria; kingdom Pseudomonadati; phylum Pseudomonadota; class Gammaproteobacteria; order Enterobacterales; family Enterobacteriaceae; genus Kosakonia; species Kosakonia sp. The sequence goes on from NZ_DAMCGF010000001.1 coordinate 184,498, forward strand.
GTCAGAAATTCGCAGCTCAATCTTATCGCCGAGACCCGGGGTTTCATGGTGCTCCGTCACCCGCACACCCAGCACCGTGCCGCTGAAATCTGCGCCGACAAGCAGCTGGATGGCGCCTGAGTAACCGTCCGGTGCGGTCGCCTCAAGGACTGCAGCAACCGGCTTGTCATCTTTTTTGGCGATCCACACATGGTGTTGTCCTTTGCCAAGCGCCGGATCGCTGACCAGAAAACAGCTCTGTTGCAGCGAGTTATTATAGCTGTCGCCCGGGATCACCTGATCAAACAGCGCTTTTTGTTGCAGCGCGGCCTGGTCGGCAATGGTGGTTTTGGTCATTTGGTCTATTGCGGCGGTCAGCCCGGTAGAACCTGCAGCGAATAGCGCCAGCGTCACGCCATGTTTACGCATTGTCTTTAGCATGGCGGCTCCTTAACGATGCCCGTACACGCGCGGACGCGTGTAGTAATCAATCAACGGCACGGTAATATTTGCCAGTAATACGGCAAAGGCCACGCCATCCGGGTAGCCGCCAAAGCTGCGGATAAGCCACACCAGCACGCCTGCCAGCGCGCCAAAAATCAGCCGGCCTTTGTTGGTGGTCGAAGCGGTAACCGGATCGGTCAGAATGAAAAACGCACCCAGCATGGTCGCGCCAGAGAACAGATGCAATTGCGGCGCAGCCAGCGACTGCGGGGCGAAAACCCAGCCGAGTGTGGCGCAAATCGCCAGAGTCAGCAGGAAGCTTACCGGGATATGCCAGCGAATAGTTTTCTGCCACAGCAGGAACAGACCACCGGCCAGATAACCGAGGTTGACCCACTGCCAGCCAGCACCAGCCAGCACGCCGCTATAGATAGGGGAGCGCAGGATCTGCTCGACACTGTGTCCGGCATGCAATGAAGTTTTAAAGGTGTCGAGCGGCGTCGCCTGGCTGACGCCATCGATACCAATGCGCAGCGTTTCCATATTTGCGCCAGCGGCAGTGTGACCGGTGAAAATAACCTGTAACGCATCGATAAAGCCGGGAACGGTGCGTGCGATTTCATAGGGCGGCAGCCAGCTGGTCATCTGCACCGGGAAGGAGATTAACAGCACCACATAGCCAATCATTGCCGGGTTAAACGGGTTGTGGCCTAAACCGCCGTAAAGCTGCTTGGCGATAACTACAGCGAACACGGTGCCAAGCACCACCATCCACCACGGGGCGAAAGAGGGAATACTGATAGCCAGCAGCAGACCGGTTAACAGGGCAGAGTTGTCCGCCAGGATCGCGCTAACGTTCTGCTTGCGTAATTTCAGTACCAGCGCTTCGGCAGCAAGTGCGCTGATAATGGCGAGAATGAGCTGTATCAGCGTCCCCCAACCGAAAAACCACAATTGCGCAGCAATGCCCGGCACGGCCGCGAGCGTCACCAGCAGCATGATACGTGAGGTCTGGCGCTGGTTATGGGTGTAAGGGGAGCTTGCGATTCTGAAAACCATTTAATCCTCGTTAACGGCTTGCTGTGCGGCCTTCTTCGCCTGAACACGGGCGATGGCTGCGGCGACGGCGGCTTTGCGCGGGTCGTCATTGGCGGCCTGCGCAAAAGACGAGACCTCATCAGTTTGCGTGGCGGCTTGTAGTTGTTCTGATTTGCGCGCTTTGGCGCGGGCAATCGCCGCTTCAACCGCGGCTTTGCGTGGATCGACCGGTGCAGATTCAGCTGGTGACTGTCCGGCGTCCACCTGTGGTTGCTCAGCGTTTGCGGTCGATTCTGCGG
>NZ_DAMCGF010000001.1:186357-654325 GCF_032104925.1 Kosakonia sp.
GGCGGCTTTGCGCGGATCGACCGGTGCAGATTCAGCCGGTGACTGTCCGGCGTCCACCTGTGGTTGCTCAGCGTTTGCGGTCGATTCTGCGGACTGGATCTGCGCGAGCTTACGCGCTTTGGCGCGGGCAATCGCCGCTTCAACGGCGGCTTTGCGCGGATCGACCGGTGCAGATTCAGCCGGTGACTGTCCGGCGTCCGCCTGAGGTTGCTCAGCGTTTGCGGTCGATTCTGCGGGCTGGCTCTGTGAGAGCTTACGCGTTTTGGCGCGGGCAATCGCCGCTTCAACGGCGGCTTTGCGCGGATCGGCTGTTTCGCCGGTGGCGGCACTGTTTTCCACCTGCTGCGCTTTTTCTGCCTGGCGGGCGCGTGCCTGCGCTTTGCGTGCTTCGCGCGCGGCAATCACTTCGCTGTTATCAGGCATGGCTCCGGCCTGAATGACAACTGGCTGGGCAGCGGTCGTCTGTTTTTCGCGCACGCGCGCCAGCGCGGCATCAATCGCCTGCTGATCTTTAGCCGCAGGCTGAACCGCAGCCTGTTTATGACGCTGCTGACGGGCGATTTTTTCGCGCTCAAGACGTGCCTGGCGCGCTTCAAAGCGCGCTTTAGCTTCGGCGTTGCGTTTTTCTTCCTCGGCGATGGCGTAAATCTCCGCCTTCTCCTGGCGGAAATATTGCACCAGCGGAATATTACTTGGGCACACCCACGCGCAGGCACCACATTCGATGCAATCGGAAAGGTTATGCGCCGTCGCTTTGTCGTGCTGCTGGCCTTTGCTGAACCAGTAGAGTTGCTGCGGCAGCAAATCGGCCGGGCAGGCGTCGGCGCAGGCGCTGCAGCGAATGCAGCCTTTTTCTTCCTGCGGCTCGCCCATCTCGCTGGCGGAAGGTGCTAACAGGCAGTTGGTAATTTTTACTACCGGTACATCCAGCCACGGCAGCGTAAAGCCCATCAGCGGGCCGCCCATAATCACCAGTTGCTCAGCGGAAGGGCAGAAACCGGCGAAATCGAGCAGATGGCGCACCGGTGTTCCCAGGCGCGCCCAGACATTGCCCGGTCGGCTAACCGCTTCGCCGGTCACCGTAACAACGCGCTCGGTTAAGGGTTCGCCGTCGATCACCGCGCGTTTAACCGCATAGGCGGTACCCACGTTTTGCATCAGAATACCGATATCCGACGAACGCCCGCCGTGCGGCACCTGCTTGCCGGTGAGGATCTGCGTAAGCTGTTTGGCACCACCGGAGGGGTATTTCGTTGGGATGACTTTCAACTGAATATCGTGGCTGCCCGCCAGCACCGCACGCATCATGGAGATCGCCTGCGGTTTATTATCCTCAATACCGATAAGTACCTGACGCGGTCTAAGGATGTGCGCCAGAATCCGCACACCTTCCATAATCTGCGCCGCGCAATCCTGCATTAAGCGGTCATCAGCGGTGATGTAGGGCTCGCATTCCGCAGCGTTAATAATCAATGTTTCGATCTTATCGCCGCCGCCTTGCAGTTTTGCTCCGGTCGGGAAGCCTGCGCCACCAAGGCCGGCTACGCCAAACTGGTGGATGCGCTCGATCAGCTCGTCATGGCTATGCGAACGATAATCTGCCCAGCCGTCGCGCTCAATCCAGCGATCTTCGCCATCCGCTTCAATAATGATGCTCATCTCTGGCAGCGCAGAGGGGTGTGCGGTGGAGTGGGGCGCAATCGCGACCACGGTGCCGGACGTCGGCGCATGAACAGGTAACATACGGCCACGGCCGCGCGTCAACGGCTGGCCGCGCAACACCTTGTCACCGACGCGTACGCACAGTTCGCCTTCGGCACCAATATGCTGCTTTAACGGGAGCACAAAGCGGCTCGCCAGCGGCATTTGGCGCAGCGGCGTACCGTTTGATTGGGTTTTCATTTCAGGCGGATGAATGCCGCCGTGAAAATCCCACAGTTTCTCTTTTCGGAAAGCGGAAAATAACTTAAGCATGGTGTTCCACAGGAATATTACGCACCGGAATGGACTGCAAATCCCATTTCCAGCTATGGGTGGTCGTTTCCACAGGACGCAATTCAATGCACTGCGTCGGGCACGGATCCACGCAAAGATTACAGCCGGTGCACAGATCGCTCATCACCGTATGCATGGCGCGCGTTGCGCCGAGAATGGCGTCTACCGGACAAGCCTGAATGCACTTTGTGCAACCAATGCAATTGTTCTCATCGATTACCGCCAGCATACGCACAGGCTCAAGCGCTGCGGCATCGCCATCAATGGGTTGCGGATCGACATTCAATAGCGCGGCGATTTTCAGCATCACGGCTTCGCCGCCGGGGGCGCAGCGGTTAATTTTTTCACCCTGCAGACCAACCGCCTCAGCGTAAGGGCGGCAGCCTGGGTAGCCGCACTGCCCGCACTGGCTTTGCGGCAATAATTCATCAACGCGTTCAACAACCGGATCATCCTCAACCGCAAAACGGCGGGAGGCATAACCCAGAATGACGCCAAACAGCAGCCCCAGCACGCTCAGTGCGGCAACGGCTATGGAAATCGCACTCATATTACAGTTTCACCAGACCACTAAAGCCCATAAAGGCCAGAGACATTAAGCCCGCAGTGATTAACGCAATCGCATTGCCGCGAAAGGGGGCGGGCACATCGGCAACGGCAAGACGTTCGCGAATCGCGGCGAACAACACCATCACCAGTGAGAACCCTACGGCGGCGGCGAAGCCATACAACGCCGACTGCATGAAGTTGTGCCCAAGGTTGATATTGAGCAGGGCCACGCCGAGCACCGCGCAGTTAGTGGTGATAAGCGGCAGGAAGATACCCAGCAGGCGATAGAGCGCCGGGCTGGTTTTGCGCACCACCATTTCGGTGAACTGCACCACCACGGCGATAATCAGGATAAACGCCAGCGTGCGCAGATAGACTAAATCCAGCGGGATCAGCACCCATGTATCGATGAGCCAGGCACAGATAGACGCCATCGTCATCACGAAGGTGGTCGCCAGCCCCATGCCCATTGCGCTTTCCAGTTTTTTGGAGACGCCCATAAACGGACACAAGCCAAGAAACTTCACCAGCACGAAGTTGTTGACCAGTACCGTTCCGATAAATAGCAGCAGATAGTCTGTCATTATGTGGCCTGAAATAAAAAAAGCCGCCTATTATCGGTCAAACAGCACCGGGCGACAACAGGATAACTGTAAGGTTATTACGGGTTAACAAAGGTCCTTTTCACGCGGCTTGAGCGCTTGAAATAGGGCACCATCAACGCGGCGGCAAGCAGCGGAAAGAGTAACTGACGCAGCGCCAGTTCATCGGTGACAGGAGCGAAGGCAAAGGCTTTCACGGAGAGCAATACGCAGACCAAAAGCCAGATAATATAGTGCTTCGGCACGCTGCGGCGGCGTTTAAAAAAGGCGATAACCAGCCAGAAAGTGTAATACCAGATGGCGATCGCGAAGGCGAAAGAGACGAACCACAGTATGGTTTGTTTCAGCGGTTGTGCGCCCAGCGCCGTTACCGACTGGGGTGTCATTAAGGCGGTGGCATACAGCAATAATGCCAGCGAGGTGCTTAATAACGTGACCAGCAACCAGGCCAGAGGGCCGAGTAACCAGCCTCCGATTCTTTCTGCGGGAGTCGTTGTCATGCGTATTCCTCTGTTAAGGCATTAATGCTCTGAATGGTTTCGCCGGGCGAGGAGTATAAAGCATTACACAACGAATGCCAGCGGCGTTACTGCACGTAGCGCCATACCGAGCGCGGAACGCACCCAATGTCAAACAGGCGGCCGCCAGAAACCAGTTCAGCCCGGCGATGATCGGCTGCGCGGTACATGTTGATAATTTCACCGCTGTCGGTCAGCGTGTAGTTAAGGTGATCAAACAATTTTTCCAGACTTTCAAGCGAACTGATTTTGCGGAATTTTAATAAATAGTCCTGAACGGTCATGTCGAGGGGTGTCCATATAATAAGAAAGAGGCAGAAAATATACGCGGGCTAATTTTGTACGAATAATAAACATTATTACCCGGGCGTAAATAGCACAGGAATGGTCTGCCACTAAATTAAGAGTTTTCTTTTCAGGTGAAACCAGGCACCAGAACAGCGCCCGGCTGTGAAGATTAACGCCCTTCGTCATGGCTGGCAATAAGCATATGACGCTTAATTGCACTTTGCGCGTTTTACGGCGGCAATTATTTCTTTTGTGCCGCGACGCTCTGTTCAGGGGGCTGATAATTATCGATATGGCTGGCAAAAACCAAAAGAATGGTCGATACGCCGAGCACCACCCAGCCCATTAATTCAATAATCCGATTGAAAATTCCGGCCATACTTTTACTACTCCCTGATGTTTACTTTTGTCTGCGGCTGTCGATAAAAACCGACGCCCGGTTGCAGATTTAAGCAGATTTTTTAGGCAGAAACCAGGGCTGAGCGCGGTAAATTCATTCGTTTCGCTAATGGGTTGCTGAAGCGGTTGTCGCCACCTGGCAGATGGTGTGAAATAGACGTTCCAATAAGGAGAGACCCCTCTATGAGCGATAATATCCGTGTCGGATTAATAGGTTATGGCTACGCCAGCAAAACATTTCATGCGCCGTTGATTGCCGGAACGGCGGGAATGGAACTGGCCGCGATTTCCAGCAGCGACGAAGCGAAAGTAAAAGCGGATTGGCCAGCCGTGCCGGTTGTCTCTGAGCCGAAGCATCTGTTTAACGATCCCTCGATTGACCTGATTGTCATCCCCACGCCGAACGATACCCATTTCCCGCTGGCCAAAGCGGCGCTGGAAGCGGGCAAACATGTGGTGGTGGATAAACCCTTTACGGTGACACTGTCACAAGCACGTGAGCTCGACGCGCTGGCGCGCAGCCTCGGGCGTGTGTTGTCGGTGTTCCATAACCGCCGCTGGGACAGTGACTTTCTGACGCTGAAAGCCTTGCTGGCCGACGGTGCGCTGGGCGAAGTCGCCTATTTCGAGTCGCATTTTGACCGTTTCCGCCCGCAGGTACGTAACCGCTGGCGCGAGCAAGGCGGGCCAGGCAGCGGCATCTGGTATGATTTGGCGCCGCATTTGCTCGATCAGGCGGTTAACCTTTTCGGCTTACCGGTATCGATGACGGTGGATCTGGCGCAGTTACGCCCTGGCGCGCAATCCACAGACTATTTTCACGCGGTGCTTGCCTACCCGCAGCGGCGCGTTGTGCTGCATGGCACTATGCTGGCGGCCGCAGAATCGGCCCGCTATATCGTGCATGGTTCGCGCGGCAGTTACGTGAAATATGGTCTGGATCCGCAGGAGGAGTGCCTGAAAAGTGGTGCGCGGTTGCCGCAGGCCGACTGGGGTTATGACATGCGCGACGGCGTATTAACCCGCGTTGACGGCGAAGAGCGTAAGGAAGAGAACTGGCTGACGCTACCGGGCAACTACCCGGCTTATTACGCGGCCATTCGCGACGCGCTTAACGGCGTGGGGGAAAACCCGGTTCCGGCCAGCCAGGCGATCCAGATAATGGAGCTGATTGAGCTGGGCATTGAATCTGCAAAACATCGTTCTACGCTGAGTCTGACCTGAAAATCACCGCTCACGCATTGTCGTGAGCGGTTTTCTTCTTTCTTCTTTCTTCTTACGCCTTCGCAACGCTATCGCGCAGCGCTTGTTTTTCCGCCGCGCTGAGAAAAGCCATCTCCAGCCCGTTAATCTGCGCCTGGCGAATCTGTTCGCGACTCAGCCCGGCGGCTGGCGCGGCAACCTGGTATTCATGACCAATTTCGACACCTTGCACGGCCGGGTCGTCGGTATTGATGCTCGCCAGAATGCCATGCTCAAGGAAGGTTTTCAGCGGATGGCGGGCGAGGGAGGGCACGGTACTGGTCTGAATATTCGACGTCAGACAGGATTCAATACCGATGCGTTGTTCGGCGAGAAAATCCATCAGCGCGGCATCTTCGATCGCCTTCACGCCGTGGCCAATTCGTACGGCACCGAGTTCACGAATCGCCTGCCAGATGCTTTCCGGACCGGCGGCTTCACCCGCATGAACAGTAATCTGCCAGCCCGCATCGCGCGCACGGTTAAAATGCGAAAGGAAAAGACTACCAGGGAAACCCAGCTCATCACCGGCCAGATCCAGCGCGGTAATGCCGTCGCGGTGCGCCAGCAGCGCGTCGAGTTCCTGCAAACACGCGGCCTCGCCGAAGGTACGGCTCATAATGCCGATTAAGCGCACCTGCACATTGAAATCACGGCTCCCTTCGCGCACGCCGGCAATCACCGCTTCGACAACGCCCGCGACCGGCAGGTTGTGGGTCATCGCCATATAACCTGGCGAAAAGCGCAGTTCAACGTAGTGCAACCCGTTCAGCGCCGCGTCCTGCATGTTTTCGTAAGCGACACGGCGACAGGCATCCAGTGACGCCAGCACTTTGACACCCCAGTCGAGTTTCGCAAGGAAGCTGACCAAATCCGGTTCATTAGAGGTGACCTGAACGTGCGGACGCAGTGCTTCAAGGGTTTGTGCAGGCAGGGGCAGATTGTACTGGCGGCCAAGATCCAGAATGGTTTGTGCACGGATGTTTCCGTCGAGATGGCGATGAATATCAGTTAACGGCAGGTTGGGATCAATCATGGTCGCACTCTTATTTTAAGAAAGTGCTCGCCATTATAGAGACAAAAGGCGGTAAAAAGCTATCTTGCGCAACCCGGAGGGCGGGTTGCGCAAATCTGGTTTAATGAAGCGACGCTAATGCCGCGATTAATCCCTTCACACCTTGCTCAAGTTTCACCCGTGGGCAACCGACATTCAGACGCACAAACCCTCGTCCTTCCGCGCCGTAAGTATCACCGCGCATGATGGCCACCTTTTGCTCCTCGATCAGCGCTTTTTGCAGTGCGGAATCATCAATCCCTAACGGGCGCAAATCTATCCATGCCAGATAGGTGGATTCCGGTACTTGCCAGTTCAGCACAGGAAAGGCGTTATTCAGACGCTCTGCCAGATAAACCAGATTGGCGCGCAGGTAAGTACGAAGCGCATCCAGCCACGGCGCGCCGTCGCGGTAAGCGGCGATATGGGCGACGACCGACAGCACCGACGGCGAGGAGAGGCCGTTGCTGTTTTTCAGCGCCTCCAGCCAGCCATTGCGCGACGACGCATCATCAATAAGCCCCCACGCGCCGGTCAGTGCGGGAATGTTAAAGCTTTTCGATGCCGAACTAAACAGCGCCCACGGCCCGCGAGCGACAGCGCACCAGGGGGTGTGCGGTTGGCTGCTCCAGACCATATCCATATGAATTTCATCGCTTATCACTTTCACGTTATGGCGTTCACACAGCGCCGCCATGGTTTCCAGTTCATGGCGAGTCCATACTTTGCCTGTCGGGTTTTGCGGGCTGCACAGTAGCAGGATTTTACTCTCCGGCCTTGCCAGCACGGCGTCGAGCTGCGCCATATCGCAAAACCAGCCTGCATTGTTGTGTTGTAGCGGCACGGCCAGCAACTGCCGCTGATTCCCCTGAATGGCTTTATAAAACGCGTCGTACGCCGGGGTATGAACCACGATGCCATCGCCCGGCTGTGACCACTGGCGGATCATTTCGGCAATCATCCAGATAACCGACGGACCATAAACAATGCTGTCAGTATCGATCTGCGTATTAAAGCGGCGGGTCATCCAGTGCGAAATAGCCCCCAGAAACGCCTCGTTTTTCCAGCGGCTGTAACCCAGTACGCCATGCGTAAGCCGCTGTTGTAGCGCGTTAATTACGCACGGCGCGGTGGCAAAATCCATATCGGAAATGGTGAAAGGAAGCAAATCCGCGCGCCCAAAGCGATCGGCGACATAATCCCACTGCGTACACCAGGTGCCGCGGCGGTCAACCGGAGTGGAGAAATCGAAGGTATCCGTGGTCATTTTATTATTCCGCCCCCACCGGGGTGCCAAACCGTTGCGCATTGATAAGCTGCGCCATTTCATCTTTTACTGACTGCACTTGCGGCCCAATCACCACCTGCAAATCATGTTCATTCACTTTGATAACGCCAATCGCGCGGTTGGCCTTGAGGGCGTCAACATTGACGTTATCCATCTCCTTGACCGAAAGGCGCAAGCGGGTAATGCAGTTATCCAGCGTTGCGACGTTATCCGCCCCGCCAAGCGCGGTAAGCAGGACAGGAACGTCATAACCGGATTTGCCCGTCACGCCCTGCGTTGCAGAGGCCGCGCTTTCCGCTACAGCGTTGTCGCGCCCCGGTGTTTTCAGGTCAAAATGGGTGATCGCGAAACGGAATAAGGCGTAGTAAACGACGAACCAGATGGCGGCCACCAGCGGCACCAGATACCACTTCGTCGCCATGCCGTGCAGCACGCCGAAGACAATGAAATCAATCACATTGCCATCCGTGTTGCCGATCGTCACGCCGAGCACGGCCATCACGGTAAAGCCCAGCCCGGTGAGCACAGCATGAATTAAATAGAGCACCGGGGCGACAAACAGGAACAGGAATTCGATCGGTTCGGTAGTGCCGCCCACCACGCAGGCAATCACGCCGGAAATCATCAACCCTTTTATTTTATGGCGGTTTTCGGGCCGCGCGCAGTGGTACATCGCCAGCGCCGCGCCGGGTAAGCCGCCCAGGAACGCGGGCATTTTGCCTTGCGAGAGAAAACGGGTCGCGCTTTCGGCGAAACCGTGCGTTTGCGGGCAGTTAAGCTGCGCCTGGAAAATGGTCAATGCACCGCTGACGCTGTGTCCACAGACCTCCATTGTTCCACCGGCTTCCGTAAAACGGATCAACGCCACCAGAATATGTTGCAGACCAAAGGGCAGCAGCAGGCGTTCGCCAGTGCCGAAAATCATCGGCCCGAAATCTCCGGCGCGATCGATAATGTGCCCCAGGCCGCTAATTGCCATGGCAAACCACGGCCAGACCAGCGGGATCGCAAGCCCTACAACGCCCATCACGACGCTGGTGACAATCGGCACCGAGCGCGTCCCGCCGAAAAAGGCCAGCGCGTCCGGCAGGCGCAGGGTGTGAAAGCGTTCATGTAAACGCCAGATAATAATCCCGGCAATCACCGCGCCGAGGATCCCGGTATCAATGGACTGGATGCCGAGCACATTCTGCACGTTATGTGCTTTGAGCAGTGATGCATCGGTAGTGGGCAATATGCCCTGCGCGGTAAGCCAGAAATTCACCGCCAGGTTCATCACCGCATAGCCGACAAAACCGGAAAAAGCCGCCACGCCTTTATCTTCACGCGCCAGTCCCAGCGGAATAGCGATGCAGAACATCACGGGCAGGAAACTGAACGCGAATGAGCCAATTTTGTTCATCCAGATAAAAATGGCCTGCAGCAGCGGATGGCCCAACACCGGCAGCAGTGTTATCACATCGCGGCTGCTGAGCGAGCTGCCAATGCCGAGCATGATGCCGCAAAACGACAGCAGCGCGACGGGCAGCATAAAGGTTTTACCGAGCTGCTGGAAAAATGCCCACAGGTTCGCTTTTTGCGCGGTTTTCCCCGCCATAACCTCTCCTCACGAAAAAAGAATGCTCTGGCGGATGTGCAGAGCGCAGACGGTTTTATCAGTTTTTGTCGCGCAAAAAGCGCGAGCCGGTAACGGGGTTGTCGTTTTCGGATTCCGGCAAGGTGGCCCAAAAGAAAATAAAAAGCCCCTCGAAAGGGGCTGGAAAATTACTGCTGCGGTACCGCCGGAACGGGCGGTGTCGCGTCGTCCGGCTGAGCAGGCTGCAGCCCTGGCATACCAAACATCCCGACAAACTGCTCGAGCGGCATTTTTTCGCCATTCAGCGTCACCTGGCCGTTAGCATATTGCAGGCTGGTGAGGATGCTGTTGTTTTCCACGGTGGTGATGCGGAACATCTGGCCCATCGCCGCCAGGCCTTTCACCTGCTGGCTTGCCAGTTTCGCCGCGTCCTCTTGCTGATAACCTTCAAGTTTCGCCACCTGAGTCATCATTTCGGTGGCCATATCCAGCGGGATCGTCAGCTTGCTGTCGAGGGATTTCACCGTGCGGTCAACTTGATCGGCCAGCGTTTGCGGCGTGCCGGTTGCGGTTGACGGATCTTTCAGGAACAGGGACATATTAAACGACGCTTCGCCTTTGGCGTTCTTCCAGCTTAGCGGCGCAATGGTCAATACCGGCTCGCCTTTCAGCAACAGCGGAACAATACTAAGGAACGCTTCAGTGGCTTTCTGCTGGTAGAGCTCCGGGTTCTGCGCGATATCCGGTTGCGCCATTAAGGCACGGATTTGCGCGTCGTACTGCTCGCTGGCCTGATGCCAGGCTTTGCCGTCAATCTGACCCACTTTCAGCGTCAGTTTTCCGCTGCCGAGATCCTGACCCTGCACCTTCAGGCTGTTCAGGGAGTAATCCAGTTGGCTGTTAAGGCTCTTTTTGTCGTCCGCAACGTCCGATTTGGCGGTTAAGTTCATGCCTTCGAGCAGCGCCATCTCTTTATTTTCAATAGAGATTGCGAGCTTATCGAGGCTCATCTTCTGGTTGCCGGTACGCTCATCAAAGCTGGACATTTCGCTGGAGCCGTCGGTTTTCAGGTTATTGAACGACAGCTGCACTTTCTGCCCATATTCATTTACCGTATCCACCAGGCCGCTTTCGGCTTCGCCGCTCAGCGACAACGCGTTACCTTTACTGTCTGCGCTGAAGCGGAAATGACCGCCGCTGAAGGCAACTTTGTCGCCATCTTTTTCTGAATTCAGCGGGCTCAGGACGACATCCGTGCGGGTATCGCCGCTGTAGCCAATGCGGGTGTCGGCGGAGAAGGGCGCCTGGCCTTTGGCGATATCAAACAGCCCTTTTGTCACTTCGTTATTGACCAGTTGCGTATGCACGGAAGCCATCGCAGGCGTCAGGCTAAAGGTTTTAAGCTGCGCCAGCGGGAAGGGTCCATGATCGACCGTCTCGTGCAGAACAATGGCTTGCCCCGGCTTCAGCCAGGTATTGGTGCTGCCGGCGAGCGGTTTAATGTTTAACGTTAACTGGCTGGAAAAGAGGCCGCGCTGGTAATCCTGCGCAGAGAGTTCAATATTGGCCTCCGGCGCGTTGCGCTTAATTTGTGCGTTCGCCTGGCTGACCATCTCGGCCAGACGACCTTCAAGTTGTTTGCCGGTGTACCAGGCTCCGCCCGTCCAGACGATACCGAGCGCGACGATAATCCCCGCGGCAACCCACGTTTTTTTCATAGTATTTATCCCTAAAAAAGAAACCAGGCGGTTAACGCCGCCTGGATGTCGAGTGATGTGCCTTCAAGCTTAGCAATCCTTGCTAAAAAGTTCAGTAACTTACTCTCACTTATTAAACACTCGCGCTACGCGACCGGTGCCGCTTACGCCAACAGGTGATTCGTCAGCGGCGATAAACGCTGATTCACCTGCCTTGAGCACTAATTGCTGGCTCGCTTTGCTGAGCACCGCCTCGCCTTCGACGCAGAAGACAATGGCCGCGCTCTGCTGCGCCAGCTGGGTTTCGCTGGTGCTGAGATCGTGCAGCGAGAAGGCAAAGTCGTCTACCGGGATAGGGAAATCCAGCTCCGCGCCGTGCTGCGTCGGTTGCGTCAGCAGCTCATTCGCCGGTTTTGGCGTGAATTTTACGTTCGCCACCAGTTCCGGAATGTCGATATATTTCGGCGTCAGCCCGGCGCGCAATACGTTGTCAGAGTTCGCCATCACTTCCAGCGCCACGCCTTGCAGATAGGCATGCGGCGTTTCGGCAAACAGAAACATTGCTTCGCCTGGGTTCAGTTTTACCACATTCAGCAGCAGCGGAGAGAAGAGGCCGCTGTCATCCGGGTAGAACTCGCTAATCAGGCGAATGGTTTGCCACGGTTCGCCGGAATGATTGCCGAGCGCTGATTTCAGCACCGCCAGCGCGCGGGATTTCTCCTCGCCTTGCATATTGAGCAGCGCGGCAAACAGCTCGCTCAGGCGCTCTGCTCCCGGCGCTTGCAGGAAATGGGCGATCGCCGGGTGCGCGCCCGCCACCGGTTGCAGCAGGGAAACAATGTCGGAAAACTCGCGGAAGGCGTTCATCGCAAGGAACGGCGTCAGGGCAAACACCAGTTCCGGCTTGTGGTTTGGATCTTTGTAGTTACGTTCTGCGGCGTCCAGCGGAATGCCTGCGGCGTTCTCTTTGGCAAAGCCTGTTTCGGAGTTTTTCTTGTTGGGATGTACCTGAATCGACAGCGGCTGGTCGGCGCACAGCACTTTAAACAGGAACGGTAATTCGCCAAAACGGTTAGCGACGGCGCTGCCCAGCAAACGGGTTTTGTCCTGATCAATCACCTCACGCAGCGCACGGGTCTGGCCGCTGGCATCCTGCACCTTTGAGCTGCTCTTCGGGTGCGCGCCCATCCACAGTTCCGCCATCGGCAGATTGTCAGGATTGGCGATGCCGTAGAGATCCGTTAATGCCGTTTTACTTCCCCAGGCATAGTTCTGCACGGAGTTGATGAGTTTTTGCATTATCAAGCCCTTTCTCATTAATGAAATTATGGCGTTATTAAAGCAACAAAGCCGACGGAAGTAACCTGCGAGGGTAAAAAGTCGTACTAGTCTCAGTTTTTGTTAAAAAATTGTGTAGGATATGGCGACTCGCTTTAACACAGGCAGATGGATTGACTGCCTGAACAATAACCAGATCAGCCGTAAGTGAGAGAACAATGTCGAACAAACCCTTTTATTATCAGGATCCTTTCCCGCTAGGAAAGGATGACACCGAATACTACCTGCTAAGCCGCGACTATGTTTCTGTGGCTGAGTTTGAAGGGCAGCAGATCCTGAAAGTGGATCCGCAAGCGCTGACCCTGCTGGCGCAACACGCTTTCCACGACGCCTCATTTTTACTGCGCCCGGCGCACCAGCAGCAGGTCGCCGATATCCTTGCCGATCCCGAAGCCAGCGAAAATGACAAATATGTCGCCCTGCAATTCCTGCGCAACTCGGACATTGCCGCGAAAGGCATTCTGCCGACCTGCCAGGATACCGGCACGGCGATCATCATGGGTAAAAAAGGGCAGCGTGTCTGGACCGGTGGCGGGGATGAAGCGGCGCTGGCACGCGGTGTTTACAACACCTACACCGAAGAGAACCTGCGCTATTCGCAAAACGCCCCGCTGGATATGTACAAAGAGGTGAATACCGGTACCAACCTGCCGGCGCAGATTGATCTCTACAGTGTTGATGGCGACGAGTATAAATTCCTCTGCATCGCAAAAGGCGGCGGTTCGGCGAATAAAACCTACCTGTTTCAGGAAACCAAGGCACTGATCACCCCGGCGAAGCTGAAAAACTACCTCGTCGAGAAGATGCGCACCCTCGGCACAGCGGCCTGCCCGCCGTATCATGTCGCGTTTGTGATTGGCGGTACGTCGGCGGAAGCGACGCTGAAAACGGTCAAACTTGCCTCCACCAAATATTATGACGCGCTGCCAACTGAAGGTAACGAGCACGGACAGGCGTTCCGCGATGTGCAGCTGGAGCAAGAACTGCTGGTGGAAGCGCAGAACCTCGGTCTTGGCGCACAGTTTGGCGGCAAATATTTCGCGCATGATATTCGCGTGATCCGCCTGCCGCGCCACGGTGCGTCTTGCCCGGTTGGCATGGGCGTTTCCTGTTCAGCCGATCGCAACATCAAAGGTAAAATCAACCGCGATGGCATCTGGCTGGAGCGTTTAGAGCAGAATCCGGGCAAATACATTCCGGAAGCGCTGCGCGAGGCCGGTGAAGGCGAAGCCGTGAAAGTGGATCTTAACCGCCCGATGAAAGCGATCCTCGAACAGCTTTCGCAGTACCCGGTCTCTACGCGCTTGTCGCTTACCGGCACGATTATCGTTGCGCGCGATATCGCCCACGCGAAGCTCAAAGAGCTGATGGACAGCGGCGAGCATCTGCCGCAGTACATTAAAGATCACCCGATTTACTACGCAGGCCCGGCAAAAACGCCGGAAGGTTATGCCTCCGGTTCGCTGGGGCCGACCACCGCCGGGCGTATGGATTCTTATGTCGATCAACTGCAGTCGCAGGGCGGTAGCATGATCATGCTGGCGAAAGGTAACCGCAGCCAGCAGGTGACCGATGCCTGTCACAAGCATGGCGGTTTCTACCTCGGCAGCATTGGCGGCCCGGCGGCGATCCTTGCGCAGAACAGTATCAAAAGCCTTGAGTGTGTGGCTTATCCGGAACTCGGTATGGAAGCTATCTGGAAAATTGAAGTGGAGGATTTCCCGGCGTTTATCCTTGTGGATGACAAAGGCAACGACTTCTTCCAGCAAATTCAATCCGGGCAGTGTGCCCGCTGCGTTAAATAGTATTGACCGCCCTTCGGGGCGGTTTTTTTAAGCACAAAGCAGTAAACAACATTATAAAAAGCATCAATACTTTTACTTGTTTGCAGGTGAGCAATGTCGCAACCCTATATCACTTTGTAACCAAGGAGAGAGTCATGGCAACGCATCGCAGTGAGAAAGATTCGATGGGCGCAATCGACGTCCCGGCAGACAAACTGTGGGGAGCGCAAACCCAGCGATCGCTTGAGCATTTTCGTATCTCAACGGAAAAAATGCCGGTCTCACTGATCCACGCACTGGCGCTGACCAAACGCGCGGCGGCGAAAGTTAATCAGGATTTGGGGTTACTGCCCGAAGAGAAAGCGCGCGCGATCATCGCGGCGGCGGATGAAGTGCTGGCCGGGCAACATCCCGATGAGTTTCCGCTCGCTATCTGGCAGACCGGGTCCGGTACGCAGAGCAACATGAACATGAACGAGGTGCTGGCCAATCGCGGCAGCGAAATCCTCGGCGGCGTGCGCGGCATGGAACGCAAGATCCATCCCAATGACGACGTGAATAAAAGCCAGAGTTCCAATGATGTTTTCCCGACAGCGATGCATGTCGCGGCGGTGATTGGCGTGCGTGAGCAACTGATCCCGCAGCTACAGGTGCTGAAAAAGACGCTTAATGAGAAAGCCACCGCGTTTGCCGGTATTGTCAAAATCGGCCGTACGCATTTGCAGGACGCGACGCCGCTGACGCTGGGCCAGGAGATCTCCGGCTGGGTGGCGATGCTTGAGCATAACCTTAAACATATCGAACAAAGCTTGCCGCATCTGAGCGAACTGGCGCTTGGCGGCACCGCCGTGGGCACCGGGCTGAATACGCACCCGGAATACGCCGTGCGCGTGGCGCAAGAGCTGGCCAGCTTTACCGGACAACCGTTTATTACCGCGCCCAACAAATTTGAAGCGCTGGCGACCTGCGATGCACTGGTGCATGCCCATGGCGCGCTGAAAGGGCTGGCCTCTTCGTTAATGAAAATCGCTAACGATGTGCGCTGGCTAGCCTCTGGCCCGCGGTGTGGTATCGGCGAAATCGCCATCCCGGAAAACGAACCGGGTAGCTCGATCATGCCGGGTAAAGTTAACCCCACACAGTGCGAAGCGATGACCATGCTATGCTGCCAGGTGCTGGGCAATGATGTGGCGGTGAATATTGGTGGCGCATCCGGCAACTTTGAGCTGAACGTTTTCCGCCCGATGGTTATCCATAATTTCCTGCAATCGGTGCGTCTGCTGGCGGACGGCATGGAGAGCTTTAACGAGCATTGCGCCGTGGGGATTGAACCCAACCGCGAGCGTATTGATCAACTGCTCAATGAGTCTTTGATGCTGGTGACCGCACTGAATACCCATATCGGCTATGACAAGGCGGCGGAAATTGCCAAAAAAGCGCATAAAGAGGGGCTGACGCTAAAAGCTTCTGCGCTGGCGCTCGGCTACCTGACGGAAGCCGAGTTTGACAGCTGGGTGCGTCCGGAATCGATGGTTGGCAGTTTGAAACAGGCTTAACCCGCCAGATACAGGTGCAGCCGCGGGATGATCAGCGTCAGCGGCTGCGCCTGCGGTTTATAGCGGTGTTGAATAGTTTCCGCGTTGTAATCCAGCAGCTCGCCAATATCCGGAACGGTTCCACCATTCTCTTCTGAAATCAGCGTGATAAGCGGTGTCGGACAGGCATATTGCACCTGTTTTTGTGAACCGGTATACCAGACGCGGGCAATGGGCTGCACTTTCACCGGACGTTTGATTTTCAGCCGCGCCTGTGTTGGCAGGGCGGCGATATCGTTGTACTCCTGTTCAATACGTCCCAGCCACTCTTCTCGCGTCCATGCAGAGACGGCGCGCGGGGATTTCAGGCTTTTTTCCAGTTGCGCCAGTACCTCATCGCGGGTGAGGTTTTTAATAATGTGCTTATTCGCCCAGCCAAAACGGATGGTTGCCGGTGCGCGAATGGTCGTCAGTGTCCGGTAAGCATTTAAAGTGATAAGCCCCGGCAGATGGCGGTGAACCCATTCAAACCGGGCCGCAGGGGCCAGCCCCGATTCCTGAGTGACTATCCGTTCGAAGGTTAATTTCAGCGCGTTCACGGTACTGATGCGTTCAGCCAGCGCGCTAAGCGTGGCCTCATTTGCCTGGTAGCAGATAACGCCCGGCAGCCGCACAGCGGCTTTGCTGCTGCGGTTTTCCGACTGCTGCTGAATAAATAAATGGGTGAAATGATTGAGTGCAAGCGCTGCCGCCTGCTGACCAAGATGTTGTTCGACATGGATCGCGGTAAGCGGGTTGTGTTCCGCGCCTTTGGGGATATCCGGCAGGCTAAATACGCGCGCGGCCATTAACCGGCACTCTGCTAACTCGGTTTTTAGCGCAGCCAGTTGCTGTTCCAGCTGCCGGAAGGTGGTGTTGAGGCGTTCGATCAAATCTAAGGCAGCCATTTCGCGCTCCATTAGTTACAACATACTTTTATTTATAGCACAGTCGCCGGGAGCCGGCCACTGTGCGGTTAATGGTCAGGAGGGCAAAACAATGTGGTGGTAAATCGGCCAGTGGAAAGAAAATTTCGCGCCGCCCAGCTCGCTCTGCGCGCAACTGACTTCGCCGCCGAAAGCCTGCGCGATGGAATGCACAATTGCCAGCCCTAACCCGCAGCCGCCGGTCGCACGGTCGCGGCTGGGATCGAGGCGAACAAAGGGCTCAAACACGCGTTCGCGCTCTTCGGGCGCAATACCGGGGCCATCATCTTCAACGATCATACAGGCTTGTGAACCTTCGCGTTGTAAGGTGACTTTTATCGTTTGCTGGCTGTAACGCAGGGCGTTATTCACCAGATTATCCAGAACGCGCTCCATCAGACGCATATCCAGCGCGCCATAATCTTCACCCGGCGTTGTTGTCAGCAAAAAGGTGTGCTGCGGGTTCATGCTGCGCGCATCGTCAAGGTAACTGCTGAACCACGCCGGTAGATCCGGGGAGGTGAGTTTCAGTTCGGTCTGCGGGCGATCGAGACGGGCGTAAGTCAGCAACTCTTCAATCAGCGCTTCCAGTTGCCCGATATCGCGATTTAACGCCGCATGCTCGGTTTCGCTGAGGTTTTCGCTCATCTCCAGCCGGTAACGCAGCCTGACCAGCGGCGTGCGCAGTTCGTGGGCTATGCCGTCTATAAGGTGCTTTTTACTGGCAATCAGCGCATTGATATTGTCCGCCATCTGGTTAAAGGCGATGCCGAGCCGCTCAAAACTCGAGGCACTGTCAAAATGAATGCGCTCCTCTAAATGCCCCTCGCCGAAGCGTTGTGCTGCCGATTCAAGCCGCAACATCTCCTGCCAGTGCGGGCGCATCCAGATAAATACCGGGAAGGCGAGAGAGATAGCAATTAGCGCCATCAATCCCATATCCAGCAGCCGCGTTTCATGCAGGAAAAAGAGATACGGCACCGGGCCGACCGCCAAAACATAATGGCTGCGGGGAATACGCTGGATAAAGGTGTATTCCGAATCAAGCGCCACGATATCGCCTTCGCGCAGCCGTTGCGCCGGACGTGGTTCCAGCGTGTATTTGCTCATTGGCTCAATGCGCAGATTAAACGACAGATTGAGATCCAGCTCCTTCAGGGTTCTGGCCCATTGATTGGGCGGGATCTCGCGCAGCTCGCTACGCATCAGGTACAGCGAGCTTTTCATCAGGTCGTCAAGGGACTGGCGGCCAGCGCGCTCGGCAGTGAATTTATAAACCAGACCCACCAGCATCGTCATCACCAGAAAGCAGACGAACAGCAAAAGGTAAAACTGGACGAACAGCTTTTTCATAGCGACACCTGGTTTTGCGTTTTAGTTGTCCCACGCATGCGGGGCAAACAGATAGCCTTTGTTGCGCACGGTTTTAATACGGTAGGGTTCCGTTGCGCTGTCGAGCAATTTTTTACGCAGACGGGAAATCGCCACATCAACGCTGCGATCCATGCCATCGTAGCTTACACCACGTAAGTTTTTCAGCAGCGCATCACGGTCCATAATCTGCCCGGCATGGGTCGCTAATTCCCACAGCAATTCGAAATCGGCGGTGGAGAGGGCGACTTGTTGCCCGGCCAGC
This sequence comes from Kosakonia sp., assembly GCF_032104925.1. Lineage (NCBI taxonomy): Bacteria > Pseudomonadati > Pseudomonadota > Gammaproteobacteria > Enterobacterales > Enterobacteriaceae > Kosakonia > Kosakonia sp. The sequence continues at coordinate 204,824 of NZ_DAMCGF010000001.1, forward strand.
AACACCTGGCGGTTAACCGGATCGATAGACAAGGTGCCGAAGCTGATTGTCTTATGCTGTTTCAGTGAGGGCGTGGCGGGTTCGGCGACGGTATTCGCACTACTGCGCTGGCGCAAATGCAAACGCAGACGCGCCAGCAATACGGCGGGCGGCGTGGTTTTCAGAATGTAATCGTTGGCGCCCATCTCCAGTGAAAGAATGTGGTTCATATCACTGTCCAGCGAGGTGAGCAGCACAATCGGGCCGCTCCACTGGTTACGCAGGTCGCGGCACAAGGTCATGCCATCTTTCCCGGGCAGCATGATATCCAGCAGCACCAGTTCGGGTTTTTCGCGGGCGATCACCTCTTCGGCGCGATCGCCACGGGGTTCGACAATGACGTCCATATCGTGTTTGCCCAGATAAGCGGCAATCAGTGCGCCCACTTCCGGGTCATCTTCCACAAAAACGATCTTATTCATAAGCCATCGCGATTGTTCAAAAACGTCAACATACACCGCCTTGCTATAAGCTGCCATTAATCTTTTCTAAACGAAGAGGCTTCCGTTATGCTGTAGGTCGTTGTTGTTGCAGTGATAAAGGGAAAATTATGGGGTTGGTGATTAAAGCGGCTATCGGGGCGCTGGTGGTGGTATTGATTGGTCTGCTGGCCAAAACAAAAAATTACTATATCGCCGGGTTAATCCCGTTATTTCCGACTTTCGCGCTGATTGCGCACTATATTGTCGCCACTGAGCGTGGCGTTGAGGCGCTGCGCACCACGATCGTGTTCGGCATGTGGGCGATTATTCCCTATTTTATCTATTTACTGTCGCTCTGGTATTTCACCGGTTTGATGCGGGTCTGGCCGGCGCTGGGCTGTGCGGTTATTTGCTGGAGCCTCAGCGCCTGGTTGTTAATTTATTGCTGGAGCCGTCTGCATTAGCGCATCAGCATCCAGGTGGCGGGAACGGCGGCGATTAACAAGGCACCAATCAGCGCTTTTTCATGCTGTTTGAGCATTTCCGTCATCTCATGTGTGCGACGGGCGTACATAAACACCAGCAGTCCCGGTGCGTAGAGCACCACCGACAGCAATAAATGCATCGGACCGGATGCGTACAGCAGCCACAAGCCATACAGGCAAGCGCCAATCGCCACCGCCTGGTGCAAAGGACGCTGCGCGATCTTCCACAGGAATGCGCCGACAAGGAAATAGGGCACCAGGATCATCTCTGACGCGATGGTCAGCAGCGTGTTGTAATCTGAACCGGTGAGCCAAATCAGCACCAGGCAAACCTGCACGCTGATATTGGTCAGCCACAACGAGGCAGCAGGCGCGTTGTTTTTATTCTGTCGTGCGAAGATCTTCGGAAACGCTTTATGCGTTGCGGCCAGTAACGGCACTTCCGCCGCCATAATCGTCCAGCTCAGGTACGCGCCGCAGACGGAGACAATCAAACCTGCCGCGATAATGACTTCTCCCCAGCTTCCCAGCAGTTTCACCATCAGACCGGCCATTGACGGATTACGCATTTCCGCCAGTTCCGGGCGCGGGACGACGCCGAGCGAAAGCAGGGTAACCAGCAGGTAGACGGTCAGCGCAGCCAGCACGGCGAGCAGTGTGGCGCGGCCAACATCGTGCTTATTGCGCGCCCGGGCAGAAACCACAACCGCGCCTTCGACCCCAATAAATACCCACAGGGTGATCAGCATGGTGTTTTTCACCTGTTCCCATACCGGAACGCCCAGCTCGATGCCGCTGAAATCAAGGCGGAATTTATCGAGGTTAAAGGCCAGCGCCGCCAGCACAATAAACAGCCCGAGCGGTACCAGTTTCGCCAGCGTCGCTGCCAGATTGATACTCGCCGCGGTTTGTACGCCGCGCAGAACCAGCGCATGCACAATCCACAATAGTACGGATGCGCCAACAATCGACTGCCAGGTGTTGCCATCGCCAAACAGGCGCAACGATGGCGTGTCGGTAAAGAAACTCAGGGCGGAAAAGACGATAACCAGATAAGAGACGTTGGCGATAACCGCGCACAGCCAGTAGCCCCAGGCCGAACAAAAGCCAATCAGCTCACCAAAACCTTCGCGGGCGTATGTGAATATGCCGCCATCCAGATCCGGGCGAATACGGGTCAGGATCAGCATGGCAAAAGCGAGCAATAAAATCCCCGCCCCGGTGATCATCCAGCCAATGATCAGCGCCGCCGGGCTGGCAACTTCCGCCATATTTTGTGGCAGGCTGAAAACACCAGCGCCCAGCATTGAGCTTAAAACCAGCGCAGTTAATGCGCTAAGGCCAAGTTTCTTTTCCATGGTTATCCTGTCAAAAAAGCAACTAATCCAGAATAATTATTTTGCCGTGGCGCATAAATATGGTGGATATCACTAAGGCGCGGGATTTTACGGAGAGTCGACGGACCATGCAATGAGGTGGGACGACAATTTTACGAAAAAGGGTAAAAAAATAAAAAAGGCGGCCGTAGCCGCCTGATTTATAAATGCAGATTATTTATACAGATCGGCGCTGATGGTCATGTTGTTGCCACTTTCTGACCACTGGCGGGTGATGTGATAGTACTTAGCACCTTTCTGCGCGGCACGTTTGGCGACCTGGTAAGAGATCTCCGTCATGTTGCCATAGTTGCCGGTGAACTTGATGCTGTCGAAAGGCACCATCTGCGCGGCGGTGATTTTATTCACCTCTTCAATTTTTGTTCCGTCAGGCAGCGTGACACTGTAACGACCGCCGGAAGACGACTGAGTTTCGAAGAAACGACCTACACCAACGCCCGCTGTCGCATCGCTGGCGACGCCTGGGATCTCAACTTTTTTGGCTTCTTCTCCGCCTTTTGCCAGCGCGGCGCGGCCAGCATCCGAGTCACGCGGGATAGCATCCGCGCTCTGGATAACGCGTTTTTTCGCGTCGGCTTTATAGATGAAGGCCGTGACGATCTGGTTGCCGCCCTGGTTAGCATCTACCTGGCGAACAATAAAGAAAGAGGCTGCGCCTTTCTCTTTGGCGGCTTTAGTAATTGCGTCGTTCACTTCCGGCTGGGTGCGGAAGAAACCCTGAACGGTCACCGTATCGTATGGCTGAAGCACAATTGCTTGATCTTTAGGTAACTCGGTCACGCCGTTAATAACACGGAAAGCAGGACGCTCCGCTTTTGCTGCGTCAGCCTTGTATAAATCGACCGTGGCGCGCTGATTACCGCTGTTGCCCGCGTCGGAGGTATCAACAACGTAAAATGATGCGGCACCTTCTTTATCCGCGCGTTTGGATGCTGCGTTAACGACGTCGCCAATGGCATTAAAACGGCCGGTGATCACGATGCGATCGTAAGGTTTTACCGCTGCCGCTTGCTCCGGTGTTAACTCTGTCGCTGCGTTGGCGGTAAATGCCATTGCCGAGAGAAGTGCTGACGCCAGGAGGGTGTACTTAAGCTTCATAAAAATAATCCTTCGCCTTGCGCAAACCATAAACTGGTGTTGTTGTTGGGAAAACGTCGGTGATTATTGCATTTAAACAGCGCAACTGTCTGCGTCATTTTTCACTGACTGTGCTACCGGAAGGGAAATAACGATAACCTTTAGTGATATGTTGAAAAAACAGGCGCTTGACCAGCAAAACCGATAAAGGTTATGACTTTATTAAGTTAATACATTGTTAAAAAGCGCATCTTCACTGGAGATTAATCGTGTTTTGCCGCTTCGTCTGAGCGGAATATCGGCCTGTATGCGGGAATTTAAGGCAAATAACCTTGCCTGCGGCCTCCGACAGGTAATTTTCACGGATAAATGCATAATTTCTCTTTTCCGGCTGTGGATCACAGGCGTTATTTTCAGTAGGTTATAGAAAGTTTGTTACTGTTTTATTTTCCGCAGCGTTGCGTAAATAACCGCGCCGGAACCACTGACAAACCATCATCTAAAACCGATGGAAGGGAAAACTATGCGTATTGGTGTACCTAAAGAACGGTTGGCCAATGAAACCCGCGTTGCTGCGACGCCGAAAACGGTCGAGCAACTGCTTAAACTGGGTTTTACCGTCGCGATTGAAAGCGGCGCGGGCAAGCTGGCAAGTTTCGATGACGATGCGTTCGCCCAGGCCGGCGCGACGATTGTCGATGGGAGCAACGTCTGGCACTCGGACGTTATCCTTAAAGTTAACGCGCCGGATGACGAAGAGATCGCGCTGCTTAATCCGGGCACGACGCTGGTGAGTTTTATCTGGCCTGCGCAAAATCCGGCATTAATGGAGAAGCTGGCTGCGCGTAACATTACCGTGATGGCAATGGATTCCGTGCCGCGTATCTCCCGCGCCCAGTCGCTGGATGCGCTGAGCTCAATGGCCAACATTGCGGGATATCGTGCAATTGTTGAAGCGGCGCATGAATTCGGCCGTTTCTTTACCGGGCAGATCACGGCGGCGGGCAAAGTGCCACCGGCGAAAGTAATGGTGATTGGCGCGGGCGTTGCCGGTCTGGCGGCGATTGGCGCGGCTAACAGCCTTGGGGCCATTGTGCGAGCGTTCGATACGCGCCCTGAAGTCAAAGAGCAGGTGCAGAGTATGGGTGCCGAGTTTCTGGAGCTGGATTTCCAGGAAGAAGCGGGCAGCGGCGACGGTTATGCGAAAGTGATGTCCGAAGCCTTTATCAAAGCAGAAATGGAACTCTTCGCAGCCCAGGCGAAAGATGTCGACATCATTGTCACCACGGCGCTTATCCCGGGGAAACCGGCACCGAAGCTGATCACCCGTGAAATGGTTGACTCCATGAAGCCAGGCAGCGTTATTGTGGATCTTGCTGCGCAAAACGGCGGTAACTGCGAATACACGGTACCGAACGAGGTCAGCACAACCGCCAATGGCGTGAAAGTGATCGGTTATACCGATTTACCAGGCCGTCTGCCTACGCAGTCTTCCCAGCTTTACGGCACCAACCTTGTGAACCTGCTGAAACTGCTGTGCGTTGAAAAAGATGGCAACGTAGTTGTCGATTTCGATGACGTTGTGGTTCGCGGGGTTACCGTGGTTCGCGACGGTGAAGTTACCTGGCCTGCGCCGCCGATTCAGGTTTCTGCACAGCCGCAGGCTGCGCCAAAAGCGACTGCGGCACCAAAAGAAGAGGCCAAACCGGTTTCGCCGTGGCGGAAATATGCCTTTATGGCACTGGCGATCATTCTGTTTGGCTGGCTTGCCAATGTTGCACCGAAAGAGTTCCTCGGCCACTTTACCGTTTTCGCGCTGGCTTGCGTAGTCGGTTACTACGTGGTGTGGAACGTCTCGCATGCGCTGCACACGCCGCTGATGTCGGTCACTAACGCCATTTCCGGCATTATCGTGGTAGGCGCGCTGTTGCAGATTGGTCACGGCGGCTGGGTCAGCTTCCTGAGTTTTATTGCGGTACTGATTGCCAGCATTAATATTTTTGGTGGTTTCACCGTCACTCAGCGCATGCTGAAAATGTTCCGGAAGAACTAAGGGGTAACAGATGTCTGGAGGATTAGTTACAGCTGCATACATTGTTGCCGCGATCCTGTTTATTTTCAGCCTGGCGGGACTTTCAAAACACGAAACGTCCCAGCAGGGAAATAACTTTGGTATCGCCGGGATGGCGATTGCGCTGATTGCAACCATCTTTGGCCCGGACACCGGCAATGTCGCCTGGATTTTAGTGGCGATGATTATCGGCGGCGCGATTGGTATTCGCCTGGCGAAGAAAGTGGAAATGACCGAAATGCCAGAGCTGGTGGCCGTGCTGCACAGCTTTGTCGGCCTGGCTGCGGTACTGGTAGGCTTTAACAGCTATCTCGATCACGAAGTGGGACTGGATCCGGTGCTGGTGAATATTCATCTGACGGAAGTGTTCCTCGGCATCTTTATTGGTGCGGTGACCTTCACCGGTTCTATTGTCGCTTTCGGTAAACTGCGCGGGAAAATTTCTTCTAAGCCGCTGATGTTGCCGCATCGCCACAAACTGAATCTGGCAGCGCTGGTGGTTTCCTTCGTACTGCTGCTGGTGTTTGTGCGCACCGAAAGTGTCGGCTTGCAAGTGCTGGCGCTGTTGGTGATGACGATAATTGCGTTGGTGTTTGGCTGGCATCTGGTCGCTTCTATCGGCGGTGCGGATATGCCGGTCGTGGTTTCCATGCTGAACTCCTACTCCGGTTGGGCGGCGGCGGCGGCGGGCTTTATGCTCAGCAATGACCTGCTGATCGTGACCGGTGCGCTGGTCGGTTCTTCCGGTGCGATCCTCTCTTACATTATGTGTAAGGCGATGAACCGCTCCTTTATCAGCGTGATTGCCGGTGGTTTTGGTACGGACGGTTCTTCAACTGGTAGCGATGAAGAGGCGGGCGAGCACCGCGAAATCAATGCCGAAGAGACCGCAGAGCTGCTGAAAAACTCGCATTCGGTCATCATCACCCCGGGCTATGGCATGGCGGTGGCGCAGGCGCAGTATCCGGTGGCGGAAATCACCGAGAAACTACGCGCGCGCGGCGTGAAGGTGCGTTTCGGTATTCACCCGGTTGCTGGACGTTTGCCGGGTCATATGAACGTGCTGCTGGCGGAAGCGAAAGTGCCGTATGACATCGTGCTGGAAATGGACGAAATCAACGATGATTTCGCCGATACCGACACCGTGCTGGTTATCGGTGCGAACGACACGGTTAACCCGGCGGCGCAGGATGATCCGAAGAGCCCGATCGCGGGTATGCCGGTGCTGGAAGTGTGGAAAGCGCAAAATGTGATTGTGTTTAAGCGCTCCATGAACACTGGCTACGCGGGCGTGCAAAACCCCTTGTTCTTCAAAGAAAACACGCAGATGCTGTTTGGCGATGCCAAAGCCAGCGTCGACGCTATCCTCAAAGCGCTGTAATGCGTACCGCCTGAAAAACCGCTCTTCGGAGCGGTTTTTTTTGGTCCGCGTGGACGAAAGCAGAGTGTCTATACTCTTATCTTCATGTTTTTTATGAGGAGGAAGGATGACGTTTTTGTCACGTTTTGACTTCATATCCATAGTGATGCTGCCATCATTCTGGATTGGTCTTGCCACGGTGGTTATCGTTACGCTGGTTGTCTACTGGCTGTTCACCTACTTACTGAATATGGTGCTGAAAGGCGCGCGCAACTGGAGTGAAAAGCAGAGCGGCGTCGGCAGGCTGCAGCATGTTGTGGTGGATATGCTCAGACGCACCAGCAAATTCCTGCTCTTTGTGGCGGCGTTACTCTTCAGCCTGCGGTTTGTCGATCTCCCCGATCACCTGTTTAACACGCTCGGGCACGCCTGGTTTTTAGTGCTGGCAATCCAAATCGCCCTCTGGCTTGATCAGGGCGTGGTGTCGTGGATGCGTCACTTGATGTATTCGCCCAATACCAGTAAAAACCCGGTCACCATGGTGATTGCGGGTCTGTTGCTGCGCATGATGCTGTGGACGATGATGCTGTTATCGATTCTGGCGAATGTCGGGGTCAACATTACCGCGCTGGTCGCCAGCCTTGGCGTGGGCGGTATCGCCATTGCGCTGGCGGTACAAACCATCCTCAGCGATGTTTTCGCCTCGCTTTCTATCGGTTTTGATAAACCTTTTGAGATTGGTGACTTTGTCGTTTTCGGCGACGTTGCCGGCACCATTGAGCATATTGGCCTGAAAACGACGCGTATTCGTAGCCTGAGCGGGGAACAAATCGTCTGCGGTAACGCCATCCTGCTTCAGCAAACGCTTCATAACTACAAACGTATGCAGACCCGGCGCATCGTCTTCACTTTTGGTCTGGCGCTCACTACGCCGCCGGAGAAACTGCGTAAAGTCGGCGAGATGGTGCGTAGCATCATCACTGATGTTGGCAACACGCGCTTTGACCGCGCCCATTTCCTCGGGTTTGGTACCGATCGGTTGAATTTTGAAGTGGTGCATATCGTCAACTCGGCGGACTACAACACCTACATGGATATCCAGCAAGAAATCAATATCCGCATCATGGAACATCTCGCCGCAGAGGAGATTGAGCTGGCGCTGCCGTGCGTAGTGGTGAAAGGGGGAGTGGCTGTCGAAACGCAGCCCGCTGAGCCACCGGGGGAACAAACGGCCGTATAAAAAAACCCGCCTTGCGGCGGGTTGCTTGTTTAATCGTCTTCGTCGTCGTCCAGTTCGACAGGCGTCTGGTACTCATCCGGTTTAATGACCAGTAGATCGCAGCGCAGATGATCAATCACCTGCTCGGCGGTGTTGCCAAGGAAGGCGGCGGAGATACCGGTGCGCCCGATGGTGCCAAGCACGACAATCCCTGCCTGCAGATGTTCAGCCAGATCCGGGATCACCTCTTCGGGTAACCCTTTTTCCACATGCGTGAGTTTTTCATCAATGCCAAATTTCTGCCGTAACGCTTTCATTGCCAGCAAGTGCTGACCGCGAATGGCGTCGTTGTATACGCTGGGATCGAATTCCGGCAGTTCAATCGCGATGTTGATAGGCGTCACCGGGTAAGCGCCAACGAGATGAACTTCGGTGTGGTTTACCTGTTCGGCCAGTTGCAGCGTCTCTTTGACCAGCTTTTCATTCAGCGAGTTGTGGTAAATCTCTTCGCTGGCAAGGTTGACTGCGACCACTGCACGTCCGGCTTCCGGCCAGGGTTGGTCTTTCACCATCCACACCGGGCACGGGCATTTACGCAGCAGATGCCAGTCGGTCGGCGTAAAAATAACGGATTCCAGTTTGTCATGCTGGTGGGTCATTTTCAGCAGTAAATCGTGTCCACCTGCCAGAACTTCCTGAATAATGGCTTCGAAGGGACGATTGTGCCAGACCACTTTGATTTCGATTGGCACACCCGCGTCGATATAGTATTTCGCCTGTTCGCGGATCCACGCGGTACGCTGGCTGATGACGCCCTGGCGCATTGCGGTACGCTCGTCTGGGGACAGAAGGGTGGTCATTTCGTAAGAGAAGTCATAGATAGGCAAAAACGCTTTAATGCGGCCGCCAATCCGTTGATGCAAATACACAGCACGTCGTAACGCTGGCTGATCGTCCTGATTGGGATCGATGGCGACCAACATATTCTGATACTTAGCCATACAGGGTCTCCTTACATCTGTCACCACAGTCTGTCAGTAAAAGATAACCCATAAGTGCTGAATGAAACAGGGGAAAGCCTTCGCCAGATCAATAAATCAGATAAATTAATGACCCGGCAAAGGGGATATCAGGCGGGGAAAAAATCAGGCAACGTTACGCGCATGACCGGCCAGTTGCGCCAGCATGTCGCTATTTTCAATGGTGATATATTTTCCTTTCACCGCCAGCATGCCGCTCTTCTGGAAACGGCCTAACAGACGGCTGATGGTTTCCACCGTCAGACCCAGATAGTTGCCGATGTCGCCACGCGTCATCGTCAGGCGGAATTCACGCGGGGAGAAGCCGCGCTGTGCAAAACGGCGTGAGAGGTTATAAATAAATGCCGCCAGGCGTTCTTCTGCATTTTTCTTCGAAAGCAGCAGGATCATATCCTGATCGCCTTTGATCTCGCCGCTCATCAGACGCATCATCTGCTGACGCAGATTGGGCATTTTACCCGAGAGGTCATCCAGCGTTTCGAACGGGATTTCACAGACCATCGATGTTTCAAGCGCCTGCGCGAAGCTCGGATGATGGCCAGTACCAATGGCATCAAAGCCCACCAAATCACCCGCCAGATGGAAACCTGTGATCTGCTCGTCGCCCTGTTCAGTAATGGTGTAGCTTTTGATCGTACCGGAGCGGATAGCGTACAGCGATTTCAATTCATCCCCGGCTTTGAACAACGTCTGACCTTTCTGGATGGGCTTTTTACGCTCAATGATGTTATCGAGCTGATCCAGCTCGTGTTCATTAAGAGTAAAGGGGATGCAAAGCTGGCTAATGCTGCAATCCTGGCAATGGATTGCACAACCGCCAGACTGAATGCGTCGTATAATTCGCTTTTCCGGGATCATAGGTCTGCTCAACGCCGTAATTGATATTGGTCAATTTTAACAGCTTTTTACTGGCCGCGTAAGCCCGGTAAAACGTCAATTCACGATTTATAAAACGGGAGGCAGAAATGAAAAGAGATGACATTGCACCATCTCTTTGAAATTCCATCATTTCGCTAAGGCTTTTACCACAAAAGAGGGTGAAAAGAACGCTAAATGTGCGTTTTTTCTCACAATAGAAGATACCCTTCATGGCGTAGCAACCACTCTTTTCGCTGCACGCCGCCCGCATATCCCGTCATTGTGCCGTTACTGCCGATAACGCGATGGCAGGGCACGACAATACTCACCGGATTTGAACCATTCGCTGCGCCGACCGCACGCGCGGCACCTGCACGTCCCAGTTTTACCGCCAGTTGACCATAATGCATGACCTGACCACAGGGGATGGTGCGTAGCGCTTGCCACACGTCGCGCTGAAAAGGCGTGCCGCCAGTTGCCGTCGGCAGAGTTTCAATCACTGCCAGATCGCCGTCAAAATAGTCCTGCAATTTTTGGCTTAGCCCGCCCGGATTATGCGCTGCCACTCGCTGGTAACCCTCCCGGCGATAGTGGATATTTAATAACTCAACCATCCGATCGCTGTGTTCTTCCCACTCAACCGCGCGAAGCTGGAATTGTTCATCGCACAGCACCCAAAGCGGGCCAAGCGGCGTGGAAATATTATCTTCAAGTAAAGTCAGCATCTGGCATCCTTTTCAGTGGGCAACGGCGCCAATTTACCAAACGTCCGGCGATGCTGCTATACCCCGAAAGAGACTATATTCTGGGTAAAGAAATAAGCTGGTGAAATAATAGCCAGCGAAGTATGCATTATTTAATAGATGATATATTGCGCTTATTTCGCGAATAAAAAAATAGAGCCTGCCGACATCCGTCAGGCTCTACAGTACACACAGCAGCGCATCCGTTCGTTATTTTTTGCATTTTCATCCTTGCGCGGTAAATATAGTTATAGCGTTCCTTCATCATATTTCCAGTAAGAATTGGTGATTGATTTCACGTTAATTTAACTGAAATTCAGAATATTAATTTTTCTTAAGTTGAGTTTTTCATAACATTACTAAGAGTAATGTTATTGGAATATCATCCAGGAGAACCATTCGCTATTATTTTTTCGGGTGCAAAAGCCATTTTGCCAGCAGGCATTGTGAGCGCATGCCGTGCCAGCTATAGTACGGGGGCTGAAGTAGCCGGAGGACTGCACTATGAACCCTGACGACAAATTGCTTTTTCTTGACGCCATGGAAGATGTCCAACCCCTGAAGCGCAGTGCCGATGTGCACTGGCAACCGAGCCACAATTCGCGCACGCTACAACGCGTCGACACGCTGCAACTCGACAACTTTCTGACCACCGGGTTTCTTGATATCGTGCCGCTTGATTCACCGCTGGAGTTCAAACGAGAAGGCCTGCAGCAAGGGGTGCTTGATAAATTGCGCCAGGGAAAATATGGCCAACAGGCAAGCCTGAACTTACTGCGCCAGCCGGTTGAACAGTGCCGACAAATGGTGTTTCGTTTTATGTATCATGCGCGCCAGGATGGGCTACGCAATGTGCTTATCATTCATGGTAAAGCGCGTGAAGAGGGTTCGCATGCGAATATCATTCGGAGTTATCTGGCGCGCTGGCTACCTGAATTCGATGAGGTTCAGGCGTTTTGCACCGCGCTGCCGCACCACGGCGGAAGTGGCGCTTGCTATGTTGCGATCCGCAAATCTGAGCAGGCGAAACAGGATAACTGGGAACGGCATGCGAAACGCAGCCGTTGAAAATCGCGGTGGTGTCGGATAATTAGTTTGCGAATGATAAATAAAAGGCGGGAACCAGACCGGTTCCCGTTGTTTTTTTAATCGGCATATTCGGCCGCAATAAGAATTTCATTTTGCCGGGTACCCAGCGCGCTTGAAAGATGTTCTGCCTCCGTACTACTCAGCTCAATTGAAATATCCTCCTGTCCATCGTTGAAATCGATGTGCAGGCATACACTGCCATTAGATTTCGTCACGGAGATTTGATTTGGAAACAATGCAATATTCTTTTTACCCATCATTAATACCTCTTCAGTATTCGACTAACTCCCTTTGACCTTCCATCGCTGCCAGTACACCATCGGCCAGCGCGAACATTTCATCCTCACCAGGATAAACGACGATTTCAGATGTAATAAAACTGACGCGCTGACGAATAAGTTCGACAATTCTTCTGTTATAGGCAATGCCGCCGGTAATGATGATGGCATCGACCCAACCCTCCAGTACGGCGGCGCACGAGGCGATCTCTTTGGCTATCTGGTAGGCCATGGCTTCCAGAATGTCCTGCGCTTTTTTATTCCCATCCATAATCTGTTGCTCAACGTCACGGATATCCTTGGTGCCGAGATAGCCATATACGCCGCCTTCGCCAATCAACTTCTTCTTCAATTGCGCATACGTGTACTGCCCTGAAAAGCACAGTTTTAATAATTCATAGCTGGGAAGGCGGCCTGCGCGTTCCGGCGAGAATGGCCCATCGCCGCCCAGGGCTGAATTCACATCCACAATACGACCTTCGCGATGAGCGCCCACGCTGATGCCGCCACCTAAGTGGGCCACGATCAATTTAAGCGTGGAATAGGGGCGGTTTGTTTCCGTGGCATAACGGTGCGCGACAGCTTTTTGATTCAGCGCGTGAAAAGCGCCCACGCGTGAAATCTCCGGCATTCCGGATATTTTAGCTATCGGGTCATATTCGTCGACGACGACAGGATCAACGGTATACGCCATCTCTTGTTTATTTACCGCCCGCGCGAGTTCCCAGGCCAATATGGCACCCAGATTAGAAGCATGTTCACCGTTCAGGCCGACACTGGCATCGTGAATATAGTCATCATTAATACGATAAACGCCGCTTTGCAAATGACGAACCAGACCACCGCGCCCGATAAATATATCAATCTCATTTAAGCGAAAACCATGTTCCTGCAATATGTCGAGAATAATCTGTTTGCGAAAGGCTTTTTGATCCAGAATCGTGGAAAAAGCCGCCATCTCTTTTTCATCATGGTTAAATGTGCGGTAAATAAGCTGCGTGCGGTTGTTATATACCGCAATTTTTGTAGACGTTGAACCTGGATTAATCACCAAAATATACATAGTCAGTCCTTGCATTGAGATATCGCACAAGCAATAGCAAAATATTTTGTTTTAGCGCTGTCTGATCGTGAGGTAAATACCACCGGTTTTGTTGTTCCCGTCAGTGTGCTTGCGCTCAATGCTCCACCAAGCTGCATCACCGTTTTATAAAAGACATTGGCGCTGTTGATATCCGGAAGGATGGCCAGGTCAATATCGCCGCCGACCTGCGAATGCAACCCTTTATGTCGGCAGGATTCTTTATTAAAAGCCAGATCGATGGACAGCGGTCCTTCAACAATACAGTTATCATAAGCGATGCCGCTCAGCGCCGCGGCATCCACGGTAGCGGCGATTGCAGGCGTAATATGCTCAACGGCGGCAATCAGCGCGACTTTGGGCACCGCAATACCAACCTGATGCAGGACATTAACCGACTGGGCAATCATCGTGGCTTTATCTCGCTGATCAGGTGTAATAGTGATACCGGCATCAGTGATTGCAAACAGCTTGTGATAATGCGGGCTTTCGATAAACGCTAATTGCGTGACAAGCCGCGATGCCGCAATGCCAGTCTCTTTATTTAAAATCGCGCGCAAATAAATGGCACTATCGACAAGTCCTTTCATTAAAATATGCGCTCGCCCGGATTTAACGACGCTCACCGCCGCTTTGCAGGCTTCTGTTTTATCTGCAATATCAATTATTTCGATATGGCTGATATCAAATTTAAGATGTTCGGCGAGCGAGGTTATTTTATCCCGGCAACCAATCAGAATGGCCTCTGCCAGCCCGTCATTTCTGATCCATTTAATGGCTTCGAGTGCATGAGAATCTTCTGCTGCGGCAACGGCAATTATTTTCGGCCTTTTCCTGCGCGCAAGCTCAACAAACGAACTTAATTTTTCAAGCATGATAAAAAATCCTGAGTCCCCAATATTGCCTCACCAGATGTATCGCCGGTGAGGCCCGGAAATGGCATATCTTTAATACATATGCTGGCCGCCATTGATGGCGATATTGGAGCCGGTAACAAACCCGGCCTTATCACTGGCGAGATACAGGGCCAGTTCGGCGATTTCATCGGCTTCGCCGAGGCGACCAACGGGAATTTGCGCCACAATAGCTTCCAGTACATCGGTGGGGATGGCCTGCATCATCTCGGTGTTGATGTAGCCTGGGGAGATGGTATTAACGGTAATATTTTTACGTGCTACCTCCTGCGCCAGTGCTTTCGTGAAACCATGCACACCCGCTTTGGCGGCAGAATAATTAGTCTGGCCAAACTGTCCTTTCTGACCATTTATCGACGATATATTAATGATGCGCCCGCGCTGGTTAGCCAGCATGTTATCCAGAACGGGTTTGGTCATATTGAACATGCTGTTCAGATTGACCTGAATAACCGCATCCCATTGCGATTTATCCATTTTTTTAAAGGTTGCATCGCGGGTAATACCCGCGTTGTTTACCAGAACATCGATATGACCATATTGCTTCAGCAGTGTACCGACCGTGTCCTGACACTGCGCGTAATCGCTGACGTCACAGCGAATAGCGTCGGCTTTGGCAAACCCTGCTTCTCGCTGGATCTCAACCCACTCTTTCAGGCGATCCGCATCCGTATCAATGGCGATAACCTGGTAATGCTCCAGCAGAAAGCGAAGGCTGATTTTTCCACCAATACCGCGGATCCCACCGGTCACAAGCGCAACTTTACCCATCATCATTTCCTCACGTTAAATAACATTCTTCATCGCGGCGTTATTCCATTTCGACGGTGACGGCGATACCCATACCACCGCCGATGCACAGCGTTGCCAGACCTTTTTTGCTTTTTCTGCGCTGCATTTCATGGAGCAAAGAGACAAAAATTCGCGTGCCGGATGCACCGATAGGGTGGCCGAGCGCAATCGCGCCGCCATTGACATTCACTCTGGAGAGATCCCAGCCCATTTCCCGGTTGACGGCGATGGCCTGAGCGGCGAAGGCTTCATTGGCTTCGATAAGATCCAACTCATCAACCTGCCAGTTCGACCTGGTTAGCGCATGACGAGACGCCGTGATGGGGCCGGTTCCCATTATTTCTGGCAAGACGCCTGAAGTACCGAACGCCACGATCCTGGCCTGCGGTTTGATCCCCAGCTCACGCGCTTTTTTCGCCGTTGCCAGGATAACCATTGCTGCACCATCGTTAACGCCAGAGGCATTACCGGCGGTAACGGTGCCATCGGTTTTAAAAGCTGGTCGGAGTTTGGCTAAGCCTTCACGCGATGTTTGCGGACGGGGAAATTCATCGGTATCAAACAGGACGGGTTCTTTACGAGGGCGGGTGATGTCAACCGGAACAATTTCACTGGCAAAATGATGCGTTTCTAACGCGATTGCTGCTTTGTGTTGTGACGCAAGGGCGAAAGCATCCTGTTCTTCACGTGTGATCGCATATTTTTCGGCCACATTCTCGGCGGTGATCCCCATGTGATAATCATGAAAAGCATCCCAGAGGCCATCCTTCACCATGCTGTCCAGCATTGGCCAGTTACCCATTTTCATGCCGTTACGTGAATGGGGTAAAACATGCGGTGCCTGGCTCATACTTTCTTGCCCTCCGGCAATAATTAATTCGGCATCACCACATTTCAGCGCCTGCCATGCCAGTTGCAGCGCTTTTAACCCCGAACCACACACTTTATTAATTGTCAGCGCCGGAACATCGACAGGAATACCTCCCTGAATTAACGTCTGGCGCGCCGGATTTTGCCCGCTGCCTGCGGTAAGTACCTGGCCGATAATAACTTCATCGATCTCTTTTGCTGCAATACCTGTTTTTTTCAGAAGCGCTTTAATCACCGTGGCGCCTAATTGCGGTGCACTAATTTCAGCAAGCGATCCATTTAGTACGCCGATAGCAGTTCTTGCACAATCAAGAACGACAATATCCGTGTCCTTCATTTGTATTACCTTTTGATTTAAATGATTCGACTATTAATGCGCAGAGATTTTTTTACAGTATTGATATGCGTCAATACTTAAAAGTTGTTAACAATGGCGTTAAAATTACAATGCTTCTTATTTTTCTGTAATTAACCTTATTTACTGCATTTGTCTGGTGGTTTTTTCATTCATCATTAATTCATCGCTCATGATCTTTTTCTTAAACTTTAATAAGGATTGCATGTAGATCTTTCTTGTTGGCACCGGAGGTATCTTATTGATAAAACGCTTTCTTCTCCTCGGGTAGCTACGGGGGTGGCGCTGCATGGCAATTTTCGACTTAAGTAAAAAATCTAATTTAAGGGGTAATTTACACATGCTCCGTATCTGAAAAGATAAATATAAATCCATTCTTATAGCTAATGACAATTCTATGGGGGTTGACGAGGTTGGGGGAAAAAGGTGTATATGGATACAATTAGTTGTTTCTCTAAATGCTTCCGTTAAACGCTTTCAAAATATATCTGAAAAGGACGTGTGCTTTATGGTTAATTCAATCCACAATTTGCATATTGGTCAGTGTGCAGAGTTTAAAAAAACATTGACGGATAATGACGTCGCAGATTTTGCATTGGCATCTGGCGATACCAACCCCGTTCATCTGGATGAGAGTGCAGGGCGGGAAAGTATATTCGGGCAACGTGTTGTTCATGGTATTTTGGTAAGTGGGCTCATCTCAGCGGTAATTGCTAATAAACTGCCCGGCAACGGTTCTATTTATCTTGGCCAGGATCTCAAATTTATTAAGCCAACATTTATTGGCGATACGATTACGGCGACGGCGGAAGTTATCGCGATTAATTGCGAAAAAAATCGGGTGCGGCTTAAAACCACGTGCACCAATCAGCATGGGGATAAGGTTATTGTCGGTGAAGCCGTCGTTCTGCCGCCGCTGGAAAAAGCGCTGGCTGAGGAGGTGAACTGATGGAGCTTATTATTCAAGGCAATGTGGCTAAAAACTGCCATCCTGAAGGTTTACGCCAGGGCATTGATAAACAAATTAACTATGTTGAGTCGCATGGGGAAATCTATGGTCCGCGCAAGGTGTTGGTGATTGGTGCCTCTTCCGGATATGGGCTGGCCTCACGCATCGCGGCGGCCTTTGGTGGCGGTGCCGATACGATTGGCGTTTCATTTGAAAAAAGTCCGGGCGAAAAAGGTATAGGCAGCGCCGGATGGTATAACAATATTTTTTTTCGTCGCCGGGCGCATGAGAAAGGGCTTATCGCGAAAAATTTTATCGCGGATGCTTTTTCCGATACGACCCGCAACGACGTGATTGCATACATCAAGCAGGAGTTTGGCGGCAGCATTGATCTGCTTGTCTATTCGGTTGCCTCTGGCGTGCGAATTTGCCCGGATGGCACGCGCTACACCTCGACGCTTGGCGTGCGCGGGCAAGCCTTTTCCGGCCCGGGTTTTGACCTGGAAACCCGCAAGATGGTGAATCAGACGCTGGAACCGGTGACCGAACAACAACTTGCCGATACGGTAAAAGTCATGGGCGGGGAAGACTGGCAACGCTGGATTGATATGTTATCGGCGGCTGGTGTGCTGGCTGAGGGGTTCAAAACGGTGGCGTACTCTTATACTGGCCCGAAATCAACGAGGCCGCTCTATAAAGAGGGCGCGTTAGGCGCGGCGAAAGCCCATCTGCACGCAACAGCCGACCAGCTTGACGCACAGCTCCAGCGCATTAATGGTCATGCCTATGCGGTGGTGTGCAAAGCGCTGGTGACCAAAGCCAGCGCCTTTATCCCTATGTTTCCGTTATACATTACCTTGCTGTACAAGGTAATGAAGCAGAAGCGGTTGCATGAAACCTGTATCGAGCAGATGCACAGGCTGATGTTGAACCACCTTTACCCACCAATGGGCAACGTCGTAACGGATGAGGAGCGGCGGATCCGCCTTGATGATTTCGAGCTGCGCCCGGATGTTCAGCAAGCCGTGGAGTTGCTAAGAAAACGGGTCACCACCGAGAACTTTAAAACCGTTGGTGACTTCGCCGGGTATCTTGCCGAGTTTTACGCGCTGAATGGCTTCTCAATGCCGGACGTGGACTACTCCTCTGAGCTGGATCTGCGCCAGCTGGTAAAAGAGTACAGCCATGCATAAGCATGCCTGATATGACAAATGCGCCAGTCTGTCGGCGCATTTGTTGATGAAAATCGCGGTCGGTTATGGTTTCTGTACGGTCTTTATTTCACGACAGGCAGATCGGAATAGCGTGTGGTGTAGGCGGGGGAAAGCATGTCGCGTTTCATCGCCCAGTTTTTTTCAATTCCCTGTCCTGCAAACCAGACGCTTCCTCTCCCCGATGTATTTAAACGATCAATGGTTTCCATCAGCGCTGCGCTGTTCGCGTAGGGGCGATTCTCATCAAACAGATTGAGTTGGGCAACGCCGCTGCTGAAAAAATCTGAAAGCATCACGCCAGCCTTCATATAACGATGCCCCTCCCGCCATATCTGATCCAGCGAGCTTGTCGCAGCACGGATAATGTCGCGCGTATCATTAGTCGGCGTCATCAACGTCACGGATGCCTGATTTCCGTAGTAAATACGATTATCCGCATGCGGGCTGGTACGAATAAAGACGCTGATGAAGCGGCAGAACTGATGTTCCGCGCGTAACTTCTCTGCCGCGCGTTCAGCATAGGCGCAAATGGCCTGATGCATATCTGAATACTGCGTGATCCGCTTGCCAAAAGAGCGGCTACAGATAATTTGCTGCTTGGTGGGGGGAAATTCATCAAATGCCAGACATGATTCGCCGCGCAGTTCCCGCACGGTTCGTTCCAGCACAACATTGAAGTGTTTACGGATAACCCAGGTTGAACTGTCGGCAAGTTGCAGCGCATTTTCAATGCCCATTAACGCCAGTTTTTTACTGATGCGACGTCCCACGCCCCAGACCTCATGTATCGGCACGTGAAACAGTAACTTACGTTGCCGCTCCCGGGAGGAAATATCCACAACTCCCCCGGCGCTGGCCCATCTTTTGGCGGCATAATTGGCCACCTTGGCGAGGGTTTTCGTTGGGGCAATGCCAACGCCCGTTGTCAGCCCGGTATTTTTCAAAATCTGATTACGGATCTGATGGCCGAATGCCTCAAGTGAAATACAGTTTGATACGCCAGACAGATCGATAAAAGCCTCATCAATAGAATAAAGCTCGACGGAGGGGGTGATTTCAGCCAGCGTCGACATGACTCGATTGCTGAGGTCGGCATACAGCGCATAATTTGAGCTAAACACCGTCACGCGCTGACGATGAAGCTCATCTTTGATTTTGAAATAAGGCGCAGCCATGTCTATGCCCAGGTTCTTTGCCTCACGCGATCGCGAAATAATGCACCCATCGTTGTTGGATACGACAACGACAGGTTTCCCCTGCAGATCCGGGCGAAACAGCGTCTCGCAGGAGGCGTAGAAGTTATTCACATCAACAAGCGCGAACATGTCGATTTGACTTCAACGTAAATGTCACGACGCCGAAGATCTGCAACTCTTCCTCAGCCTGGAAAACAATCGGCGCATAATGAACATTATGCGGGATGAGCTGGAGAACAGGGCGGGTCCGCAACTCCTTCACCGTGAATTCCCCGGCAACCGCCGCAACAACAATATCACCGTGCACTGGGGTCAATGAGCGATCAACCACCAGCAAATCACCATCGCTAATCCCCGCACCGATCATCGAATCCCCGCTTACCCTGACAAAGTAAGTCGCGCTGGGGTGTTTAACCACCAGTTTGTTTAAATCAAGCCGCTCTTCGACATAATCCTGCGCCGGGCTTGGGAAGCCACAAGGAACGCGCTCAGCAAAGAGCGGAAGGGGAATGAGGCGATCACTCTCGGTCGATGGGATGAACTGCATGATGATGAATCCGGTTAACTGTGTTTATATACAGTATTGCTAAATTCTGTCACTGATCAAGAGGCGAAGCGGGCCGCATTCAGGAAATGTTTGAAGTAGCAAAGAATTTAGCTAAAAAGTCTCGCCAAAAGCTGGTACCTGAAAGCGGGTAAAAATAGACTGTTCCCCGTAGGGAAAATCTCATTTATGCCTGATGCAAGCGCATTGAAGCGTTCTCTTGCCGCGAGCCAATGCGTGTCGGTTTGTTAGCGGGGCCGAATAATCGGGTCTTGCGCGTAATAAGCGCCGCAATCATTTAAACGTGAATGACTGATGATGCGCGATACAGGCGCAATCCAAACAGATAATAAATACACACAGGAATGAAACATGATCAAAAAAATAACCTACGCATCGGCCATGCTGCTTGCGGCCTGCATCAGCTTTAGCGTGAGTGCAGCACCTAAAACTGCGGTAAATAAATGCCCGGCAGCGATGGATGTGGATAGTGTTGAAATTCGCGATGGTCAGCAGCTTATGATCCTGACGAAGGCGGCACTAGAAAACTATGAAATGGCGGTAGCCAAGGACGCTAAGTGTGTATCAATTTATCGTGATACATATCGGGCTAAATATCTCCCTGAACTCAAGAAACTGGACGCCAGTACCTCGGAACCTGTCGTCAAATTAAAAAGCGCGCCATTGTTGGCTGCTTTTGAAAATGTTATGCAACCGGGCTTAGATATAAAGGAAACGGATAGCAGGGTTAACGCCTACTATGCTGTCGCAAATGCCTACCTTGAGACAGCGATGCCGGGTAAATGGAAAGTATCAGAAGATAGCGACGAAATGGGGGGCGAAAAAACGTATCTGTATACGCTGGAGTCTGAGGATGTCGCAAAACTTTCGCCTCCCTATAAACAAGCAAAGGCGACGATTCTGGTGATGCAGAAGGAAAAAGCGGGCGTGATTAGCGATCCGAAAATTATGTATTACGTTTCAGAGGGCCAATTAACGCTGCCTGTAGAAGGCGGTGAAATCGCGGCGAAATATGACGACGATGGAATCAGTCGCTATGACGGCACGATATGCAGTGATGACAATCGTGCTTTCTGCCCTGATCTGGCCATTTACCAGCTGTTTGCTTATCTGGATGTGCGCAGTAGCCACAAGGCTATCATTGAGTTGCCATTCTATATTGATGGCCCTTACCAATATCATTTTAAAACCACTGGCTTAATAACCCGGCGTACAACACCGGATTACTTGCTGCCAAAAAATGCGGGGAAATAGCGCAGTATCAGAAATTCAGTAATGTGAGGGTTACTATTTTTCGCGTATTAAGGAGAGGCGTAGATGTTAAATATTGCCAGAAGCACCGGTAATTCCACCACCGGTGTGCATATGCTGCAACGCTTTAAAAATGGCTACCGCATTCGTTGTAATCGCGAGACCCTAAAGCGGTTCACTTCCATCGATGTTAAGCCGGAGTATCAACATCTGTTCGGCGCAGATGGCGAAGGTATCTACCATTCGGCAACCTTTCCAACTATTGCTGAAGGCGCGCAAGCGCTGTGCAACTTCATCCGGACGGTTTGCGGTCTGGAGTGTCAATGGAAACCGTAACGGTGTGGCGGTTTCACGCGATGAACCTGTAAAAATAAGGGTATTTTCGAACATTTTCGTGCCTGTTGGCGGCGTCTCATCCGCGCCGGGAAAGAGTGGCGATGCCGTGGCTGACGTTGAAACGGGAATTGGCGTCGGCTGGCAGGAGACCCGCCGACGCTATGATTGTTGCGCACGTTGCCGATTTACGGCGACGTATTCATCACCACCGTTTTACTGCGAATCGTGTTCGTACAAAGTCAAACGCTCGCCGGAACCCTGAAAACACTCACCAACTCTTTCATCACTCTGGCTTGTTCGTTGAGCATTTCAGACGCGGCAACCGACTCTTCGACCAGCGCCGCATTTTGCTGGGTAGTGGTATCAATCTGGCCGATCGCAATGTTGATTTGCTGTACGCCGTCACTCTGTTCGAGGCTCGCTTGTTCGATCTCTTTCAGAATACTGGAGACGTTATCCACGTTCTCGACCATTTCGTCCATTTTACCGTTCACCTGACGCACCATCTCCAGGCCGCGCACGCTCTGCTGTGTCGAGTTTTCAATCAGCGCACGGATATCTTTCGACGAATTCGCCGTTTTCTGCGCCAGATTGCGAACTTCCTGCGCCACCACGGCAAACCCTTTGCCATGTTCACCTGCGCGAGCTGCTTCAACCGCGGCGTTAAGCGCCAGGATATTGGTCTGGAAGGCGATAGAATCAATCAAATTAATAATGTCAGACATTTTGTCCGCCGAGCTGCTGATATTGTGAATTTCCTGCGTCAGCGAGGTCATCAATTTGCCGTTATCTTTCGCCGCGTCACTGGCTCTTGCAGAAAGCTGCGACGCATTTGCCGTATTATCACCCGTATTCTTAACCGTTGAAGAGATTTGCTCCATGGAGGCGGCAGTTTGCTCAATGGAACTCGCTTGTTCTTCCGTACGGGCAGATAAATCGCGTGTACCGGCCATGATCTGCGATGCGCCAGTGGCAATATTTTCCGCGCCGCTGCGGATCTCCAGAACAATTTTTTTCAGCTCCTCCTGCATGTGGCCGATTGCGCCTGTCAGCAGCCCCGTTTCGTCTTTTGAGGTGACTTTTATCTCGGTGCCCAGATCGCCTTTCGCGATCCTGATCGCCGCATCAACGGCATGTTTGATAGGGCCAACAATGGCACGTGAAATAATGATTGCCATGATAATGCCGAATATAAAACAGATGAGGGTAATGAAGATCATCACCATTCGACTCAGATTGTAATCATGCAAAAAATCACTGTATGACGTTTGCATTTCATCCCGTTGCAGGCTGATAAATTTATTAATCTTCTCAATATACTGGCTTTCATAATTACGCGTGTTGGTTGTATATTCCGTGACGGCGGCGTCAGGATTGGTTTGTATATTGCCAATCACTTTGCTACGGGACTGAATATAGAGACTGCGCGCGGCGGTGATTTTCTCTAACAGAGCCTGCGACGCATCATCATCAGCCTGTTTATTCAGCTGTTTATACAGTTTGCTTATTTGTTCAGACCTGGCGGCAAGGTCTGTAATCAACTGTGCTTTTTTAGCTGCATCTTTTTCAATGATCGCATTAAGAAACAGCGTCGTTGAACCATTAACATCGCGGATTAAATTATTACCCAGCGCGGTGGTCGGGTAATCTTCAGTCACGATTTTGGATATTTTATTTTTCGCCTCATCAAGCCGGTAAATCGCATTTCCGGCAATAAAAAGTAATAACAATAATAATATCCCGAAAGATAGCATTATCTTATTTCTGATACTTATACCCTTTGGCTTACCGATCGTTGTTGTATTTTCCATGGTCTTCCCTTAGTGAAATTTATCTGCATGCCTGGCCGCTATAGCGGTCGGCATCTACGTTTTATCGGCCATGAGAAGGTATTGATTAGTGATCGATCGTTAAAATCTTAATAAAACTGAAAAGCAATAGTTTATATCTATCAATTGTAAGGTGATCGATCGTTGATATATTGTATAACTTTGATGCAGCAATTTTTTTGAATGAAATTGATATTGTTAACGTAAATTAAAGAAATATCACTGAGGAGAGAAACCGCGTAAATAAAATGTATGGCGGCAATAAACCGTAACGCACCGATCTACAGAGCAATATTTATTGCCAGAGAATAAATAATCACCTAAGTAAGTACTTCAGAATTATTGCATAAGAAATACATCAAACCAGACAGATATGGTCGCTTTGGTATGCCGCACGGCGTTCTCTATCCAGCGCGGCATTCACTATGGCTACTGCAACAGTATTTTTACGGTTAACTGCTGATATAGGTCAGATAAGCCGCCAGATAAACGACACCACAGGCAAACCATATTTTTGCCAGAAACTGATAATCGTTTTTGTCCATTTTTCCCGCACCTTTCAAAAAGTATACGTAATGGCAATGACCGCTGAGCTTTGGTTACGGCGCAGCACAATTGGGCTGTCAGCCGCGTGATCGTTCAGCCATGTGTAATTGGCGCTCAGCAATGTTCCCCAGTGGGCATCAAATTGATGGCTCCACGTCAGACTATTATCGATCCCATAAAATCCCTGTTCTGCGTGGTAGCGCGCATAGCCGGAACGCAGACTTTGCTTTTGGCTGACACCGTAAAACGTGTTCATATATCGGCTATCGCCAAACAGCGCGGCAGACTGGAAAGCCAGCGTATCGCGGGTGGTCTGCACCGGCAGCAAGGTGAGGGACGCCTGATACTGCACCCCCTGGCTGTCGGTAAGTGGCAGGGTGGCTTTGCTTTCCAGCACCAGCCAGTCTGTGGCTTGCCAGCCAACCGCCAGCGCGGTATTCAGCGTGGCGTCAATATTGCCCATGCCTTTTAAGTTTTCCGCGCCGTCCCGCCAGCCAGAATCACGATCGGCGCGGCCTGACGCATAACCCAGCGTATGTTCCAGATAAAAACCATTGTCGGTTTGCAGGTCATAACCCAGCCCTTTTTGCGAATCAAAAAAGAGCGCATTATCGCGGATCTGAATTACCGGAACCACCTGCACACGTTGCTTGTCTGAACCGCTGTAGCGCGGGGCATATTCCCCGCCAATGCCCACCGTCACTCCGTTTTGCACGGCGGGGGCGTCGTCGGCTCTGGCTGTGGAGGCAAACAGAGCCAGCAGGGGACAGGCGCTATACAACACGGTTTTTCTCATTATCATCATCACATCTCGCTGGGTGGGGTAGTATGCTGCGGCGAAGGTTCGCCATGTCCTGACAAGGAATATAGACAGGTCATATCAATAAACGGTCAGGGAATTATTAAGAAATGGTCAAGGTAAGCAAATGATATCCCGTAGAGTGCTTGTGATTGAAGATGATGCCGATGCGGCCAGCGTACTGGAAGCCTATCTGCGACGTGAAAACTATGACGTTTCGCTGGCCGGAGATGGGCTGACAGGGCTGGACATGGCGCAGCGCTGGAAACCTGATCTGATCTTACTGGATATCATGTTGCCGGGCATGAATGGCACCGAGGTGCTGGCGGCGCTGCGGCGCATTAACGATGTCCCGGTGATCATGGTCACCGCCATGGGGGATACTTCTGAGCGCATAGGGGCGTTGCGATACGGGGCCGATGATTATGTGGTGAAACCGTATCACCCTGGCGAAGTGGTGGCACGCGTGCAGGCGGTGCTGCGGCGCAGTAAACGAACGAACACGCAGGAAGAGGTGCTCCGCTGGCAGACGCTGGAGGTGGATACTGTCGCCATCACCGCAACGGTCACCCAGGCTGAAAACAGTGTGCGCAGCCTGGAACTGACGCCAACGGAGTTTTCCATCCTGATAACGCTGATGCGCCACCCGACATTGCCGTTTTCCCGCCAGCACTTGCTGGAACACTGTTTGCCGGAGAGCGAAGCGCTGGAGCGCGTGGTCGATACGCATGTCTACAACTTGCGCAAAAAGCTGGAAAACGCAGGTGTTACCGGCGTTTTAGCGAATGTGCGCGGTATTGGCTACAGGTTCCGCCAGCCATGAAAAATCGTGCTCATCAATCGTTGTGGCGCTGGATTTGCGCGCGCATCATCGCGCTGGCTATCGGCACTGTTATTGTCATTGCCCTGTGTATGTGGCTGCGTTGCGCCGTGCAAAACTTCTGGGTTTTGCATGATATGCCGTCTGCGGTGAAAGCGGAGTACCTCGCCCTGCTGGACAACCCGCAGGCGAACCCGGTGCGTTTCCATGAGATCGTCGATAAATGGTGGGGGATAAGCTATTCGAAGCCCTCCATCGCCTCGGCCGACTGGATCATGGTGGGCGTGCTGGTACTGGTGATGATCCCCTTTATTGTGATTATGGGGCTACGTTACGCCCGGCCACTCTCTTTACAGTTCAGCCACCTGCGCGAAGCGGCCGATGAAGTCACGCAAGGCGAATTTGGCCGCCAGGCGGATCTGGTAAAAGATGCGCCCGCCGAAGTGGTACGTTTTGTCAGCGATTTTAATGACATGACCCGCCAGCTGGCGCGCTACGACCGGGAGTTGCGCGCGTCGCACGTTGCGATGGCGCACGAGCTGCGTTCTCCGCTCACCGCCGCCATTGGTCGCCTGCAAGGGATGCTTGATGGCGTCTTTGAACCCAGCCAGCAACAACTGGGAATGGTGATGAAACAGCTACAGCACCTGAGCCGCCTCACGGATGAGTTGCATCTGCTTTCGCTGGCCGATGCCGGTCAATTGACGCTTAATCTTCAGCCGCTGTCGCTGGAAGATCTGTTAGCCGAGCAGCTCGCCTGGCTGAAACCGCAGGCTGATGCCGCGGGAATAACTATGGCGCTGACGTCCCGTTCCTCTTCGCTGTTTACTGGCGATGCGTTCCGGCTGGGGCAGGTCTTTATCGTGCTGATGGAAAATGCGCTGCGCTATGGCCGGCGGGGCGGCCAGCTTGCGATCCACCTCAGTCAGCAGGGGAGCGCGTGGCGGATCGATTTTGAGGATGACGGACCGGGCGTGGAAAGCGATTTTCTGCCAATCATGTTCGATCGCTTTACCCGCGCGGAAACCTCCCGCGCCAGGCATTCCGGCGGCAGCGGGCTGGGGCTTTCTATCGCGCGGGCGATATGTGTTGCCCACGGCGGCAGTATCAGTGCGGCGCTGCCCGAAAAAGGCGGATTACGGATCAGCATCACTCTCCCTGTGGATGGTCGCGGCGAAAAAAAATTGCACTCTTGATGAATTCTTGACGAAACGTGGAGTGATTCTCGACGCACGCCACGTTAAATGGCGCCATTACCGATCCGGAGTGGCGTCATGTCAGAACAATTCACCGATTATTTTCGTCAAAGTCTGCACCACCTTTTTAATGCGGCACGCGCTTTATCCTTCCTCGCTCTGCTTCCGTTACTGGTTACGGCGGCGGTCATTCCGCTGTTGACGGGGTGCGGAGAGAAAAAAACAGACCACGCCGCACCGCCCAGGCCTGTGCGTTATCTGGTAGTCGCGCAGGCGTCGCCG
The DNA here is from genome assembly GCF_032104925.1 of Kosakonia sp. Classification (NCBI taxonomy): domain Bacteria; kingdom Pseudomonadati; phylum Pseudomonadota; class Gammaproteobacteria; order Enterobacterales; family Enterobacteriaceae; genus Kosakonia; species Kosakonia sp. The sequence continues at coordinate 231,897 of NZ_DAMCGF010000001.1, forward strand.
AATCCGGGCACGGTACGAACCGGCGAGATCCACGCCCATGATGAAACGGTGCTGGCTTTCCGGCTGGATGGCCGCATGGTCAGCCGGCAGGTGGATATCGGCGCGCGCGTACATGCCGGGCAGGTGCTCGCCACGCTGGAAAGTGAAACCGGTAAGAACCAACTGGCCAGCGCCACCGCCGATATGGAAAGCGCCCGCGCCGCCGAACAGCTTGCCGCGCTGAACCTGAACCGGATGCAGAAACTGATGCCCTCCGGCGCGATCGCCCGCACGCAGCTTGATAGCGCCCGTGCCGACTGGCAGTCTGCCGCATCCCGCCTTAAAAGCAGCGCTGCAGCAGTGCGCAATGCCCGGGATAATCTGGCCTGGACCCAACTGACCGCGCCTGCCGATGGCGTTATCACCCGCGTTAACGCCTCTGCAGGACAAGTGGTCAGCGCCGGAGAAAGCATCTTCACGCTGGCGACCAGCGACGCGCGCGATGTGGTTTTTGCTATCGCCGATCCGCAATTACTGACCGCGCAGGCAGCAAAGACGCACCTGTTTTCGGTCTCGCTGCTGGCCGATCCCACGCAGAAAACCAGCGGCGTATTGCGTGATATCAGCCCGCAGGCCGATCCGCAAACGCGCACATGGCAGGTCAGGCTGACGCTTCAGTCCCCACCAGCGGCGATGGCACTGGGTGCCAGCGCCACCGTTGATATTCCGGTGGCGACATCGCCCGGCTTTGTGGTGCCCGCCTCGGCGTTGAGCCGCGTCGGCGACCAGCCAGCGGTCTTTGTCATCGACAAACAGTCGCAGGCGCAGCTTCGGACGGTCACGCTTGCGAGCTACACCGCCTCGTCTGCGGTGATTGCAACCGGCATCAGTGCGGGTGACCGGGTTATCACCGCAGGCGTAAGCAAACTGCGCGCCGGTGAAAAAGTGACGCCGGGAGAGCTGCAGCCATGAGGTCCGTTGAAACCAAACCGCGCTTTAATCTTTCTGCCTGGGCGCTTGAACACCAGCAACTGGTGAGCTTTTTTATGATGCTGGTTATCGCCACCGGCATCCTCTGTTATGAAAACCTGCCGCGCACTGAAGATCCGGCGTTTACCATCAAGACGGCGGTGGTCTCGGCGCAGTGGCCTGGCGCGACGGTTACCGACACTACCCGGCTGGTCACGGATGTACTGGAAAAAAAATTACAGGAGATCCCGTGGCTGGATTACATCGAAAGCGAAAGCCGGGCAGGCAGCGCCGTTATCTATGTAAATCTGCGCGATGACACCCCGCCGGCGCAAGTGCCGGACATCTGGTATCAGGTGCGCAAAAAGATGCAGGACATTGCGCCTTCGCTACCGCAGGGCGTGCAGGGACCGGCGGTAAATGACGAATTTGATGATACGTTCGGCACGATTTATGGCTTCACGGCGGAGGGCTACACGGCGCGTGAACTGCGCGATCGGGTGGAAGATATTCGCCGCGACCTGATGTCAGTGCATGATATTGGCAGAATCACTCTGCTGGGCGAACAGCAGGAGCAGATCGTCATTGCGTTTTCTCCCCGGCAACTGGCTGGCATGGGGCTGGATATCCAGCAGGTGAGCGATGCACTCAATGCACAAAATGCCGTCGAGCCAGCCGGGATTATTCGTACCGGGCAGGATAACGTTGCGCTGCGGGTTAGCGGCGCGCTGACCACGGAAGAGAGCCTGCGGGCGGTTACCCTGCATATCAACGATCGCTATATTCCCCTGACCGATATCGCCACCGTGAGCCGCCAGCTCGCCGAACCGCCAGCGCCAGTGTTTCGTGTCAACGGTCAGCCCGCGATGGGGCTGGCCATTTCTATGGCCTCCACCGGCAACATGCTGCGTTTCGGCCAGGCGCTCAACGCCAGGATGGCAGAGATTAAAACCCAGTTGCCCCACGGCATAGAGATGACAAAAGTCGCCGATCAATCCGCAGTGGTGAGTGATGCGGTTAGCGGCTTTGTGCGGGTGCTTGTCGAAGCGGTGCTGATTGTGCTGGCTGTTTCATTTGTCTCGCTGGGGATGCGGGCAGGGCTGGTGGTGGCCGCCGCCATACCGCTGGTGCTGGCGATGACGTTTGCCGGAATGATGCTTGCCGGTATTGGCTTGCAGCGGATTTCTCTGGGCGCGCTGATCATTGCGCTTGGCCTGCTGGTGGATGATGCCATGATCACCGTCGAAACCATGGTCGCCAGGCTGGAAGCCGGCGAATCGCGCAAAAGCGCCGCTACCTACGCCTTTAAAACCACCGCGTTTCCTATGCTTACCGGGACGCTGGTGATGATCGCCGGTTTCATTCCCGTCGGGTTTGCCGCCTCCAGCGCCGGGGAGTACTGCTTTTCGTTATTTGCCGTGGTGCTGATAGCGCTACTTTGCTCGTGGGTGGTGGCGATCCTGTTCTCGCCGTTGACCGGGGCCTGGCTGCTGCCCGCCAGAATAGAAAGCCACAGCAAAGGCAGCGGACGCCTGGCACGTGCCTACCAGGCCTTACTGGCGCGCGCGCTGCGCCACCGCTTAATGACCATTGGCCTCGCGGTGGTGGCGCTGGCGCTGGCGTGCGTGGGTGCCACCCGAATGCACGGAGAATTTTTCCCGGCATCGGATCGCCCCGAACTGCTGGTCAGCCTGTCGCTGCCCGCTAATACCGCGCAACTGGAAACAGAAAAGCAAGTCGAACGGCTGGAAAAGGTGTTGAACGGTAACAAAGATATTGATCACTACACGACCTATGTCGGCTCCGGCGCGATACGTTTTTATCTGCCGATGGATGTCCTGCGCGATAACGAAAACACGGCGCAACTGGTGGTGGTGGCAAAAGATTTAGCGGCGCGCGATCGCCTGCGCCAGCAACTGGACAGCGTGCTGGAAAGCCAGTTCGCCGGGTTTACCACACGCGTTTCGCCGCTGGAGTTAGGGCCGCCGGTAGGGTGGCCAGTGAAATACCGGGTTAGCGGGCCGGATTATGCCAGGGTACAACAGTTCGCCCGGCGGCTGGCGAGTGACATTGGCACTTCATCGCTTGCCCGCGAAGTGAATTTAACCGCTGGTGAACCGGAAAGAACCATCACGTTGCAGGTGAACCAGACTGCGGCGCGGGCGGCAGGGGTTTCGTCGCAGAGCATTGCACAAATGCTGAATACGGTCTGGTCCGGGCGTACGGTGACCACGGTGCGGGATAATGATCGGCTGGTGGATGTGGTTCTCCGTGGCAACGATCGTGAACGGCTGGATATCGGCACGTTATCGACACTGATGTTGCCTGGCGCTAACGGCACGAAAATTCCGCTGAACGAAGTGGCAACCGTGCGCTGGGGCGTGGACGATCCGGTTATCTGGCGTCGCCAGCGGCTGCCGTTTATTACGGTGCAAACCGATCTGGCACCCGGTGTGAGTGCCGAAAACCTGTCGGCTGGCCTGCGCCCGGCGGTGGATAAACTGCGTGCGCAACTGCCTGCAGGATACCGGATCGAAGAGGGCGGCACGGTAGCGGAATCGGCAAAGGGGAACGGCTCGGTTTACGCGGTGCTACCGGTGACGCTTATCGTGATGCTGGTGTTGTTAATGCTCCAGTTGCAGCGTTTTTCCCGCATGTTGCTGGCGCTTTTGATGGCACCTTTTGGTTTGCCTGGCATTGTGCTGGCGATGCTGCCGACCGGCACGCCGATGGGGTTTGTCGCCTTGCTTGGCGTGATTGCGCTGGCGGGGATGATTATTCGCAACGCCGTCATTTTGATAAGCGAAGTGGACAGCAATCTGGCGCAGGGGATGGCTGCGAACGAGGCGATTGTGGCTGCCGCAGAACACCGCGCCCGCCCGATTATGCTGACGGCATGTGCCGCCATTCTGGGCATGATCCCGATTTCACATCAGGTGTTCTGGGGGCCAATGGCCTATGCAATTATCGGCGGGCTGGTTGTCGCCACGCTGGTGACGCTTACCGTTTTACCGGCGGCGTTCAGCTTGCTGCTGGATAAAGAAAGACGCCATTAATGGAGGTGCCAGGAGGGGACATCACGCGCCAGGGCGAGATGTCTTTAAAGTAAATGCCAAAAGCGCCGATAAGGAGAGTGGGGCGCATGCAGGATTTTTCAGCGCCGGAAGCGATAAAGTAACCAGGATGTTGCCAATAATTTTCTGCAAAAGGGATTGATGACAGGCAGACCGCCAGCGCGGGGTGGTCTGCATAAAGGTATTCAAAATGATAAAGGTGCTGAAAAAAGGCGTTTCCATATATATAGCAGCGTTATTATTATCTTTTGCTTTTTTCTATATTGTTGCGCAAGTCGCCTACTATGCTTTTATCCAGGAAAAAGTAGAAGATTATGCCGAATCGATACTTGCCCGCAGCGATAATATTATTCTTCAGGTCCGCGAAATTAACGCATTACGCGAAGAGTTTTCCGTCTACACTCCGTGTAGCGATCCCTATCTGCACGCGTTAAGAAAACGCTTATGGCCTTATCCGCTGATCAAAGATATTGGCTATGTTGAAGACGGCAGAATAATCTGTTCCGCGCTGTGGGGGAAATATGCTGCGCCGTTGTCTCTCAATGTGTTCAAAAACAAAGTGAGCAGAGGCAGTTATACATGGGTGTTTGATGCACTGATTGAGAGCAATATCACTGCGGATGTCGTTTATAATAATAATTTTTCTGTTACAGTGTCACCTTTCGCTTTCACCCGTTTTCGCGAAGATTCTATCCGCTGGGGTTTTAATGCGGTGGTCGGAGACTACAACCACAAACAACATTTTTTCCGCGTAGGCAATAATACATCGCTGCTCGAAAATATAGAGCATGGTAAAGTGCATGAACTTTTTTTTATTACTGAAAAGTCATGTGATGCGCGGCATGATATCTGCGTTGTGGCTGGCGTCAGACACTCTTTCGTGTTTAATAACAACGGCTATATTCTTCTTTTCCTCTTTTGCGTCGCCTCGTTGGTGGGGTTGATTATTGGCGCGTTAATCAATAAAAATCAGCATGAGAACCAGTCATTATTAACCCGATTAGAAAATGCCATTATTAATAAAGAGTTGCATTTTGTTTATCAGCCGCTGTACCGGGTAAAAGATAAAAGTATCATCGGTGTCGAAGTGCTGTTGCGCTGGAATGATAAACAGATGGGAAATATCGGCCCGGATATTTTCATTCCGCTGGCAGAAGAAAATGGTTTAATTAATAAGATAAGTCTCTACGTGGTTGAACATGCGATCAAAGAGTGCGGTGCTGCGTTGAGAGAAAAAGATATCACGCTAAGCATAAACGTCAGTTGTTCAGATATCTGTTCAAAAACGTTTTATCAGCGGCTTATCGATACCCTGCAACAAGAAGGCGTGGCAGGGAAACATATCATGCTGGAAATCACTGAAAGGCAGAGTGGCCGCATAGAAGATATTATGCAGTCAATATGTTTATATAAAGAGCATGGCGTGTTATTTGCGCTGGATGATTTCGGTACCGGTTATTCCAATTTAAAATGGCTGTCCATGCTGGATGTAGATGAAATAAAAATTGATAAATCAATAACGGATTCTATCGGTACACAGTCCATTAACCGCCATATTCTGCCCGGTCTTATCGCCATGTTTAAAGATATGCCACGCATTATCGTTTTCGAAGGCGTCGAAAATGAAGCGCAGCATCTTTTTTTGCAAGGCAATTTGCCGGAATCCTGTGCACAGGGTTGGTATTTTTCCAAAGCATTAGCTTTTTCTGAGATAGAAAATCTTCTGGCACAGGTAAAACAAATGGGTGAATGCGCCGTTGAGGGCGCTGACAACAACGTCGCCGTGATGGCACCCTGACAGCGAAACGGCGCTGCCACCGGAGGCGGCTCTGTTTTTACAATCAATGGGTAACGCTCTACACTGGTGGGCAGTTTCCCCATTGGATGTCCCGGATGACGACACTTAAAAGTAATAATTTCTTTTTTATCATTCTGTTATTACTGGTCAGTCTGGCGTTTTTCAGCCTGATCCAGCCTTACTACTCCGCCATTATCTGGGCGGTGATCCTGGCGCTGATTTTTTACCCGCTGCGCATGCGTTTATCGGCGTTGCTCGGCGGACGTAACGGCGTGGCATCGCTTATCACCGTGTTGCTGATCTGCGTGATTGTCTTTATTCCATTGATGATGGTGCTCTCCTCGATCGCCGTGGAGGTCAATAGTCTGTACCAGCGGTTGCAGAATAACGGCACCGATTTGCCGCAGTTGTTAAGCGACGGGAGCGCGCATCTGCCGGAGTGGGCAAAAAATTCGCTGCGTGAAAATGATTTCGATTCGGTCGCCGCGATCCGCGAAAAACTCTCCGGCGTAGCGCTGAGCGTTGGGCGCTATCTGGCGGGCAGCGCGGTACTGATCGGCAAAGGCACGCTGGGAATTACGGTCGGCTTCTGTTTGATGGTCTATTTACTGTTCTTTTTACTGAAAGATGGCGCAGAACTGGTGCGCAAAATCTACGACGTGGTGCCGCTGTCGGCGACCATCAAACGCCGCCTGTTTCTGAAATTCGCCGGTGTGGCGCGCGCAACGGTAAAAGGCACGCTGGTCGTGGCTATTGTGCAGGGGGCGCTGGGCGGTATCGGTTTCTGGTTTGCCGGGTTCAACGGCAGCCTGCTGTGGGCGACGTTAATGGCGTTTTTGTCGCTGATCCCGGCAGTGGGGACGGCGATTGTCTGGGTCCCGGCGGTGATCTTTCTCTACTCCACTGGCGAGCTGGTCACGGCGACCGTTCTGACACTCTACTTCGTGATTGTGGTGGGGCTGGCTGACAATCTGTTGCGCCCGCTGCTGGTGGGCAAAGATACCCGCATGCCGGACTACCTGATCCTGCTTACTACGCTCGGCGGGCTGCAGTTCTTTGGCATTAACGGTTTTGTGCTGGGGCCAATGATTGCCGCGCTGTTTATTACCTCATGGAATTTGCTGGCGCAGTCGCGGGCGAATACAGAAAAACAAGCGTAATAATATTTAAAAACGCCGTCTGGAAATTTATGGCGGCGTTTTTGTTTGTCGTAAAGAAGTGCAAAGACTTTGAGTAAAATCTTAGCCTGTGATAAAAAAGGGCGGTGTTTAACTACTGAGGACAATTTATTTCCGCTACGATGAGAAGCAATTTGCGGATAATTGTAATTATATGGACATTCTGTTCAGCGTCTTAAAACCTGATTCTTCCCTCCCGTTTTCTTCCTGCTGCCTGCTGGCAGATGACCAGTACTGGCGCTCTGCGCTGTAGTTTTCTCTCTGCCTGAGCTGGCACGTTGTGCCCGGCTGACATCGTTGTTTTTCCGGTTTCCCGTCGTTCGGTAAGCCGCAGGAAAGTATGTTCTCAAGCAGGAGAAAAAAATGATTTACTGGATTTTATTAGCCCTGGCAATTGTTGCTGAAATAACCGGCACGTTGTCGATGAAATGGGCAAGTATTAGTGATAGTCACACCGGTTTTATTTTAATGCTGGTGATGATTGCGCTGTCGTATATTTTTCTGTCATTCGCGGTTAAAAAAATAGCCCTCGGCGTGGCGTACGCATTATGGGAAGGCGTTGGCATATTCATAATTACTATTTGTAGCGTCTTTCTTTTCGATGAACCATTATCGACGCTGAAAGCCGCCGGTCTGGCTACGCTGGTACTGGGCATTGTGTTGATCAAATCCGGGACGCGCAAAGCCGTGCGTCAGGAGCGTAACCATGCTGCAGTTTGAGTGGGTTCACGGCCTGTGGCTGGCAATGGCGATTGTGCTGGAGATCGCAGCGAACATCTTTTTAAAGTTCTCAGACGGTTTTCGCCGCAAATGGTATGGTTTCGCTTCCCTTTTCGCTGTGTTAGCGGCATTTAGCGCCTTATCGCAGGCGGTGAAAGGTATCGATCTCGCGGTGGCGTATGCCCTGTGGGGCGGGTTTGGCATTGTCGCCACGCTCGCCGCCGGCTGGGTGCTCTTTGGGCAGCGTCTGAATTATAAAGGCTGGCTTGGCCTGGCTCTGCTGATTGTCGGTATGACACTGATAAAACTCGCCTAATGTTAAGTTGCCCACGTTTGTGGGCAATGAAATTCGCGGGCGGTATCAGGCTTAGGATACTATCTCCCCACACCTCTGTTTCCCTCGACACCAGTAAGGGACGGCCAATGTTTAATCCGTTAAGCTGGCGCAATCTCCCCACGGCAAGGACGCTGTTTGTCATGCTCTTTATGGCCGGCATCGGACTGATTGTTTCCGTCGTCGCGCTGCTCTATCTTTCGCTGCACCTCATTAGCACCAAGGCCAATGAAATTGATGAACACCGCACCGCGCTGTCTGTGCAGGGGGCGATTCAGACGGCGGTAAACCGGACCCGGTCGCTGGTCATTGATAACGCTGTCTGGGATGAAGCGGTTAAAGAAACGTATCGTCCTCAGCTGGATAGCGCATGGTTATACAGCACCTGGGGTTCGGGTTTTAAAATCAATAACCTGTACGACGGTACCTTTGTGCTGGATGAGAAGTTCGCCGTGCTGTGGGGGGCGTTTCGCAGCCAGCCTTTTACCGGGCCTAATCTCGCGTTTTTTGGTGACGGACTGGCCGCGCTGATTCGTGATAACAGCGAGCCGCTGCGCGCGGGAAAAGAGGTTTTCGCGGGGATCACCCGCACCCGCGAAGGGGTGGCATTTGTCAGTATCGGGCTTATTCGCCCGGCGAGCGGGCGGCTTAACGTTTATGACGAGACGCGCCGCTACCTGGTGATCACCCGCCATCTCAATGCGAAGCTCCTCAGCGATCTGGGAACGACCTTTCAGATTGATGACTTGCGCTTGCAGGCGCGACATGCCGGCGTAGCCAGCATACCGCTGCGCGGTTCGGCAGGTGAAACGCTGGGATATTTGAGCTGGACGCCGCATTTACCCGGCGCGGAGGCCGCGCAGGCGGCTGCGGCCAATATCCGCCAGATAGCCGCGTTAGCGGCGGGGTTGATCCTGCTGTTTATCGCCCTCAGCAGCGCCGGGCTTTACAAACTGGCGCGTGGGGAAAAGCTGGCGCGCAAAATCGCCCTGACGGACTGGCTGAGCCGTTTGCCTAACCGCCGCGCGCTGATTGAACACCTCGATAACCTGAGCGCAATGGGCGATCCCGAAATGATCAGCGTGGTGTTTATCGATCTCGACGGCTTCAAAGACGTGAATGACATATATGGCCACGATGTTGGTGACCGGTTGATTGTGACAATCGCCGATACGTTACGGCAGAAAGTGCCGACCGGCGGCATGCTGGCGCGAATGGGCGGTGATGAATTCGCCATGACGCTCAGCGGCCCGTGGTCACTGGAAAAAGCCGACGATTTTGCGCATAACGTGTTGCGCTACCTTGAGATGCCCGTGCGCATTGGCAAACGTACTATCCATATTGGTGCCAGCATCGGTATTGCCAGCGGTACGCTGCTGGAGTGCTCCAGTTCAGAGTTGTTTCGCCGCGCGGATATCGCCATGTATCACTCAAAAATTACCGGCAAAGCGCGAATGACCCACTATGACGCAGAGCTGAACAGCGCGCGTGAACGGCAATTAATGATTGAGAATGACATCCGTGACGGACTGGAGCGCGATGAGTTTGATGTCTGGTATCAACCGATTGTCGACGCGCAAAGCCAGACGATGATTGGCGTTGAAGCGCTGGCGCGCTGGCCGCGCCGCCCGGATGGCGAACTCAAGCCGGATGACTTTATCCCGGTTGCCGAAACCAGCGGGCTTATCTACGCACTCGGACAGTTTGTGCTGCGCCGCGCCTGCAGCGATTTGCAGCAGCTTAATCATCTGAAATTGTCGGTTAATATCTCGCCTGCGCAATTTCGCGACCCGGAATTTGAAGACAAAGTGGCGCGGGTGCTGGAAACCTGCCTGTTTCCGGCGCACCGCTTACAACTGGAGGTGACGGAAACCTACGTGCTGGAAAACCCGGAGCGCGCCCGTTCGGCCATCGCCAATCTGAAAGCGTTGGGCACGGCGGTTGCGCTGGATGATTTCGGGACGGGTTATTCGAGTATTGGTTACCTGCGGCGCTTTAATTTCGACACCATCAAAATTGATAAATCGCTGGCCGGGCTGGTGGATGACGACGAACAGGCTTCGGCGCTGGTGAGCGGCACGATCCGCATTGCCAGCGCGCTGGGCATGCAGGTGGTGGCGGAAGGTGTGGAAAACGAGAAGCAGATGAAGCTGCTGCGGCTGGCCGGCTGCGACCAGCTGCAGGGGTACTATTTCAGCGAACCGATGCCGATTAAGGATATTTTGCAGTTACCTTTGCTGCGAAAGGGCTGAATTACTCGTCCGCCTCTTTTGCCAGCGCTTCCAGTTTGTCACGAAAACCGGTAACCGAAATGGCGCGGTTGTCGGCGCGCCAGCGATCTTTCGCCGCCGGCGCCGAGCTTTGTACGGCAATCAACTGCCAGCCCGCATCGGTTTTTAACATCAGTGGCGAACCGCTGTCGCCGGGCAGCGTATCGCACTGGTGTGACAATACGCTATTTTGCGCCCAGCCGGTGACAACACAGTCCTGGTGGCTGAACAGGCTATCAAGATGATCTTCCGGGTAGCCCGCCTGCGTGACTTTACGGTCGGTCGCTTTTAATGCGGCGGTGAGTTCATCTTTATCGCCGACAAAGATCGGCAGCGGCGTAATGCCGGAAGGGGGATACCGTAACACGATCAGCCCGAAATCCCAGGGCGCGGCAGAAGAGGGAACAATCCAGCCATCGCCGTCGGCTTTCAGGCGGTGGCCGAGCGACGGATCGACACGGCCTTCGATACCGTGAATTTCATACCGCCAGCTGCCTCGTTGCGAAACAAAGCGCAGCGCTACGGCTTTGTCCGCTTTGCCGCGCGGCGGTGTTAACAGGCAGTGCCCGGCGGTTAATGCCAGGTGCGGCGAAATAAGCGTAGCTGTGCACAGATTGCCGCTGGCGGTTTCCAGCTGACCAATCGCATCCCACGGCGCTTTGGTAGGGGTAGTAACAGGAACCCTGTCATCATGACCAAAAAAGAGCGTTTTCACATCACGGGCGCTTATCGCGTCATCGCCGCCATCGTCAGCATGTCCAACAGCGGAAAACAAAAACAGCGGTCCCAGCAACAGCACAACGGTTTTTCGCATATCACACTCTGGTGGGGTAATTATGATTATTAACGTAAGCCCAGGTAAACAAATATAGACGGGACGAGCAGAAAGTGGGAGTAAAATCAGCGTGCTACATTAATAAAGATAAAAGCGGACGGCAATCAGTGCGCAGATGATTAACATCGCCAGAATGACTTCAAAACGATAACGTCGCAGCATCATAGGCCCTCCAGAGAAAAACGGCGCTTCACCCTAAGGGTTCAGCGCCGACTTGTCACAGCGTTCTGATACGAACGCCGGTATCAGACACGTTTACTTATGCAGCCGGTTGTGCAGCCGGTTTGGTCGCAGTGTGTTTAACGTGTTTTTTGTGGTGTTTTTTCGCAGCCTGAGCTTTCTGCTCTACAGCTGGTTTAGCTGCTTTTTTGTGATGTTTTTTCACTTTTGCGGCCTGAGCTTTCTGCTCAACGGCTTTTTTGTGTTTTTTGTGCACTTTTTTAGCCGGTGCAGCTTTAGTGGTGGCAGCCGGTGCAGCGGTCGTTGCTGCCGGAGCAGCAGCCGGAGCCTGGGTAGAAGTAGCGGTGTCAGCAGCGAAAGCAGCAGAAGACAGACCCAGAGCAGCGGCAACAACCAGAGCTAATACTTTTTTCATTCCGATATCCTCGAATTGGTTTCTTCATTCAACCCCACTGCGGGGCCGTTGAAAGAACTATATCCCTGTAATTAAACGCCTTCCGTGAGTGATTGGTTTCGGCGTGTAACGTAATGTACAGAGCGAGGAACCGCGCCGGAACTGCTGCTCCGGCGCGGGTATATCAGAGGTAACGGCGGAGAAGATGCTGGTGGAAATAGTCGGCGTTTAGCGCTTCGCCGGTGGCATTCTGAATAAGCTGCGCGGTACTGAAGCGGCTGCCGTGCTGCCAGATATTTTGTCGCAGCCAGTCAAAGAGCGCCGTAAGATCGCCTGCGGCAATCGCCTCGTCCAGGCCTGGCAGCGCGGTTCGCGCGGCGTGGAACAGTTGCGCGGCATACATGGCACCGAGCGTATACGACGGGAAATAACCAAAGCCGCCATCGGTCCAGTGAATGTCCTGCATACAGCCGTTGCGGTAGTTGCCTTCGGTGGAAAGCCCCAGCCAGGCCTGCATTTTTTCATTCCACAACCCCGGAATATCGTCAACCTCAATCTCGCCGTCGATCAGCGCGCGTTCAATCTCATAACGCAGGATCACATGCGCCGGGTAACTCACTTCGTCCGCATCGACACGGATATAACCCGGTTTTACGCGCTGGTTCCAGGCGACAAAGTTGCGCGCTTCAAACGCCGGTTGCATCCCGAAACGTTCAATAATGGCCGGTTGCAGGCGGCGCAGGAAAGCCTCGCTGCGGCCTAACTGCATTTCAAAGAACAGGCTTTGTGATTCATGAATCGCCGTGGAACGTGCCAGCGCAATCGGCTGCCCCGGCCAGCTGCGCGGCAGATTTTGTTCGTAACGCGCGTGGCCGGTTTCATGTACCACGCCGAACAGCGCGCTCAGCAACTCATTTTCATCGTAACGCGTGGTAATACGCACATCTTCCGGTACGCCGCCGCAGAAAGGATGGGCGCTGACGTCGAGCCGCCCGCCATTAAAGTCGAAACCGAGTTCCTTCATCGCCTGCAAACCCAGTTCGCGCTGGTCGGCAATCGGGAACGGCCCCTGCGGTGCTATCAATGCTTGCTGCTCCTGTTTTGCCACCGCTTTTTTCAGCAGATCCGGCAGCCAGGATTTTACTTCGCCAAACAGTTCATCAAGGCGGGCGCTGGTCATATCCGGCTCGAATTTATCCAGCAGCGCATCATACGGGGAACACCCTTTCGCGGCGGCCCGCAGTCTGGCCTCTTCACGCGCCAGTTTAACTACCTCTTTCAGGTTGGCTGAAAAGCCTGTCCAGTCATTGGCCGGACGCTGCGTGCGCCAGGCGTGCTCACATTTGCTGCCCGCCAGCGACTGCGCTTCAACCAGCGATTCTGGCAGCAATGCCGCTTCCTGGTAGTGCCGTTCAATTTCGCGCAGGTTGGCCTGCTCAATATCGTCCAGATCTTCTTGCCGCGCGTTGGCGATCCACTCGCCCACCTGTTTATCGGTCAGGATCTGGTGGCGCAGGACACTTAACTCTGCCAGCGCTTCGCCGCGTGCTGCGCTACCGCCTGGCGGCATCATGGCAAACATATCCCAGCTGGCAATCGAAGCGAGGTGTGAAAAGCGCGACAGGCGCAGGAAAGTGCGGGTGAGCTGGTGATAGTTATGCTTGTCCATAATGCCTCTGATTTTTAGCGTGTGATCGTGTAACCACCTAAAAGTAGTAGTTATTCAATACTTTTCCTGAACTGTATCATAATAGGAATAATCTATTTAAATAACCAATACCAACGCGTAACGCAGTAATATTATGAATCCTTTTGTCTGGGTAATATTTGCTCTGCTGGCGCTTGATGCGGTGCGGGAATTAATGGGCGCGGCGTCGATTTTGAGTCTGTTTTAACACACACAAGCACAGAGTAAAAAAAAGCCCTGCATGCGCAGGGCCGTTAACTATCGCGGCATCAGTGCAGGCGAGAGTGGAGCCTGCTTCCCACCAGGATGGCAATCACCAGCATGGCGGCGATAAAACCGCCGACGCCGTTCCAGCCATAGCTGTGCCAGAACACGCCGCCTAATGTCCCTGCCACGCTGGAGCCGAGATAGTAGCTAAATAAGTAGAGCGACGAGGCCTGGCCTTTGGCGCGTCGCGCGCGCGGGCCAATCCAGCTGCTGGCAACGGAATGGGCGGCAAAGAAGCCTGCGGTAAACAGCAGCATACCGATGAAAATCAGCCCCAGCGTTGAAAACAGCGTGAGCAACAACCCCAGCAGCATGATGGCGGTAGCGCCAACCATCACCGGTCCGCGCCCATATTTATTGGTCATCACCCCGGCTTTCGGCGAACTCCATGTGCCCGTCAAATAGGCAACGGAAAGCAGCCCCACCACCGCCTGGCTCAGCATCCACGGCGATTGCATCAGGCGGTAACCGATGTAGTTAAACAGGGTGACGAACGAGCCCATCAGCAAAAAGCCTTCCAGAAACAACAGCGGCAATCCCTGGTCGCGCCAGTGCAGGCGGAAATTGATAAACAGCGTTTTTGGCCGCAGCGAGGTTGGGCGGAAATGGCGTGATTCTGGCAGGATCCGCCAGAACATCAGTGCGGAAGCCAGCGCAAAGCAGCCAATTACCGCCAGCGCGATACGCCAGTTAAAAAAGTCGGTAAACACGCCACTCAGCAGACGTCCGCTCATGCCGCCGATGGAGTTTCCGCTGATATACAGCCCCATTGAGAAGGCAACAAAACTGGGGTGGATCTCTTCGCTTAAATAGGTCATGCCAACGGCCGCAACGCCGCTCAGCGATAAGCCAATCAACGCGCGCATTACCAGGATGCCGTGCCAGCTGGTCATCATGGTTGACAATAATGTGCAGCACGATGCCAGCAGCAGCGCGGTGACCATCACTTTTTTTCGCCCGATGGCGTCCGAAAGCGGGCCGGTAAACAGCAGACCAATCGCCAGCATAGCGGTGGAGATCGAGAGGGAAATACTGCTGCTGGCCGGAGAGACGCCAAACTCCTGTGACAGCACCGGTAAAATGGGTTGAACACAGTACAGCAGGGCGAATGTCGCTAACCCGGCGGAAAAGAGCGCCAGCGTGACGCGCATAAATTGGGGAGTACCACGTTTGATAAATTGTCCCGGCAAAGAGACTGGTTTTTCGTCGACGACGCTTGCCGGCCCGGTGTCAACGGTTGTTGTACGACTCACTGGAGATCCTTAACGTTTTATACCCGTGATTTTGGTGACGGGCTTACCACGTCGCTAAGGGTATGAAAGTGGCAATATTCTGTCTAATATATTAATAATCTCAAATAATATGTATTAAATATGAATATTGAACTGCGTCATTTACGTTACTTTATTGCCGTTGCCGAGGAGCTGCATTTTGGTCATGCGGCGGCGCGGCTGAATATCTCGCAGCCGCCGTTAAGCCAGCAAATCCAGATCCTTGAACAACAAGTTGGTGCGCGCTTGCTTGCCCGCACCAACCGTAGTGTGTCACTCACGCCTGCCGGGCGGCAGTTTCTGGCAGATAGTCGGCAAATTTTAAGCCAGGTCGATGAAGCCGCCGCACGCGCCATGCGGCTACACCAGGGGGAAACCGGGGAGCTGCGCATTGGTTTTACCTCCTCCGCACCGTTCATAAAAGCGGTCTCCGACACGCTCTCTTCGTTCCGCCAGCGTTACCCGGATGTACATATCCAGACACGCGAAATCAATACCCGTGAACAGATCTCGCCGCTCAATGAAGGGTTGCTGGATTTGGGGCTGATGCGTAACACGCCGTTGCCGGAGACGCTGGCCTGGGATGTGATCCTGCGTGAACCGTTGTTGGCGATGATCCACAAAGATCATCCTTTAGCGGCGCGTTCGGCGGTGTCGCTGGTGGAACTGGCACAGGAGCCGTTTGTCTTTTTCGATCCGCATGTCGGTACCGGTCTGTATGACGAGATCCTCGGCCTGATGCGCCGTTATCAGCTGGTGCCAACCATTACGCAGGAAGTGGGCGAAGCGATGACCATTATCGGCCTGGTGGCGGCCGGGTTAGGGGTGTCGATATTACCGGCGTCATTCCGGCGTGTGCAGCTAACGGAAATGCGCTGGGTGCCGATTATTGAAGCGGATGCGGTATCAGAAATGTGGTTAGTCTGGTCAAAACACCATGAGCAGGGCAGCGCTGCCGCCCGCTTTAAGCAGCAGTTGATCACCGCTGCTGACGGATAAATTTTGCACATAAGTCATTGCAAAATGTGCTGTAAATCACACGCCGGGGTAAATATTTGACGGCGACCAGTGAAGTGTTTCACCATAGCCGAACGTTTATTTCGAAGCGTGAAAATAAGGGAGTCAGAGGTGGTTGCTGATAGTCAGCCTGGGCATATTGATCAAATAAAGCAGACCAATGCGGGGGCGGTATACCGCCTGATTGATCAGCTTGGCCCGGTATCGCGCATCGATCTCTCACGCCTGGCGCAACTTGCTCCGGCCAGTATTACGAAAATAGTACGTGAAATGCTCGAAGCCCACCTGGTGCAGGAGACGGAAATCCAGGAGCCTGGCAGCCGCGGGCGTCCGGCGGTCGGGCTGGTGGTTGAGACCGAAGCCTGGCACTACCTTTCTTTGCGCATCAGCCGGGAAGAGATCTTTCTTTCCCTGCGCGATCTGAGCAGCAAACTGGTCGTCGAAGACCGCCTTGAGTTAGCGCTGGTGGATGAACTACCGCTGCTGGATCGCATTATTCTGCATATTGACCGCTTCTTTACCCGCCACCAGAACAAACTGGAACGTTTGACCGCCATCGCGATTACGCTGCCCGGCATTATTGATACCGAAAACGGTATCGTTCATCGCATGCCCTTTTATGACGATGTTAAAGATATGCCGCTGGGTGAAGCGCTGGAAAAGCACACTGGTGTGCCGGTGTATGTCCAGCATGACATCAGCGCATGGACGATGGCCGAAGCCCTGTTTGGCGCGTCGCGCGGAGCAAGGGATGTGATTCAGGTGGTTATCGATCACAACGTTGGGGCGGGGGTGATTACTGACGGGCGCCTGTTGCATGCCGGAAGCAGCAGCCTGGTGGAGATTGGCCACACGCAGGTTGATCCCTACGGCAAACGCTGTTATTGCGGCAACCACGGTTGCCTTGAAACCATCGCCAGCGTCGAGAGCGTGCTGGAACTGGCGCAGTTGCGCATGAGCCAGTCAATGAGTTCGATGCTGCACCAAAAACCGCTGACCGTGGAGTGGCTCTGCCAGGCTGCGCAGCAGGGCGATTTATTGGCGAAAGATATCATTAGCGGCGTGGGTGCGAACATTGGACGCATTCTGGCCATCATGGTGAATTTGTTCAACCCGCAAAAAATACTGATTGGATCGCCGCTCAGCAAAGCGGCAGACGTGCTTTTTCCCGCCATTGCCGCGTGCATTCGCCAGCAGGCGTTGCCCGCATACAGCCAGCACATTAGCGTGGAAAGCACGCAATTTACCAACCAGGGCACCATGGCCGGTGCGGCGCTGGTAAAAGACGCGATGTATAACGGATCTTTACTTATCCGTTTGTTGCAGGGGTAACATTTTTACACTGTTGCCATAAAAATTGCGCTACCTCAATCTTGCCCCCAGGCAGTTACCTTAGACTTTCCCCACTGAATTATTTTCCTGGTTTATATTTTCGTAGAACAACGGTGGGATGAGTGATGCTTAAGCGTTTCTTTGTAACGGGTACAGACACTTCTGTCGGGAAGACAGTGGCGTCCCGCGCGCTACTCCAGGCGCTGGCAGCCAGTGGTAAAACGGTGGCGGGTTACAAGCCTGTTGCTAAAGGGAGCAAAGAGACGCCGGAAGGGCTGCGCAATAAAGATGCGCTGGTGTTGCAAAGCGTTTCGTCACTGGAGTTGCCTTACCAGGCGGTCAACCCCATCGCATTAAGCGAAGAAGAGAGCAGCGTCGCGCACAGTTGCCCCATCAATTACACCCTGTTATCGAATGGCCTGGCTGATCTCTGCAATCGCGTCGATCACGTGGTTGTGGAAGGCACTGGCGGCTGGCGTAGCTTAATGAATGACTTACGCCCGCTTTCGGAGTGGGTGGTGCAGGAGCAGATGGCGGTGGTTATGGTGGTGGGTATTCAGGAAGGGTGTCTTAACCACGCCTTGCTGACCGCGCAGGCCATCGCCAGTGACGGCTTACCGCTGATTGGCTGGGTGGCGAACCGCATCAATCCGGGGCTTGCGCACTATGCCGAAATTATCAATGTGCTGAGCAAAAAACTGCCCGCGCCGCTGGTCGGTGAATTGCCGTATCTGCCACGCCCGGAACAGCGTGATCTGGCGCAATACATTAATCTGCAAATGGCGACCGGCATGTTAGTTGCCGACCGTATTCTGGCCTGACGCGGGCCGTTCGTTCACAGCCCGCTGTTCCTGTTTCTCCGCTGATACTCTTTATTGCATTTGATGCAAAAGTAGACAATTTAAGCGGGGAATCTTATGAGTACATCCCTTTATAGTAAAACTCCGTCGGTCACGGTGCTGGATAACCGTGGCCTGGCGGTGCGTGACATCGTTTATCACCGCCATCCGGAAACGCCGGACACCACCGACGAGCGCATCATCCGCCATCAGTTTGACGCGCGCGGTTTACCGTCACAGAGCGCCGACCCGCGTCTGTATGCCGCCGGGCGGGCGAATTTCAGTTATCTCCCCGACCTGGTCCGCCGCCGGGCAGAAGCTGCGCGAGGAGCACGGCAATGGCGTGGTGACCACATATTCGTACGAAGCGGAAACCCAGCGCCTTGTTGGCATTAGAACGGAACGAGTCTCCGCCACAAAAGTGCTGCAGGACCTGCGCTACGAATACGACCCGGTGGGCAATGTGCTGGTGATTACCAACGATGCCGAGGAGACGCGTTTCTGGCGCAATCAGGAAGTGGTTCCCGAAAATCACTACGCCTACGACAGTCTGTACCAGCTGGTCAGTGCCAGCGGACGCGTAATGGCCAGTGCGGTACAGCAGAGCAGTAACCTCCCTGATGTCACCTCCTTCGATAACGCCACGTACACAAACTACACCCGCACTTACACCTACGATAACGCCGGTAATCTGAAACAAATCCGGCACAGCGCCCCGGCGTCCGGCAATAACTACACCGTGAACATGACCGTATCCGACTGCAGCAACCGCGCGGTGCGCGCAGCACGTTTACGGAAAACCCGGACGATGTCGGAACGCTGTTCACTGCCGGTGGCCAGCAGAAACAGCTTTTACGGGCGCAGAGCCTGCTGTGGACGGCGCGCCACGAATTACAGCAGGTCAGGCCCGTTACCCGCGACGGCGCAGCCGGGTAGCGGATCCACAATCACCGGGTTTGGCAGCACTGGCTGCACCTGATTACCGGTGTTCGGCGGCGTATTTACCCCCGAATTATCCGCTGTCCAGATGATGGTGATGTGGGCTTCGTGCAGTAACAAACATGCAGAGAGAAGGGGAGAATGATGAAAGAACGAGCGGAATCTGTTTCCGCTCACCTGTTACTGAACGCATGAGGGCAAGTTGTGAAAGATGTGCGCTTATATCCTCTTACGACGCTTTGCGGAGTACATCACCTCGTCGCTCTCTTTAAGCATCTCCCCCAGCGACTGGTAACGACGCGCGTCACTATGCAACATTCCAAAGGAATAATTAATGTTGTACGGCTTACCCGATTTTTTGTTGTACTCATCCACACTCTTGCGGAGATTGTTCAAGAAAGCATCAGCATGAGCCTGCTGCGTAACGAGAACGGCGAATTCATCCCCACCAAGACGTCCTACGATATCTCCGGTGCCAAGATATTGGTGCAACAGCGCTGAGAATACTTTTAATACTTCATCACCTTCAGCGTGCCCCCAGAGATCGTTGATAGGTTTGAATCTATCCAGATCAAAAAAGATAAGGCTAAATGCCGCATTATCTTTAGCAAGGCTGCGGAATCGTTTTTCCCCCGTCCTGTAAAAGCCACGACGATTAGCGATACCTGTCAGGCTATCTGTCATGGCCATTCCAATCACCCTGAATTCATCTTCCAGAATAAAGGCTAAATCCTTGAGTGAGGCAATATCATCGTCGTTAAAGCCACGGGGGGTGGTATTGATCAGACAAAGCGTACCTGCTACCTGTCCATCAGGCAGATGTACCGGGTAGCCTGCATAGAATCTGATGTAAGGCTCACCCGTCACCAGAGGGTTATCATGGAAGCGTTCATCATTAGCTGCGTCGTTAACAATAAAGGGGCCTTCCTGCAAAATGGCATGACCACAAAAGGAGATGTTACGGGGCGTTTCCTTAATACCCAGCCCCTCACATGCAAGCAACCATTGGCGCTCGCGATCAAGCAGGCTTATTAGTACGACAGGCACCTGGAAGACCTTTTTTGCAAGGCGAGTTAAACGATCAAAACGTTCATCGGCACCTGTATCCAGCAGGTCTGCCAGATGGAGAGACTTTAATCGTTCTTCTTCATTTTCGGGGATTCCTGGAAATTTCATACGGCCTCGCAGAGATATACTTGCTTTGTGTCAGCTACGTTGACTGCATCCAGACTGGCTAAGCCTTCCACGTCATTAGAACAATATAGTTCAAACGATAATGGACAGCCTGCTTGCTACGCGGTGCACGACATGTGATCCCGCCTGCTTTTCACCTGTCGCAGCCTTTCAGCTCACAACCCCCTCTTTTAGTAGAAAGTTAAACATCACTGAATCGCAGACAAAACGTCGGGTTGGTGGGGATGGGGTGCCTGTTTAACCCGTGGCGATTCAATGAGCGGTTGTCAGGGCATTTTGACTGTTGACCCTGACCCCGAACATGATCCAGTCGTAATCAGGAATAACCGGCTTCATGTTGGCTGCATATTCTGCCAACCGGAAGACTTCTCAGCGAATTCGGATGGCGTCATCCAGCCCAGTGCAGAATGGGAACGCCTCTGAAAATACATATAAATCAAATCCGACAAACTTTGCAGAGGCCGTCAACTATACTTTCGGTGACCATTTTGGTTGCCTAACATCTAACGGAGTATTCCATGAGTCTTTCCCTTTACAGTAAAACCCCGTCGGTCACGGTGCTGGATAACCGTGGCCTGGCGGTGCGTGACATCGTTTATCACCGCCACCCGGAAACGCCGGACACCACCGACGAGCGCATCACCCGCCATCAGTTTGATGCGCGCGGTTTGCCGTCACAGAGCGTCGACCCGCGGCTGTACGCCGCCGGGCGGGAGAATTTCAGTTATCTTTCCGACCTGAACGGCACGCCGCTGCGTACGCAGAGTGCCGATGCCGGAACCATGGTTGCCCTGAATGACGCTTCCGGGCGGACATTTTTACAGGTCAGCAATATTGGCTCAGGGAATGACCGCAGCGCCGCCATCACCCGCACCTTCCAGTATGAAGAGGCAGACCTGCCGGGGCGGTTGCTCGGCATTACCGAGCAGGTTGCCGGTGGCAGCGCGCGCGTTACGGAGCGGTTCGCCCGGGGCGGTCATTCCGCAGATGAACAGAGCCATAACCTCGCTGGTCAGCTTGTCAGCCACTATGACCCGGCAGGTCTGCTTTCCACGACCAGCCTTTCCCTGAACGGCGTGCCGCTTGCCGTCACCCGCCAGTTGTTGCCGGACGATGCCGAAGCAGACTGGCAGGGTGCGGATGCTTCCGCGTGGAATGACCTGCTGGCGGGCGAAACTTACACCACGACCAGCACGGTGGACGCCGCCGGAAATGTACTCACCACCACCGATGCGAAAGGTAATATCCAGCGCGTGGCCTATGATGTTGCGGGGCTGCTGAAGGGAAGCTGGCTGACGGTGAATGGCGGTTCCGAGCAGGTAATTGTGAAATCCCTGACCTGGTCCGCTGCCGGGCAGAAACTGCGTGAGGAGCACGGCAACGGCGTGGTGACAACATACAGTTATGAAGCCGAAACCCAACGTCTGGTCGGTATCAAAACTGAACGTTCGACGAATGCAAAAGTACTGCAGGATTTGCGCTACGAATACGACCCGGTAGGCAATGTGCTGGTGATTACTAATGATGCCGAGGAGACCCGTTTCTGGCGCAATCAGGAAGTCGTTCCCGAAAATCACTACGCCTACGACAGCCTTTACCAGCTGGTCAGCGCCAGCGGACGCGAAATGGCCAGTGCGGTACAGCAGAACAGTAACCTGCCTGATTACACCTCCTTCGATAACGCCACATACACAAACTACACCCGCACTTACACCTACGATAACGCCGGTAATCTGACGAAAATTCAGCACAGCGCCCCGGCATCCGGCAACAACTACACCACCAGTATCACCGTATCCGACCGCAGCAACCGGGCGGTAATCAGCACACTCACCGAAAACCCGTCGGATGTGGAGGCGCTGTTCACTGCCGGTGGCCAGCAGAAACAGCTTTTACCGGGGCAGAGCCTGCTATGGACGGCGCGACAGGAACTGCAAAAAGTCACGCCCGTCACCCGCAGTGGTGCAGCGGAAGACAGCGAACGTTACCGCTACGACGCCAGCAGCCAGCGCATCGTCAAAATCACCTCGCAGCTGACCGGCAACGGCACGCAGACCAGACGGGTGGTTTATCTGCCGGGTCTGGAGCTGCGCAGCAGCGCAGCCGAAGAATTACAGGTAATAACCGTCGGCGTGGCCGGACGCGCGCAGGTGCGGGTGCTGCACTGGGAGAGCGGGCAGCCCGCCGGTATCAGCAATGACGCGGTGCGCTACAGCTACGACAACCTCACCGGCAGCAGCAGTCTGGAAGTGGACAGCAGCGGTGAGCTTATCAGCCAGGAGGAGTATTACCCGTTCGGTGGCACAGCGCTGTTTGCCGCGCGCAGCCAGCTGGAGGCGGATTACAAAACAATTCGTTATTCCGGCAAGGAGCAGGACGCCACCGGGCTGTATTACTACGGCTACCGCTATTATCAGCCGTGGGCGGGACGGTGGCTTTCCGCAGACCCGGCGGGGACGGTGGATGGTCTAAACCTGTTCACAATGGTGAGGAATAATCCTGTGATATTGAATGACCATCAGGGGCTTAATAGTTTTAATGGAAATGACGATGACTTTACGCCGGTTGAAGATGTTGAAATAGAATATCAGCGCACCAATGCACTTGGTGTATTGGATGCTGCGATCGCAAAACTTAGTGATAAAAAAATATCAGGAGATACAAAACAAAGGATTAGAGAAGTTTTACAAGGTACAACCTCCAAAACCAAAGTGAAGACTTCAAGATTTAAAGATGAGTTATTAGGTAGGTTTAAATTTATGCGCGCAAAACTGGCGAAAGCCTCATTTATATATGATACAAGTGAAGGTTCTGAACGCGTCAATGCATATGTGTATGCGGATCAGAAAGGTAAACATGCAGGGAATGTTTTTTTTACCAACAACTTTTTAGAAAAAGCAGGTGACATAAGGAATATACAAACTCTTTTACATGAAACTTCGCATTTTAGCGGTTTGTATCGTAGTGCTAAATGGAGTGAAGTATATAAATCAGAAGGAAGTATGGATTATTTTTATACAAAAAAGATTGCAACTAATGATATTAATAAATTTATAGAAAGTGCTATTCTTGGATTTGAGAAATGGTATGGGGAAATGGACAGTGACATTATTGGTAAAGGAGCAGATGTAAGACCTGCTGGGTTAAGTCGTTTGAAAACGGCTATTCATAATGCAGATAATTTAGCTGTCATAGCATTAAGTCTTGGTCGTGAAAAACTACATGCGCATGAGCATTTTAGTTTAAGATTGCGCCATGGTCGTATTAAACGCTTTTTGCAAAAAAACGAATTTTCATCCAGAGCTGCGGGTTCGAATACTCATATGTATATTGGCTAATTAATTCAGTGTTGAGTTGTTGGTTTGGAGTGCCGGTTAGGTTAGTAAACCTGGCCGGCATTATTTAATGCGGTTTGGCTATTATTTAAATAGTAAATGCTCGTTGCGTTTTTCTTTGGTTTAAATATTCCGCAACACGCTCCTGCCATAATGACAGCTTTCTTCATCGACAATCGACAATCGACAATCGGCATCTGGCAAGTGTTACTTTCATATAATCATCTAAGCACGCGCAGAGTAGTTTCGCTTTGACGAATCCAGTGCTTCGTCTTCGATAACCGGCATTATTAGGTGCGTAACAGTGCATAAAGCCCGGCGATCTTTCCGGGCGTGTTATAGGGGGTAACATTTCCTGAACGGGTGTGGCGTAACCGCTGCTTTCTAAACGTCAGTGGCGGCGACGTTAGCGAAACAGCGTTTTTTGCGCCACCGGAATAAGCAACTGCTCTTGCCACTGCGCCAGCGTTAATTGCGCCAGTTGCCCGAGTGCCATGAAAAAAGGGTGCTGCGCGTTATCACAGAACTCGGCAAGAAACCGCCCGCTCCACGGCAGCAGATGCCAGGCCAGTAATTGATCGCAGGCGTCGTTTTTGCCTTGTTCCACCAGCCACGCCGCCATCAGCAGCAAGGTGCCGAAGTGATCTTCCGGCTCGTTTTGCCCGCTATTGAACGCAATATTGCTGTCGCGCATCCACTGGCGCAGCGCCAGCGTCGAGTCGCCAAACAACACGCTCTCTTTATCCAGCCAGACCGAACCCCACGGCGGCGCGGGTAGCGCCCACGGGCCGATCAACAATCGTTGCCATGCCTCATTTAGCGGCTCGTCACATGGTTGCGCAAACGCCTCTGCCAGCGGAATAAGCGCCTCTTGTGGTAAAGGCCACTGTTCCAGCCACTCGCGACTGCGTAGCGCGGCGACGAGCGGCGCGGAGGGTTCGCTCTCCGGCGGATAGTAAAAAAGGGCGCCCAGCACGCGGGCGGTAAAAATAAAAGACTCGCGGGTTGCGTCCGTCATGCTTTCTCCTGAAAAGCGCGGGTTTCCCCGCGCATTGTGATTAACCCGCGACGGCAACGCCAACGGTCATATGCAGGCCGTAAAACAGACCACGGCCAATGATTTCACCGGCTACCACCAGCACAACGCCGACCAGCAAGCTGCTGGCTTTCGGCTGTCTGCGCATTACAAGCGGACAGATCCAGCAACCGAGACCGAGGGCGACCAGCAGTAAACGCACCACCTGCAACAGGCCGTAATTCGGCACCAGCGCGACCGCTTGCTGCACTGAGCTGTGGGTTTCGCCAAGCTGTATGCTCTGCAACATCACCACGGCAACGCTTGCGATAAGTGCCGCAACGCTGATGGCGGCAAAACGCGGGGCCGGAAAACGCACACCCGCCAGCCGCAACAGCAACGCCGCCAGCAGCGGCCCGCCCGTCAACATGGTGAGGAAAAATGCGGCGGTGGTGTAGCCGTTATGCCAGGTCGGCACGGTATCAATCTGGTAAACCCGCGTCATCGCCCAGACAAACAGCACCCCCAGCACCATGCTGATAATCAGCCAGCCGCGCCCCAGTGCAGCGGGCAGTTTGCCAAGCCAGGCCAGCAGCCACCAGAAACCGCCGACGGCGAAAAACAGCGATCCGGCGGCAATTTCATTACTCAGTGACGAAGCGCCAATGCGGTTTAGCGAGTTAAACGCGCGCAGCGGTGAACCGAGGTGCATCATTGAGGCGATAAAACCGATGCCCATCAACACCCAGAGCAAAAACTGGCTGCGGACAATCCGCACCTGGCCGCTATTGTCATCTCTGGCGTTCATCCACACGAAGCCAGTCACAATCAATCCGCCCACCACGCACTGACCGAGCACCGTAAACAGAACCAGCGGCCATTCATGCCATCCGTTTCCCATCTCACACCTCCTGCGGGTTTGCCAGATAGCCGGTGGTATCCCCCGTCGGGCGGCTGTTGGCGTTTGGTTTGATGACAATATTGGGCTTCGTGAAGTGCGATGCCGGAAGCGGGGCGATAGCGGCCAGTTCGCCATGTTGCTTACGCAATTCGTCAATCGGGCCGAAATCGAGCGCGCGCAGCGGGCAGGATTCCACGCAGATGGGCTTTTTCCCTTCTGCAACGCGGTCATAACAGCCGTCGCATTTGGTCATATGACCTTTTGCCGCATTGTATTGCGGCGCGCCGTACGGGCAGGCCATATGGCAGTAGCGACAGCCGATGCAGACATCTTCGTCCACCACCACAAACCCGTCTTCCCGCTTATGCATTGCACCGCTCGGGCAGACTTTGGTGCACGCCGGATCTTCACAATGGTTGCAGGAAATCGACAGATAATACGCAAAGACGTTTTGCTGCCAGACGCCGTTATCTTCCTGCCAGTTACCGCCCGCGTATTCATACACGCGGCGGAAACTGACATCCGGGGTTAAGTCTTTGTAATCTTTACAGGCCAGTTCGCAGGTTTTACAACCGGTGCACCGGGCAGAATCGATAAAAAATCCATACTGGGTTGTCATCGGCTACTCCTTAAACCTTTTGAATATCGACCAGATTGGTGTGCTGCGGGTTGCCTTTCGCCAGCGGCGAAGGCCGGTGCGTGGTCAGCGTGTTCACGCAGCTGCCGTGGTCAATGCGATCGCCGTCCATACTGGCCTGATGCCAGGCCCCCTGGCCCATGGCGCTGACGCCCGGCATGATGCGCGGCGTCACTTTCGCGGCGATACGGACTTCCCCGCGGTCGTTAAAGACGCGCACCATGTCGCCCTGTTTGATCCCACGCCGTTCGGCGTCGATCGGGTTGATCCACACCTCCTGACGACACGCTTCCTGCAACACATCGATGTTGCCGTAGCTGGAGTGGGTGCGTGCTTTGTAGTGAAAACCGAATAATTGCAGCGGGAATTTTTCGCGCGCCGGATCGTCCCAGCCTTCAAAGGTTGAGGCGTAAACCGGCAGCGGACTAATCACTTCGTCTTTATCCAGTTCCCAGCTGTTGGCAATTTCCGCCAGCTTGCTGGAGTAAATTTCAATTTTGCCGGAGGGGGTTTTCAGCGGGTTGGCGATCGGGTCGTCGCGGAATTTTTTATAGGCAACAAAGTGGCCGTTCGGATCTTTGCGCTTATAAATACCCATCGCTTTCAGGTCTTCATAAGCGGGCAGTTGCGGATCTTTGGCGACCATTTTGGCGTACAGGTATTTCAGCCACTCTTCCTGCGTACGACCTTCGGTAAATTTCTGGTAGATATCCGGTCCCAGGCGGCGAGCGATTTCGCTGGTTATCCAGTAAATCGGTTTACGTTCGAACTTCGGCGCGGTGACGGGCTGGAGGAAAATCAGGTAGCCCATGTTCCCGGCATAATCATTGGGGATGATGTCTTCCTGTTCGACGGTCATCAAATCTGGCAGCAGAATGTCGGCATACATCGCCGATGAGGTCATAAAGTTCTCAATGACCACGATCATTTCGCACTTGCTCTCGTCCTGCAGAATGTCGTGAGTGCGGTTGATATCGCCGTGCTGGTTGGTAATGGTGTTTCCGGCATAGTTCCAGATAAATTTAATCGGCACATCAAGTTTATCTTTACCGCGTACACCGTCACGTTTGGCGGTCATCTCCGGGCCGCGCGCAATGGCATCGGTCCAGGTAAAGCACGAAATCGAGGTTTTCACCGGGTTTTCCGGCATCGGCATGCGTTCGATGGTGATGGTGTAGGTGGATTCGCGCGCGCCGCTGTTGCCGCCGTTGATGCCGACATTGCCCGTGAGGATTGGCAACATGGCAATGGCGCGCGAGGTCAGTTCGCCATTGGCCTGGCGCTGCGGCCCCCAGCCCTGGCAGATATAAGCCGGTTTGGCGCTGCCAATTTCCCTCGCCAGTTTGATGATTTTATCGGCGGGAATACCGGTAATACGCGATGCCCACTGCGGTGTTTTAGCGATGCCGTCTTCGCCCTGGCCGAGAATATAGGCTTTGTAATGGCTGTTGGCGGGCGCATCGGCAGGCAGCGTTTTTTCGTCGTAGCCGACGCAATATTTATCCAGAAACGCCTGGTCGACGAGGTTTTCGTTAATCAGCACCCACGCCATACCGGCAACCAGCGCGGCATCGGTACCTGGACGAATGGGCACCCACTCATCTTCGCGTCCGGCGGCCGTATCGGTATAACGCGGATCGATAACGATCATCCGCGCATTTGAGCGTTCACGCGCCTGCTCGAGGAAATAGGTAATGCCGCCGCCGCTCATGCGGGTTTCCGCCGGGTTGTTACCGAACATCACCACCAGTTTGGTGTTTTCGATATCCGAGGTGCTGTTACCGTCGTTGGAACCGTAGGTGTAAGGCATCGCACAGGAGATTTGCGCGGTGCTGTAAGTGCCGTACTGGTTGAGAAAACCGCCATACATCGCCATCAGGCGGGCAATAATCGACGCCGAAGGGGAAGAGCGGGTAATGTTGCCGCCGACAATGCCGGAGGAGTAATTAATGTAGACCGCTTCGTTGCCGTATTTTTGCACCACGTCTTTCAAACTGTTGGCGATAGTATCCAGTGCTTCGTCCCAGCTGATACGTTCAAACTTGCCTTCTCCGCGTTTACCGACGCGTTTCATAGGGTAGTTCAGGCGATCCGGGTGGTTAATGCGGCGGCGAATAGAACGGCCGCGCAGGCAGGCGCGTACCTGATGATTGCCGTAGACATCCCCGCCGGTATTATCGGTTTCGACCCAGTAAACTTCATTGTCACGAACATGCAAACGCAGCGCGCAGCGGCTACCGCAGTTGACCGAGCAGGCTCCCCACACCACTTTGTCTGGCGCGGGTTGCATCGCCTGTTGCACGGCAGCGGCGGCAGAACGCAGGCCAAAGGGCAGGGAAAAACTCCCGGCTGCCAGCGCAAGCGATCCTAAAGCGGTGGATTTCACCAACGTTCGTCGGCTGATCCCTCCCTGGTATTCACTATCGGACATAGCTCACTCCATTATTTTTTATAATAAAAAGAAATTGCCTGGTGTATTAAAAGCAGGCTAATGAAGTGATCATGTTAATCATTAGGGAGTAGAAGAATCTTAAGCGTGATCAAGTTGAGGGAAATCCCCCTGAAATGAAGGGGGATTTTATTTACTGCGTACCGGCGCTTTCTTCGCTCTGCTGAGCGGCGCCGCTGTTGCGGGTGTAGAGAATTTTGTAGGTGTCATTGGCGCAATGACCGACGACCTGCGAACCTGCCTGGTCAGCCTGATCATTAGGCACGATGGTTAGCGTAAATCCCGTTTCCGGCACGCCATTATTGATAATACGTTGCTGAATATCGGTTTTAACCCGTTCGCATGAGTCCGGCGCGGCGAACGCCGGTACAGCACCCACCAGCAGTAATGCGCAAAGCCAACGTGAATAATGCATCCTCGTCTCCTTCTGTTTTACCCGCTCTAAGCTTAGCACCTGCGATGCCTGCAAAAGGTAAATATCTGAATCATCTGAATAAGCCGCTATCGCTGTTTTAATAGCTCCACCTCCGGCGGGAAATCGACCGGGACGGCGGTGAGCAGGAATTCGCCCAGACGGTCAATATTCTTTTTGCGCGGCGAATCTTTTGGCCACACCAGCCAGTAACTGTCGCCAGTGCTTATTGCTTGCGGAAAGGGCAGCGTTAGCTGATTTTGCGCCAGGGCGGGCAGGCTGAGCAGCAGATCGCCGACCGCCACGCCATGACCACCGATCGCCGCCTGGTAGGCTTGTTCCAGCGTGTCAAAAACCGCGCCGCCGCCAGGGGCGAGCGTGGGAAATAAACCGCTCCCGGCTTGCCAGCGCCGCCAGTCGCGGCGATCGCGCGAGGGATGGATCAAGGCGCAACTGCTCAAATCGCGTTGCGCCAGCGCTTTAAGCGCCGGGGCGCAGAGCGGGATCAACCACTCATCAAATAAGCGCAGGCTTTGCGTGTACTCACCAAAATGGCCGTTGCCCAGCAGAATGGCACAATCGAAGGGTTCGGTGCGGAAATCGACGATATCGATATCCATCCAGACACTACTGATCTCAATCTGCGGTGTGCTGTGCTGCTGGCGAAAGGCATTTAACACATCTAATAACCAGCGCATTGTCAGCGTCGACGGGGCTTTGAGCCGCAGCTGATGCTGGTGGCTGCGCAGTGTCTGGCAGGCATTTTCCAGTTGCAAAAAACCGTCCTGTAAACGAACAGCCAGCTGGCTTCCTGCGTCGGTCAGGGTAATTTTCGGGCCATGGCGCAGAAATAAACGACACCCAAACCACTCTTCAAGGGTACGAATATGGCGGCTTACCGCACCGGGGGTGACATTGAGAAAAAGGGCTGCCTGGCTAAATGATGCCATTTGCGCGGCAACGGTAAACGCCCGTAGTGCATAGAGTGGCGGCAGGTTTTGGTTCATTTGTTCGTTATCCATTGTGAGTTTTTTGCATAGCGAACGGCAGTTTAACTCGTTTTTCAGGCCCGCGCTTTCCGGTGATACTTCGTCAATAAATAAAAGGAGGGAGAGGATGGGATCACTGAATGTGGTGTTGCTGGGAACATACATCGGTGTGGTAGTGACGTTGCTGTCAACGCCCGGGCCGGTGGTGGCGCTGGTGTGCGCGGCGGCAGCGCGCGGCAACCACGCGCGCGCGTTTTTAACGCTGGCAGGCACTAATCTGGCCTCGCTGGTATTAATCGCACTGGCGGGGTTAACGTTGGCGGGCGTTGTCACGCTCTCGGGCTGGCTACTAAATCTGGTAGCAATGGCGGGTTCGCTCTTTATTGCGATTAGCGCTGTGCAGGCATTGCGCGCCATGCGGCGTGAAAAAGGCACGGGGATGACCCACAATAGCGGGCAGGGCGGGTTTGTTGCGGGATTTATGACGGCCATCGCTAACCCAAAGGATATTCTGTTTTTTATCGCTTTTTTCCCGCAGTTTACCGGCATTACCGGTGATTTCGCCGCCAGCATCACGTTGCTTACCGCCATCTGGGTAGTGCTGGATTTTAGTGTCTTAACGCTCTATATCCTGGCCGTTAAACGCTGGTTACCCGCGAGGCAAAGTGGGCGTTTTGCTACCTTCTCATCGTTGATTTTATTGCTAACAGGTGTGGGTGGCGCAGGCTATTCGCTGTTGTTACTCGCCAGCCACCAGGCATAGCCACAAAGAAGTCATTGCCCTAAGTTATAAAGCTTTTGCTAATATAAGCGCATTACAAAAGAAGAATGTGGTGAAACCATTGAAAAAACAGCTGTTACTTATCTCTCTGGCGGTGGCGCTTGCTGGATGCGATAAGCCGAAGGGACCCGTTTCATTCACGCCGGAAATGGCGAGCTTCTCGAATGAATTCGATTTTGATCCGCTGCGTGGCCCGGTTAAAGATTTCAGCCAGACGTTGCTTAACGATAAAGGTGAAGTCACGAAACGCGTTACCGGAACGATGTCGAAAGAGGGATGTTTCGATACGCTTGAACTGCACGATCTGGAAAATAACAGCGGCGTGTCGCTGGTGCTGGATGCCAACTATTATCTCGAGGCGGAATCGAAGGAAAAACGACTGCGTTTGCAGGGCAAGTGCCAACTGGCGGAGTTCCCGGCAGCGGGCGTGACCTGGGATACCGACGATAACGGATTTGTGGTTCGCGCAACGGGCAAGGAGATAGAGGTTAAATACCGCTATGACGATGAAGGGTATCCTCTGGGAAAAACCACGACATCGAAAGACGCGACGTTGTCTGTTGTGTCTACGCCTTCGAAAGATAAGCGCAAAAAGCTGGATTACACCTCTGTCAGCACGCTGAACGATAAGCCGCTGGGCAATGTGAAACAGGCCTGTGAATACGACAGCCATGATAACCCGGTGAGTTGCAGCCTGGAGATTGTGGACGAAAGTGTTACGCCACAGGTGTCGCACAAATACAGCATCAAAAACACCATCGAGTATTATTGATGCCGCTGACCACCGTGCTTTACTGCGCGGTGGGTTTCAGTAGCGTCGGGCCGCTTGTTTTGTGGTTTTCAAGATACTGCTGCTGGAAAATACACATGCGAATGGTGTTGCGGTACTCACCGTTAATAAAGAACTCATGGATTAATTCACCTTCGACCATAAATCCCAGCTTGCGATAAATGTGAATCGCTTTTTCGTTCTCTTTATCCACAATCAAATAGAGCTTGTACAGATTCAGTACCGTAAATCCGTAATCCATCGCCAGCTTCGCGGCTTTTGATGCCAGCCCTTTGCCCTGATATTCCGGGGAGATGATTATCTGAAACTCCGCACGGCGGTGAACGTGGTTAATTTCAACCAGCTCCACTAATCCGGCTTTTTCGCCATTGCACTCGACCACAAAACGGCGTTCGCTTTGATCGTGAATGTGCTTGTCATACAGGTCAGAAAGTTCAACGAAGGCTTCGTAGGGTTCTTCAAACCAGTAACGCATGACGCTGGCGTTGTTATCCAGTTGATGAACGAAGCGCAAATCTTCGCGCTCGAGCGGGCGCAGGCGGACGGTGTAAGCGTCACTCATGAAAAGTCCTTTTACGTAAGCGGAAATCGGGCGCGCGAGCGCCCGGGGCGGTTAACGAATTTGCTGTCCGGTGCGGCGATCCAGACAACGCAGGGTATTGGGTTCCCAGTAGGCGTTGAGGTTGCTACTTTTCTGGCATTTGTCCTGCGCATCAAACGCGACATCGGTTTTATCCCACTCTTTTTCCACGCGCTTGTTCACTTTGTTGCGCAGGCTGCGGGTGTCATTCCATTGCTCTTTTTCCATCGCTGCGGATTGGCGGCTTTGCGCGTTATCGCCGGATTCAATCACCAGACGATTGGTTTCGGCCAGTGCGGAGGTGGTGTACACGATGGCACCCAGCGTCAGCATTGCGGTGAGGCACAGGCGTTTGCTAAGTGTTTTAGTCATTGCGATTTCCTTAATTTGAGGGAGAAACAAGATGCCCATATCACTCTATTCTATGCGATCTCAGCCACACGGGATAGCCAGCCGGGACTCACTCTCAGAGCATTATCAGGTATGATAGTTCAACCAAGTTTGAATCAACGTGCCTCTGATGCTGAAAACCACACTCCTGTTCTTTGCCACCGCGCTGTGTGAAATTGTCGGTTGTTTTTTGCCCTGGTTATGGCTAAAACGCGGCGCTACGCCACTGTTACTTATTCCCGCGGCGTTCGCGTTGGCCATGTTCGTGTGGTTGTTAACGCTACATCCGGCGGCCAGTGGGCGCGTTTACGCGGCTTACGGCGGCGTGTATGTATGCACCGCGTTGATTTGGCTACGTGTGGTCGACGGCGTCAAACTCAGTGTTCACGACTGGCTTGGGGCGCTCATCGCCATGTGTGGGATGTTGATCATCGTGGCTGGCTGGGGACGTGCATAATGTACGCCGTTTTTGATACTCAGCGTGACAGCACCGTTGTTCGCATGCGGTCTTTGTTTCTCTCCTGATTTCATTCTGTTAGCACAGTTTAAATAACCGCTAAGGCAGCACCGGCGCGTGAAATCGCGTCAGGCGCGTAGAACTTCTGAAGAAAATGGGGCACGGCGACAGCGTTTGACCTGGCAGGAATGTCTTCAACATGCCCGGTTCAGTAAGGCTGTTTAAGATGATATCCGTCACCTGCAAAGGGATTCATTTACTCTTCGAACGCTTCAGAAATTGTTCGCGGGCGCGGCTATTTTTAAAACGCTTTTTGCCGTAATGCCGTAATGCCGTAATGCCGTAACGCCAGAACGCAAGCGCTATCGCTAATTTCATCTCCCACGCATTGCCTGAATCACAAAGGTAAATGTATTACGTTTTGACACATTTGGTTACCATTCTAGTTGGTGTAGTCCGCAAATCCTGTCGCAAATCATAGTCTGGTTTACCGCAGTCCGTAATCTATTGAACCACTGTTTCACTTAATAAGATGAGTCTCACCATGGAAAACAGGCTATTAACGGCGAAAGCCACGTTACCCACTTATGACCGTAACAAACTGGTTGCGCGCATTGTGCATCTCGGTTTTGGCGCGTTTCACCGCGCGCATCAGTCAGTTTATGCCGATATTCTTGCCGCAGAGCATGGCAGTGACTGGGGCTATTGCGAGGTCAATTTGATTGGCGGTGAGCAGCAAATTGCCGATCTCAAGCAGCAGGATAACCTCTATACCGTGGCGGAAATGTCTGCCGACGCGTGGACTGCGCGTGTGGTTGGCGTAGCAAAACGTGCGCTGCATGCTCAGGTGGATGGTCTGGAAACCGTGCTTGCCGCTATGTGCGAACCGCAGGTTGCCATTGTTTCGCTGACCATCACCGAGAAAGGCTATTGCCACTCTCCGGCGACCGGCAAATTGATGCTCGATCACCCGTTAATTGTCGGCGATCTGCAAAATCCGCAGCAGCCAAAATCGGCCGCGGGCGTGATAGTGGAAGCTCTGGCGCGCCGTAAAGCCGCCGGTTTACCGGCGTTCAGCGTGATGTCCTGCGACAACATGCCGGAAAACGGCCATGTCACCCGCAATGTGGTCTGCGCTTATGCACACGCGGTGAACGCAGAATTGGGCGACTGGATTGAAGCCAATGTGACATTCCCGTCAACCATGGTAGACAGAATTGTTCCGGCGGTGACTGCCGAAACGCTGGATAAAATCGAGCAATTGACCGGTGTGCGTGACCCCGCGGGTGTAGCTTGTGAGCCGTTCCGCCAGTGGGTGATTGAAGACAATTTCGTGGCGGGTCGTCCGGCGTGGGAAAAAGCAGGTGCCGAGCTGGTGGCAGATGTTGTGCCGTTTGAAGAGATGAAACTGCGCATGCTGAACGGCAGCCACTCCTTCCTGGCGTATCTGGGCTATCTGGCGGGTTATCAACATATTAATGAGTGCATGGAAGACGAGAATTACCG
The DNA here is from genome assembly GCF_032104925.1 of Kosakonia sp. Lineage (NCBI taxonomy): Bacteria > Pseudomonadati > Pseudomonadota > Gammaproteobacteria > Enterobacterales > Enterobacteriaceae > Kosakonia > Kosakonia sp. The sequence goes on from NZ_DAMCGF010000001.1 coordinate 266,416, forward strand.
TCGCGCCGCGCACGCGTTGATGTTGAAAGAGCAGGCGCCAACGCTGAAAGTGCAGGGCGTGGATCTGGCGCATTACGCCGATCTGCTGATCGCCCGTTACAGCAATACCGCGCTGCGTCACCGTACCTGGCAGATCGCCATGGACGGTAGCCAGAAACTGCCGCAGCGTATGCTGGATTCTGTGCGCTGGCATTTAGTGCATCAGCGAGATTTCTCCCTGCTGGCGCTGGGGATTGCCGGCTGGATGCGCTATGTCGGCGGCGTCGACGAGCAGGGGCAAGCGATTGAAGTGTGTGATCCGTTGCTGACAGTGATCCAGAGCGCGGTTAACAGCAGCGCGCAAGGTGAAGCCCGCGTGCAGGCGTTGCTTGGCATTGAGGCGATTTTTGGCAATGAATTGCCGAAAGACGCGACCTTTGTGGCGCAGGTGAAAAAAGCCTATCTGACACTGCTGGAGAAAGGCGCGAAAGCCACGGTGGCGCAGTACGCTGCAACACTTTAACTGCGAGTCTTAACTCAACACAGAAACAGTGAATGCCGCCACGGCGGCATTCTTTTTTCACCACGCTTTTTTCAACCGATTAGTGCAAACCAAGACGAATCAGTTCAACCGGTTCGAATTTACCTTCACAGCCTTCCACTTCCACCGTTTTGCTACGGCGCACCTGCGCGGGGTTTAACCCCTCGGCGTGAATCGCGACGATTTTGCCGGTGCGGCCAGTGCCATTAATCATCACGCGCGTGCCGGTGGTGATAGCGTTACGGTTACGATCATACGTCATCATGGTGGTTTCTCCTTATTGAAATCCGCAAAACGAAACGGGGCAGAAGATGTCCCCGAAATGGACGCCTTATAAATACGCCCCTGAGCCAGTGATTTTTTGTTTTTGATCAAAGTCACACTTTTTTGCCGGAAAAAATGTGACCTGGCGGAGATAAGAAGGGGGAAGGATTACTCTTCGCTGAACCAGTCGCGGTTTTCCTGGCGAATAGTTTTTACTGACTCGCTGATTTCCTGCAAATGCAGCGTCATAGCGCGATCAACGGCGTCAGCATCGCGCTTTTCCAGCGCGGAGAAAATATCCATATGCTGGCGCAACAGCATCTCCGGCGGCGAAACATGATCAAGGCTCATATAGCGCACGCGGTCGATGGTCGCTTTAATATTTTCGATAGTGTCCCACGCTAACTGGCAGTCGGCGATAAGCGCCAGCTTCTGGTGGAAATTATCATCCAGCTCAAAAAAGTCATTCAGTTGTTTACGCTCAATCGCAGTGCGCTGCTGATTAAGGTTTTGCTCCAGCTGATAACAGGCGCTGTCATCAATCATCGTTGCGGCGCGGCGGGCGACGGCGCATTCAATGGCCTGGCGAACGAAGCAGCCGTTACGCACCTGCGTCATGGAGATCTTATTGACGTAGCTACCGCGTTGCGGGCGGATTTGGATCAGGCCGTTTTCAGCAAGCTTAATAAAAGCTTCGCGTACTGGCTGGCGTGACACGTCAAAGCGCACCGACACCTCTTTTTCAGACAACGGCGTGCCCGGTGGGATCAGGCAATGGACGATGTCCCGCCGTAAGATGCGGTAAATCTGTTGATTGACGGGCTGTGTAGGGTTGAGTTGCGTTTCAGCGGCCATTCGCTCTTACTTTTTAAGGGGTTAACCTGTCTACCATACCATTAATTTACCGTACATCCCATACCCGGCCCGCAGGCCGGGCGCGGAAATTACCCTTCGCGGTGGACGCTAAGACCAGCATATGTCTGGCTGACTGGCATCATTTCAAGGGTATTAATATTGACATGCTTCGGCAACGTGGCGACCCACCACACCGCTTCGGTAACGTCTTCCGGCGTCAGCGCTGTGGTGTTCTCGTAAGTTTTTCCGGCTTTTGCATCATCGCCTTTAAAGCGCACATTCGAAAACTCGGTGCCGCCCACCAGGCCCGGTTCGATATTAGTCACACGCACGGCGGTGCCGCTAAGATCGGTACGTAAGTTCAGGCTGAATTGCCGCACAAAGGCTTTGCTCGCGCCATAGACGTTACCGCCTGCATAGGGCCAGCTACCGGCGGTGGAACCGATATTGATAATGTGGCCGCGATTACGCTCAACCATGCCCGGCAGCACTGCGCGTGTCATATACACCAGACCTTTATTATTGGTGTCGATCATGGTTTCCCAGTCGTCGACATTCGCTTTATGTGCCGGTTCCAGACCCAACGCCAGGCCTGCGTTGTTAACCAGTACATCAATATCGCGCCACGCGGCAGGCAGAGCAGAAATAAACTCTTCAATCGCCGCGCGGTTACGCACGTCCAGTTGTGCGGTATAGAGGTTATCGCCCAGTTCGTCCTTCAGTTCCTGCAAACGTTCCTGACGACGACCTGTGGCAATCACTTTATGGCCGTTCTGAATAAAACGGCGTGTAATACCTTCGCCAAAACCCGCGGTTGCCCCGGTAACCAGAATAATCATCTCACTGTTCCTCAACGCATTTTGTGGTGTAGTGACATAGCATGCACCGCTTTATAGCGGTAACACAACTTATCCCGCATACAGTGTGGCAAAAAACGCCGGCTCATGTGCGAAAGCAGAGAAATGATTGCGATGCGCGTGGCGGATGCCTACTCTGAGAAGAATCACCGCATTCAGGAGCGAAATATGTCGGTCACTAATCCTTTCTTTTCTGCCAGCACACTGCCTTACCAGGCGCCGCCTTTTGACGTCATTAATCAGGAGCATTACCGCCCGGCGTTTGATGAAGGAGTACGGCAAAAACGCGCTGAAATCGCCACTATCACGCAAAATCCAGCGCCAGCGGATTTCGACAACACCCTGCTGGCGCTGGAGCGCAGCGGTGCGCTGCTCACCTATGTCACCAGCGTCTTTTTTGCCATGACATCGGCCCATACCAATGATTTTTTACAACAGCTCGATGAGGCGTTTTCTACCGAGCTTGCTGAACTGGCGAACGATATTTACCTCGACGACGCTCTGTTTGCCCGCGTGGAAGCGGTATGGAAGCAGCGCGACGCGCTCTCTCTGGACGCCGAATCTTTACGTCTGGTGGAAACCACCTATCAGCGCTTTATGCTGGCGGGCGCAACACTGAGTGCGCAGGACAAAGCGACGCTGAAAGCGCTGAACACCGAATCAGCCACCCTGACGAGCCAGTTTAACCAGCGGCTGCTGGCGGCGGATAAAGCCGGTGGGCTGGTGGTGGATTATGCTCATCAGCTTGATGGCCTGAGTGCAGAAGAGATTGCCATCGCTGCCGAGGCAGCAAAAGCCAAAGGGCTGGAAAATCGCTGGTTGTTGTCGTTGTTGAATACCACGCAGCAACCGGCGCTGGCGGCGTTGCGCGATCGCCAGACGCGTGAAAATCTGTTTAACGCGAGCTGGTTGCGTACGCAAAAAGGGGATGCCAACGACACCCGCGCTATTGTGTTGCGCCTTGTGCAGTTACGTGCGCAGCAGGCGAAACTCCTCGGATTTGCCGATTTTGCCAGCTGGAAGATTGCCGATCAGATGGCGGCAATGCCGCAGGCGGCGCTGGAGTTCATGCGAAATATCGCGCCCGCCGCGCGTGCCCGTGCTGAACGTGAGCTGGCTGATATCCAGCAGGTTATCGATACGCAACAGGGCGGTTTTACCGCGCAAGCCTGGGACTGGGCGTTCTATGCCGAGCAGGTGCGTCTGGCGAAATATTCACTGGATGAATCACAAATCAAACCGTACTTTGCGCTCAATACCGTGCTCACCGAAGGCGTTTTTTGGGCCGCGAGCCAGCTGTTTGGTCTTCGCTTTACTGAACGTTTTGATATTCCTGTCTATCATCCGGATGTTCGCGTATGGGAAATTTTTGACGCGGATGGCGCCGGATTAGCGTTGTTCTACGGTGATTATTTCGCCCGCGACTCAAAAAGTGGTGGCGCATGGATGGGCAATTTTGTCGAGCAGTCAACGCTCAACGGCACGCGGCCGGTGATTTACAACGTCTGTAATTACCAGAAACCCGCAGCCGGGCAGACGGCATTGCTTTCGTGGGATGACGTTATCACGCTGTTCCATGAATTTGGCCACACCCTGCACGGGCTGTTCGCCAGCCAGCGCTACGCCAGCCTCTCCGGCACCAATACGCCGCGTGATTTTGTCGAATTCCCGTCGCAAATCAATGAGCACTGGGCCAGCCAGCCGCAGGTGTTTACCCGCTATGCCCGCCACTACCAAAGCGGCGAGCCGATGCCGGAGCTACTTCGCGAGACGATGTTACGCGCCACGCAGTTTAATAAAGGTTACGACATGACCGAACTGTTGAGCGCAGCGCTGCTGGATATGAACTGGCATGCGCTGGCAGATGGTGAGAGCGTAAGCGATGTGGAGAGTTTTGAGGCACAAGCGCTGCGCAAAGAGCATCTCGATGTGGCAGCGGTTCCGCCGCGGTATCGCAGCAGTTATTTTGCCCATATTTTCGGCGGCGGTTATGCGGCGGGTTATTACGCTTATCTGTGGACACAAATGCTGGCAGACGATGGTTACCAGTGGTTTGTGGAGCAGGGCGGGCTAACGCGTGAAAACGGGCAGACGTTCCGTGAAGCGATTTTATCCCGTGGCAACAGCGAAGATCTTGCCGCACTTTACCGCCAGTGGCGCGGTCACGATCCTGAGATCGAACCGATGCTGAAAAACCGGGGATTGAGTGAATAGCGCAAGAAAATTGCTTTAAAAACTTACATAACCCGCCAGAGCATTGACCTGAATATGCCCGGCAAATAACGTGAACGTGGTGATGAATCCCCCTGCGCGGAGGGGCTACCAGTCATACCTTTTTGGGGTGAAAGCGAGTTCTGCGGGCTGGAGCAGACTCACCGGGAGGCACCCGGCATCACCGAAATCTGTATCGCCAGAGGCTTTTTTTCTTAAAGGCCTCTGGCGTTTTTCTTAAATCACCACGATTCAAATCCCTGTTTTTACCCACTTCATTTATTAAATTGCGGGCTGGTTCACACTTCCTGGCATAGCGTTATCCCTCTCATTAAGCCAAATTAAAGAACCTGATTTTACGGCTTAACATTCTGTGGCATTACGCAGGCATTGAGAAAGTGGCTGTGCTAATGTCGAGTGCTATTTAAGCAACTGAGGTAACCGACATGACCAAAAATGTAGTGGTAATACGCGCCGGTGGTAAGGTTGAAAACGTGACCGTGGAAGATAATGCAAAATCGGTCACGTTTAAAAATGAGCAAAGCTCTTTTCTTGAAATCCCAATTGAACCCTGGGAGCTTGACGGAGAAACCTTCCTCGTTGCCCGATTTTCTGACCTGGTCAGCCAGCAGGAAACTGAACAAGCCATCCGGAAATTCTATTGATCAACAACCGCCCGCGGGCGGTTTTTTCATGCGGTACGCGGAGGTGTAAATGGCAAATGAACGTGAAGTTTCAGAAACTGCCGCTCCCACAGTGAGCACTCAGGATAGCGCCTTATCCCATCTGGTTTCCTGTGCCAATCTCGGCGCGGGTATGGTGGTGACGCTGGTTGTTGGCGGCCAGGTGGTGGCGGGTGAGCTCGTATCCGGCCAGGAATATGCGTTATATACCGCGAAATCGATTCGATCTATTCAGGGGGATGACGCGTCGCTGAAAAATTCCATCGCGCTTTTCTTTGATGATCTGGCTAATGATTATCGCGTTGAAGAGGGACACGATATTCCGCTTAACTATTTACATATTAAAGATCCGTCGTGGATGACGGGAAATGGCGGTTGGACGAGCGTAAAAGGAACAATATTGCGCGTACATATTGCGAAAGTGAGCGGCTTTTCTTTAGGGAAAGCGAAAAACGCCTGAATAAAGGAAATTAAAAGGGCCTCAAATGAGGCCCTTCCTATAACACTTGTTTTGGCCACCGCCTTCTTCGTAGAACAGGTATACAGGATCTGGCTGTAAGCCTTGCGCCACAAACCGAGCAAATGGCCCCATGAGGCAAACGTTGACCCGGGCAGAATGTGGTAAATAAAAACTTCTGGCTGCTGCAAACCGGGCATTTAAATTTGATATTGGGGATAACCCCTCCGGTCTGTGAAATGGTGATCCGACGTTATCACAAACTTTATACGCCGGAAGATATATCTTCTGTAATTTCAATAGCAAAAGAGCACTCCCCGCAGAAAAACGTTTCGATGAAACCCGTTTCAGCCATGACGCGAGCGCCGCGCGTTCAGCACTTGTTTAGGTTTTATTGAGGAAGGCAATGCTAGATTGGTTGGCAGTCCGCTAACCCGTCGTTTAAGTTAGCGCGTAGAAAAACAGCTATCTATCCATGCAAGCATTGGCCGCCTTTTAAGGGCGGTTTTTTTTTGCCTGTTTGCGCAAAGCGTACAAAAAGAAATGGCCCCTTACGTTTTTCCGCAAGGGGCCATATCGGCGGGGGATTATCAGTGATCATCAGTCATCCCATTTGTGGCTGAAATAAGCAGCAAGGAACCCGGAAAAAACAATAATGCCCAGTACTGCGATAAAAACATGCATATTTGCCATGGTGTCAACTCTCCATTTAATTAACCAACTTGCCTCTCTTACCTTAATTGGTGGCCGCGATGGAGAAAGAATAGCCTGCTTAACCTCAATAAAAGATGAATAGCGTGAATTATTTCGCCACGGCGCTAAATTTTTTGCGGTATGCCGCCGGGGATATTCCACGCTGCTGCTGAAAATGGTGGCGCAGTGATGCCGCAGTCGCGAATCCGCTGTGCCCGGCAATCAGCTCAATACTCATCCGTGAATGAATGAGTAAATCTTCAGCCCGGCGTAATCGCTCCTGCAAAATCCAGCGGGCGGGGGTGGTTCCTGTTGATTCTTCGAAACGGCGTAAAAACGTACGCGGGCTCATGCCCGTTTGTTTCGCCAGTGACGCTACCGTGTGGCTGCCTGCCAGATGTTGATGAAGGAAATCGAACAACTGTCCTAACTGGCGGCTCTCGCGCGTGCGGGCGACCGGGCGTTGAAGCTGCTGGGTTTGTGAGCCATCCCGGTGCGGCTGCACCACCAGCCGCCGGGCGACATTATTCGCGACCTCAATACCAAAGTCCTCGCGCACGACGTGCAGGCATAAATCGATCCCCGCCGCGCTGCCCGCCGAAGTCATCACATTTCCTTCATCGTAATAGAGAGCGTCATCCAGCACGATAATCGCCGGGTAGGCTTCCCGCAGCATGTCGGTATAGCGCCAGTGGGTGGTGGCCTTGCGACCATTAAGCAACCCGGCCGCCGCCAGCACAAACACCCCGGAACAGATAGAGATCACCCGGCAGCCGCGCTGCCAGGCTTGATACAGCGCGCTGCATAATGCAGGCGGAACAGGCACCTGGGCACCGCGCCAGCCCGGAACCACAATGGTGTCCGCTTGCGCAAGCAGTTCCAGCCCGCCTGCCGCCATCACGCGGATACCGCCTGTGGCGCGCAGTTCGCCCTCATCCACGGCGGCAACGGTAAACGTATACCAGTTATCGCCAAGCTCCGGGCGCGGCAGACCGAAAATCTCCACCGCGACGCCAAATTCAAAAGTGCAAAGCCCATCATAGGCCAGCGCGACTACGCGGTGGCGGGCAGGGGTGTGTCGTGAAGTTGTCATTATCCTGGTGTTATCTGGCATAGAAGGGGGCAGTGAGTTAGTCCTGTGTTGGTTAAATTAGTGTTAACACAAACAAGGAGAAAAAACGATGAGCTACGTAACTGAAGTTCCCGCAGCATCACCGGAAGAAACCGCCCTCCATTTTCTGCGCCGTTTGAGCGTGGAAACGGATTGCGCCGATGTCCACCATGCGATTACCCACGGCGAGCAGGATTTTGTGTTACTGCATGTGGTGGGCAACCCGCAGACTTTTGCCCGTCGCCACCTGCCGGGGGCATTGCATTTGACACATAGCGAGATGACGGCGGAGCGCATGGCGCAATGGCCCGCCGATACGCTGTTCGTGGTCTATTGCGCCGGACCGCACTGCAATGGTGCCGATCGCGCCGCGCTGAAACTGGCGCGCATGGGGCTGGCGGTGAAAATCATGATTGGTGGTATCACCGGCTGGGAAGATGAAGGCTATACCTTTGCCAGCGGTACGGGAGCGTTGTAAGCCATCTCTTCACCTTTCACGGCACTAAGTTGAAATTTTTTCATGTGCCGTGAAATTTTCTCGGTTGCTGCTTTTCCTGCGCTATGACATTTTCTTTGGACATTTAGACATCCAGAAGTCTAAAGATTCAAATAGTGAATTATCACGCCGGTCAATCATTCCGGCGCAGAGGAGAGCAATATGCAGCGACATCAGGCCCCATTCCGTGCAGACGTAGTCGGCAGTTTCTTGCGCCCGGACGAGATTAAGCAGGCACGCCAGCAGTTTGCGCAGGGTGAAATCAGCGCTCAGCAGTTGCGCCGTGTTGAAGATGATGCGATTCGTCAGGTGGTTGAGCAGCAATGTGCCTGCGGTCTGCATGTCGTCACCGACGGCGAGTTTCGCCGTGCCTGGTGGCATTTTGACTTCTTCGATGGCCTCGAAGGTGTGGAACGTTACGACGCCGATAAAGGCATTCAGTTTAATGGTGTGCAAACCAAAGCCCACGGCGTGCGCGTCACCGGTAAATTAGGCTTTGGCAATCACCCAATGCTGGAAGATTTTCGCTTCCTGAAAAGCATCAGCGGCACCGCGCAACCGAAGATGACCATTCCCAGCCCAAGCGTGCTGCACTTTCGCGGCGGGCGTAAAGATATCGACGCCACGGTTTATCCGCAGCTTGACGCTTACTTTGACGATCTGGCGACCACCTGGCGCGATGCGATCCAGGCGTTCTATGCCGCAGGCTGCCGCTATCTGCAACTGGATGATACGGTTTGGGCATATCTCTGCTCTGATGACCAGCGTCGCCAGATCCGCGAACGTGGCGACGATCCCGATGAACTGGCGCGCATTTATGCCCGCGTGATTAACAAAGCGCTGGAAGGTAAACCGGACGATTTAACCATTGGTCTGCATGTGTGCCGCGGTAATTTCCGCTCCACCTGGATCTCCGAAGGCGGTTACGAGCCGGTGGCAGAAGTGCTGTTCGGCAGCGTGAATGTTGATGCGTTCTTCCTCGAATATGACAACGATCGTTCCGGCGACTTCGCACCGCTGCGTTTTGTCCGTCCGGGCAAACAGCAGGTGGTGCTGGGGCTTATCACCACCAAAAATGGCGAGCTGGAAAATCCGGAAGGGGTAAAAGCGCGAATTCAGGAAGCGGCGAAATTTGTCGATATCAACCAGATTTGTCTCAGCCCGCAGTGCGGTTTTGCCTCCACTGAAGAAGGAAACACGCTCACGCCTGCCCAGCAGTGGGACAAAGTACGGCTGGTAACGAAAATCGCCGAACAGGTATGGTAAATAAAAAACGGCGCACTGTGCGCCGCTTTTATTATTGCGCCTGCAATCCGCAGAGCGGCCGTGCCTGCATGCCTTTGAGCATCATCAGCCAGGCCACAATGATGGTCACCATCAGAGTGACAAACAGTGAGGCCGCAGGCAGCGTGGTCAGGATAACCCCGGTAAGTAATGGGTTCATTGCCGCGCCGAGCCAGCCCAGCGCCTGCGCCGAGAAGTAGGTCGCTTTCATTCCCGGCGGCGCGATGTTATCGATCAACATATATTCACCGGGGGCGTAGATCACTTCTCCCAGCGTAAACACCGCGGCGGAAAGCCCCCAGAGCCACAGGTTATCGCCGGATAACATAAAACCGATAAGGCCGATAACAAAACTGAAAGTGCCAATGGCCATCGCCGGACGCAGGTTGGAGGCGCTGAGTTTACGGCCAACCGCATACTGCAAGGTGACCACAATCGCGGCGTTGACCGGCAGCACTACGGCCACCACGCGCTCGGCGAACTCGCTGCTGGCGACCGTCATCACATATTGTGACAGGCAGGAAGCAAAAGAACCGGCGACAAACGAGGCGAGAAAGTTCGATAAGGTAAACCAGCCGAGCGCTTTATCTTTCAGCAACACGGAAGGATCCCACGCCACAGAGTTATCGGGGCTTTCGCCAACCGCGACGCGGCGTACAAACAGCTGAATAAACACCAGCGGAAAGGCCGCACAGATAGCCGCCAGCCAGAAGGGCAAATTAATGCTCTGCATGACCAGCAACGTGCCAAGCGGCGGGCCAACGGTCCAGCCGACATTCAGCACCGTGTAGTTGAGCGAGAAAATTTTCGCTTTCGCCGCAGGCGCGAGTGTGTCGGCGAAATAGGCCTTCAATACGGTGGAAAACACCGAGTAAGCGCAGTTAATCAGGGCAAAAAACAGCACCACTAACCCGGCATGGTGTGACAGCGGGATCGCCGCAAAACCGGCTATAAAGGCGATAATCGCCAGCAGCATATAACGCTTTTTATCGAACTTGTCTGCCAGCATGCCGAAGCCAAGGCTGAACACCACGCCGATTGTCAGCGCAATAGACATCGCGTAACCGACCTGATCGACCGCCATCCCGTACTGGCGATTCAGGTAGATGGTCATAAACGGCAGCGTAGCACCGCGTCCGATGGTTAATAAAAGTGAAGATGCCAGTAACGCGGCGGTGGAGCGTGTTTGCTTGATGGTCATGTTCCTGCCCGACATGGTGTTGTTATATTTTTTTGTGATGGGTACAGCTTTAACATGCATAAAGTGTGATGTACAACCGCAGTTTTGTCGGGAAATGCCCAAACTGCCCTACCTGAATTAATGATCTGTCGCTGTACAACTTTTTGCGTTAACGTAAATTTTTTACAAAAGTTTAAAAAACACAAGGGCGAAGAATGACGCGTAAAGATGTCCTGCTGGCGATGCTGGTAGTTGTAGCGTGGGGGCTGAATTTTGTGGTGATCAAAGTTGGCCTGCACAATATGCCGCCGTTGATGCTGGCCGGGTTACGCTTTGTGCTGGTGGCCTTTCCGGCCATTCTGTTCGTCGCGCGGCCAAAGGTGCCGCTGCGGTTGTTGCTCGGCTACGGCCTGACAATCAGCTTCGGGCAGTTCGCATTTCTGTTTTGCGCCATCAAGTTTGGCATGCCCGCAGGGCTGGCGTCGCTGGTGTTACAGGCGCAGGCGTTTTTCACCATTATTCTCGGCGCCGGCGTGTTTGGCGAGCGTTTACAGATAAAACAACTGGTTGGCATCACGCTTGCGGTACTGGGCGTGCTGGTGCTGATCGAGTCCAGCCTGAACGGTCAGCATGTTCCGCTGCTGGGGTTCCTGTTGACGCTGGCGGGGGCGTTTTGCTGGGCCTGCGGCAATATCTTCAACAAAAAAATCATGCAGCACAGCTCGCGCCCGGCGATCATGTCGCTGGTGGTCTGGAGCGCGCTGATCCCCATCGTACCGTTTATGGTCGCTTCGCTGATTTTCGACGGTCCGGCGCTGATGCTGCAAAGCGTGGTCAGCATTGATTTCACCACGCTGTTGTCGCTGGTCTATCTGGCGTTTGTCGCCACGATCCTCGGGTATGGCATCTGGGGTACGCTGCTGGGGCGCTACGAAACCTGGCGTGTGGCGCCGCTGTCGCTGCTGGTGCCGGTGGTCGGTATGGCGAGTGCCGCGTTATTGCTGGGGGAGACGCTATCTGCGTTACAACTGGTAGGGGCCGTGCTGGTGATGGCGGGGCTGTATATCAATGTGTTTGGTTTTCGTCTGCGCAGTCTGGTGCGGGCGTAAGCATAAAAAAAGCCCCGCGTGATGCGGGGCAAGACGTTTAGCTGCGCTGATGGTAATACGGCACACCTAATGCGTCGGATTTGTCGCTACCCACGCCCATATGGTTAAAATCAAAAGGCGATGTTTGCTGGGCGGTGGGTAAAATCATCGCGTCACGGTTGTTCTGCTGTGCGGGATGATTAACTTGCTCCGCATAACTCTGGCCGGATAACAGCACCATCAGGGTGACAGCGGCACAGGCGATACGTTTCATACTTTCCTCGATACGTCTTTTTACTGCAGGCGATTAAATTAACAAGCGTGATTCAGCGGGAACAGATACCGGGACTCTGCCGGAATATCCGTCACGCGGAATTTATGCGGCGGCACGTCGAAATAGTTCTTAAACGTGCGCGTTAAGGTTTGTTGCGATTCAAACCCGTAACGCTCTGCCAGATACAGGATCGGCTCATTACTTCCCTTGAGCTTTTGCGCAATTTCCGTCAGCTTGCGGCTGCGAATGTACTGGCCCAGCGAATGACCAGTCTCTTTTTTAAACATCCGTTGCAGGTGCCACTTGGAGTAACCTGAACGCTCTGACACTTTTTCCAGCGACAGCGGCGATTCCAGGTTGTCCTCGATCCAGTCCAAAATGCTATGAATAGTGATAGCGTCAGTATTGCGTCTGGACATCGTCATACCTCTTTGTTTTTTACGGCAAAATTTTCTTGAGCAAATACTCAAGGGTTGCCACTTCTTCTGTCGTTAAGTTTTTAGTTAATTCCTGGTGCAGGTTATGCCCTACTAATTGATGACATTGCTCACACAGCGCCGCGCCTTCGGCGGTTAACCGCACCAGCACGCCGCGCTTGTCATTCGGATTCGGGTTACGTTCGATCCAGCCTTTGCACACCAGTCTGTCCAGCATGCGGGTCAGGGCGCCGAGATCGACGGAAAGCACCTTTTTCAGTTCTACCGGGGTGATACATACTTCGCAGCGGATAGAGCAGAGCACCTTAAACTGGGTGGCGGTGATATCCAGCGGCGACAGGTAGTCGTTGAGTAAACGATCTTTTTTCTGGTTAACCATGTGGATCAAGCGGCCAAGAGGAATGATGTCGTTAAATAGATCATTCGTGCTTTTCACAATGGTTGCCCCGGCAAGTAGATTAGTCACGGCAGATATTATTGCTCAGGCAAATATAAGTCAACCGAATGAATCCACGATGCCACTATTTGCTAAAACGTTTCATGTCTGGAAAAAAATCCATTCGTAACGCACTGAAAGTAATCATTTAATCAAGACGTGAGCCGTGCGCGGGCATGCCATTGCCGCCGCGTTATGGCTATACTGGCGGGGTTTTGACCTTGCAAGGAGTGACCGTCAGATGCTGGAACTTTTTAAAGCCATTGGCCTTGGGCTGGTGGTATTGCTACCGCTGGCAAACCCGTTGACCACCGTGGCGCTGTTTTTAGGGCTGGCGGGCAATATGAACAGCGCGCAGCGCAACCATCAGGCGCGGATGGCCTCGGTTTATGTCTTCATTATTATGATGGTGGCGTACTACGCCGGTCAGGTGGTGATGAACACCTTCGGTATCTCCATTCCGGGGTTGCGCATCGCCGGGGGATTGATCGTGGCGTTTATCGGTTTTCGCATGCTGTTTCCGGCGCAAAAGCCGCATCAGGCACCAGAAGTGAAAACCAAGTCAGAAGAGCTGGAAGAGGAGCCCGGCGCCAATATCGCCTTTGTGCCGCTGGCCATGCCGAGCACCGCCGGGCCTGGCACCATCGCTATGATCATCAGTTCCGCCTCGACCATTCGCCACGGCGCTGAGTTTCCCGAATGGGTCATCACCGTTGCGCCAACGCTGATTTTTGCCATTGTGGCGCTGATATTATGGGTAAGCCTGCGCAGCTCCGGGGCGATCATGCGGCTGGTGGGCAAGGGCGGTATAGAAGCTATCTCGCGGCTGATGGGCTTTCTGCTGGTCTGTATGGGCGTGCAATTTATCATTAATGGCGTGCTGGAAATCATCACCACTTTTCATGCCGGAGCCTGATGCGCACATTTCTCTCCTGGCTGGTTGTGGCGCTGGTTGCGCTAACCGGCTGTCAGCAGCGCCCCGGCGTGCAACCGCCGCTGGCGCAAAAAAGTTTCACTGAGTATCAACAGCAAACGCGTGATTTTGTTGCCGCGCACCGGGCGTTTCAGACGCTGGATAAAGCGAGCGAACTGCGGCTCAACACACCACAGGAGTGGCGTCCGGCGAAGCCTGCGCATAAAGGCATTTTGCTGATCCACGGCCTGGGTGACGGGCCAGGATCGTTTGTGGATATTGCCCCCGAACTGGCAAAACAGGGCTTTCTGGTGCGCACCGTGCTGTTGCCAGGCCACGGAACGCGACCTGCTGATCTGCTGGATGTCGATGTTGCTCAGTGGCGGCAAGTGGTGCGCGAGCAGGCCGATATTCTGGGCAAAGAGGTCGATGCCCTCTGGCTCGGCGGTTTTTCCACTGGCGGGAATCTGGCACTGGAATATGCGATGGCGCATGACAACGTGCAGGGGCTGCTGCTGTTTTCCCCGGCGTTCAAATCCAGCACTGGTTACGATTTTCTCGCTCCGACAGTAGCGTTGTTTCGCGACTGGTTGCGTCCGCCGAGCGCTATTTTCCCGCAGCAAATCGCCACCCGCTACTTACGTGTGCCGACCAACGGTTTCGCCCAGTTCTGGCGCACCAGCGCCAGCGCGCAGCGGCTGCTTGCGCGTAAGCCGTGGACAAAACCGGCGCTGCTGGTGTTAACCGGGCATGATTCGGTGCTCAACACCCGCTGGATCCTCGATCAGTTCGATCGCCGCTTTACCCACCCGGCCAGCCGTGTGATTTGGTACGGTACACCCCCGGCGGAAGCGGCAAAAATGTCTCGCTTACGGGTAAAAACGGATTATCTGCCGCAGGATCGCATCAGCCAGTTTTCTCATATGTCGGTGCTCTTTTCGCCCCGTAATCCGCTGTACGGACGTAAAGGAAGTGTTCTGCTCTGTGCGAATGGCCAGTCAGAAGAGGCGGCAAAGCGCTGTCTGGCGGGTGAAACGGTGTGGTATTCAGACTGGGGGCTGGTCGAGGCGAACAAAATTCATGCCCGCCTGACTTGGAATCCGTGGTTTGACTGGCAAACCACGGTGATGGATGAGGTTGTCGCTGCCGCGCAGTAACCGGCGCGGTTTACACGTGGCTGGCGTGGGTTTGCTCTTCCAGTTTCACCGGCCAGCGGCGGAAAATCACTACCGCCCACACCAGCGCGGCAATCGCCGGGATCGCCCCGGCGTAACCGATCACGTTCATCGACCAGTGCAGGCTTATCTGGTTGCCGACCAGCGCACCCGCGCCGATACCAATGTTAAAAATGCCGGAAAACAGTGACATCGCCACATCGGTTGCATCCGGGGCCAGCGCCAGCACTTTGACCTGCATACCCAGGCCGATAATCATAATCGCGATGCCCCATACCACGCTCAGCACCGCCAGATGCATTTCGCTACCGGAAGCGGGCAGCATCATCACCAGCGATATTACCAGCAGACCAATCGCGCTGCAGACCAGGCCAGAGGCGTGCTGATTCCCCAGCTTGCCGAACAGCACGCTACCGATAATCCCGGCACCACCAAGCACTAACAGCAGCAGGGTGGCGAAATTGGCGCTGAAGCCCGCCACATTTTGCACGAACGGCTCAATGTAGCTGTAAGCCGTGTAATGCGCGGTAACCACCACGGCGGTGAGCAAATAGATGCACATCAGCGCCGGGCGACGGAACAGCACCGGCAGGCTTTTCAGCGAACCCGAATGTTCGCTCGGCAGCGCGGGCAGCAGTTTCACCAGGCACACCAGCGTGACCAGTGCGCCCATACCGATAGCAAAAAAGGTGGTACGCCAGCCGAAATACTGCCCGACGATACGGCCAATCGGCAGCCCGAGCACCATCGCCAGGGCGGTGCCGGTGGCGATCAAACTCAACGCCTGCGCACCTTTCCCGGCTGGCGCCAGGCGAATGGCCATCGAGGCAGTGATCGACCAGAAAATGGCGTGGGCGAAAGCAATGCCGATGCGGCTGATGACCAGCACCTCAAAACTCCAGGCGAGGAACGACAACACATGGCTGGCGATAAACAGCACAAAGAGCGCAATCAACAGTTTACGGCGCTCAATCTGGCTGGTGAGCAGCATAAAGGGCAGCGACATTAACGCCACAACCCAGGCATAGATGGTTAACATGATCCCCACCTGCGCGGTTTCCATGTCGAAGCTCTGCGCGATATCCGACAGCAAACCCACAGGCACGAATTCGGTGGTGTTAAAAATAAATGCGGCGACAGCAAGCGTCACTACCCGCAGCCACGCGACTTTTCGTGAAACGGTATTCGTAGTCATAAGGGTATTGGGGGGTTGGTTGGCGAAAAGAAGAGGTCACGATCTTACTGCCTTTGCTGGCGAAAATACAAACATTTTGTGATGTAGATCTCACTTTTTATTCATGGGGAAAATACCAGTTGCAACGTTTCTGAATAGCGCTCAAAAACAGAAGACGAAAAAGAGGAAATGCTATGCAAACCATCGATTTTTATATGGTCGACGCCTTTAGCGACCGCACTTTTGGCGGTAATGCCGCCGCCGTCTGTCCCCTGACCGAATGGTTAGCCGATGATGTGCTGCTGCGCATGGCGCAACAGCATAATCAGTCTGAAACCGCCTTCTTCGTGCGTAACGATAGCGGTTTTGAGCTGCGCTGGTTTACCACGCAGGATGAGATCAATCTTTGCGGCCACGCGACCCTCGCCGCCGCGCACGTGATCTTTGAATATCTCGATTACCCGGATACCGAAATCCTCTTCACCACCCGCTTTGTGGGGGAACTTAAAGTGAGCCGTAACGGCGACTGGCTGACGCTGGATTTCCCGGCCTGGTCGACAGAAACGGTAAGCCAGCCACCGGCGCTGCTGCTGAAAACGCTGGGTATTGAACGCGCGAAAGAAGTGCGCGTAGCGCGGGATTATCTGGTGGTGCTGGAAAACCAGGCGCAGTTAGAAGCCTTAACGCCGGATATCGCGGCAATGAAACCGCTTGGCAAGATGGTCTGCGTGACCGCGCCCGGTGAGAACGTCGATTTTGTCAGCCGCTTTTTCTGCCCGGGTGAATCGGTGGCGGAAGATCCGGTGACCGGTTCGGCGCACAGCATGTTGATCCCGTACTGGGGCGAAAAACTGGGTAAAAACAGCCTGCAGGCGCGGCAGGTCTCCGCGCGCGGCGGCGATTTGCGCTGTGAATGGCGCGGCGATCGCGTCCTGATTGGCGGCCAGGCAACGCTCTATCTGTTGGGCAAAGTGTTCTTACGCTAAAAACCGTCCGGCAGTAACGCCGGGCGAGTTTCTTTCGGCTCATTGCGCTGTTTCCGTCGGAATTCAAACGGACAGAAGGGACGATCATCGGCGGGCGCAGCCAGTCCTGCATTGGCGAGCACCGGCGTAAACTGCCGCAAAATATCTGGCCGGATCTGGCGCTTTTCAGCCGTAACGGCTGGGATTTGCCGCGCGGTATCTCCGCGCCGACGGAGGAGAAAGCGGCGCTGAAAAAAAATTTGATTGTTAAGGCCAAACGCCGGGGGGCGCTGGCGGACAGCAGTAAAGATGGCGCGTGGTCGCTGTTTAACGTGGCGAATCCCGATTCGCTGACCGATATCATTACCGATACGCAGCGTAGCCCCGGGATCCGCCAGCAGCTTACAACGTTACCTGGCCGGTTAACGGCGCCAGTCAGGGCAAGCGGGCAATATTCGCTTTGATAACTTCGGCGGAGTGGTTGAATTTCGCCACTTCGTCACCTTCCAGTTGCAGTTCAATAATCTGCTGAACGCCGTTTTGCGCCAGCACGGCCGGTACGCCAATCGCCACGTCGCTGACGCCATATTCCCCGTCAAGAATGCAGGAGATTGCCAGTGCGCGGTGGCTGCCGGTGAAGATATTGCGGCAGATCTCGGCGATGGTGCCAGCGATGCCGTACTCCGTACAGCCTTTACGGGAGTAAATCTCAAAGCCGTGGCGGCGTACTTTGTCGGCCAGCGCGTCAACATCCAGCCGCTGGCCGGTTTTGCGCCGGTAAACATCGGCAATCGGCGAACCGTATACTGACGAGTGCGACCACACCGGAAACTGCGTGTCGCCATGCTCGCCGAGGATAAACGCATCGATACTTTGCGCGCCAATATCCAGCGCCTGGGCCAGCGCGCGGCGTAAGCGGGTGGTATCCAGCCAGACGCCGGTGCCAATCACCTGGTTGCGCGGAAGCCCGGAAAGTTTCCACACCTGCCAGGTAATGATGTCGCACGGGTTGGTCGCCACCAGAAAAATGCCGTTAAAACCGTTTGCCATCATGGATGGCACAATATTTTTAACGATCCGCGCGGTGTTGGCCAGCTCATCAAGGCGGGTTTGCCCTGGCTTTAACGCGCCGCCGGAAACGGTGATCACCGCAATATCCACATCCGCGCAATCTTCAACCGGGCGGGTGGAAATGGTCATCATTCCGGGCATATACGCGGCGGCATCCGCCAGATCCTGGGCGTGGCCTTCCACCCGTTGCTGGTCTAAATCCACCAGAATTAACTCTTCACAAATGTTCTGGTTCAGCAGGGCATAAGCAGCAGATGCGCCGACATTGCCTGTGCCAATAATCATCACTTTCCGGGCTTTGGTGTTCATGAGTATTCCATTTTCTGCATCGTATGTTGCGTAAGGTACAACCTATATTCTCAGGAGCGCAATCTCAGGAGGCGTAGCTATAGGTTATTCATATGACGGCGGTAGCAAATTCTTGTTTATTTTTAACAGGCTAATAACAAGGAGCCTGCTATGTACCGCATTGTTGATGCCGTGGCCACGCAACCGGATCTGATTGCGCTGATCGCTGCTCTGGACGCCTACCAGAGCGCACTTTACCCGGCAGAGAGTAACCATCTGCTTGATCTCGCGGCATTACCTGCCGGAACGCTGATTTTGCGCAAAATTATGCATCACGACGAGGCCGTCGGCTGCGGCGCGGTGGTGCTCAACCACGACGGCAGCGGCGAGATGAAACGGGTGTTTATCGATCCCCGCCATCGC
This sequence comes from Kosakonia sp., assembly GCF_032104925.1. Classification (NCBI taxonomy): domain Bacteria; kingdom Pseudomonadati; phylum Pseudomonadota; class Gammaproteobacteria; order Enterobacterales; family Enterobacteriaceae; genus Kosakonia; species Kosakonia sp. Next base: position 285,271 of record NZ_DAMCGF010000001.1, read on the forward strand.
GGCCAGCGGCTGGGGGAAAAATTGCTCGCGGCGCTGGAGCAGGCAGCCGCCGGGAAATCGTGTCATACCTTGCGGCTGGAAACCGGCATTGAACAGCACGCGGCAGTGAAACTGTATCAGCGCTGCGGGTATCAAATTTGTGAGGCGTTCGCGCCGTACAGCGCCGATCCGCTGAGTATTTTTATGCAGAAGTCGCTGGTTGCGGAGCCGCATTCAGCAGGGCAATAAACGCCTCCAGATGGCGGGTTTTCGCGCCACGCCGCCACACCAACCAGGTGGTGAGCCAGCGCCAGTTCTCCGCCAGCGGCCAGGCTTCCACCTGGTGATGACCGGGCATGCTTTCCAGCATACTGCGCGGGATCAGCGCCAGGCCCGCTCCGGCAATCACGCACGCCAGCATGCCGTGGTAAGACTCCATCTCGTGAATTTTACCGGGCGTGGCGCGATCGGCGTGAAACCAGCTTTCAAAATGGCGGCGGTAGGAGCAGTTGGCGCGAAACGCATAAATGCTGGCGCCGTTTACCTGAGCCGCATGGGTAATCACCTCATGACCGACAGGCGCGACGATCATCATCTCTTCGCGGTAAACCGGAATGCCTTCCAGGCCGGGATGCATAATCGGGCCGTCAACAAACGCCGCGCTTAGCCGCCCCTCCAGCACACCATCGATCATGGTGCCGGAAGGGCCGGTGGCGAGATCGAACTGAATGCGCGGATAGCGCTGGTTGTACTGCGCCAGCGTCGCCGGAATGCGCACCGCGGCGGTGCTTTCCAGCGCGCCGAGCGAGAACAGCCCTTGCGGTTCATCACCGGCGACCACCATCCGCGCTTCATCGACCAGCGCGAGGATCTGCTGGCTGTAGCGTAAAAAACTGTGCCCGGCGGGAGAGAGGCGCAGGCGCTGATTCTCGCGGATAAACAGATCCACGCCGAGATCGGACTCCAACTGGCGAATGCGCGTCGTCAGGTTTGACGGCACGCGGTGCACCTTCTGCGCCGCCTGGGTAATGCTGCCGGTCTGCGCCACGGCGTTAAACATCTCAAGCTGGGTTAAGTCCATGCCATTCTCTCTTCGTGAACAGGGTGGTTAATATTATTCAGTTTTCAGAAATAACAAATTGCGCCATCCTTGCGCAAGTCCTGAACACATTTAGCGGAGTATTTATGCCTGTTTCCTCAATCACGCACGCGCTTTCCATCAACCCGGCCACCGGTGAAACCCTGCGCGCAACGCCCTGGGCCAGCCGTGAAGAGGTTGATACGGCAATTGAACTGGCTACCAGCGGTTATCGCCACTGGCGGCTGTTGCCGGTCAGCGAACGTGTGCAAACCTTACGTCGCCTCGGCGATGCGCTGCGCAAACGCGGGGAAGAGATGGCGCAGGTGATCCGCCAGGAGATGGGCAAACCGATTTTGCAGGCGCGCGCGGAAGTGAATAAGTCTGCCGCGCTGTGTGACTGGTACGCGGATCATGGTCCGGCGATGCTTGGCAGTGAGCCGACGCAGGTCGAACAGCAGCGGGCAACCATTGAGTACCGCCCACTGGGACCGATTCTGGCGGTGATGCCGTGGAACTTCCCGCTGTGGCAGGTGCTGCGCGGTGCGGTACCGATCCTGCTGGCGGGCAACAGCTACCTGCTTAAACATGCGCCAAACGTGCTGGGTTGCGCGGCGTTAATAGGCGAGATCTTCGCTGAGGCCGGCGTTCCGCAGGGCGTTTTTGGCTGGGTGAATGCCACCAATGACGGTGTGAGCCAGGCGATTAACGATCCGCGCATCGCCGCCATTACCGTGACCGGCAGCGTGCGTGCGGGAGCGGCTATTGGCGCGCAGGCCGGGGCGGCGCTGAAAAAATGCGTCCTTGAACTCGGTGGTTCTGATCCTTTTATTGTGCTCAACGATGCGGATCTTGAACTGGCAGTGAAGGCTGCGGTAGCAGGGCGTTACCAGAACACCGGACAGGTCTGCGCCGCCGCCAAACGTTTTATCGTCGAAGAGGGCATTGCGCAGGCCTTTACGGAGAAATTTGTTGCCGCCGCCGCCGCGTTAAAACAGGGCGCACCGGACGAAGAAGAGCATTATCTCGGGCCGATGGCGCGCTTTGATCTGCGTGATGAGCTGCATGCGCAGGTCGAAGCCAGTATCAACGAGGGCGCAACGTTGCTGCTGGGCGGTGAGAAACTGGCGGGTGAGGGGAATTACTACCCGGCCACCGTACTGAGCGGTGTGACACCAGAGATGACCGCGTTTCGCCAGGAGCTGTTTGGCCCGGTCGCCGCTATCTCGACCGCACGTGATGCACAGCATGCGCTGGCGTTGGCAAACAACAGTGATTTCGGCTTGTCGGCTACCGTCTTTACCGCCGATCCTGCGCAGGCGCAACGTTTTGCCGAACAGCTTGAGTGCGGCGGTGTGTTTATCAACGGCTACAGCGCCAGCGATGCCCGCGTGGCCTTTGGCGGCGTGAAAAAGAGTGGTTTTGGCCGCGAGCTTTCCCACTTCGGTCTGCATGAGTTTTGCAATATCCAGACGGTGTGGAAAGATCGTCTGTAAGCTAAACGCGCCCCGGCGGGGCGCGTCATTGCTGGCTGTCATGGACCTGTCATGATCCTTTTGTAGACTCACGGCAACTTTGTGGTTATAGAAGAATATCATGAACTTAAAGCAAATTTTCCGCCGTATTTTGCGGCGTGTTTCTCCACGACAGTTTGGTTTGCTCGCCGGGATTTTCTGCATTATTGGCTTGTTTTCGGCCCTGCAAATCGCCTCCTCGTTTGTCCTTTCCGCGTCACTCCATAACGCCCAGCATAATGAACAACTCAACCAGCAAGCGCACCTGCAACAGGTACGTGTCGATGAAGCGCGCATTGCGCTCCTGACGGCAAGCGATCTGCTCAACCGGGCGGGCGTCTATTTTATGCAGGATAAAGAAACCGGCTCGGAAGGGAGCTGGCACAGCCTGATGGATGAAACCCATAAGGCCCTGGAGACCTCGCAAAAGGCCTGGCAAGCGTGGCTGGCGCTCAACCCGCCTAAAGATGAGGCGCTGATTAACAGCTATCAGCTTTTCTACGGCGCGCTAAAAGAGCAGGCCGACGGGCTGGTGAAAACCCAGTCGATTGACGCCTTCTTCGCCGTGCCGGCGCAGGCGTTCCAGGCTGATTTCAATGACAACTATGCCCGTTTCCAGCAGGCCAGCGAAGCGCGCGCCGAGCAGGGACGCCAGGCGCTGATGGCGAACCTTGCGCAATTACAGCATGTGTTTGTGCTGGTGCCTGCGCTGCTGGTGGTGATTGCGGTGCTGGTCTGGTTTGCCATGTCGCGCTGGGTAATTACCCCGCTGCGCAGCCTGATAGCGCATATCAATATCCTGGCGGCAGGCGATCTGGGTACGCCGCTTCCGCCGGTGAAACGCTTTAACCGTGAAGTTGACCAGCTTGGCCTCAGCATCGGCACCATGCAGCAGGGGTTGCAGCAACTGGTGATGCAAGTCAGCGACGCCACCTCGTCGATGGTCGATACCATTCGCCGCCTCGCTGAGGACAACCAGTCGCTGTATCAGCAGTCGGCGAAACAGGCGCAGGAATTGACGGATGTGACCGAGCATATCGCCACGCTGGAATCCCATGTGGAAGGTAATACCGGTTTTGCTGAGCAGGCGCGCAAACAGGCCGATGAGGCGCGGGAAGTGGCCGCCGGTGGCGATCGAATGATGGATACGGTGAATCAATCGATGCGCGAGATCGTCGAGCGTTCGGCGGAGATGCGCAACATTGTGGCGATGATTGATGGGGTCGCTTTCCAGACCAATATTCTGGCGCTGAACGCGGCGATTGAAGCGGCGCATGCCGGCAACCACGGTCGCGGCTTCGCGGTGGTGGCGAAAGAAGTGGGGCTGCTGGCGCGCAAGAGCAGCCACTCCACGCAAACCATTCAGCAATTGATCAATCACTCCTTACAGGGCATCAACGACGGCACCCAGGCGGTGAGCCGCCTTGAGGATAACCTGCAACAGGTCACCGGGCTGGTCGGGCATTTAAGCGGCGTACTGAGCGAAATTTCTGCCGCCACCCTCAGCCAGGGCGACAGCATTCACAAAATGACGCGCCGCCTGCACTCGCTTAACAACGTTGCCCGCCGCACCGGGGAACTGGTCTCGACGGCCACCGAAGCGTCGGAAAAATTGCACAACGATTCTCATCAGCTGATGCAAGCGGTTGCGCGTTTTCGACTTCCTGCCTGACGCAACGTATTCGCCTCTGTTATACTCGCAGGCCATTTTTGGCCTGTGGGTAGCAAGGAGTCAGAGTGGCAACAGTGATGGATAACGGCGTGCTGGAGGCGGTGCTCGCTGAGGTACGCCCGCTGTTGGGGCGCGGCAAGGTTGCGGATTATATTCCGGCGCTGGCGTCGGTGAGCGGCAACAAATTGGGCATTGCCATCAGCACCGTGCAGGGCGAACACTTCCAGGCGGGTGATGCCGACGAGCGTTTCTCAATTCAATCAATTTCCAAAGTGCTGAGTCTGGTGGTGGCGATGAACCACTACGCGGAAGAGGAGATCTGGCAGCGGGTGGGCAAAGATCCCTCCGGTCAACCGTTTAACTCCTTGTTACAGCTTGAAATCGAGCAGGGCAAGCCGCGTAATCCCTTTATCAATGCCGGGGCGCTGGTGGTGTGCGATATGCTGCAAAGCCGCCTTAGCGCGCCGCGCCAGCGCATGCTGGAGATTGTGCGCAAACTCTGCGCCGCGCCGGATATCGCCTACGACAGCATGGTCGCGCGATCTGAATTCGAGCACTCCGCCCGCAATATGGCCATTGCCTGGCTGATGAAGTCCTTCGGTAATTTTCATAACGATGTCGCCACCGTGTTACAGAACTACTTCCACTATTGCGCGCTCAAAATGAGCTGTGCCGAATTGTCGCGCACTTTTTTATTCCTCGCCGATGGCGGACGCAGCGCCCAGCAGGCGGCGCCGGTGGTGACGCCGATGCAGGCGCGGCAGATTAATGCCCTGATGGCGACCAGCGGCATGTACCAGAACGCCGGGGAGTTTGCCTGGCGCGTCGGCTTACCGGCGAAATCCGGCGTCGGCGGCGGGATCGTCGCCATTGTGCCGCATGAGATGGCAATTGCGGTCTGGAGCCCGGAGCTGGATGAAGCGGGCAACTCACTGGCTGGTGTTGCGGTGCTGGAAGCGTTAACGCGAAAACTGGGGAGATCGGTCTATTGATGAATGATTTCGCGCCGTTGTTTGCCCGGCTGGGACGGTCAACATTCCGTTCGCGTTTTCGCCTCGGGGTGAAAGAGCGCCAGTACTGTCTGGATAAAGGTGCGGAAGTGATTGCTTCCCACGCGGCGGATTTCGTTGCTAAACGCCTTGCGCCAGCGTACCCACAAAATGATGGCAAACAGACGCCGATGCGCGGCCACCCGGTATTTATCGCTCAGCATGCCACGGCTACCTGCTGTCGGGGATGTCTGGAAAAGTGGCACAACATCCCGCATGGTCAGGCGCTAACTGAATCGCAACAACACTACATTGTTGCGGTGATTTACCAGTGGCTGGTAATGCAGATGAATGCGCCGCGCTGATAAGCGACGTGTAAGCCAGCGCCGCGTGTTGCGGGCCGATAGCCAACGTTAGTGATATGGATTGAGATTTGATGCGTGCACTTTTTTCATCCCCTTTCCGTCCTTTTCGGAAAGAGACGCCGTACACCAATGCGGTCATGGTGTTTATCCTGACAACGCTGTTTTATTTGCTGGGCGCGATGATGCGCCTGGTTGAAGAGCTTTCCCTCTTCTGGCCGCTTAATGCGGTGATGGCCGGTGTTTTCGCGCGTTATGCCTGGTTGCAGCGCTGGCATTACTACCTGATTAGCTATGTTGCCATGCTGGTGTATGACGCCATCACCACGTCCTGGGGTATGGCGTCGCTGATTATCAACTTCTCCAATATGGTGTTTATCATCACCATGGCGCAGCTTATCGGGCTTGAACGTAACCAGATGACCAAAGCGCCGGAGCCGGTTAACGCTCTGAAACTCTTTGGCTACTGTCTGCTTGCCGCGCTGCTGTGTGCGTTTTTTGGCGCGCTGGGCTCCGTGGGGATCAATGGTCAGGGGTTTGGCCTGCTGCTGGCCGACTGGTTTGGCGAGCAGTTCTCAACAGGCGTGCTGATCCTGCCCTGTATGCTGACCATGAGCTGGCCGCGTAAACCGCTGAACGTCGAGATGCGCAATGTAATGCCGGTGCTTGCCGTTGGCGTATCGATTGTCGCCTCGGTCGTGATTGGCGGCGCAGGCAGCCTGGCGTTTCCGCTCCCGGCGCTGATCTGGTGTGCGGTGCGTTACTCGCTGCCGCTGACATGTCTGGTGACGCTGCTGACCGGCGGGCTGGAGATAATTCTGGTCGCCAGCGGCCATATCAATATTTTCGTCAGTTCACCGCTGCAGATCCCGCATATGTTCTCCGCGCGCCTGGGGATTGCCACCATGGCCATTTGCCCGGTGATTGTCTCGGTCAGCGTTGAGGCGATAAACCGCCTGATGCGCCAGGTTTCCCTGCGCGCCGATTTCGATTTCCTGACCCGCGTTTACTCGCGCTCGGGTTTGTATGAGGTGTTAAACCGCGACGCAAAACGCTTTGCCGACAAACACATCACCGTGATGTTGCTGGATATTGATTACTTCAAAAGTGTCAATGACAGTTACGGCCACGAATGTGGCGACCGGGTACTGACCTCCTTCGCGCGAAAAGTACAGCAGGCGCTGGGCACGCGCGGTGTGCTCGCCCGCATGGGCGGGGAGGAGTTCGCTGTCGTGGCGACAACGCAGGACGCCAGTGAAGGTAAACACCTGGCGGAAACGCTGCGCGAAAAAGTGGCGCAGTATCCGTTTAACTGGCAGCAACAGACGCTGCATTTAACCGTCAGTATTGGTATCAGCCATGGTAAAGCCGATGCCGGGCAATTAACGGCAACGTTCAATGCGCTCCTGGCGGTGGCGGATGAAAATCTCTACCGCTCGAAAAAACGCGGGCGTAACTGCACGACAGATGCTCAACATAACGCGCCGGAAATGGCGGGAAGCGCCACCGGCGGATAATTCCCCGCGCGTGTCGCAGCGGGTGATGACGATAGCGGCAATTAATATCGATAACTTATTAAATTGCTTGCTACTAATTTTTATCGTCAATACTATTATTGCGTATACGTAGCGGAATCATCGCGTTATGAGCGGATCGGATAATTTGAATAAACACGAGCGGATCCCAGGCAGGCGTTTTGCCAGGCGGATGTATCTGATGCGTATGCTGGGAACGCTACTCTGCTTTTTCCCCATTCTTTCCGTCCTTCTTGAACTGCAGCGCCCCTTATGGAGCGTGGCGTTGCTGTGCGCCAATGCCTTTTTATGGCCTACCGTCGCGTTTTTGCGCGCACGCAACGCGCAGATGCCGCTGCGAATTGAACATCAACACCTGGTCTTTGACGCTGGCGCAGGCGGGTTCTGGATTGCGCTAATGGCGGTCAACCCGCTGCCTTCGGTGGTGATTGCCACCATTTTGCTCTCTGATCGCTTATCGGCGGGTGGGTTTGTGCTGATGCGTAAAGCAGCACTGGCCATGCTTGCGGCGTTCTTACTTACCTGGCTGGCGCTCGGTTTACCGCTGGAGTTGCAGGTGACACAGCGGACGATGTTCGCTACGTTGCCGCTCATCGGCATCTATATCCTGGCGCTTAGCGCACTTACCGACAGCATTGCCGTCAGACTGCGGATAAAAAGCCGCGAGCTTGAGCGTATTGCGATGATGGATCCTTTGCTTGATATCGCCAATCGCCGCCTGCTGGAAAAACGGATCCAGTACGAGCTGGAAAAACTGCACGTGACGCCGCGCCACTCCTCATTGATGTTTATCGATATTGATAATTTTAAAGAGGTGAATGACCGCTTTGGTCATAAAATTGGCGATGCATTGCTGGTCACCGTGTCGAAAATTTTGCATATTGCCACCCGCACAACGGACACACCCGCGCGCCTCGGTGGCGATGAATTTGTGATTTTATTGCCCGATACGCCAGCCGAAGAGGCGTATGCGGTGGCAACCCGGATCATGGATGCGGCTGCGGTAATGACAGTGATGCAGGAGCATGCGTTCAAATGTACGTTGAGCATCGGTATCGCCAGCGCGCTACCGGAAATGCACAGTGTTACCGACTGGTTAAAAGCCGCAGACGACGCGCTTTACCAGGCTAAACGGCTGGGAAAAAACCAGATCTACTCGCACTGACAAACGTAGCGAATAAGCTACGCTTTATGCTGTATGCCGTGAAATTAACGACACTTTTTATAGTGTTGCGCATTAACAGCCTGAGAATGGAAACGGCCCTTTATGAAAATACCTGCTATTCCTGCAGATGAGGAACAACGGCTGGCGTCGCTGCGCGACTCCGGGCTTCTGGAAACCGGCGTAACCGAGCGTCTTGACCGGCTTACCCGGCTGGCTAAGCGCATGTTCGATGTCCGCGCGGCGCTGATCACGCTGGTTGATGAAGAGATGCTTTTCTTCAAATCCACCTCAGGTACTGTGCGCGAACCGCTTCCGCGTAAGATCACCTTTTGTGGTCACACCATTTTGCATACCGAACCATTGATTATTCCGGATACCCACGGAGATGATCGTTTTGCCGATAATCCGCTGGTCACCGGGGAGATGAACATCCGTTTCTATGCCGGGTATCCGTTACGTTTGCCGGACGGTGCGGTGGTTGGCGCATTCTGCCTGGTGGATAGCACCGCACGGCAGTTCACGGACGCTGAGCGGGACTACCTGAAAGATTTCGCCATGATCGTTGAAGACGAGTTTGCGGTGATGAGCGCGGCGACCACCGACGAGCTGACCGGTTTATTTAACCGCCGTGGTTTTGAAAACCTGGCGAAGTTCGCCATTGTGGGCGCGCGTCGTCGCGCGGAACCGTTAACGCTGGCGTGGATCGATCTCGACAATTTCAAAACGATTAACGACACCTGGGGTCATGCTGAGGGTGATGAAGCGCTGAAAGCGATGGCATCGGTAATGAGCGCCAGCCTGCGCGAAGCGGATCTGCGGGTGCGCTACGGCGGCGATGAATTCGCGATCCTCTTTTCCGATACCGATGAGCAGGGCGCATGGATTGCGATGCAGCATCTGGTAGAACAGGTTGAGGCGTGGAATCAGACCTCTGGTAAACCGTGGCAACTGGCGTTTTCCTGGGGGATCAGCGAGTTTGATCACAATGGCTGCGGCGAGCTGAAGCCGTGGATGAAGGCGGCAGATCAACAGATGTATGCCATGAAAGAGCGCAACCAACGCGGCCGCTGAAGCATCACAAAAACCTATGTTTGCCGGGCTTGTGTTAATAAGTTGTAAAGCTGATAGTGGTTGTTTTTAAGGAATAAAAATGACCACTTATCATATCCATTCGCTAGCGGGCGAAGCGCTCGCATCACATCTTCCTTCCCTTTGTGACGTGCTGGAAAACTGCGTTTCCGGCGGGGCTTCCGTCAGTTTTATGCATCCGCTTTCGCGTGAGAAATCCCTGCAATTCTGGTCCGGCGTCGTCGCAAGTGCCGCGCGCGGGGAACGCATTGTGCTGGTGGCGCAAGACGATACAGGGGAAATTGTTGGCACCGTGCAGGTGGTGCTGGAACAACCTGAAAACCAGCCGCATCGCGCCGATGTGTCAAAGTTACTGGTGCATGAAAAAGCCCGCCGTCAGGGGCTGGCGCGTCGTCTGATGGATGCGCTGGAACGTGAGGCGCTGGCGCACGGCAAAACCGTGCTGGTGCTGGATACTTCCACCGGCAGCGGGGCGGAACATTTTTACCTGCAATGCGGCTGGCAGCGGGTGGGTGAAATTCCGCGCTTTGCCCTGATGCCGGACGGAAATGTGACGGCGACGACAATTTTTTACAAGTTCTTATAATCCGCGCCAATAAGACATCCCATTTTGATCAAAACAGGGTTTCATGGTCTAAAAGTCTGGTAAGTTATTACACCAATCTTCCCAGGTTGTATGACTAATCAAAAAAGGAACCCACTGTGAACACATTAAACCGTCGCAACTTTCCCGGCGCTGAATACCCTGAACGTATTATTCAGTTCGGCGAAGGGAATTTTTTGCGCGCTTTTGTCGACTGGCAAATCGATCTGCTGAACGAGCACACCGACCTGAACGCCGGTGTGGTGGTTGTTCGCCCGATCCAAAGTGATTTCCCGCCGTCCCTGAGCACTCAGGATGGCCTGTATACCACCATTATTCGCGGTCTGAATGAGCAGGGTGAAGCGGTGAGCGACGCGCGCCTGATCCGCTCTGTGAACCGTGAAATCAGCGTCTATTCCCAGTACGACGAGTTCCTGAAACTCGCCCATAACCCGGATATCCGCTTTGTTTTTTCAAACACCACGGAAGCGGGCATCAGCTACCACGCGGGCGATAAATTTGCAGATGCCCCGGCCGTTAGCTACCCGGCGAAACTGACGCGCTTGCTGTTCGAACGTTTCACCCACTTCTCTGGCGCGGCGGATAAAGGCTGGGTGATCATTCCTTGTGAATTGATTGATTACAACGGTGACGCGCTGCGCGAGCTGGTGCTGCGTTATGCACAGGAGTGGGCGCTGGGTGCGGAGTTTACCCGGTGGCTGGATAACGCCAACACCTTCTGTTCCACGCTGGTTGACCGGATCGTTACCGGTTACCCGCGTGATGAAGTGGCGAAACTGGAAGCGGAGCTGGGCTACCAGGATTCGTTCCTTGATACCGCTGAGCACTTCTATCTGTTTGTGATTCAGGGGCCGAAATCGCTGGCGTCTGAACTGCGTCTCGATAAATTCCCGCTCAACGTGCTGATTGTTGACGATATTAAACCGTATAAAGAGCGTAAAGTGGCGATCCTCAACGGTGCGCACACGGCCCTGGTGCCGGTGGCGTATCAGGCGGGGCTGGACACCGTGGGCGAGGCGATGAACGACAGCGAAATCTGCGCGTTTGTGGAAAAAGCGATTTACGAAGAGATTATTCCGGTGCTGGATCTGCCGCGCGATGAGCTGGAATCTTTCGCCAGTGCGGTGACCGGGCGTTTCCGTAACCCGTACATCAAACACCAGTTGCTGTCGATTGCCCTGAACGGCATGACCAAATTCCGCACCCGTATTCTGCCGCAATTGCTGGCAGGGCAAAAAGCTCATGGCAAACTGCCAGCGCGCCTGACTTTTGCGCTGGCAGCGTTGATTGCGTTCTATCGCGGTGAGCGTAACGGGCAGGCGTATCCGGTGCAGGACGACGCGCACTGGATCGAGCGCTACCAGCAGTTGTGGAGCCAGCATGGCGATCGCCAGATCAGCACCAGCGAACTGGTAAAAGCGGTGCTGTCCGTAAGCGATCACTGGGAACAGGATCTGAGTAAAGTTACGGGGCTGGTGGAGCAGGTTTCGCTGGATCTGGATGCTATCCTGCTGCGCGGCATGCGCGATGCGGTTAAACCGCTGTGCTAATTGCACTTTATTAAATGAATGTCCAACCCGGCTCCGGCCGGGTTTTTCTTTTTTTAATAATGGCTAACGGTGCAACCGCGAGCGGCAAGAGAAGTAACGGCGTCGGAATAGTGTGCTTGTCATTCATTAGTTACAACATACTATTAAATAGTTGTATAACAGGTTTCAGCAACTTCTGCGCCAGCCATCGTCGGGAAGGACGACTTTTCGTCACAATTTATTATCAAACTTGCAACTGTGATTGCGATCACGTTTAATAGTGCCGCTCTCCCTTATGCACACAATTCAAGATGATCGTTCGACCTCAACAACACTGGCTTCCCCGTCTTTTCGTCTGGCACGGTTCCGTACTGCCAAAAATCACGTCGCGTTTGCTGATGAATTTCCTGCTCTCCATTGCGGTGATCTGGATGCTGCCGTGGTACACCTCGCTGGGTATCAAGCTGACCGTCGCGCCGTTCAGCATTCTCGGTGTCGCTATCGCTATCTTTTTAGGTTTTCGTAACAACGCCTGTTTTGCCCGTTACAGCGAAGCAAGGGTGTTGTGGGGACAGTTGATGATCGCCTCGCGTTCGCTGCTGCGTGAAGTGAAAACCACACTGCCAGATGATGAGGGATTACGGCACTTTATTCAGCTGCAAATCGCCTTCGCGCACTCTCTGCGCATGACGTTGCGCCGCAAGCCACAAGGCGACGTGCTGGCGAAATACCTGCGCCCAAACGATCTGCATAACGTGCTGAACGCGCACTCACCGGCCAACCGTATTCTGCTGTTAATGGGCGAATGGTTGGGCGTACGCCGGGCGCAGGGCGCACTTTCGGATGTTTTATTCAGCAGCATCAATCAGCGGCTACACGATATGTCCGCCGTGCTTTCTGGCTGCGAGCGCATTTTCACCACGCCGTTGCCGTTTGCCTATTCGTTGATCCTGCATCGCACCGTGTACCTGTTTTGCATCATGCTGCCGTTCGCGCTGGTGGTGGATTTGCACTTTATGACCCCGTTTATTTCGGTGCTGATTTCCTACACCTTTATTTCGCTGGACACGCTGGCGGAAGAGCTGGAAGACCCGTTTGGCGAAGAGGATAACGACCTGCCGCTGGACGCTATCAGCAATGCCATCGAGATTGATTTACTGCAAATGGTGGATGCCGATGTGCTTCCGCACAAAATGACACCAGGCAAAAATTATCAATTAACCTAAACTTTGCTGTGGAGAGTCATCGATCTTTACGATTTTTTCAGTCTGATAGCGAAACCCACAACAGAGAGGGACGTGCGATGGAAAAGTCCGACAGAACTATCTCATTAGCGTTGACCCTGCTGGTCAGCTTCTCACTTCTCGCCACGGCGTGGGATCTCTCCTTCGTCAGTAACTTGCCTTAACATCATTGGCCGCCAGCAGCGCCCGTGTCTCCTCAGCCGGGCGCTGCAATAGCGCCAGCGCTTCCTCCGCTGAACGTACATTGGTATAACCGATAATCACGCCGTAGCGTTTGGTGGAGGTGTTATACCAGCGCGAGAGCGGGCTAACCTGCAACTGGTGCCGCTGCCAGATGTCCGCCAGCGCGATATCCTGCGTGCTGGTGCGTAAAAACGCGATGACATGCATCCCACCATCGCTCACTTCCACGGTAAAAAGCCCCGGATAAACCTGCTCCAGCGCGTCCAGCACATATTTTCTGCGTTGCGAATAGAGCGTGCGCATCTTTTTTAAATGCTTATAAAAGTGACCTTCGCCGAGAAACGCCGCGAGGATTTTCTGCGTCAGCACCGGCTGGCCGCTTTCGGTGAGTTCCGCCGTTTCACGAAACGCGGCAAGCGTCGCGCGTGGCATCACAATGTAGCTGATGCGCAGCGCAGGCATCACCGTCTTACTGAAAGTGCCCATATAGATCACCCGATCATCGATATCGAGACTTTTCAATGCCGGAAGCACTTTGCGGGTGTAGTGAAACTCGCCGTCGTAATCATCTTCAATAATCCAGCGATTATGCTGACTGGCCCAGGCCAGTAATTGCTGCTTGCGCGGGAGAGAAAGGGTTACCGCCAGTGGGCTATGATGTGACGGTGTCACAAAAACCAGCTGCGCATCGCGGTGGTATTGCTGCAAATAGTCGACATTCAGGCCCTGGCTGTCCACCGGGACAAAGTGCAGATTATTGGCGGCGCGTTTCAGCGCCTGGGTACCAAAATAGTAACCGGGATCTTCAAACACCACTTTATCGCGTGTCGTGGTAAGCGCATTGAGGATCAGCCGCAGGTTGTTGCTGTACCCGCTGGTGATGAAAATCTGATCGGCCGTGCAGGATAAACCACGCGACACATTCACATAATGCGCAATCGCTTCGCGCAGCGGCGTGTAACCCAGCAGCGGCGGGTTGGTCATCTCCATTGGCGACATCGATCGCACCGCTTTGCCGCACAACAGTAGCCATTTTTTGTAGGGGAAGGCATCCAGAGACGGAATGCCGGGGCGCAAAAAACCGGGGCGATCGCGCAGTACATCCGCAATGCCCGGTGGCGCGTCTGCTGCCTGAGGCGTAATGTCCGGGGTGGGCGGTTCGCTCAGTACCAAATCCGGGTTGACCCGCGTGCCGCGCGCGCCCTGGCTTACCAGATAGCCTTCACCGATCAGAATCGCCCAGGCCGTTTCCACCGTTTTGCGCGCCACGCCTAATTCACTGGCCAGCACACGCACCGAAGGCACTTTATCACCCGGTTTCAACAACCCGCTGGCAATGCTGCGCCGATACTGCTCGTAAATGGCTTTATAACCCGGCTTCATGTCCTACCTCTATTTGCGGTTTTTGCATCTTTTTACTATGGCATAAACGCGTACTATAGCGGCTGTTGAATCCATAAACGAGGCTAAAGACGATGAGCAATCGCGTAAATCTGTTCCAGACTGTTCCGGCATTAATTAAAACCCTCGGCGATGCCAGCCAGGCGTCGCACGCCAGCAGCCTGGATATTGGTATTCAGAATCTGGTCGATATCCGCGCCTCGCAGCTCAACGGCTGCGCATTCTGCCTGGATATGCATGTGAAACAGGCAAAACTGCACGGTGAGCGCGAACTGCGCATTTACCACGTGGCTATCTGGCGTGAATCGCCGCTGTTTACCGCCAAAGAGAAAGCCGCGCTGGCGCTGTGTGAAGCGCTGACCAAACTTGATGCGCATGGTGTGCCTGATGAGCTGTACCGCGAGGCGCGGGAGCATTTCAGCGAAGTGGAACTTTCCGAGCTGGCCTTTTCCATTGCCATTATCAATAGCTGGAACCGTCTGATGGTGCTGTCGCAAACCTTACCGGGCGCGCTGGATAAAGCCTACGGGCTTGATCGCGCGCACCTCGAGTAGTTAACGCTCTGCCCGGATAAAGGCAATAAACGCCTGCAACCCCACAGGGATGTGGCGGTGTCCGGGATAGTACAAACACAGCCCTTTAAAGGGCTGTGTCCACTCATCCAGCACGCTGACCAGCGTCCCGTTACGCAAATCCTCTTCAATGTAAAACCCCGGCAGAAAGCCCACGCCCAGCCCCGCGCGCACGGCGGCAATCGAGGTAAACAGATCGGTGGTCGACAGCCGTGGCGGAACGGCAACCGCTATGCGCTCGCCGTGGTGCGCCAGCTCCCAGCGGTAATTTCCGCCGCTGGACATGCGCATGCAAATCCCCTGGTGCTGGCGTAAATCATCCGGCGTCTGCGGCGTACCGTGCGCGGCAAACCACGCTGGTGTTGCCACCACGCGCATGCGGATATCCGGCGTGAGCGGCACGGCAATCATATCCTGTGGGATCGACTCCGCCAGGCGGATCCCGGCATCGTAACCGTCGGCCACAATGTCGATCATCTTCGCTTCAGTGGCGACCTCCATGCGCATCTGCGGGTAGCGCGCCAGAAAACGCACCAGCAGATCATCCAGGAACAGTTGCCCGACGGCTAGCGGGACATTCAGGCGCAACGTGCCGGAAGGCTCATCCGCCACGCTGTGGATCTCCTCGTGCGCGTGCTGGATTTCACGCAGCGCCGGGCCAATACGCGCAACAAACCGCTGCCCGGCTTCGGTTAGCGCCACGCTGCGGGTGGTGCGGTGAAACAGCCGAATCGCCAGGCGACTCTCCAGCCCGGCAATGGCGTTACTCACCGCCGTTGGTGACATTCCCAGCTCCTGCGCGGCGGCGCGAAAACTGCCCCGACGCATTACCGCCATCACCACTTCCAGCTCAACCAAACCTGAACGATGCATAGATTATCCCGAATTTCGCAACAACCTTTGCAGCATAGCGTGGATTATCCGCGTGATAAAGGCGTGTCACACTGGCTTCATTGTGAACAGGAGGTGGTTATGCATGCGATTGAACAGATCTCAATTAATGGCGAATGGGTCACGCCACAAGGTACAGAACGTTTCGACCTGGTTAACCCGGCAACCGGCGAAGTCACCGGCCAGGTGCGGCTCGGCAATGAGGCCGACGCGCTGAACGCCATTGCGGCGGCAAAAGCGGCGTTTCCCGGCTGGTCGCAAACCAGCCGCGATGAGCGAATCGCCGCCCTGATGCGTATGCGCGATGCGATGGAGGCCTGCCAGCCCGCGTTGTTGCAGGCAATTGTCGAGGAGTATGGCGCGCCGGCGTCGCGCGCCAGCTGGATGGCGCATTATCCGGTGTCGGTTATCGAGGCGGCGATCGACGCGCTGAAAGCGTTTGAGTTTGAATCCGTAGTGGGCCAGGCGCGCGTAGTGATGACCCCGCTCGGCGTCGCCGGGTTAATTACGCCGTGGAACAGCGATGCCGGATTTATCTGCGGCAAGCTGGCGGCAGCGCTCGCCGCCGGCTGCACGGCGGTCATCAAGCCGAGTGAGATGAGCGCGCTGCAAACCCACATCGTCACCCAGGCGTTACATGAGGCGCAACTGCCACCGGGCGTGTTCAATATTGTTACCGGGCGTGGCGAGGTGGTGGGCGAGGTGTTCAGCCGTCATCCGGACGTGGCGAAAATCTCCTTTACCGGCTCGACGGCGACGGGCAAAGCCATTTTGCGTAACGCGGCAGAGACGTTTAAACGTGTCACGCTGGAACTGGGCGGCAAGTCCCCGACCATTATTCTGGAGGATGCCGATTTGGCCGACGCCGTGCCACTGGCGATCCAGGCCGGATTTATGAATAGCGGCCAGGCGTGTGTCGCGGGAACACGCATTCTGGTGCCCGCATCGCGCAAAGCCGAGTGTGAAGCGGCGCTGGCGCAGGCGGTCGCGGCGGTTAAATCGGGCGATCCGCGCGATCCCGCCACGGAAGTTGGCCCGATGGTCAGCGAAAAACAGTGGCAACGCGTGCAGTCCTATATCCGCCTTGGCCAGCAGGAAGGCGCGCGCCTGTTAGTGGGTGGAGAAGGGCGCGCAGCCGGGTGTGAGCGCGGCTGGTCGGTGCGACCAACGCTCTTTAGCGAGGTCAAAAACAGCATGCGTATTGCGCGCGAAGAGATTTTTGGCCCGGTGTTATCGGTGATCGCCTATCGGGATGACGCCGAAGCGATCGCTATCGCCAACGACACCGATTATGGCCTGAGCGCGCTGGTGCTGGGTCGCAATCCCGAACGCGCGCGCCGTGTTGCCGGGCAAATCGCCGCCGGGCGGGTGTTGGTCAATACGCTGGCGCACGAGGCTGCCGCGCCATTTGGCGGGTTTAAACACTCGGGGATCGGACGTGAAATGGGGCGCTGGGGACTGGCGGCCTTTATGGAGCCGAAAAGTATTGTTATGTAGCAAGTAAACGCCGTGCCACCCGAAGCGAGTGGCACGGGTTGCGATTAACGCGCCAACTGGAAGAAGCGCACGGAGTCGCGCAGCATCTCGCTCTGTTCGGTCATCGACTGGGCGGCAACCGCCGCTTGTTCCACCAGCGTGGCGTTCTGCTGGGTCACCTGGTCCATCTGGTCAATCGCCACGCTAATCTCTTTGATCCCCTGATGTTGCTCGGTAGAGGCAGCGGAGATCTCAGCAACAATATCCGTCACTTTGTTAACCGAGCTGACAATCTCTTCCATCGCGCGGCTGGCGGTATCGGCGTAGCGGGAACCGTCGGTAATTTTCTCAACGGTGCCTTCAATCAGCTGTTTGATCTCTTTCGCCGCCTCGGCACTTTTCTGCGCCAGGTTGCGCACTTCACCGGCCACCACGGCAAAGCCTTTACCCTGTTCACCGGCACGCGCGGCTTCAACGGCAGCGTTCAGCGCCAGAATATTGGTCTGGAAGGCGATGCCTTCAATCACCGAAATGATATCGACAATTTTCTGCGAGCTGTCAGAGATTTCATGCATGCGTTTCAGCATGTCATGCACCTCTTTACCGCCTTTAACTGCCGTCTGTGACGTCTGGCGCGCCAGGTCGCTCGCTTTACGGGCGTTTTCCGCGTTACTCTTCACGTTCTCAGTGATTTGCTGCATGTTCGACGAGGTTTGCACCAGCGAGGCCGCTTGTTCTTCGGTACGCTGTGACAAATCGTTGTTGCCTTCGGCAATTTCGCCTGCGGCATGGGAAATCGATTCGCTGCCGTCGATAATACCGGTGATGATTTCCGCCAGTTTATTGTTCATTAAATGAATGGTCGCCAGCAGGCTTTCGCTGTCGCCCTCGCGCAGCGCAACCTGGGTGCCCAGTTTACCGTCAGCGACTGCCTTCATAATCGACATCGCATAGGCCGGTTCGCCGCCGAGCTGGCGGGAGAGATTCCGCGAGATAAACAGCGCAATCACGCCGGTGGCAATCAGGGCCAGCAGCAGCAAGCCGCTCAGCAGATAAAGTGCCTGGCGGTAACCGGCCTGAGAATCTTCCCCGGCTTTATCACCAATGGCGACTTCCATATCCACCAGCGTCGCCAGATCTTTCATCAACTGGGTACGATATTTTGCTGATACCGCGCCGCTGATTTTGGCCGCTTCCGCCGCATCACCACGATTCATGGCGTCGATCACTTTGGCGTTTACATCAACAAAGTTTTTAAAGTTATCCACCACAGTCGCGAACAGGGCGCGCATTTCTTGCGGCTCATTGGCCGAGATTTTGGCGTACTGCTGCTGAGCATTCAGGAAGGTTGCCTGGTTTTGTAGCAATTCGCCGCGATGTTGATCCAGCGACGCCGGCGTGGTGGAAGCAATATACTGCACCTGTTGCAGGCGCATTTCAGCTAAGACGCCTCGCATTTCAAGGGTATAACGAACACCTGGCATTCTGCTTTCGCGGAACTGGTCAATATTTTTATTGGTGCTGTTAAGTTGATAAATAGAAACAACGCCCAGTAACAACATCATCACAATCAGGATGGAGAAGCCGATGAGCAATTTGGTTAATACAGTGGCCTGCGCAATTTTTTTCATAATCCACAACTAAGTAAAGAAAGGTAATATTAATAACGGCAATATTTTAGGAAAAATTGATCTATTTATCTGATCTCTATCACACATTGCTATGATTTTTGTGCAATGGCACACATCAGATTTTTAATTTAGATTAAGGGAAGGGCGGTTGTTAAAAAGGTTGGAGAATAATACTTCATTGAAGTGAAATATTGTTTCAAATGGTATCTTTGTGCTGAAGTTTATTTTCTGCACACCGTATTCAGTGTGCAGAAAAATTAATGGGAAATAGTTATCGGCAGTTCGTCCGCCCATTTTGTGGCCTGGTTCATCAGCTCTGAAATGGCCGAATTGGGTAAGCCAATTTCATGCGCCACGTCGCTGGCCTCATCCCACATCCGCTGCTCGTACAGGCGCGCCAGCCGCACGTAGGGGTAGAGTTCGCCGCTGTTGGCCTCAAGCGCTTTAGCCACTTCCGGCGAGACGGCGATCTGTGCCATCAGCTCTTCCAGCGGTAGCCCGAGGATCACATCCAGCAGCGAGAAGAGCCCTGCCATAAAGGCGTCATTAGAGATGTTATTGGACGACGTACGTGCCGCCACCAGTTCGCAGAACTTGGCGCGGATCAGGCTCAGGTAATAAATTTCAGTGTTGGTGACATCCTCGAAAGAGGTCAGACACGCCACCAGCACAAAACGGCGCATTTCACTGATGCCAAGGTAGACCACGATGTCGCGCAGCGATTGATTGCGAAAACCGCTAATACCGCGCGTGTTATATAAAATGTTTTGCGCATAACGCATAATTTTAAACGAGAGAGAAACATCGCGTTTCAGCAGATCTTCAATTTTGTTTAAATTGGGTGATTCAACGTTAACTTCCTGCATCAGCTTCAGAGCAAATGCACGATTTTGCGCCAGTTTATTTCGTTTAGTCACCACCGGTTTGCTGAAAAAATACCCCTGGAAAAGATGAAAACCTAATTTTTTAAAGGTCTCAAACTCTTCGTAGGTTTCCACTTTTTCGGCCAGAAAAACCGCATGGCGCAATAATTCCCGATTGGCGAGAATATAGTCGCTAATTTTTTCGCGCGGACTTCTTCTTATGTCAAATTTAATCACGTTGACATAGGGCATAAAGGCTTCCCACTGATTTCCGGGTTCGAAATCATCGAGCGCAATGCGAAAACCCAGCGCGTGCATCCGTTTGACGGTTTCCAGCAGTTTGAGATCCGGTTCGGCGTCTTCCAGAATTTCAATCACCACGCGGTTTACCGGCAGCGTTTCCGCGAGACCTTCGACCAGCAACTGGTAGGGAAAATTGACGTAAACCGTACTGTTGTCGCTCTTCCGGCCCACCGGCGCGCTGAGGAACTGCTCTTCGATTAACTGCGTGGTGGCCTGTTCCGCAGAGATATCGGGGAAGCGGTTATCCATGCTGTTCCGAAAGAGGAGTTCGTAACCGACGGTGTTCAATTGCTTATCAAAAATCGCCTGTCTGGCCACAAAAGAATACATTCGCCACCTCGCACACCGTGTACTTTTGTATAAGTTTTCCAAATATATAAGCAACATTAACACCCTGGCTACCGGAACCGTGTGACTGCGGCAAAATATTTGACTTTTATTGTGAAAGGATAGGACAGCAAAGCGGTAAGTGT
This sequence comes from Kosakonia sp., assembly GCF_032104925.1. Taxonomy (NCBI): domain Bacteria; kingdom Pseudomonadati; phylum Pseudomonadota; class Gammaproteobacteria; order Enterobacterales; family Enterobacteriaceae; genus Kosakonia; species Kosakonia sp. Next base: position 305,824 of record NZ_DAMCGF010000001.1, read on the forward strand.
ACAGGCGACGCGGGTTTTAGTGCGGAGTCAAAGCCTGATTACCCGCTATATCAGGCTGGTTACGTTACGAAGGCTCAAAACAGAGCGGGCGTTCGCAGCAGGCATCACAACTCGGCGAGCGGCACACCACTTCGCCTTCGCTGTGCAGACAACGCTGGCGGTAGAAAAACTTTTTCCAGCGCATATTGTTGCTGTTCATCTCAACTAAAGGCGCGAAGCAATCGCTCATCAGCTCCCGTAGCTCCGCGCGCGAGCTAAGTCCCAGATCCTGCCACAGGTGATTAAAAGCCAGTGAGACACTGGCAATAATGTGCTGCATCGGCGCGGCATCTGCCGACATATGGCACGCCAGCCACTGTGCCAGCTCTGCGCGCTCTGCGCCGCGCGTGGCGTTGAGTTCGCTCATGAGCTTTTGCCGCAAACGGCAGTCCGCCGGCATTTCCGGCGCAGGCGGGGCGAAACGCGCCTGCAGGTTTTCCCAGTCGCTCACGCTTAAACCCATTCTTTCCGGGTAGCAACCTTCACCGTGCAGATAAAGCCACAACAAGCGCCGTAACCAGTCATCAACGGGCATCATGCCACCCCCTTGTTTTGCCCCTTTGTCGGCGCAGTTTGCCACCAGCGTAACAGCGAGGAAGCGATGGGTTGCCAGGCATCATCAACGCAGGGCTGAATGCCGCGCGATTGCAATTTTTGCCACGGTTCGTAGCCGATACGGGCGCAGAAAACGGCTTTCACATCGGCCAGCAAGTCGAGCACGGTGTCCAGTCTTGCGTCGCTTTCCGGCGGCTCACAATTATCCGAACCCTGGCAATATTTCGGTGTGAAACGCTCGTTGACCAGCACAGCGCCCGCGGCCGATAAACTGTAAATACGAAAGCGATCCGCATGGCCAAAATGGCAGTCGATCAGCTCGCCATGTGTTGACGCCACCGCCACCAGACAGGCCTCTGCATCATCGGATTCGCCTTTGGTGACGATACTGGCGTGAAGCTGCGCACGGCGAAACAGCGTCGGCAACCACGGCTGCGGGGCGGATTCAACGGGTAGCAGGGCAAATTGCTGGCTGCGATCTTCGCCGAGCATACCAATCGCATCCGCGCGGCACTGCTGGCAGTGAGTCATTTGCGGCATCACTTCGCCACAGCTTTCGCGCACGCGCGCGACCATCTCTGCATCGGGTTCGGCCTGGCCGTTAAGGCCAAACACCGTGCCGTGCTCCGGGCGGGCTATCAGCGGCATAATGTTATGGATAAACGCACCCGCTTCGCGCAGTTCGCGGCTGACATCGGCCAGCGCGAAATCGTTAATACCGGGGATCAGCACTGAGTTGATTTTCACCAGCACACCTTGCGCCGTCAGGCGACGAACCCCCTCCAGTTGACGGGCTATTAATATTTCACCCGCTTCGCGTCCGCTGTACCGTTCACCCTCGAGCCACAGCCAGGCGTAGATCTGCGCGGCAATTTGCGGATCGAGCGTATTGATGGTCACCGTTACGTGATCGACGCCGAGACTGACCAGCCGATCAACGGCGTCCGGCAGCATCAAGCCATTGGTGGAGAGACACAATTTCATATCCGGTAGCTGTTTGCGCACCATCTCCAGCGTGGTGAAGGTGCGTACGATGTTCGCCAGTGGATCGCCGGGTCCGGCAATGCCAACCACCGACAGTTGCGGGATAGCCGCCGCAACTTGCCGTACTTTCGCCACCGCCTGCTCGGGGGTTAAGAGCGAGGATGAGACGCCAGGCCGGGATTCGTTACTGCAATCAAATTTGCGATTGCAGTAGTTACATTGCAGGTTACAGGCGGGTGCTACCGGTAAGTGCATACGCGCAAAACGGTGATGACCGCTTTTCGAGTAGCACGGGTGCAGCGCCACTTTACCGGCGATGGCATCGGAAAGCGGTTCAGACGGCGTTGACTGACACCGGGAACCGCCAGCGGCGGATGAACAGGACATCATGGAAAGTACCTCCGTTTACGGAATTATTCCTGGTGGTTGCAAATCCCGTTCCTGTTTCAACCTATTGAAAAATAGTGACATTTATTTTGCCGGGTTGTCGGTTTTGTGGCATTTGGCTGACAATGTACCGAATGCCACAACCGCTGTTATAGCCTTGGCAGGGTGATATCCATCGTCTGAATGCGATAGGCGACCTGGCGCGGCGTCATTCCCAGCAAGCGCGCGGCTTTGGCCTGTACCCATCCCGCTTTTTCCAGCGCCGCAATCAGCCGCTGGCGCTCGTCAAGGGTGTTATCGAGCCAGTTATCGTCGTGCGTGACGCTGATAACCGGCGGTTTGGCTGGCTGGTCGCGATGATTAAACAAAATCACGTCCCGATCGATCAGACCGTTTTCCGACATCACCGCCGAGCGCTCAAGGCAGTTTTCCAGTTCACGCACATTACCGGGCCAGTTATAGCTCATCAGCAGGCGGATAGCGCCCTCGCTAATGCGCAGCGTGCGGCTCTGGTTGTGGGCGATTTTGCGCACCAGAAAGTGCGCCAGTTCGGCAATGTCCTCCTGGCGTTCCCGCAGCGGAGGCAGGGTGATGGGCATTACATTCAGGCGGTAATAGAGATCTTCGCGAAAGTGCCCCAGCCGGACTTCATCTTCCAGATTACGGTTCGTCGCGGCAATAATGCGCACATTGACTTGCAGTGTCTCGTCGCCGCCGACGCGTTCCATTTCGCCTTCCTGCAGGATGCGCAGCAGCTTAGCCTGAAACGAAGCGCTACTTTCGCCAATCTCGTCAAGAAACAGCGTGCCGCCATCGGCCAGCTCAAAACGGCCTTTACGCTGGCGTACCGCACCGGTAAAGGCCCCTTTTTCATGACCGAACAATTCGCTTTCAAGTAGTGTGTCCGGCAGCGCCGCACAGTTGAATTTCACAAACGGCGCACTGGCGCGCGGTGAATTATGGTGAATGGCGTTGGCAATCAGTTCCTTACCAGTGCCGCTCTCGCCGCGTACCAGAACGGTGGTGTCCCAGCGCGAAACCTGACGGATAATCTCCATGGTCTGGCGCATCGCCGGGCTGTTACCGACCATATTCTCGAAGCCGAATGCGCGTGAGGCAGTGCAAGATTTCGGGCTGACGGCCTGCGTTATCGCGGCGCGCGGGGAAGGACGCGCTGCCGGTGGGGCCATCAAACGCACGGTCTGCGCCACCAGATTGGCAACCGTTTCCAGAAAGCGGGTGCAGGCGGGTAACCGCTCTTCGTAACGCGCCATGGGTTGCGCCGTCAGCACACCAAACGTCTGCGCATCCGGCCCGATCAGCGGCACGGCGATAAACGGCAGGTTGTAATCATACAGTCCCAGCCGGTCAAGAAAACGCTGATCGTCGGCAACCCGTGCCAGCACTAATGATTGCCCTTGTGAAAGCACCGTCCCGACCAGCCCTTCGCCCGGACGGTAGCGAATTTGCGAGCTACCGGGGATTAACTGCTGATCGGCTTCCTGCAACGCTTCAATAGTCAAAATTGCCTGCTGGCTGTCGTACAGACAGATCATGCCGTGCTGCAAAAAGGCGTCATTGTGCAATACGCACAGCACTTGCTGGAGCGTCTGTTCGACTTCGGTCGCCCGGCTGAGTACCACGCTTATCCGCTGCATCGCGGTGAACTGCTGGGACAAATCGAAGCGCCAGACGGTATTACCCGACTCGGTTCGCTGGGTCATTTTGAACCTCCGGTCAGTGAATGAAATAGCGGGAATCGTAGGGTCAGGCAGCTTCCGCCTTCCGGGCGTGAAGTGAGTTCTATCGCGCCGTGGTGGTGCGCCACCAGCGTCTGGATCAGGCGCAGCTCCATGCCTTTGCCCGGCGCGTTAAGCGCATCCGGCGAGTGGGTATGGCGCACCGGGATCAGCGGCACATTGTCAGTAATATACAAAGAGAGCCAGCCCTCTTCTTCGCGGGCGAAAATCTCTGTTTCTGCGGTAAAATCACGCAGACCAGCGGCAATATCCAGCGTGCGATCGAGCCACAAACTCAGGCAGGCCAACAGCTGCGTACGCTGACCAAATCCCACCAGATGATGGGAATCCAGCGTGACCTGCAAATTTTTACCCTCGCCGAAACGGGTGTGATAAAGCGCGTGCAAATCGTCAAAAAAGGGTTGCAGCGGCCAGACCGCCGTACTTTCCAGTTCCAGCGACGGGCGGCAACGTTTCAGCCGCGCCATCGCCTCTTCACCTTCGCGCCACGCGGCGTCCAGCGCCATGTTGTTGTTATCACTGCCGTTTAACCGCCGCGCCGCCGCCAGCATATTGATGGGGCAGTTAAGCTGGATCAGCGCGGCGTCCAGCGCTTCGCGGATCGCCGCCAGCAGTTTGCCGCTGGTCATCTGCTGTTTAAGGCGATCAAGCCGTCCCTGTTCCTGCTGCTGGCGCTGTTGGGTGTCGTCGGTGATGACCACCAGCGTGCGCGTCAGCGCGTTATCAATAAAGTAGCGACTGGCTTCTTCGCTAACGCCCGGCAGCGCCCAACAGGTAACTGACAACCAGCGCACCGCGCCGCGCAACACCACCGGTAAGACCTGGCCGTTCGCCAGCTCCGCTTTGCGGGCTGAAAAATTAAGTTCGCTCAGGAGCTCTTTTCCGCCGCAGTCGGCACAGAAGGTTTTGTAGGCGAGGTTATCCATCACCACATGATCGCGTTCATCCACCACAACCACCGCCGCCGGAATGTTATTCAGCACCGCTTCGGTCAGCGTCATGTGGTTACGCAACCGCTGCTCCAGCGCATAACTGGCGCTGATATCGCGCTGCATTGCCAGGTAGTGTTCCAGTTCGCCAAACGGGTTAATTACCGGGGTGATATCGATCTCGACCAGATACAGGCTGCCGTCACGGTGGCGGTTGATCAGTTGCCCGCGCCACGGTCGGCGTTGTAATAAGGTGTGCCACATATCCTGGTAGATTTCCCTGGGGGTTTGGTGGCTTGCAAGCAGGCGGGGATTTTGCTGCAACAACTCTTCAAGCTCATAGCCGGTCTGGCGGCAGAATGCCGGGTTGGCATAGACAATGCGTGCGCCGGCATCGGTCAGCGAAATGGCGACGGGCGCTTCTTCAACGATGGTAAAAAACAGCCCAGGATGGTGTTGCGAAAGCGCACCGGCGATTGCCTCGGGCGCGCTGGCATCCATCATCATATTCAGGGTCATCGCACACTCCTGCGGTCAGTTAGTCGTGTCGTAGTTCTGACAATTTGTGCCACCTGGCGGCTTTCGCCCGGACAACATGTCAGGTACGTATAACCATGCAAAGAGTGCACCTTTTGGCCGCTAACCTGACAAAACCTTGATCCAGATCGGTATTATGCGCGCTATCATCGCCAAAGCCGCGCCAGGCGGGCGTCTGCGAGGGGAGGTCGAAGGAAAAAAAGCGCCAGACTGGTGCATTAATAACCATTGTGGTGCAGGTTTTGCCCGTCACCAAAACTGGCACACTCTTCGCAATATCAGACACGTTCACCGCATTTCCCGGCGGGATCTCTTTTTCAACAGGAGCGTGTGTTATGGCAAATATTGGTATTTTTTTCGGCACCGACACCGGCAAGACCCGCAAAATCGCCAAACAGATCCACCAGAAACTGGGCGGGCTGGCGGATGCGCCGGTCAATATCAACCGAACCGATTTAGCGACTTTTCTCTCGTATCCGGTGCTGGTATTAGGCACCCCGACGCTCGGCGACGGGCAACTGCCGGGGCTGGCTGCCGGTTGCGAGGATGCGTCGTGGAGTGAATTTGTCACCCAACTGCAGGGCGATAGCCTGCGTGGTAAAACGGTGGCGTTGTTTGGGCTGGGCGATCAGGTGGGTTACCCGGATAATTTCGCCAGCGGTCTGCGCCCGTTATATGACACGCTGAAACGCTGCGGGGCGCAGATGGTCGGCCACTGGCCCAATGAGGGGTATACCTTTGGTTCATCGTCCGCGCTTGAGGCGGATAACTTTATTGGTCTGGTACTGGATCAGGACAACCAGTACGACCTGACCGATGAACGTATCGAGGCGTGGCTGGAGACGCTCAAGCCGCTGATCCTCTAATGTCTGAAGCCCGGCGGATAACCGATCACCGGGCTTTTCAGCGCGCCTGTAATAATGACGCCAGCCACTGGCGTTGCCACTGCTGTTGGGACTGACGGAACAAATACTCCCGCGCTTTCGCCAGCGCGTCTGCCTTCGCCATCAGCGCCGGTTGGCGGATCTGTTCACACCATAACAAATGCCAGCCCAGCGCCGTTTCGACCGGCTGGCTGACCTCATCTGTTTGCAGCGCAAACAGCGCGTTTTCCAGTTCCGGAAAGAGCAGGCCACGGCTTACCCAGCCCAGACGCCCCCCTTCCAGCGCGCTGGGGCAGTGCGAATGGCGCGCTGCCAGGCGGGGAAAGGCGGCGCGGTGGTCACGGATTTGCTGATAAAACCGGGTGATCTGTGTTCTTATCCCGGCGTGGTTTTGCTCTGTGGTCAGCAGCAGGTGCGAGGTTAAGCGCTGTTCCGGGCGCATAAATTGTGCCTGATGCTGCTGATACCAGCGCAGGACGCTGGCCTCGTCCGGGAGGGGGGCTGTGCGTGCAACCTCAGCAAACTGCGTTTCCAGACGGGCATGATGCGCAATCACCGCCTGGCGCTCGGCTGAGGAAAAAGGGCACTCATCGAGCTGCGGCGCCAGCGATGCGGCCACGGCATTACGCAGCTCGTCAGTAACGCTTGTGTCGCGCGCAATGGCAACTACTGCCAGTTCGAGCTGGCGCTGGCGCGCCCAGGCGCGGTCAAATGCCTGCTGGTGTGACGCCGGGATGTTTTCCGGCTCGCAGTGCCAGCGGGTCAGCGCCAGCCGTCGGCGGGCGAAACGCTCCCACGGCATCATTGTGGTGTCTCCAGCAAAATCATGGCGCGGGCGGGAACCTGAAACCAGCGCCCGGAAAAGGTGACAGTGTAACTCTCCACGGTGTCTCCCTGGCCCGTGGCGGCGATCTGGCCTTGTTCTCCGGCGGCCACCACGATGTTATCGCCGATGGCCAGCGCGTGGCGGCAGGCGACGGTATCGCCATACTGAAACTGCCCGGCATGCCAGGGGGCGGAAAGCGGCAGCAGTTCCTGCTCACGGCAGCCCACAATCAAACCGCAATCGGGAAAGTGGATTTGATAAATCACTTTTTCCATCAGGAACGTGCCCCATTCACGGACAAAACCCGTACTGCCCCGACGCACCAGCAAATCGCCGCGCCGGTAACCCGGCATGGTGCCATCGTTGCGGATCGCGCGGCTAACGCGAACTTCCTCACCGAACGCATACTTTGGTTTCATGATGTCGGCTCCGTTGTACAGTGTTCGTAGCTTTCCGCCAGCAGCCTGCGCGCCAGAAGCCAGGGCTCGCGGGGAGTCGCTTCAAGCAGATTACGCAGCGGCACATGATCACGCAGGCGCTGGTGAAATTCGCGCAGTACCGGCAGGCAGCAACGGCGCAGCGTGAGCGGTTCATAAGGCACAGAGAAAAAGGTAAAAAAGGACTCGGCGCTGTCGAGTTCAGCCACGCCGGGGATCTGATAAAACCATTCCATCTTTAACCCCTCGCCAGGTGTGCGGCGCCTGACCCACACAAGGTGGTGTAAAGCGCAATCAGTTCATCGTCTTGCGGCGTGCGTTTGCTGTTTTCCGCCACGCGGCGAATGGCGGGCAGCAGCAGGTCGACTTGCAGGGCATTAAGGTGATAGCCCAGGCGGGTAAACACACCTTCCACGGCCTGGCGACCGGAGTGCTTACCGAGCACCAGCCGGTATTCGCGGCCGATCAGCGCCGGATCAATGGCCTGGTAGCTTTCGCGATCGCGCAGCAGGGCGGCGACATGCACGCCGGATTCATGGGTAAATACCTGCGCGCCAACCAGCGGTTGCTGTGGGTCAATGGGACGCCGGGCGGCATCGGCGACCTGCTGGCAGAGCATCGGTAATTGCGTGAAATCCACGCCGCTATCCAGACCCAGACAGCGGCTCAGACCGAGCGCGACGGTTTCCAGCGCGGCGTTTCCGGCGCGTTCGCCAAGGCCCAGCACGGTCGTATTCACACTGGTTGCTCCGGCGCGAACCGCCGCCAGCGTATTGGCGGTCGCCATACCGAGATCGTTATGGGCGTGCATTTCGATTTCACCGGGCCAGCTTTGACGCAGCGCGCTGATACGCTGAGCGGTGGTGAAAGGGTCGAGCAGGCCAAGGGTATCGGCAAAACGCAACCGCTGTACGCCTGCGCTGCGGGCGACGTGGGCAATCTCCGCTAATGTCCGATCGCTGGCGCGGGATGCGTCTTCGCAACCAATACAGACCTGCAATCCCTGCTGTCGCGCCTGCGCAATCAGCGTGGCCAGCTTATCCAGCACGACCGGCAGCGGTTCGCGCAATTTGTACTGGCGCAGTTTGTCAGAAGCCGGTAGTGAGATATCCACCCAGTTCATGCCGAGATCGGCGCTCTGGCTGATTTCATCGGTATTCATGCGACACCAGGCCATGAGCGTGGCGTCAGGCAGTTGCTGGCGAACTTGTCGCATCCGCTGGCGTTCTTCGCGGCCCATCGCCGGGGTGCCGACTTCCAGCGCGGTCACCCCGGCGGCAAACAGCGCTTCGGCAATGGCGATTTTCTCGCTGGTGCAAAAGGCGACGCCGGGGCTCTGTTCGCCATCGCGCAGCGTAGTGTCATTGATCACAACCCTGGACATGTTGCCGCCTTAGCCGTAAACCGGCGCAAAGGTAGCGGGGGCAGAACCATCCTGCCAGTAGGGAGAAAGCGCGCGTAGACGGGTAATAATGGCTGGCAGCGTCTCGATCACATAGTCGATCTCCTTTTCCCGCGTATAGCGCGAGAGTGAAAAACGGATACTGCCATGCGCCGCCGTGTAGGGAATGTTCATCGCCCGCATCACATGCGACGGTTCCAGCGAGCCGGAGGTGCAGGCGCTGCCGCTGGAGGCGGCGATTCCCGCCTGGTTGAGAAGCAGTAAAATGGCTTCCCCTTCGATAAATTCGAACGCCAGGTTCGCCGTGCCGGGAACGCGGGGTTGATCACCGCCCATCACCATCACTGAGGGCACCTGTTTCACCAGTTCGTCTTGCAGGCGATCGCGCAGGCTGGCGATGCCCGCGCTACCGGGCAGGTGTATCTGCGCCAGTTCGCATGCCGCACCCATGCCGACAATCCCGGCGATATTCTCCGTACCGGCGCGGCGACCGCGCTCCTGATGCCCACCGCGCAGCAGTGGACGAAAGCGGGTGCCACGGCGCAAATAGAGGCAACCCACACCTTTTGGCCCGTGCAGTTTATGCGCCGAGCAGGAGAGCATATCGATCTGCGTGCGGGCGATATCCAGCGGGATTTTACCCACCACTTGTACCGCGTCGCAGTGAAACAGCGCGCCATATTCCTGCGCCATAGCGGCCATTTCGATCACCGGAAACAGCACCCCGGTTTCATTATTCGCCCACATTACGCTGACCGCCGCCACACGCGTGCTCAGCGCGTGCCGATACTGTTCCATATCCACTGCGCCGCTGGCATTAACGCCAATACGATGGATAAGGTAGCCCTGGCGTTCCAGATGTTCGCACACGGCGAGAGTGGCCGGGTGTTCAACGGCGGTGGTAATAATCTCCCGGCGCTCCGGCATCAGCTCAACGCAGGCGTGCAGTGCGGTGCTGGTGGCCTCGGTCGCGCAGGAGGTGAAAATGATTTCGCTACTGTGATCGGCCCCCAGCAGCGCGGCGACTTGCTGGCGGGCGCGTTCAAGCGCGGCGCGGGAGGGGGTGCCAAAGTCGTGAATCGACGACGGGTTGCCGTAATGTTCAGTTAAGAATGGCATCATCGCTTCCAGCACCATCGGGTCGATACGGGTGGTGGCGTTATTGTCCAGATAGACCTGCTTCATATTTTCTCCCCCATCGGTTGACAAGTGGTGGCTCAGGCGGCCACGACGTCCATATAACAGCCGGTACGCTCCATCAGTTTTTGCTGGAGCCAGGCGAGCGTCATGTCGGTCATCATGCAGCCGCTGCAACTGCCGGAAAGGCTGACGGTTACGGTGTGATTGTTGACGCTAAGCAGCGACATATCGCCGCCATCGGCCTGGATATGCGGACGTAATTCAGTGATCGCATCGACGACCTCCTGCCAGTGCGGATCTTTCTCCGCAGTGACGGCAGTGGCGGTCTGCGGGTGCCGGGCAAGAATATCGGCCAGCGCCAGTTCAATTTTTTCATGGCACGCGGTGCAGCCGCCGCCCGCTTTGGTGTAGTTGATCACCTCTTCAAGGGTGGTCAGCCCGTTACTCAGCACCGCCCGGCGAATTTGCCCTTCATCGACGCCGAAGCATTTGCAAATCAGCGCGCCTTCTTCGTGCTCATCGATCAGCGTTTCGCCACGGTAGTGGGCAATCGCCGCCCGCAGCGCCTCCTGACCCATCACCGAGCAATGCATTTTTTGCGGCGGCAGGCCATCAAGGTAGTCCGCAATCTGCTGGTTGGTCACCTGCTCGGCCTGCGCCAGCGTGCGGCCAATAATCAGCTCGGTGAGCGCGGAAGAGGAGGCAATCGCGCTGCCGCAGCCAAACGTCTGAAACCCGGCTTCAAGGATGGTTTCACTTTGCGGATCCACGCGTAGCATCAGCCGCAGCGCATCGCCACAGCTTAACGAGCCCACATCGCCCACGGCGTTGGCGTTTTCCACCACCCGCGCGTTACGGGGATTAAAAAAATGATCTTTCACTTTCTCGGAGTAATTCCACATGTGCCTGGCTCCCAGGAGAGATGACGGAAAGCGCCGTGGCGCATTTCACCGCCTCAATCAACGGCGGGTGATGACAATCAAGCAAAAGCAATACCAGAAAGGAAAAGCGTTGCATTTCAAGGGAGTAAGTTAATGTGCCAACATAAAACCCGGTGCTGTGTCGCGATTTTATGTTGGCTTTGTCACACAACCGACACGGCGTGTGGCTAACGCTCATCCTCTTCCTGCCAGGTTTGTTCCTGGAGCATGCGGGCGAAGCGTTGCGGATTGCGGGCGCTTTTACGCTGCTCTTTGTCATACCAGTAGTGCTGAATTTCCTGCAACAGCCCGGCAATGGTAGTCGCGTGCGGCACGCGAACCGCGCGTACGCCGATTTGCAAAAGCTGGCGAAAAACCGCTTCGCCAATCGCCACGCAGTAGAGCGTGACGCAATCTTCCAGCGCGTGAATGCGACAATCGAGCTTCTCTTGCTGGTGTCCGGCGAGCACAGAAAAATCCACCACCCGCAACAGCGTGACCTCGTGCTCTTTCACGCCATAAATCACTAATTTGGGCGTGGCGCCAAAGTGTTGATCCACGTGGTGATAATCCGAACTGGCAAAGGCGACTTTCATTGACCATTCGCCCTGGCAAATGGTGCTGAACTGACGATTAACATGCGGCATACAGATCTCCAGGCGTAACGTTGTTGTCGACGTGCTGGCGCAGCGGCGAGCGGTAGGTTGCAAGCGGGTGGTGGCGTTCGCGCATCACATTCGCCAGCTCAAACAGCGTGTCACGAATGCCGCTATACCCCTGGCGCAGGCGACGAAATTCTCCCAGCCGGTCATACACCGGGAACCCGGCGCGGATAAGCGACAGATCAAACTGCGCGGCGAGATCGGAGGCATGAGAATTAGCTACCAGTAACGCGGCGGGCGTCGCGCAAAGCTGATCCTGCATATCTTCCAGATCGCCGATGACCACGGTTTCCACCGGCAGATTTTGCAACCCCGGCTGGCTGACCGGCGCGACAATCGGGCCGGGGAGCATGCCCTGGCTGCGGGCGAAATCGCACCATGCCGCCAGGTGATCGCCTTCTGCTGCCATCGCGATAGCCGCGCCCTGCAACCACATATGGCAATCGATCATCGCATCCTGCACTTGCCCGCGCTGACGCTCAATCCACGCGGGGACGTCGCGCCCGGAGAGGGTTTTCAGTCGATGAATAAACGTGTCGCAGGCTGCAAGCGTCATCAGATGCGGCAGGGCGATCACCTCGCCACGGCTGCGCTGCGCCAGTAACGCCGCCGCACGACCCAGCGAGTTGCCAATCACAAAGGTGGCCAGGTTTTGCCCCATCTGTTCAATCATGCGCAGCGATGTTCCCCCCTGGGTAACAGGCGAAAAATCACCGTTTGCCAGATGTCCGTCCAGCGACAGCGACAGATCCGGCACAATTACCGGTTGCAGTCCGAAGGCTTCAACGTAACTGCGCAACAGTTCGATATCGCCCGGCGTCAGTAAATGGCTGACCAGCAGGTTGACGCGGCGGTTGCGCAGGCTGGCGGCGGGCTGCGCAGGCACCCACTGTTCAATCATGCTTTCCAGCACGGCGCTGTAGCCGTTTTCCAGCGAGCCGTAAAAGTCCGGGGTGTTGACGGTGAGCAGCGCAACGCCTTTATGCCGGGGAAAATCATCACGAAACTGGCGTACCACCCGCGAAATATCGCTGCCCTGGGCTTCTGAAAGGCCGGTACTGAGCAGCACAATGGCTTTCGCTGCATTGCGCTGACAGAGAACATTGAGCGCGGTAAAAATGTTTTCATCGGCACCCATAATGGTGGACGTCGGGTCCATCGCCGTCGATTGCAGCGGGATCGGGTCGTGAAAATGTTGAATAAAGAACACCTTTGCGAAGGCGCTACAGCCCTGGGCGCCGTGTACCAGCGGTATGCACTGTTCGAACCCCAGGCTTGCGAGGATCGCCCCCAGCGGCTGGCCGCTTTTTATCGGGCTGACCGCCAGCGGTTTTTTACTGCGAAGAATTTCGGCCATTGAACGCTCCTTATTGCCACGGCGCGCGGGCATGCGTTTGCGGCCAGACCGGGCTTTCCAGGGTCTGACAAAGTTGTTCGGCAAGCGTAATGATGCCGCGGTAACCGGCAAACGCGTGTTCACGCTCCTGGTTGATATCAAGAAAGGGCAGACGCGCTTTATAAGCGGTGTACATGTTGCGACCGCCTGCGATCATCATGTCGGCTTTGCAGCGATAAACCACATCCAGCAGGGCGCGGGCATTGCCTTCATCCAGCATGATGGCGTCATCGCCCATCAGTTCACGGATGCGCTGTTTATCCTCTTCGGTGGATTTGCGCGTTCCGGTAGCCACAACCGTCATGCCGAGATCCTGCAGTGCCGAAACCACCGACCAGGATTTAACGCCACCGGTATAGAGCAGCACTTTCCTGCCGCGTAAACGTTCGCGCAGCGGTGCCAGCGCCTGCTCTGCGGCGTGTTCTTCACGCGTGATTAGCTGTTCGGTGCGCGCCATTAAATCGCTATCGCCGGTGAGCGTTGCCAGCTGGCGCAGGGCATCAGAAGTGGCGCGAACGCCATAAAAACTGCCTTCAAACCACGGCGTGCCGTAACGTTGCTCCAGCGATCTGGCGACATTAATCAGCGCTCTGGAGCAAACCAGCATATTGACCTGCGCGCGGTGCAGCGTCTGGATCTCGGCAAAGCGCCCGTCGCCGGACAGGGAGCCCAGGACGCGAATCCCCAGCTCATCAAGCAGCGGCTGGATATGCCAGAACTCGCCGGCGATATTAAATTCGCCAATCAGGCCAATGTCATGACGGTGCGCCGGGGCAAAAGGCGTATTGTCCGGCCACGGCGCGGGTTCGCGCCCGCCAATGACTTTTTTCACCATCACCTCGCCCGCCAGGCGGTTCCCCAGGTTTTTGCTACCGTAAAAACCGGCCACATCTACTGCAATCACGGGCACACCGGTGGCGGTCGCTGCGGCCTGGCAGACGGCTTCAATATCATCGCCTTCCATTGCCGGAACGCAGGTGTTGTAAATAAATACCGCCGCCGGGTGATAACGGTCGACAATATGGCGCACCGCGTGAAACAGCCGCCGCTCGCCACGCCCCATGATGACATCCTGCTCGTTCAAATCGGTGGTGAATCCGAGCCGGTTAATGCGCGGGCCGGAACTCAGGCTGCCGCGGTTATCCCATGAGCTACCGGCGCAGCCAATCGGGCCATGTACCAGATGCGCCACATCGGAAAGTGGCAGCAGGGTGATCTGTGCGCCGTCGAAGGCGCAGCCTCCGGCAGTCGCACCGGGTTTGGGCGCGCTACAGCCGGATTTCTGTTTATGGTTATGCTCGCAGGCCGGTTCATCGAGCAGGGCCAGGATGTCGTTCCCCTTCATCATCACCTCATTTTCTGGTTGGGTTAGCGTTAATGGTGCAAATCGCAAGCCAGAAAAGAGTGATTGATTTTTAAGGGAAAAGTGTTGTGCGCTTTGTGACAAAACAGACAATTGGCGCAATGCCCACGCCAAAAAATGCCCCCATCAGGGGGCGGTTTAAAACACCCGCGCTTCCAGCGGATTAGCGCGTTCCAGCCGTTTCGCCAGCCACGGCGGTAACGGCCCGGCCAGCAGGTTCTGGATAGCGGCGCACTGGGACAAAATGGTATTGCCCGGGGATACTTTCATCGGGTGAATATTATGACGAATCAACCGTGCGGCTGCCGGGCCGCCGATCGCTTCACAAAACAGCAAATGGCAGTCGTGGAGTAACTGCGCGCGGATTTCATTCGGTTCCTGGTTTTGCGGGTGAGAAGGGTAGCGGCGCAAATCATGTAGCCAGCCGCCCTGGTCATCAAACCCGTAAATAAAGAAAAGTCGCCCCTGGCCGAAATGACCATTGATGGTGAGTCCATCCTGTGAGCAGAAGGCGACAACCAATTGCGGACGGCGGCTTTGGGCTTCCTGCACCTGCAAATGCGCGGGCAGTTCGCCGCGCAGACAGGCTTTAACCCGCGCCCAGCGGCCACTGGACATCAGGGCTTCCGCATACGGAAACCGGGCTTCCAGTTGCGGTAATTCGAGTGCTGCCAGCCCGTCGGGTGTCAGCACGTCCTCACAACTGTGGGTGAGCCAGGCCATGATTTGCGCGGGTTGCAGCTCCGGCAGGCACTGAAACAGCGCCAGCATCCGCCAGAACAGCGTATCGTTGTCGGACATTGCTCACCTCCTTATGCCTGCGCGTCGCGGGTGGCGCGCAGGCTGAGCGGAAAAGCCGGGCGGCCGGGTTGCAGATTGACGTAATAACGGCGTCCACCTTCAAGTTCAAGCGCGCCGCCCCAGTGTTCCGGCGTGTCGTGTTCAACCTGTAACACGCGGGCTTCCAGATCCTGTTTCGCGATATAGCAATAGAGATCCGCGCCGCGCTGGCGAAGAATAATGACCGGCATAGAGCCTCCCTGGCCCCGCGTGGCGCGGGGCGTGTGATGGTTAACGGATAAGATCGAAGCTGTAGTCGGTTTTGCCGAGCTTGATGGTCTCTTTGTCCACTTTCTCCAGTACCGCATTCACAAGGGTAGTGAGAATGCTCATGGCGCCCTCATAACCCCAGGTGGTCTGGCGGTGCAGATGGTGGCGGTCGAACAGGGGAAAACCGAGGCGGATCAGCGGAACTTCAAACTGTTCACCCTTGGCTAAGGTGTCGCGCTGAATAAACTTGCCGTACGAGTTGCCAATCATAAAGTCCGGCTGGCGGGTAAACATCAGCGAGCGGAAATGCCACAAATCGCAGTTGATAAATACTTCGCTCTCCTGGCCGTACGGTGAGGCGTCGAGCATTTTCTTCATCGCTTTCTGCCAGCGCTTGTTACCGTTATGGCAGAGGATAACGGTCGGTTCGCAGCCCAGCTCCAGCAGGAAACGGGTCAATCCCATGACAAAATCCGGGTCGCCAAACAGACCGAATTTTTTACCGTGCAGCCAGGTGTGGGAGTCGAGCATCATATCGACCAGCCGCCCGCGCTCCAGCGCCAGCGAATCGGGAATGGCCTTGCCGGTTAACTGACTGATCGCCATCAATAGTTCATCCGTTCCTGCCAGCCCAACGGGAACAGAAACCTCGGTGGCGGGCTGATTCCACATCTCCTGTACCACTTTTTTGCTTTTCACCAGTTGCCAGGGTTGCAGCAGCAGCGTGTCGATAGCGTCCGGCGCCTCGCGCATCTCTTGCTGCGTCGTCCCGCCCGCGTACATCTGGTAATGCCCGTTGGCAGGGGTATCCAGCACTTCTGATGGATCGGAGAGCACACTCGCCTGCACCTCCATTTGCGCCATCATGCGTTTCAGCACGCGGAAATTACCGAGATAGGTTTCAAACCCGGTCACCAGGTTGATGCGTGAAAGTTTCCCGGGCTGTGCCTGATGGTCTGCCGTAAAGGTACGGGCAAAACCTTCAAACATGTTGTCCCAGCCGGTGATATGGCTGCCGATAAAACTGGGGGTGTGCGCGTAGGGCACGGGGATGGCGGCATCAAGAAAACCATCTTTTTTAGCGTTGGCGATAAAAGCCTGCAAGTCATCGCCGATTACCTCCGCCATACAGGTGGTAGAGACGGCGATAATCTCCGGTTTATACAGCGCGCTGGCGTTTTGTAGCCCGGTATTGAGGTTGTTATTCCCGCCGAACACGGCCGCGTCTTCCGTCATTGAATCCGACACGCAGGCCACCGGTTCTTTGAAGTGGCGGTTAAAGTACGTACGGAAATAGGCCACGCAACCCTGTGAACCGTGCACATATGGCAGGGTGTTGGCAAACCCCAGCGAACAGAGCACCGCGCCCAGCGGCTGGCAGGCTTTTGCCGGGTCGATAGTCAGCGCTTCGCGTTTGAAGTTCAGCGCTTCGTATTCCGGGGTGGTGGTCCATTGAAAAACTTCCTGCACCCGCTCCGGCGAGTGCGCCTCTTCGAGTGCCCGTTTACCGGCAAATAACGTCTGGTAAGCATCCTGTTCAAACAGGGGATGGCAATTCTGTATTTTCTCAGCAGTCTGGCTCATGGTGTTCTCCTCCCGCGCCACAAATCGGTGAACAAACGGGATAACAGGATAAAAATCAGGCGGATTTCAGCCACGGCGCGGTCAACTGGCCCCACGCGGGGTTGTTGAGCGTCATATCCATATCGCGGGCGAAGATGGCGAAGCCGTCATAGCCGTGGTACGGGCCGGAGTAATCCCAGGAGTGCATCTGGCGAAACGGCACGCCCATTTTCTGAAAGATGTACTTCTCTTTGATGCCGGAACCGATGAGATCCGGTTTCAGCGCGTTGACGAACGCCTCCAGCTCATAGCTGCTGGCATCATCAAACAGCAGCGTGCCCTCTTTCAGATCCGGCAGGGTGCGGTCGTAATCATCGTTATGAGCGAACTCATAACCGGCTGCGATGATCTCCATTCCCAGGTCTTCATAGGCGCCAATCACATGGCGCGGACGCAACCCGCCCATATAAAGCAGCACCTTGCGACCCTCCAGACGTGGGCGATATTTGGCGATAATGGCGTCGTTCTGCGCCTGGTATCTGGCGATCACCGCTTCGGCGTTGGCGCGAATGGTGTCGTCAAACTGGTCGGCGATTTTGCGCAGCGATTCCGCAATTTTCGTCGGGCCAAAGAAGTTGTATTCCATCCACGGAATACCGTGCTTCTCCTCCATATGGCGCGAGATGTAATTCATTGAGCGGTAGCAGTGCACCAGGTTCAGTTTGACGAACGGCGTGTTTTCCATCTCCACTAGCGTACCGTCGCCGGACCACTGCGCCACCACCCGCAAGCCCATCTCTTCGAGCAAAATGCGCGAAGCCCAGGCATCGCCGCCGATGTTGTAATCGCCGATGATCGCCACATCGTAAGGAGTGGATTCGAACGGTTTACCTTCGCGGTTTTCCAGCACCCAGTCGCGGATCACATCGTTGGCAATATGGTGACCGAGGGATTGCGACACGCCGCGAAAGCCTTCGCACCGCACCGGAATAACCGGTTTGTTGATGGCTTTACGACTGGCGTTCGCGACGGCCTCAATGTCATCGCCAATCAGGCCGACCGGGCATTCCGACTGAATCGAAATGCCTTTGGTCAGCGGGAACAGCACTTCCAGCTCTTCAATCAGTTTGGCGAGCTTTTTGTCGCCGCCAAACACGATGTCGCGCTCCTGAAAATCGGAAGTGAAGTTGAGCGTGCCGAAGCTGTCCACGCCGCTGACGCCGGTGTAGTAGTTCCGTCGCCCGGCGCGGGAGTACTGCCCGCAACCGATCGGACCGTGGGAGATATGCGCCATATCCTTGATTGGCCCAAATACCACCCCTTTCGATCCGGCATACGAGCAGCCGCGCACGGTCATCACGCCCGGCTGCGATTTGCGGTTAGAGATGATGCACTTACCGACGCTTTCCTGCTCCGGGTCTGTCACCATCATGTGTTTTCTGCGTTCTTTGCGCGTCTTCTCCGGGAAAACCTCCAGCACCTGCTCGATTATCTCCAGGTTACGTTCGCCTGTTGCATTACTCATGGGTGTGCTCCTGTGATCAGACGGCGTTTTCTTCGGCGGCGGTTTTACCAATGATGCTGGTGTCTTCCACATCCATAATGCCGAACTCCATCAGCAGCGCTTCCAGCTCATCCATGGTGCAGGGGGTTGGCACCACCATTTTGGTGTTGTTGACGATTTTGCTGGCAAGGCTGCGATATTCATTCGCCTGATTGCAGGTCGGGTCATATTCGATAACCGTCATACGGCGGATTTCCGCACGCTGCACAATGTTGTCGCGGGGAACAAAGTGGATCATTTGCGTGCCGAGTTTTTCTGCCAGCGCAATGATGAGCTCATCTTCACGGTCGGTCTGGCGCGAGTTACAAATCAGCCCGCCGAGGCGCACTTTGCCGGATTTGGCATACTTCACGATGCCTTTGGAGATGTTATTGGCAGCGTACATCGCCATCATTTCGCCAGAGCAAACGATGTAGATCTCCTGCGCTTTGTTTTCACGAATCGGCATGGCGAAACCACCGCATACCACATCGCCCAGCACGTCGTAGAAAACAAAATCGAGATCCGGCACGTAAGCGCCTTCTTCTTCGAGGAAGTTAATCGCGGTGATCACCCCGCGACCGGCACAACCCACGCCTGGCTCCGGGCCGCCGGATTCTGCGCAGCGCACGCCGCCGTAACCGATTTGCAGCACGTCTTCTAATTCCAGGTCTTCCACGGAGCCAACTTCAGCAGCCATCTCCATAATGGTGTTCTGCGCTTTCGCATGCAGGATCAAACGCGTGGAGTCGGCTTTCGGGTCGCAGCCGACAATCATTACTTTTTTACCCATCTCCGCCAGCGCGGCGACCAGGTTCTGTGTGGTGGTCGATTTGCCGATCCCACCTTTGCCGTAAATGGCGCATTGACGCATGGTCATGGTGTTTCTCCTGTTGGTTATGTGTTTGCCACACTTCCTTGTGCAGGGAACATACCAGCCATGCCAGAGTGATTAATTTATTGATTTGTATTGATTTTATATTTTGACGTAGAAGAGGGAAGGAACAAAGAGTTCACAATCATCTGACCAATTGTACGAAACAGCACAATTCTGTTTGCGGTCGTGGCCGCCCGCCACGGCGTGACACTTTGTCGGCAGTTCAACAAGCTGTCGCGTCCACTGTCTTATTCCACGCAATCCATTTCCAGCCCCGGTGACTAATTGCTTGTATTCACTGAAATAACCGAGATGGCACAGGCTGTGCAATAGCCAGGGCATCACCACCTCTAAGAACCGAGGAACGAGCAATGTCCGGAAAGATGAAAACGATGGATGGCAACGCAGCGGCAGCCTGGATCTCCTATGCCTTTACTGATGTCGCGGCGATTTACCCGATTACGCCCTCCACGCCGATGGCGGAAAACGTCGATGAATGGGCTGCGGCGGGCAAAAAAAACCTGTTTGGCCAGCCGGTGCGTTTAATGGAGATGCAGTCGGAAGCGGGGGCGGCTGGCGCGGTCCACGGCGCGCTTCAGGCCGGAGCGCTCACCACCACCTACACCGCGTCGCAGGGATTGTTATTGATGATCCCTAACTTGTACAAAATCGCCGGTGAACTGCTACCCGGCGTGTTTCACGTGAGCGCGAGGGCGCTGGCGACAAATTCGCTGAACATTTTTGGCGATCATCAGGATGTGATGGCGGTGCGCCAGTGCGGCTGCGCGATGCTGGCCGAGAGCAATGTCCAGCAGGTAATGGATCTCTCGGCGGTGGCGCATCTGTCGGCAATCAAAGGTCGTGTGCCGTTTATCAACTTTTTTGACGGGTTTCGTACTTCGCACGAGATCCAGAAAATCGAGGTGCTGGAGTATGACGAACTCGCGCCGCTGCTGGATAACGATGCGCTGAACCGCTTTCGCCGCAATGCGCTGAACCCGGAGCATCCGGTGATCCGCGGAACGGCGCAAAACCCGGATATCTACTTTCAGGCGCGCGAAGCAGCTAATCGCTATTACGATGCCTTGCCGGAAATTGTCGAAAACTATATGGCGGAAATCTTTACCCTCACCGGGCGCGAATACCATTTGTTTGATTACTACGGCGCCCAGGATGCCGAACAAATCATTGTGGCGATGGGGTCGGTGTGCGACACCATTTCGGATGTCGTGGACGCCCTTTGCGATAGCGGTGAAAAAGTCGGCCTGCTGACGGTGCATCTGTTTCGCCCGTTTTCGCTGGCGCATTTCTTTGCCCGGATCCCGTCCAGCGTGAAACGCATCGCGGTGCTCGATCGCACCAAAGAGCCGGGTGCGCAGGCCGAGCCGTTATGTCTGGATGTGAAAAATGCCTTTTACCACCACGATAACGCGCCGGTAATTGTCGGCGGTCGCTACGGGCTGGGCGGTAAAGATGTGCTGCCGGGAGATATTGTCTCGGTGTTTGAAAACCTGAAAAAACCGCTGCCAAAAGATGGCTTTACGCTGGGTATTTTTGACGACATCACCCACACTTCGCTGCCGGTGCCTGCCTGGGACGTGCAGGTTTCACGCGAGGGGATCACCGCCTGTAAATTCTGGGGGCTGGGATCGGATGGCACTGTCAGCGCCAACAAAAGCGCGATTAAGATCATCGGTGACAACACGCCGATGTATGCGCAAGCCTATTTTGCCTATGACTCGAAAAAATCGGGCGGCATTACCGTGTCGCATCTGCGTTTTGGCGAACGGCCCATCACCTCGCCCTATCTGATTAATAAAGCCGACTTTATTGCCTGCTCGCAGCAATCGTATGTCGATAAATATGATCTGCTGGAAGGGTTAAACCCCGGCGGGACTTTTCTGCTCAACTGTACCTGGTTTGGCGAAGAGCTGGAGGCGCGGCTGCCCAACGCGATGAAGCGCTACATTGCGCGCCAGAGCGTGCGCTTTTATACCCTCAACGCGGTGGACATCGCCCGCAGGCTGGGGTTGGGCGGGCGTTTTAATATGCTGATGCAGGCGGCGTTTTTTAAACTGGCGGGCATTATCGAACCCCAAACGGCGTCGCGTTATCTGAAGCAGGCCGTTGAGAAATCTTACGGGCGGAAAGGGCAGAAAGTGGTGGATATGAACAATGCCGCTATCGATCTTGGCATGGAGGCGCTGCAGGAAGTGATGGTGCCGGAGCGCTGGGCATGGCTGGAAGATAATGCCAGTGAGGATACGCGCCTGATGCCGGACTTTATTCGCAATATTCTTGAGCCAATGAATCGCCAGTGCGGCGACAAACTGCCGGTCAGCGCCTTTATGGGCCGGGAAGATGGCTCGTTCCCACCCGGCACCGCCGCCTGGGAGAAACGCGGTATCGCCCTGCAGGTGCCGGTCTGGAACCCTGAAGGCTGCACCCAGTGCAATCAATGTGCGTTTATTTGCCCGCATGCGGCGGTGCGCCCGGCGCTGCTGGATGAGGCCGAGCGGCAAGCCGCGCCGCCTGCGCTGTTGAGCAAACCGGCGCAAGGGGCGAAAGGGTATGAATACCATCTGGCGATTTCGCCGCTGGATTGTTCCGGGTGCGGTAACTGTGCGGATATCTGCCCGGCGAAAGGCAAGGCGCTGACCATGCAACCGCTGGAGAGCCAGCGGGCGATGGTTCCTGTCTGGGTTCATGCGGTAGGTCTATCGCCTAAAGCCAATCCCTTCAGCAAAACGACCGTTAAAGGCAGCCAGTTTGAAACACCGCTGCTGGAGTTTTCCGGCGCGTGTGCCGGGTGCGGAGAGACGCCGTATGCGCGGCTGGTCACGCAACTGTTTGGCGACCGCATGATGATCGCCAATGCCACAGGCTGTTCGTCAATCTGGGGGGCCAGCGCGCCGTCCATTCCGTGGACGACAAACCATAAAGGCCAGGGGCCGGCGTGGGCGAACTCGTTGTTTGAAGATAACGCCGAGTATGGCCTTGGCATGATGCTGGGCGGTCGCGCATTACGCGAACAGATCGCCAGCGATGCGCGAAAAGCGCTGGAATTACCGCTTGGCGCAGACCTTGAGCAGGCGCTGCGCCAGTGGCTGGAGCATAAAGATCTCGGCGACGGGACACAGGCGCGCGCCGGGCAGCTCAGCGCGTTACTTGAACAGCAGAAGGGCGATGACCCGCTGCTCAACCGGCTGTATCAAAACCGCGACTATTTCGCCAAGCGATCGCAGTGGATTTTTGGCGGCGACGGCTGGGCGTATGACATTGGCTTCGGCGGGCTGGATCATGTGCTGGCCTCCGGCGAGGACGTTAATATTCTGGTGTTTGATACCGAGGTTTACTCCAATACCGGCGGGCAGTCGTCAAAATCAACCCCTGCGGCGGCCATCGCCCGATTTGCCGCTGAAGGCAAGCGGACGCGCAAAAAAGATCTCGGCATGATGGCGGTTAACTACGGCAATGTGTATGTCGCGCAGGTGGCGATGGGTGCCGATAAAGCCCAGACATTGCGGGCGATTGCCGAGGCGGAAGCCTGGCCCGGACCGTCGCTGGTGATTGCCTATGCCGCGTGCATTAACCACGGCCTGAAAACCGGTATGGGATGCAGTATGCGCGAGGCGAAACGGGCGGTCGACGCGGGTTACTGGCATTTATGGCGCCATAATCCGCAACTGCTGGAAAAAGGGAAAAACCCGTTTATTCTCGACTCCGACGAGCCGGAAGAGGATTTTCGCGAGTTTCTGCTCGGCGAAGTGCGCTATGCCTCGCTCGAGCGCATCTCGCCATCACTGTCCGAACAGCTATTTGCACAAACTGAACAGGATGCGAAGCAGCGTTTTGCCCGTTATCAGCGGCTGGCGGGAGAGTAAGGTGCTGAAGCCCGGTGGCGTCGCTACCGGGCTGATAGACACCCGTAGCCGGTATGGCGAATAACACAGAGAACATTTTCACGCCCGCACGCATTATCGATGGCAAGTGGGATCTTCCACGCTAATTTTCCCCATGAATTGACAGCCAGAAGGGGTGTTTCAATCTGGTACATCAGCCCCTTACTGGAACTGTTTATGAACGCGAAAACCTACCTGAGTTAGCGATCAGCAACGTTATATTGTCAGCTCGAATTGACAGGCCGAACGGGCGTTTCAATACTAAACAGGAACTCTTTACCGGAACTGTTTATGAACGACGAAACCTCGCCTGCGTTTGTCATCCGCAATTTTAACCACATCGAAATGGAAAACTTCGTGCGCCCGCCGTTGTATGAATCACTCGGCGGCTCGCTGACCAAAGGCACCCTCGCCAGTAAACTCGGCGCGTCGATCGATATTTTGCCACCGGGCAAACGTGCCTGTCCGTTTCATCTGCATCACGCGCAGGAAGAGATGTTTATTGTGCTGAACGGCAACGGTACGTTGCGCATCGGCGATGAAGAGCGGCCCATCCAGGAAGGGGATGTTATCTGCATTCCGCCAGGAAAAGCGTGGCCGCACCAGATTATCAATACCTCTGAACAACCGCTGCGTTATATCTCGATTAGCACTATGGAAAGCCCGGAAATCTGCGAATACCCGGACGCCGATAAATTCCTCGCGAGAGCACGTACAAACGGCCGGGATGACTTCCGGCGCGTCGAATTTCGCGGTGCAGGTGTGGATTACTGGGAAGGCGAGCCGTGAAAACCATCGTCCCGGCGCGAAGGGAAAACCGGCGCATGGGCGATACCCGCTACAGCGCGACAAAATGGCTAACGCGGGTATCACCGCGCAGTTCGTGAATGAGAAGTGCAGGTGGATCGCTTACCGCCGGGATGTGCTGAGCATTGAGCATCAGCGGGTTCGCCGGGCAGATGGAGCCGCAAAGGTACGCCGGGATACCGGCAAATGTGGCGGACATCGCGCGGTGGACGTGGCCGGCGCACAGCGCCAGCGGCGGATGCGGTAAGCGCGCCAGCAGTTGCGCCAGTGCCTCGCCGCCATCACACATGGCGTTATCCAGCGGGGCAATGCCGCTCGGGAAAAGGTGCTGGTGCAAAAAGACCATCGCCGGTTGCGGCTGCGCGCGCAGCGCCGCTTCCAGCCAGTGCAGATGTGGGCGGATATCGCCCCGGCTTTCACCGGTTACGGTCACATCCACGCCAACCACCGGCACGTTATTCATGTGCTCATGAAAATGCAGCGCGTCATGCGCAGATCGGTGAGCAAAAGCGGCCAGATTGTCACACATCACGGTTTTATCATCGGCATTGCCGGGCAGGATCAGCGAGCGGCACGCCAGGCGCTGTAATGCGTGGTCAATGGCGCGATAGCCTGCCCCCCAGCCGTCATCGGTTAAATCACCGCTCACCACCAGCAGATCGGGTTTAAGCTCAAGCAACCAGTCGATGGCGCGGTGCAGGCGCTGCAGGTTGTCATTATCCGGCGCGGCATGAATATCGCTCAGTTGGGCAATCAGCATTCTCTCTCCGGGTTATCCGTTTTCACCGTCAAAGCGTAGCCTAACCAGGCTCACTGTAAAAACGGCATAAGTGACTGCATTGATGGTGTGGTATATGGCTCCGGCGACTGGGATCCGCCGGACGGCAGGTGCGATTTCCGCCTGGATCTGCACACCGGACAGTTAATTAACGACTGAACGTTACAGCACGGCTTCGTTGGCCTCACGGATGGCGGCGATAAACGCCTTTAAGGTCGCCGGTATTTGCCGGTGACCGGAATAATAGAGACATAAACCAGCAATCGGCGGGCTGAACGGCGACAACACCTGTTGTGCCAGCCCGTTGTTGATCGCCTCGCGGGCATAGGGTTCGGGGACATAAGCAATGCCGAAGCCTTTTACCACCGCCTCGACCATCAGCGCGCTGTTATCAAGACATAAATTGCCGGGCACGTTGAGCGTCAGCGGCTTGCCATGTTGCACAAACTCCCAGCGATAGCGTTTGCCGCTCGGCAAACGCTGGGCGATACAGCGGTGGCGCAAAAGATCTGCCGGGCTTTGCGGTATACCCGCGCTGTGCAGATACTGCGGCGAGGCGATGGCGATAAAGCGGATCGGCCCGCCGAACGGTACCGCAATCATATCGAGCGGTACGGACTCCGCCAGTCGTACGCCCGCATCAAACCCTTCGGCGACGATATCCACCAGCCGTCCTTCGGTGACAATATCCAGCACCACCTGCGGGTGCGCCTGTAAAAAACCGTCAACCACGTGCGCCAGCAGCCAGCGCGCGCCACCTTCATTGGCGTTAATGCGCAGCGTGCCGTGCAGCTCCTGCGGGCGAAAGCGGGTGGCATCCAGCGCCATATCTAACTGGTTGAGCAGGGGATCAATACGCTGCAACAACGCCGCGCCTTCTTCCGTCAGCGAAACACTGCGTGTTGTACGATGTAACAGGCGCACGCCAAGCTGGCTTTCCAGCCCGCGCATGGCGTGGCTCAGCGAGGAGCGGGACACCCCCAGTTCATTGGCGGCTTGTTGAAAGCTGCGGTGCTGCGCGACCAGCAGGAACGCTTTTAAATCTGCGAGAGTGACATTTTTCATTGTTGAGTATTTTTCACCGCTGCATGCCGATTGGTGCGTCTTATCATAGCAGTGCCGGTTGCTTACGCTATCCACTCACCGGAAACATGTGGAGGTATTTATGACGACATGGCTGATTACCGGCGCTTCGTCCGGGCTGGGATTATTGATGACGCAAACGCTGCTGGCGCGCGGCGACCGCGTGGTGGCCTGCGTACGGCGCGCGGACGCGCTGAATGCATTACAGGCGCAATATGCGTCGCGGCTGCATGTCAGTTGTTTTGATATGACCGACAGCGCGGCGCTGCGCCGCGAGGTGGACGCCGCGTTTACCACTTTTGGTGTGATTGAACGGGTGGTAAGCAACGCCGGCTACGGCTTGTTTGGCGCGGCAGAAGAGGTCAGCGATGCGCAAATTGAGCGGCAGATCGCTACCAATCTTACCGGCTCCATTCAGTTAGTGCGTGCCGTATTGCCGTGGCTGCGCGCGCAGCGCGGCGGGCGGATTGTGCAGGTCTCTTCGGAAGGCGGCCAGGTGGCGTACCCCAATTTCAGCCTTTACCACGCCAGTAAGTGGGGTATTGAAGGTTTTCTGGAATCGGTGGCGCAGGAGGTGAAACCGTTTGGTGTCGATATTGTGATTGCCGAACCCGGCCCAACGCAAACCGGCTTCGGTGCCGGGCTCGATCACGCCACGCCGCTCGCCGTCTATGACGATACGCCTGCGGGCGAGGTGCGCCGGGGGATCGCCAACGGCAGTTTTGACATAAAAGGCGATGCGCAGCGCACAGTTGATGCAATTATCGCAGCGGCAGATGCCCCCGCGCCACCGTTCCGGGTGCCACTGGGCAGCCTTGCCTGGGAGCACCTGGTGGCCTCGCTCCGCGCCCGATTAGCGGAAATTGAGCGCCAGCGCGATGTGGCGTATTCCGCCGACCGGGATTAAAACGACAACAGCGGTTTGGCTATCCGGCCTGGCGTCTGGTACAGCGTGATAGCCTGCCGCCACTGCTGAAAATCTGTCAGCGTGACCTCGCTCACGGGCGTTATGCGCAGCCGCTGCCAGAGTGTGCAAAACGCCTGCTGCCAGCTATCTGCCGTCATCGCGTCGAGATAGTTACGCACATGGAACCAGTGGACCGCGGGTAAACGCTGGCGGATGCTGAATGGCTGCCCGGAGAGCAAACCGTAGCTGATAAATTGCCCCGTTTTCGGCATTGATTGCAGCAGCGTTTCTGCCAGTGTGCCGCCGGTGGCGTCATAGATAACGCTGGCTTTCTCCGCCGCCCGTTTGATGGCGGTGCTGTCCGTATCGGCCAGCGGTATCACGCCGCAGGCCGCCAGGCGGCTGGCATGAATGGCGGAACGATAAATACCGGTCACGCTTTTCGCCCCCTGAAGCCTGGCCCACTGCGCAAGGTAACCGGCGCAGTCAGAACCCGCCGCGGTGACCAGCACATGTTGGCCGTGAGCCGGGTAACGTTCCAGCATCATCTGCGCGGCCAGCGGATTAATGTAGGCGCGGGCGGCGAGCGTATCGTCAATATCATCCGGCACCGGCACAACCAGCTCCGCCGGGCAATCAACATACTGCTGCCAGGTGCCCTGGCCGCGCAGCGGCAACACACGTTTGCCCAGCAGATGCGCGTCTGACCCGGACGTTTCTGTTACCACGCCCACGCCTTCATAACCCGCGACGGCGGGCAGGGTGATGCGGTGGCTGTAGGCGCCGGTGACCGGGATCACATCTGAGGCATTCACCGGCGCAAAGCGCATTTTTACGCGAACCTGTCCTGCCGGAAGCGGTGCCAGCGCGGTGGTTTCAGCTTGCAGAACAGTCTGCGGTTCGCCGAAACTTCTGTACACTAACGCGGTGTTATACATGATGCCCACTTGTGATGTTGCTCTGTCTGAACAAGGATTATACCTATGTTTTTCCCAGTGAAATCAATCTGTTCTTTACTGTTATTGAGCGCGTTTGCCGCCAGCGCCGCCAATATTGATAACGCCACGCTGACGGCGGTGGCTCGCCTGCAGGAAGAACACTTAGGCGCACGCATCGGCATTGCGGTAGTGGATACCGCCAGCGGTGAGACGGTGAGCTACCGCGGCGATGAGCGTTTTCCGCTTAACAGCACCCACAAAGCGCTGCTGTGCGGCGCGGTGCTGAGCAAGGTCGACAAAGGCGAACTGGCGTTAAATGAGACCACTCAGTTTGCGCAAAGCGAGCTGGTGACCTGGTCGCCGGTGACCAGCAAGTTTGTTGCGCCTGCTTCGATGAGCTGGCAGCAACTGTGCAGCGCGGCAATCACTGAAAGTGACAACACGGCGGCAAATCTGCTGGCGAAAAAACTGGGCGGACCGGCAGCGGTGACGCGTTTCTTTGCTGATTCCGGTGACAGTGTCACGCGGCTCGATCGCGGCGAACCTGAACTCAACAGCGCCGTGCCGGGCGATTTGCGCGATACCACCACGCCGCTGGCTGTCAGCCACACGCTGCAAAAGCTGGCGCTCGGCGAGCTATTAACGCCGCGTTCGCGCGCGCAACTGGTGCAGTGGATGAAAGAGGATAAAGTCGCCGATGCGCTGCTGCGTTCCACGTTGCCAAAAGGCTGGGTGATTGGCGATAAAACCGGGGCGGGCGATTATGGTTCGCGTTCGATTATCAGTATTGTCTGGCCGAAAAAAGGCGCGCCTCGTATTGTATCTATTTATATAACGGATACTAAAGCGACAATGGCGCAAAGTAATGACGCCATTGCCCGCATCGGCAAAGCCATATTCAGCGCGACGAAGTAATAAAAAGGGCAGAGAGAAAAATCTCTGCCACTTATTTTAGTTAAATAACTTTCTGCCCCAAATTACCCGCAAAAATAACCATAAATGGATAATGGTTAAGTGTTGAGAATATCCTTATAATCTCCGTCCCTTTTCATGTCTTAAGTTTAAGCTGGAGGACAAATGGAGCTCAACCGGAGGCAGTTCTTTCGGATCTGCGCGGGCGGTCTGGCAGGAAGCACTGTCGCATCTCTCGGATTTTTATCTTCTTTTTCCGTTCACGCGGAAACCCGTCAATATAAACTCTTAAAAGCAAAAGAGACGCGAAATAACTGCACCTATTGTTCAGTCGGCTGCGGCATGCTGATGTACAGCCTCGGTGATAATGCGAAAAATGTCAGTGAAAGTATTTATCACATTGAAGGCGACGCCGATCATCCGGTGAGCCGGGGGTCATTGTGCCCGAAAGGCGCTGGCGTTCTGGACTATATTCACAGCGAAAATCGTTTATTACATCCGCAATATCGCGCGCCGGGTTCCGATAAATGGCAGCGAATTAGCTGGGATGAAGCAATTGATAAAATCGCGCGGTTAATGAAAAAAGATCGCGATGAAAACTTTATTGAAAAAAATGCGCAGGGCGTAACGGTCAATCGCTGGACCACCACCGGCATGCTCTGTTCTTCCGCCGCCAGTAATGAGACCGGCATTCTTGACGGCAAATTTACCCGCGCGCTGGGCATGGTGGCGATCGACTGTCAGGCGCGGTTGTGCCACGGCCCGACCGTTTCCGCGCTGGCACCGACCTTTGGCCGCGGCGCGATGACCAACAACTGGGTGGACATCAAAAACGCCAACGTGGTGCTGATCATGGGCGGTAACGCCGCCGAAGCGCACCCGGTCGGCTTTAAGTGGGTGGTGGAAGCGCAAACCAAAAACAACGCCACCGTGATGGTCGTCGATCCGCGCTTTAACCGCAGTGCGGCGGTGGCCGATTTCTATGCGCCGATCCGCGCCGGTTCCGACACCGCGTTTCTGCTTGGCGCGATCCGCTATCTGATTGAACATGACCAGATTCAGCATGAATATGTGCGCCACTACACCAATGCCAGCCTGATTATTCGCGAAGATTACGCCTTTAACGACGGCCTGTTCAGCGGCTACGACGCGCAAAAACGCCAGTACGACAAATCAAGCTGGTTCTACCAGCTCGACGCCCAGGGCAATGCATTGCGCGACGAGACGCTGAGCCATCCGCGCTGCGTGTGGAACTTGCTGAAAGCCCACGTTGCGCGCTACACCCCGGAAATGGTCAGCCGCCTGTGCGGCACCACGGTAAAAGATTTCACCCATGTTTGCTCGGTGCTCGGCAGCACCAGCGTGCCGAACCGTACCGCTACCATTCTTTATGCGCTGGGCTGGACGCACCACTCGGCCGGGGCGCAGATCATTCGCGCGGCGGGGATGCTGCAACTGCTACTCGGTAATATCGGTATGGCGGGCGGCGGCGTGAACGCGCTGCGGGGCCACTCGAATATTCAGGGCTATACCGACTTAGGCCTGCTGTCGACCAACCTGCCGGGTTATATGCCGCTGCCGTCAGAGAAACAGCCGGATTACCAGACCTATATTTCGCAAATCACCCCGCCGTCGCTGGGGGTGAACGAAGTGAACTACTGGCAGAACACGCCGAAGTTTTTCATCAGCATGATGAAGAGTTTCTGGGGCGATCGCGCCACGGCGGAGAGCAACTGGGGTTACGACTGGCTGCCGAAATGGGATCGTCTCTACGATGTGATGACCCAGGCCGAACTGATGCTCGAAGGCAAAATCAACGGTTATATCGTGCAGGGGTTCAACCCGCTGGCGGCTTTCCCGGATAAGAACAAGTCATCACGCGCGCTGGCGAAACTGAAATACATGGTGGTTATCGATCCGCTGGCGACTGAATCCTCCACCTTCTGGCAGAACCACGGTGAAATGAACGACGTCAATCCGGCGGAAATTCAGACCGAGGTGTTCCGTCTGCCATCCTCCTGCTTTGCTGAAGAGGACGGTTCCATCGCCAACTCCGGGCGTTGGTTGCAATGGCACTGGGCCGCCGCCGAGCCGCCGGGAGAGGCATTGCACGATGCCAAAATCCTGGGACGCCTGTTTATGCGCCTGCGCGAGTTGTATCAGGCCGAAGGCGGAGCCAACCCGGAACCGCTGCTGAACATGTCCTGGGATTATAACGATCCGTACGATCCGCATCCGGAAGAGGTGGCCCGCGAAGCCAACGGTAAAGCGCTGCGCGATCTGTATGACGACAAAGGCACGCTGATTGCCAAAAAAGGCGAGCAGTTAAGCAGCTTTGCGCAACTGCGCGATGACGGCTCCACCAGCAGCTTCTGCTGGGTGTACTGCGGTAGCTGGACGGAGCGCGGAAACCAGATGGCGAACCGTGATAACAGCGATCCGTACGGGCTGGGCTGCACGCCGGGCTGGGCGTGGTCGTGGCCGGCGAACCGCCGCATTCTTTACAACCGCGCCTCTGCCGATCCGGCGGGTAAACCGTGGGATGCGAAGCGCGCACTGCTGCACTGGGATGGTCAGCGCTGGACAGGTATGGACGTTGCCGATTACAGCCAGGCTGCGCCAGGGAGCAATGTCGGGCCGTTTATCATGAACCCGGAAGGCGTGGCGCGCCTGTTCTCCATCGACAAGATGAACGACGGCCCGTTCCCGGAACACTACGAGCCGATTGAATCGCCAATTGGCACCAACCCGCTGCACCCGGAAGTGGTTTCCAGCCCGGTAGCGCGTATTTTCGCCGCCGACAACGCCAATATGGGCAAAGCGGATGCTTTCCCGTATGTCGCCACCACCTACTCAATAACCGAGCTGTTCCGCCACTGGACGAAACATGCCCGCCTTAATGCCATCGCGCAGCCGGATCAGTTCGTTGAGATTGGCGAAGCGCTGGCAAAAGAGAAGGGCATTCTCGCCGGCGACGACGTGAAGGTGATGTCGAAACGCGGTTTTATCAAAGCCAAAGCGGTGGTCACGAAGCGTTTGCAAACCCTGACCATTGACGGTCGCCGGGTCGACACCGTCGGCATTCCGTGCCACTGGGGTTTTGAAGGGGCCACGCGTAAAGGCTTCCTTGCTAACACACTGACACCATCGGTGGGCGACGCTAACTCGCAGACGCCGGAATACAAGGCGTTTTTGGTCAATATTGAGAAGGCGTAAGGAAGCGAAACCATGTCCATGCAATCACAAGACATTATTAAACGTTCAGCGACCAACGGTTTTACGCCGCCGCCGCAGGCACGGGATTTCCGGGCCGAAGTGGCAAAGCTGATTGATGTGTCCACCTGTATCGGCTGTAAAGGCTGTCAGGTGGCCTGTTCCGAGTGGAACGATATCCGCGATGAGGTGGGGTATTGCGCCGGGGTGTATGACAACCCGCTCGATTTAAGCGCCAAATCCTGGACGGTGATGCGCTTTAGCGAAACCACGCAAAACGGCAAGCTGGAGTGGCTGATCCGCAAAGATGGCTGTATGCACTGCGCGGAGCCGGGCTGCCTGAAAGCCTGCCCGTCGGCGGGCGCGATCATTCAGTACGCCAACGGGATTGTCGATTTCCAGTCGGAGCACTGCATTGGCTGCGGCTACTGCATTGCCGGTTGCCCGTTCAACGTGCCGCGTCTCAACCCGGACGATAACCGGGTCTACAAATGCACGCTCTGTGTCGATCGCGTCAGCGTCGGCCAGGAGCCAGCGTGTGTGAAAACCTGCCCGACCGGGGCGATTCATTTTGGTACCAAAGCCGAGATGCTGGAGCTTGGCGAGCAGCGCGTGGCGCAGTTGCAAAAACGCGGTTATGCCAATGCGGGGGTATACAACCCGCAGGGCGTGGGCGGTACGCATGTGATGTATGTGCTGCATCATGCCGACCAGCCGGGGCTGTATCACAACCTGCCTGCGGAACCGAAAATCGATGTGCCGGTTAATGTGTGGAAAGGCATTCTCAAGCCGCTCTCCGCCGCCGGGTTTATCGCCACCTTTGCCGGTCTGCTGTTCCACTACATCGGCGTAGGGCCGAACAAAGAGACGGATGACGATGAAGAGGAGCACGACCATGAATAAAAGCAAAATGATCCTGCGCACCAAATTTATCGACCGGGCGTGCCACTGGACGGTGGTGATCTGCTTTTTCCTGGTGGCGTTATCCGGTATCGCGCTCTTTTTCCCGACGCTGCACTGGCTGACGCAAACCTTCGGCACACCGCAGATGGGGCGCATTCTGCATCCGTTCTTTGGCGTGCTGATCTTTCTGATCCTGATGTTTATGTTCGTGCGCTTTGTGCACCACAACATCCCGGACAAGAAAGATCTGCCGTGGCTGAAAAACATTGTTGAGGTGCTAAAAGGCAACGAGCACAAGGTGGCGGATGTTGGCAAATATAACGCCGGGCAAAAAATGATGTTCTGGACCATCATGAGCATGATTTCGCTGCTGCTGGCGACGGGCGTGGTGATCTGGCGACCGTACTTTGCCCACTTTTTCCCCATCTGGCTGATTCGCTGGTGTTTGCTGGCGCATGCCACCAGCGCCATTATCCTGATGCTCGCCATTCTGGTGCACATGTATATGGCGTTCTGGGTGAAAGGTTCGATCAAAGGCATGATTGAAGGCAACGTGAGCCGCCGCTGGGCGAAGAAGCACCATCCGCGCTGGTATCGCGAAGTCGAAGCCGCAGAAGAAAAACAACAGCAGTAACGCAACTCACCGCCCGGTATGCGCGTGCATGACCGGGCGGCCCGCCAATGGCTTTGCAGATTATCGACTATGATTGTTCTTCGTGACATCGTGGAGAGGTAATTGCATGGCGTCGAAATCGTTTTGTAAAAGCTGGGGAGCCGAATACCTCGCGAATGGTCGCGTGCGTTTTCGGTTATGGGCCACCGGGCAGCAGCAGGTTTCACTGCGTTTACCGGCTGGCGAATTGCCAATGCAACGCCTTGATGACGGCTGGTTTGAACTGACCGTCGATAATATCGCCGCTGGTACGGCGTACCAGTATCTCCTGAGCAACGGCATGGCGGTTCCCGATCCCGCCTCGCGCGCGCAGGCCGCCGACGTTAACGGTCCTTCACTGGTCGTCGACCCGGATCATTACGTCTGGCAACACCCGCAGTGGCAGGGCCGCCCGTGGGCAGAATCCGTAGTCTATGAGCTGCATATCGGGACATTCACCCCGCAGGGAACGTTTCGCGCGGCGATGGAAAAATTGCCGCACCTCGCGCAACTCGGCATCACCATGATAGAAGTGATGCCCGTTTCCCAGTTTGGCGGCAATCGCGGCTGGGGCTATGACGGCGTGCTGCTTTATGCGCCGCACTCGGCTTACGGCACGCCGGATGATTTTAAAGCCTTTATCGACGCGGCTCATGGTTACGGCCTTTCAGTGGTGCTGGATATTGTGCTCAACCACTTTGGCCCGGAAGGCAACTATTTGCCCGCGCTGTCGCCGGATTTTTTCCACGCCGAACGCCAGACGCCGTGGGGACCGGGCATCGCGTATGACGTTGACGCCGTGCGGCGTTATATCGTTGAAGCGCCGCTCTACTGGCTCAACGAATACAACCTGGACGGGCTGCGGTTTGATGCCATCGATCAGATTGAAGACAGCGCCGAGCCGCCAGTGCTGGTGGAGATTGCCCGCCGTATTCGCGAGGAGATCACCGACCGGCCGGTGCATCTGACCACCGAAGATTGCCGCAATATTATTGCGCTGCATCCGCGCGAGCCGGATGGGCGTGCGCCGCTGTTTACCGCCGAGTGGAACGACGATCTGCACAATGCCGCGCATGTATTTGCCACCGGCGAAACCCATGCCTATTACCAGGATTTTGCGGATAAGCCTGAAGTCTGGCTGGCGCGCGCGTTAACTGAAGGGTTTGCATTTCAGGGGGAAGTTGCCCCGTCAACCGGTGAACCGCGCGGAGTGGACAGCCGTAACCAGCCGCCGGTGGCGTTTGTCGATTTTATCCAGAACCACGATCAGACCGGCAACCGCGCCCAGGGCGAGCGGCTCATCACGCTGGCGGGCGAGGAGAGAACGCGCGTGCTGCTCGGCGCACTGCTCTTTTCCCCGCATATTCCGCTGCTGTTTATGGGCGAAGAGTATGGCGAAACCAATCCTTTCCTGTTCTTTACCGATTTTCACGGCGATCTGGCGCGCGCCGTGCGTGAAGGGCGCGCGCGCGAATTCCAGGGCCATGCGGGACATGAGGGGGAAGCGGTTCCCGATCCGAACGCGCCTGAAACCTTTACCCGTTCACAACTGGACTGGGCGAAAACGCAGCAGGAGACCGGCCAGCGCTGGCTGACGCAAACCCGCGACTGGCTGACGCTGCGCCAGAAATATGTGGTGCCGCTGCTGACAAATGCGCAGCGGCAAAATGGGGAAGTGATCGCCACCGCGCCGGGGTTTATCGCGGTCCGCTGGCGCTTCCCGCAGGGGACATTATCGCTGGCGCTCAATATTGGCGAAGCCTCGCAACCGTTGCCGGAACTACCCGGCAAAACGCTGGTGGCCTGGCCGCGCGGGCAGGATGACTTACCGCCGAACGCGTTCATTGTTCGTCTGGCTTTGGGAGAGGGAATGTGAATACGCCAACCGCCACTTACCGCTTGCAGTTTCGTAACGGAATGACGTTTGATCGCGCCGCGGCGCTGGTTCCGTATCTTAAACACCTTGGTATCAGCCACCTTTATGCTTCGCCCATTTTTACCGCTGCCAGTGGCTCCACCCACGGTTATGACGTCACTAACGCCAATGAGATCGATCCGACGCTTGGCGGGCGCGGCGGGTTTGACCGGCTGGTGAGTGCGTTA
Organism: Kosakonia sp.; assembly: GCF_032104925.1. Classification (NCBI taxonomy): domain Bacteria; kingdom Pseudomonadati; phylum Pseudomonadota; class Gammaproteobacteria; order Enterobacterales; family Enterobacteriaceae; genus Kosakonia; species Kosakonia sp. Next base: position 341,276 of record NZ_DAMCGF010000001.1, read on the forward strand.
AAAAACGCCGGGCTGGGGCTGATTCTGGATATTGTGCCAAACCATATGGCCGCGTCGCTGGAAAACGCCTGGTGGCGCGATGTGATAGCCAAAGGCGAGAAAAGCCCATATGCCCACCATTTCGACATCGACTGGTCGCGGCGGCTGACGCTGCCGTTTCTCGGTGATGATTTTGACACCGTGCTTGCAAACGGCGAGCTGGCGATCAAAGCCGATCCGCTGACCGGTGAACCGGCGCTGGCCTATTACGACAACTTTTATCCGCTGGTGGCAGAGAGCTGGCAAGGGCGGGAGCAGGCACTCATCGGCGAGACCGATCACACGCTAATCGCTGACATTCATGCGCAGCAGCCCTGGCGGTTAATGAGCTGGCGCGATGCGGCGAATGACCTCTCGTACCGACGCTTTTTTGAAATCACCGGCCTGGTTGGCGTGCGCGTGGAAGATGAAGCGGTATTTGATGATGCGCACCGGCTGATCCTTGAACTGGTGCACAGCGGCGCGGTGGACGGTTTGCGAATCGATCACGTTGACGGGCTGGCCAATCCGCAGGGTTATCTGACGCGCTTACGCCAGAAGGTGGGACCTGAGTGTTACCTTACGGTGGAGAAGATCCTCGGCAAAGGCGAGCATCTTCCGGCTGACTGGCCGGTTTCCGGCACCACCGGGTATGAATTTATCGCTGCGCTGTCGGATGTGCTGGTCGATGACGCAAAGCTCGCTAACCTGCGCAAAGCCTACGACAGCGTTGCCGGGCGGCGCGTGAATATGCGCGAGGAGCTGCGCGACGCCAAGCTGCTGATGGTCGATCGTAACTTTAACGGCGAATTCAGCGTGCTGGTGTCGCTGGCGCTCACTATTGGTCACGCGGAAATCCCGGTGCCGCAGGAGGACGCGGTGCGCCAGGCGTTGCGCGAACTGCTGATCGCCTTCCCGGTTTATCGCACCTATGGCACGGAACAGGGGCTACCGGAGGCTGACACCGCGCTGTTAAACAAGGTGGTGGAGAGCGTTCAACGCAGTCCGTATGCGCCGGACGCTGCCGCGCTCGATTTTGTGCGTCGCATTTTAGTGGGCGATGTGGCGAAAAGCGCGCTCGGTGCGGCGGCACGTTTTCGTACCCGCTTTCAGCAGCTTACCGGCCCGCTGATGGCGAAATCCGTCGAAGATACGCTCTTTTTCCGCCAGCATGTCGATCTGGCGCTTAACGAAGTCGGCGCGGAGCCACTACCGCGCACCTTTTCGCTCGATCGTTTCCACGCAGAGATGCAAACCCGGCTTGAGCGCCAGCCGGATGCGCTTTCCGGCACCTCAACCCATGACACCAAACGCGGGGAAGACGCCAGGGCGCGGCTCTATACCCTGACGGAAGCGCCCGAACGCTGGGCCGATTGCGTGGCGCGCTGGCGGCAGATGAACCATAGCAAAGTGCAACTGCTGGACGATGGACACGCCCCGCGACCGATGGTGGCGTGGATGATCTATCAGGCGCTGGCGGGCGTCTGGCCGGTCAACTTACAAGCCGATGACGTGGAAGGTTTGCGTGCGCTGGAAGAGCGGTTTGTGGCGTTTGTTGAAAAAGCGCTGCGCGAAGCGAAACAGCGTACCGACTGGATCGAGACTAACGACGCCTATGAACAGGCGGTGCTTGATTACGTGCGTCATTTGTTGTCGCCGGAGAATCGCGAGTTTTTAACCGATTTTACCGCCTCGCTACAGCCCTTTATTCGCGCCGGGCTGGTCAATAGCCTGACGCAAACGGTGATCAAACTGACGGCACCCGGCGTACCGGATATTTATCAGGGCAGCGAAGCGCTCAATTTCAGCCTGGTCGACCCGGATAACCGGCTGGAGCCGGATTACGCCGAGCTTGAGCGCCTGCTGGTAGACGAAGAACAGGCCGATCCGCATTCGCAGGAGAGCTGGTCGAGCGGGCAGTTAAAGCAATTTTTCATCTACCGGCTGCTGCATTTACGCCAGCAGATGCCGTCGTTGTTCCGCCGGGGCGCTTATCTGCCGTTGACCGTTGCGGGTGAAGAGGCGGAGCACCTGATCGCCTTTGCGCGCGTGGAAAATCAGGATGCGTTAATTGTGCTCGCCCCGCGTCTGCTGTTCGATGCCATCGACGGCAGCCTGGCGGGCGCCAATATTGCCCTGCCGGCGGAACTGGCGAATCGGCGTTACCGGGACATACTCAGCTCAGAGGAGGTTTTTCTCACCGACAAAGTGAATCTGCGATCGATAGGCGGTTTCACCTTTGCGGTACTGGTCAGTGCATGATTGCGAAGAAAAGGGTGCGGTTCATCAATCGTTATGTCTGGTGAGACTTTACAGGCGATCAAGGGGAAGCAATGTCTGACGGAAAACAGTTTTACATTACGGCGGGGCACGGCCAGCAACTCGGTGCGAATTACGACGGTGAGGGCGTTAACTTTGCCCTTTTTTCAGCGCATGCGCATCGTGTGGAGCTCTGTTTATACGCGCCCGATGGCAAGCAGGAGATCGCCCGGTTTGATCTGCCGGAAAACACGCACGAGATCTGGCACGGTTATGTGCCAGGCCTGCAACCCGGCGCGTTATACGGCTACCGGGTGCATGGCCCGTTTGAGCCGGAAAACGGCCACCGGTTTAACCCGAATAAATTATTGATTGACCCTTATGCCCGCGAACTGGTCGGGGATATCGAGTGGAACGCGGCCCATTACGCTTATGATTTAGGCCATGAAGATAAAGATCTGACCTTTGATACCCAGGACAGCGCGCCGTTTACGCCCAAGTGCCGGGTTATCGATCCCCACGCGTTCGACTGGCAGGACGGCGCACGGCCGAATATTCCCTGGCCACGTACGGTTTTCTACGAAACCCATGTTAAAGGCTTCACCCAGCTTAATCCGGCGCTGCCGCCGGAACTGCGCGGCACGTTTGAAGGGATGGGACATAAGGCCTCGGTGGAGTACATCAAAAGCCTCGGTATTACGTCTGTCGAACTGCTGCCGGTTCACTGGTTCCCGGACGACCAGCATTTGCTCGATAAGGGGCTGCGCAACTTCTGGGGCTATAACACGCTTGGTTTCTTCGCCCCGGCGTCGCGTTATTACGGGCCGCGCGGCATTCAGGGCTTTCGCGATATGGTGCGGGCGTTTCACGATGCTGGTATCGAAGTGATCCTCGATGTGGTTTATAACCACACGGCAGAAGGCAACGAACTGGGGCCAACCCTGTCGTTTAAAGGTATCGATAACTTCTCTTATTACCGCACATTGCCGGATCAGCACCGTTACTACATCAATGACACCGGCACCGGCAACACGGTGAACACGTCGCACCCGCGCGTATTGCAGATGGTGATGGATTCGCTGCGTTACTGGGCAGAATCGATGCATATCGACGGTTTTCGCTTCGATCTGGGCACCATTCTCGGGCGCGAGCCGGAAGGGTTCGACCAGCGCGGCGGCTTTTTTGATGCCATGACGCAGGATCCGCTGTTATCCAGGCTGAAACTGGTTGGCGAACCGTGGGACATCGGCCCCGGTGGTTATCAGGTGGGCGGTTTCCCGCCGGGCTGGGCGGAGTGGAACGATAAATACCGCGACACGCTGCGTGAATACTGGAAGGGCGATAACGTTTCGACGGACTTTGCCGCCCGCCTGCTGGGCTCCGGCGATCTGTACGATCAGCGCGGACGTCGCCCGTGGGCAAGCGTGAATTTTATTACTGCCCACGACGGTTTTACGCTGAACGACCTGGTGTCGTACAACGAAAAACATAATGAAGCCAACGGCGAAGACAATAACGACGGTCACAATGACAACCGCTCCTACAACTACGGCGCGGAAGGGGTGACCGACGACGAAGGCATCAACACCGTGCGCGAACGGCAAAAACGCAACTTCCTTGCGACGCTGTTTTTCTCCCACGGCACGCCAATGCTGCTGGCCGGGGATGAGTTTGGCCGCACCCAGCAGGGCAACAACAATGGCTACTGCCAGGACAGCGAAATCTCGTGGATCGACTGGGACGCACCGCACAGCGGCAACGGGGAAGCGCTGCGTGAATTTACCCGTCATGTTATTGCGCTGCGGGCATCACAGCCGATCCTGCGGCGTGAAAACTGGCGCGATGGCATGGAGATCCGCTGGTACAACGCCGGTGGCGGCGAGCAGTTACCGGAGCAGTGGGATGAAGGTACGACGCTCGGCGTTTATATCGGACGCCCGGATTTGCAGGAAGAAGAGGGGATCTGGCATGACGTGCTGATGCTGTTTAACCCGTTTGAAGGCACGGTGCCGTTTCGCATTCCGCAGTTCGGCGAAGGCGGCTGGGTGCTGGAATTGACCACCGCCGATAGCGCGAAACGCGGGGTTGTTATTACCAAAGAGAAGGATTTCGAACTCGAAGGGCGCAGCATCGTGCTGTTCCGCCGTCCGTAAGCAGTGATGCGCCAGGCGACATGCTTGCCTGGCGCGTTATATAGGTCAGTTTGTGGCCTCACCGACCTCCGTTTGCCAGGCGTTTTCCGCCACTTTTTTTCCTGTTGCATCGAAGATGTGATAAGTCACCGTCAGCACGCCGGTACTGTCAGGCCTCACCGTCAGATCGGCGATTTTCACGCCGCTATCCACCGCCAGCGTCTGCTGTTTTTGCCCGGTCAAAAGCGGGCGGTCGCGCTGTGTCACTTGCCATTTCAGCGTGCAATCTTCGCAGGGGGTATAGGTATCATTTACCGCCCACAGACGTAGCGTGGCGGGTTTTCCGCGCTGCCACTGCGCGCTGACCGGTTCAATGGAGGGTAACAACGGCTGATAGGCTTTTTGCAGTGCGTAATACCCGGCTTTCGGATGGCGTAAATAATCCACCACGCCCCAGTTTATCGACGGCCAGGTTTCGACAAACATGAACTGGAACAGTGCAGTCACAGGCTGATAGCGTTGACGACGATAGCTTTCCGCCGCCATCGCGACAAGCTGCGCCTGGTATTGCTGGGTATTTTCAATAAACGTTTGCAAATCCTCGCCGCGCGGGATATTGGCAAATTTAAAGGTCTGAAACGGCTGGAAGTTATGGTATTTCCACTTCACCCAGCCAGGATCGTCCGCCGCCGTGGTTGCAGGCCACAGTAGAGAAGCGGGAATAATGGTTTTCAGTGTGGCAAGGCGCGGCAGCGCCTGCGCGCCAAACTCGGTGATAATGCCGGTTTTCGCCGGGGCGAGCAGATCGCGCATCACGCCGAAATACCAGCCTTGCCAGTAGTGCTCTTCGACGGCGGAAAAACGATGTACGATCCGCGAATTATCTTCGGCCAGCGTGTCTGCCACGCGCGCGGTCAGCGTTTGGTTCAGCTCTTTATGCCAGTCGGGAAAGCGTTTTTCCATCCAGGGGGAGTTCCACGGCGGTTCGTTATGCCCGCCCCAGACGATAATGGACGGCGAATTGCCAAACTGCTCGACCATCTTGCGGGTTTGTCGCGCGGCGTTATCGGCAAAGGCCGCGCTGTCGTCATATCCCCATTGCAGCGGCACATCCTGCCAGAGCATCAGCCCCAGTTCGTCGGCAACCTGGTAAAGCGGGCGGTTGGCTACATGACCATGCACGCGAATGGCGTTGGCGTTCATTGCCAGCACCATGCGCAGGTCACGCCGATATTTCTCCGCGTCCATGGTGCTCAACCACGGCGAACCGATGTAGTTGGTTCCTTTGATAAACAGCCGTTTTTCATTAATAAGCCAGCCACGGTTATCCGCTTGTTCTTCTACCTTACGCAGCCCGGTTCGGCTCTTGGCGCTATCCATTACGCCGCGATCGTCCGCGAGGGTGACACGCACCTGGTAGAGATTCGGTTTACCCAGACTGGCGGGCCACCAGAGCTTTGCGCCTGCCATGGGCAGCGTCACCGTCATCGTTGCGGTTTCCCCGCCGGTAGCATTCAGGGTCACAGCCTGTTCAAGGCGGAATGCACGACCGTTAAAATTCGCGGGTTCGGCAAGCAGCTTCAGCGTTGCGGGCCCGCGGTTGCGCGACCGGTAGCGGATCTCTGCGCGTAAGGCAGGGTTCGCCAGGCCGTTTTGCCAGTCCGGGCGCAGAATAATCTCGTCGATCACGGCGCTCCGGCTCAGGTGCAGACGCACCGGCGACCAGATGCCGCCAGAGTTGGCATCCTGACCGTGCGGTGACCAGGCGCCACCGGGGCGGGTGTCGTGCTGATTTAGCACGCCTTTGATCAGCTTTTTGTGCAGCGGCCAGAGCGTTTTCGGATCTTCATATGGGCTGTCGACGCGCACCGCCAGGCGATTATGGCGACGTACTGTGTCGGTAATATCGACGGCAAAACGCTGGAAGTACCCTTCGTGGCGCGCCAGGTGCTGGCCGTTGAGCGAGACATCGGCATAGTAATCCACTCCGTCAAACACCAGTGTTGCCAGCGTATCCGGGGCAAGAGCGGGCAGGGTGAAGTCGTGTCGATACCACATTGCCCCCTGGTGATCGTACCCGGCTGAATACCAGTTGGCCGGAACCGTTAATTTTCGCCAGTCGCCGACAGGTGCGCGAATGCCGTCAAATTCAGCCTGATTGGCATCATGCACACGCCATTGCCCCGCCAGCGACCAGCTCACCGGCGTCGGATGCGCCTGGGTGAAGGCTGACAAAAACAATAAGCACGTGACGGTGTAACGTTTCATGATGAGGCCTCCCGCGTTTGTAACCAGTTGAGCGCGTGCTGGCGCTCATGTTGCAGTGGCGCAAGCAGGCGCGCCAGTTCCGCGTCGCTCAGGCTTTGCGACTGGCTTTCCAGTTGTTGGAGAACCTGGCTCAGGCTCCGGAAATCAAGCGCGATGGCTTCTCCGCGCAACTTATGAGCGCTGCGGCGCACGGTTTCGCGATCGCCGGAGCGTACCGCCTGTTCAATGGCGTCGCTGAGCTCCATCAGGCCTTCCCTGAAAATGGTCATAAGTTCGTTCAGTAGCGCCCTGTCGCCGCCCAGTTGTTCAAGCAGGGCGCTTTCGTTGGGCATTCCCGCTGCCATTTGCGCTGCGGCGTGGGGCGAGGGGGTTCCCACTACGCGGGTCAGTTCCGCATTCAATGCTTCACGCGTGACGGGTTTGGCGATATAGCCATCAAAACCCAGTTCGAAGCAGCGTGCTTTGTCGCCCTGCATGGCATGGGCGGTCATGGCGATCACCCGCTGTGGCGGCACACCGCGCCGGGCTTCTTCTTCTCGCAGCAGACGAATAGCCGTTTCACCGTCCATGCCCGGCATTTGCAGATCCATCAGAATCACATCCCAACGGCTGGCCTGCCAGTGCTCAAGCGCGGCCTGGCCATCGGCGACGATTTCGCAGCGATGCCCAAGCTGCTCAAGCAGCCGGTAGGCCAGCTTTTGGTTGACGAGGTTATCTTCTGCCAGCAGAACATGCAGGCTCTGCTGCCGTGTTGGCGGCGCAGCGGCGGGTTCTGCAGCCGGGCTGACCGTGGGCGCGGGCGTGGGTACGCTGACCGGCAACAACAGGGAGGCGATGGCCTGTTGCAACTCGCTGTGATCGACCGGTTTATGCAGATAGTGCGCAATGCCAATGCGCTTGAGCATATTTCTGTCGAAATGACGGTTCATGGAACTGAGCATAATAATGCGGCTCTGGCTGGCTTCCGGTAGCACCGAAAGTTCCAGCGCCAGTGAGATGCCGTCCATATCCGGCATTTGCGCATCCAGCAGGATCAGCGGAAACGGCGGCATTTGCGCCGCCAGCGCCAGCGCTTCCAGCGGTTTGTTGATACAGACCGGCGTCAGCCCCATGGCGGTCAGTTTGGCCTCCAGCAAGCGTAAGTTGGTGGCGTTATCATCGACGACCAGCACCCGTTCACCGTGAAACTGGTGCGCTTCTGTCGTTGTCATTTCGCTCACGGGCAAGTTTGCCAGCGGCAGGGTGAAGGCGAACTCACTCCCAACGCCCGGCGTACTGGTCACCGTTAAATTTCCCCCCATCATCGCCACCAGCCGCGCGGAGATGGTCAGCCCCAGCCCGGTGCCGCCATAGCGGCGTGTGGTGGAGCTGTCCGCCTGGCTGAACGCTTCGAAAATCAGTTGCTGTTTATCCGGGGGAATACCAATGCCGCTATCGCGCACCCGAAACCGCCACTGGGAGCCGTTGCCGGCGGGTTCAATTCCGAGCAATACCTCGCCGTGGTAGGTAAATTTCAGCGCGTTGCTGATGAGATTGGTCAGGATCTGGCGCAGCCGCACGCTATCGCCTCGCACCACCTCCGGCAAACGCGGGTCAATATCGACCAGCAGTTCCACCCCTTTTTCGCTGGCGGCAGGCATATGCGGGCGGATCAGCGACTGGATAAACGGGCGTATCTCCAGCGCCTCGTCATTAATCAGGATCTTCCCGGCTTCGATTTTCGAGAAGTCGAGAATGTCATTGATAATATGCAATAAAGATTGCGCCGAGCTCATCACCAGCGTCAGGTATTCGCGCTGTTCGGCGCTCAGCGGGGTTTCAAGGCACAGTTGCGTCATGCCGAGAATACCGTTCATTGGCGTGCGGATTTCATGGCTCATATTGGCGAGAAACGCGCTTTTGGCTTCGTTCGCTTGTCTGGCGACATGGGCCGCTTCAATGGCGAGCAGCTCTGCTTCTTTGCGGCGGTTGATATCCTGCAATGTGCCAATCACGCGCTCCATTGCGCCGCTCAAATTCAGGGTGGTAACCTGGCCGGAGAGCAGCATCCAGCGCCACTGATCCTGCTTATAACGGACACGGATTTCGCATTCAAACACCGGAAAATGGTGCGCGCGGGAGCGCAGCACGGTGCGGATCAGGTGAAAGCGATCCGCCGGATGCACCAGCCCAAGCATGACGTTGACATTATGGTGCCAACTGTCGCGCGGTTGCCCCACCAGGCTTAACAGCGTATCGCTGAGCTGGAGGATATCCGGCGAGACTTGCCAGTCCCAGATCCCGATATGAATCGACTCCGCGGCCAGCAAAAAGTCAGCGTGCAGATCCTGGCGTGCGCGCTGCGCCATATCGAGGTGTGAAATGTCCGTATGCAGGCTGATGATGCCGCCATCGGGTAAACGCTGATGTTGAACAAACAGGCGTCGTTCTCCTTGATGACGTACCTCGTAGTGACTTTCCAGCCGACAGTTGCGGATTACCGACTCTTTTAGCGCCTGTCGCCGGGCAGGATCGGTATTGAAGGCGGTATCGATAAACTGGCTGGCTAACGCTTCCAGCGTGACGCCGGGTTGCAGGCGGGGGGCCAGCGACGGGTAAAACTGGCCGATTTTGTCATTCCACGCCACCAGTCGTTCTTGCGCGTCATACCACATCACCGCAATCGGTAGCGCGTTGAGGTCGAAGCGCGAGGCGGCGGTCATGATTGCGCTCCCGCCTGGTAGTGCAGCTCCGCCTGACGGCGAAGATATTCCAGTCCAGGCGCTATCGCCATAGCCCAGGCGGTAAGGATCTCTTCATCGCACAGGGGATCGCGCTGGCGCACGGTATCTAGCATGGCTTGCCGCCAGAGGGCGAAAAAGCGGGGCGGCAAGTGCAAGCCGCTGTCGCTCTGGTCGCGGGCAAGTTTTTCCAGAAAATCGGGCACGAAGAGGGAGCCATCCACCGCCAGCATGGCAAAAAAGCTCTTAAATATAAGCTGACGGCCTTGCTCGGCGTTACCGAGCAAAAAGTGGCGTTCGGTTTCCGGCGACATGCGCACAAAGGCGTCATAAAAAGCATTGAAAAAGGGCTTTTTGTCATCCTGCGGGAACACGCGGCCCAGACTGGCTTCAAAAAGATCGCGGTAAAATTTCATTTTTTCATCTCCACCCGGCGCTCGCCGGGTAAGCAGAGTCCCGGCGCGCTGAAAACATCAGTCGCCTGCAGGTTGAAATAGCTGCCGTTATCGATTAATCCATTGCGGAATAGTGGGCCGCCGTGTGCCTTATAAAACAAGCTTTCCAGCACCATGGCGTTAGTTGACAGGGTGATCGTGCGGTTAAAGTCGCCGGTGGCTTCTACCCGGCCTTCAAACCATCCGCGCTGTGCATCGTTCATCCGCCGGCTGACATTCATTAGCGCATCGGTAAAGGGGGTGTCCCACAGCACCCAAAGGGCGAAAACCGCTTTGGTGGAAACCTGCGCCAGACGCGGATAGTATTTCCCGTCGGCACCCAGTGTGTTCCAGGCGTAACCATTGCCCCACACCGTGTCGTCAACATGCCACGGAGCCTGGCCGAGCGCGAAGTCGGCCCTGGCGGTAAGCACTTTCTCTTTTTCCCACCGCGTTTGTTGGGTGAGCCACACCTGTTTGGCCCGCTCACGTAACGCCTTGCGGGTGGCGCGCTCTACGCCCGGCGGTTGCCAGCCGAACTCCAGCCCTGGCAGCATGTAAGGCAGTGTGGAGATGAGCGAGGGTTGCCAGGTGGTGCGCGGGTCGCGGGCATCCACTTCCAGCGCCCGCTGGTGGATGATCACGTTGCGTGCGGGCGGCGCGAAAGCCTGGTCTGGCGCAAAACCCCATAAACGAAAGGCGGTGGCCGCGTATTCGCTTTCGCCGAGCCGCAGCTCCTCGCGGATCACCGGTTTGCCATTCTCAATGGAGGAGGACCAGAGTTCGCCGTGGGGATCGATAACCTGGCAGAAGTTCCAGCGCAGAACGATTTTATCCAGATACTCCTGGTATTGCGGCGCCCATTCGCTGACGAGACGTAAGGCCAGCATCAGGCGCGCCATATCCCGCGCCGACCAGCCGTTTCGCTGCGTCTGACCGCTAAAATCCACCAGCGAGGCGTTTGGCGTGGCGTAGAGGCGGCCCGGTGTGCGGGTATCGGTCAGCGCGAGGCGGTTCAGCGTGCCGAGCAGTTGCGTCAGCCGATGATCGAACTCCTCCTCTTTCAAAAGCCCCAGTTCCCTGGCGGCCAGCAGGGCAATTAGCGTGTCGCCCATCTGCCAGAGCGTGGCGCGGGGCTGTTTATCGCTGCCGTTGACCAGCCCGGTTTGCGGCTGGGTATTGTTAACGAAGTAGCGCCACGCTGTTTGCGCCCACTGGCGCTCCTCCGGGGTCAGGGCACTGATTCGCGCGCTGGTGTTCCAGCCGCCTTTGCTCAGCCAGCGCCAGCCTGCGCCGCCATCTTTAACAAGGGCGAGCAGCGCCAGCGCAACCAGCAAGAAACCGAGCAGCGCGGCCAGGGCTTTGCGGCTTACTGTTTTAAGCATGACGCCGCCACCGGGGGTAATTTCACCGGCTCGTCCGCATTACAGGACGCGCACTGGCATGCCTGACAACTGGATTTTGTGCGCAGGGCCGTGCCGGTCCGCTCACACCAGCTTTTCACGGCGGACGTCGGGTTCAGGAACGGGCGGTTGCGCCGGGTATTGTTTTCTTCAAACAGATCGACCAGTTTTTTCTCCCACAGCGAGGGGGCGAAATTCTTGTCTTTCGGATTGTCGGTATTAAAGCGCAGCAGCTTGCCGCTCTTTTTAAACATCAGGGCTTCAAGCATGATGCCGTTGTTGTTGGCGGTGAACTCTTTAATCGGCCCGCTGCCGTTCTCATACAGCCCTTCGTAGTAGCCTTTGCCCTCTTCGTTGGCGTTTTCGATAACGCTTAATAACCGATCGGTGTAGGGCGAATTCCACAGCACCCACATGCCCAGCGCGGCTTTTAGCGATACGGCGGCGGTTTCCGGCACGTACTGGCCTTTGTCGGTGATGGTGTTCCAGTTGAAGCCGTCACTGAACACCGTGTCGTAAACAAAGTAAGGCGCTTTATCCAGTTGATGCTCGGAGCGGGCTGTCAGCATGCCGGTAATGGTGTAGCGGTTCTCCTGCGCTTGATACACGCGATCAGCGAAGTTTTTCATCCACGGATGTGAATAGTGGTTTTTGGTGTTACTGCGATCGTCGGCGGTATCAAAGCCCATCTCCAGGCCATACAGCAGATAAGATTCTGTCACCACGTAGTTATGCTGAAAGGTTCGGCGCGAGTCGCGCGAGTCATACGGCACCAGCACGCAGTAGATCTCCGCCAGATCGTACGGTTGCGGGCGGCTGGCCTGGCAGGTATTAAAACCCCAAAGCTGGTAACCCGCCGAGGCGTACTCTTCATACCCCAGGCGTCCTTCCTGAACATATTTCGGCTGGCCGTTCTCCAGATACGCGCCATACAGCGTGCCGCAACCGTCGACCACATGGCTGAAATCCCAGCGCAGAACGACGTTATCAATACTGTTGCCATACTCCGGATAACGTTCTTTGATAATTTTCATCCACAGCAGCATGCGGCCAATATCCAGCGCGGAGAAGCCAATCTCGCCGGGTTTGTTCAGGTAGTCCACTTTCTGTGCGTTAATGGTGTTGTAGACCTTGTTGGGCAGCTCATTGCGAAACAACTGGATGGTATTGAGGGTGGCGAGGAATTTGATTAACCGCCGATCAAACTCGGCTTTATCAATAATGCCCAGTTCACGCGCCGCCGTCAGCGCGGCCAGATAGGAGGCGCTGTCCCACATGGTGGTGGAGGGGTATTTATTAACCGCGTTCACCAACCCGGTGGTGGGCTGATAGTTTGCGACAAAGTATTGCCAGGCGTTTTTCGCAATCTTCATCTCCTGTGCCGTCAACGTGCCGCTGCGCACCGGATACTCGGACGCGGGCAACCCCGGCGCGGCCTGGGCGCTGGTCATTACCAGCCCGAGAGCCACAATGCCAGCCCACCGGCGGAAAAGCGTCAAACAAATCAACTTCATGGCGTGGCTCCTGCTGCTGGGGTTGGACGGGCGGTGGTGTTCATACAGCTCAGGCACAGCATCTGGCCGTGCGCGATAAACGAAAGGCTTTCAAGCACGATGGCGTTGGTGTCGGCGTCAATAACGTTATTCACACTGGCGTTGAGGTTAAGCCCTTGCTGCCAGCCTTTACCCGGAACCTGCAACGTCAATACCTGTTCGCGCAGGGCTTCACTCCAGGTGTTACGAAACAGGGCGTACCACGCAAACGCCGAGCGGGTGGAGGTGATAGCGCGCTGCTCTGGCGGGGCGTTGCTGACGCTGCTCTGATTGTCCGGCTGGCGGTTTGGCTGCTCGGTAACATATTCGGGCGCGGGCTCGGCATAATCGGTGCTGATGGGTGGTTTACGAACCTGTAAGCTGTGGCGGCGCTGCTGAATTTGCATAATGCGCCAGGCGATCTCCGCGCTTTGCGCGTCAAAACCGGTCTCCAGTCCGGTGAGCAAATAGGGCAGGCTCACCAGCGACGGCTGGCGTCCCCACGGCGTGCGCAGCCCTTCGTCGGGCACCATAACGCCGTCAATATCAATCATCGCCTGGCCTTCCGGCGGATTGGTGACGGCTAGCCCCGCATCGTTGTCAATAAGACGCAGCGTGTGGCTGGCGTACAGGCGGTAACCAAAGCTGTTACGCGGTTCATCTGTCGCCAGTGTCCAGTGATGTACCGGCAGTGAGGCGAGGGTGGTTTCGCCGCGTTCAATCAGCGCGCCGGTCTGCCACTGATTAAACAGATCGCGGATTTCCGCCGCGTGCTGCGGGTAGTGCCAAAGCAGGGTTTGCAGCGCCGTCAGCAAGCGTCCCATGCCGATGGCGGAACTCTCCGCCTTGCCGAGGATTTTCAGTGTATCGGCGTGGTAATAACTGGCGGGTATTCCCTGCGCATTAAGGGGTAACTGACCGAGGCTGAACAGCGCGGCAGTGATGCGCTCGTCAAACTCTCCGGTGGTGATAATGTCCAGGCGCTGTGCGGCCATGGCAGCGAAGAGATAGCTGCCGGTGCTCCATAAGCTGAACCACGGTTCGGCGTCGCGGGCGTTAGCCAGGCCGTTTGGCTGGGTGTTATTGACATAATATTGCCAGGCGACCCGCGCCCAGATCGCTTCGTTAAAGGTTAAGTCGCGCGTGGTGGGCAACGGCGGAAACGCTTTGCTCAGCGCCAGGCCGGACGTGCTCTCTACGCGGGTAGGCATCTGGCGTTCCACCCAAACGACGATGGCAAAGCCCAACAGGAAACCGAGCAGGATGGTGATATAACTGCGGGCGTTCAGCAGCGCATCGCGCATTCTCATGGCGTTGGCTCCTCATCGGGCGGCGTCCACATCGCCGCGAGGATCAGCGGCAGCATGGCGGCAATATTCACCGCACCCCAGAAAATGTTGATCACGTAACCTGAAGGGTCATCCACCTGGCCGCGTGCCACCTGAATCCCGCCCCATAGCAGGCCAAGCAGTGTCAGCACCACAATGGCGATTTGCGGCTTCACAAGGTAGAGAAACCGCCCGGCCTGGCGCTCTTTGGGCGTGACGTGGAATTTGATCTGCTCCCCACGCAGAACGGTATCGAGGGCGCGTAAATTCATCGAGAAAAAAGAGAGATAGGATGCCCGTCCATCCCAGGCGGAAATACCCCATGTCCCAAACATGAACGCCAGCTCCGAAACAATAAAAAACGGTAAGAAATGCAGATAAAACGGCGTGGACCACGCAGAGACGGGGGGGATGCCGGTAAACAGATAAATAATGGGCGAAATCAGGAATACGGTATTCCAGATACAGGCGAGATAAGACCAGAACGTGGTGGCGTACATCAGCGTCTGAGGCAGCGACAACTTGAAGCGGCGGCGGGAAAAAATGTTGTCGTGAAACAGAATATCCAGCGAACCAGCGGCATATTTAAAGCGCTGGATCATCCAGGTCAGCATATCCTGCGGTGAGAGCATTTTGGATTCGATACGCGGATGCATCACCGAACGCCAGCGGCGTGCATCGTCGCCATGCAGAACAATGGAGGTATAAATATCTTCCGAGACGTGGAATTTGTACGGCGTCAGTTCGGTGTCGTAAATCACATGCGGGCGCATCGCTTCCTGAAGCGCTGCACGCATGGCCGGATCGCGAATATCACGGGTATGACGGTCGATTTCGGCATCGACGTTCCACACGTAGCTGCGCAATGCCGCCTGCATCACCGCTTCGCGGCGATGAATTGACGCTGCACCGCAGCAAAACGCGGCATTTGCCCAGTTGCGGCGGCGCAAAATGACATCATAAAACATGCGCGGATCGTTGAAAAACGGGTCGCGGCCAAGGGTGACCGGGCCACAAATTTTTTCCAGCGTCCAGCCGAGCGCATACCCGGCTTTGCCAGTCCGGCGTGCGAGCCAACGCGGCAGCCGTTCTCCTTCCGGCAGATCGTAAAACCATTGGGGGGTTTGCACCCAGGCGACATCCGGATCGCGAAAATAGCCCAGCGTATGGCTGAGCAAGGTGGGAAAGACGCGGGTATCGGCATCGCAAATCACAATAAAGTCGCCGTCGGTTTGCTCCAGTCCGTTGCGCAGATTTCCGGCTTTGTAGCCCATATTGTTCTGCCGGGTGATGTAATTAACGCCTTCTTCATCGCAGACGGCTTTCATCTCAGCGCGCCGCCCGTCATCCAGCACATGAATGCGGTAATCGAGCGGGCAAGGGTAGGTGACGTTAAGCGCGTCGCGAATCGATAACCGTACCAGCTCGACATCTTCGGAATAGGTGGCGATAAACAGATCCACCTTGATTGGCCTGGAATCAATGGCTTCTTCTGCGCCATGACAATCGTTGATATCTGCCGGTGGATTTTGCGCCGGTACATCCTTTTCCTGCCACAGGTTAATGGTAAATAACGCGGTACCAATCCATGCCAACGTCTCTGCCAGCACAAGGGGAATGGCGTACCACAGCGCATCCATATTCAGCGATTCCATCCAGCGCCAGCGAATATAATTTGCCCCCAGAATCAACGCCGCCACCGCCAATATTTGCCATGCCTTTTTTACCCATCCGGGAGTGCAAAGGGGTTCTGGCGGGCGACGCGCTTCAAATCTGGAAAAATAAAAACCCATAGTCGCAGATATCCTGATCTGTTAATCATTCGCAAATGAATAATATGCGTCGTGAAGATAAATCTGAGTTGCTTTTAATAGCCTGTGGGAAATGCTTTTAAAGTCATTGTAGAACCCCATCGGTAACTTTCAAGAATGACTACAATTGCCTTTAAGTAACGTCTGATTAACTGGAGTTTCTGTTTAAGGATATATTTTATAATCTGGCGAAGCGGATTCATTTTGCCGGTCAGAGTGTACTACGCTATGTAAATATTAACTTCGCAACCTCTTTTCAGGGCAACGTTTACGAGATGGAAATAAGCCAGTCTGCGCCTGTCGCTATAGCGAAAAACCGTGAAAAAACAACGTGGCGTTATGTATTAGCCGACCGTCGCGATCTACGTATTGATATGATGCGCGGTGTGGCGCTGGTGATGATGGTGGTGGCGCATACGGAAGTGATGTCGGTTTTTAATATTTTTACGTGGGAGCGATTTGGTCTGACAACCGGCGCGGAAGGCTTTGTCATTCTTTCCGGATTTATGCTCGGTATGCTCAATCGCGTGCGTCTGCAAAAAGCGGTGTTATTAACGATTTCCTGGGGATTATGGCGACGCGCATGGAAAATATATCAGGTTAATATCATCATCATAGTTTCTATTCTATTACTCTCGCATCTGCATTTTATAAATACCTTTGAAGTTACCCATTTTACCGATCGTTACTCAGGTACGCATTGGTCATTATTTCCGACCAGCCCGCAAATACGTGAAACCTGGTTTAATATCATCCTCTATTTGCAAATTGGCCCGCATCAAACCCAGATTCTGGGATTATATATTTGCCTGCTGTTAATAAGCCCATTATTTCTGGGACTACTGCATAACGGAAAAGTAGTCTGGCTATTGCTGCTATCGCTGGCGGTTTATTGTTGCTGGCAAGTGTGGCCGATGCGCGTCACGGTCTCCGAGTTTGAATTCGCCTTTCCGCTGATGGCCTGGCAACTGATCTTTGTGCTCGGCATGTGTTGCGGCTGGTACAAAGAGGAACTGCTTTCGCTCGCACAAACGCACGCGGGAAAAGCCATGGTCGCAGCTCTGGTGGTGGTGGCGATAGTGCTGGGATTTGTGGCGCAAAACCATACCAATCCCTTTATCCCACCGGCGTTGTTGTTGCAGGTGATCCCGCCCGCCGATTTTAATGCCTTTTACCACACCTGGGCGGCAAAAAACGGGCTTGGCCCGGTGCGGGTGGTCAATGACATCGCCCTGATGGTGACCGTTTATCTGGTGCTGACCCGTTGCTGGACGCCGATTTACCGTGCCACGGGCTGGTTTTTTATCCCGCTGGGGCAGCACTCGCTCTACACCTTCATTTTGCATGTGTACGTAGTGCTGGTGGTCAGCCAGTTTGTCACCTTCGATTTATGGCGCCAGGCATGGCTGACCAACACGCTGATCCATGCGCTGGCGCTGGGCGCGTTATGGCTGATGGCAAAATATAACGTCGCCGGACGCTGGATACCCAATTGAGGGAACACGATATGCGGGAAAAAATAGGGCTGGTGGTCGTCCTGTGCGGTAGTCTTGCGCCAGCGTATGCCGCCGAGCATAGCCAGGACGCGGGTCAGCAGGAGAGAGCCGCCGAGCAGATCCCTGCGGGGGGCATTAACAGCCGCTGGGGGCGTCTGTTCGCCGGGAATAAAGATAAATTTTCTGCGGCGTTGAGCTTTAACTCAGGGCTGAAACAGCAGTGGGTAACGATACCGAACAATTCGGAATCGGCCTCGCAAACCAAAAAAATCAACCAGACGCTCAATCTGAGCCTGCAATATTCCCCCTACAGTTTCTGGTTCGCGAACGTCATCACCCGCATGCCGGTCAGGGATACCAGCCGCTATACCACCGATTTTCGCTACAGCTTCGGCTATGACGACTGGCACCCGAACACCGTTAGCCTGGTTTACAGTAACTACGGCGATAACCATTTCTGGACGACCGGCAGTAAACGGCACACCTATTTTGAGCAGGGGGCGTTTACGCTGGCGTATAAGTTCTCGTTGCCAAAGCCCATTGAAAATAAGCTTTTAATTAATAAAGGCGATGCGCTGACCTGCCAGCTCGGTTATAGCTGGGTGCCGCGCTACTACGACGCGCAAAGCGACAGCGTGAAAGCCAATAAAAACGTCATGCTTGGCGGCTGCGGCTACACCCTTAAACAGCACTTTTTCGTACGCGCAACTGCGTTCTGGTTCCCTGATAGCAGCCAGCAGCAGCCATGGAACGGCGATTATAGTTACAGCTTTGGTTACGCCACCTATGCGCCTGGCTCGCTCTCTATTCAGTACAGCAACTACGCCGGTACGCGTTTTCCCGGTCATAAAAATGGCAATGCACGATTCCGGGAAGGCACGGTGAGCCTTATCTGGTTGTTACCGCTTTAGGAGCCATGAGGATGGAGCAGAAAAGGGTACTGATTGTCGATGATTCGCGGGTTTATCGCCGTTTGCTGGTTAATCTGCTTTCACAGTGGGGCTACCAGGTGAGTGAAGCGGAGAACGGTGAAGAGGCGCTGGCGATGATGGCGCGAACGCCCGTCAGTATGGTGATCAGCGACTGGGAGATGCCGGTGATGGATGGCCTGGCGCTGTGCCGCGCAATTCGAAACATTGAGTATGGTCACTATGTGTATCTTATTTTGCTGACCGCGCGCGAGAGCGCGGATGACATTACCGAAGGCTTTGACGCAGGCGTGGATGATTTTCTCAGTAAGCCGGTCAACCAGAGCGAGCTTCAGGCGCGTTTACATGCCGGGGCGCGCATTCTGGCGCTGGAAGCAAGCCTTGCCGCGCACAATACACGTTTAAGCGAGGCATTAAACCAGATAGAGCAGGATTTACTGGTGGCCGCGCGGTTGCAGCGTTCGGTATTACCCGCGCATCAACTGCGCTATGAACACTATTTTGCTGACTGGCTGTTTCTGCCTTCGGCCTGGGTCTCCGGCGATATCTTTAATGTGTTCCCGCTCGATGGCCATCTTGGGTTTTATTTTGTTGATGTCGCCGGGCATGGCGTTGGTGCGGCGATGATGTCGCTGGCGGTTGCCCGGCAGTTTCTGCAGGGCCGCGTGGTGGAACGTTTTCTGTTTAATGAACATGGCGAGGTGGCGTCACCCGCGAAGGTCGTGCAGATGCTGAATGCGCGTTTTTGCAGTGAAGATACGGAGATAGTCAGCTATTTCACAATGGTTTATGGCGTTATTAACCTGCGAGATGGCAGCGGGACGTTGTGCCAGGCCGGGCATCCCACGCCGTTTATCGTCTCGCCTGACGGGCAAGTCCGCCAGACGGGTAATGGCGGGCCCCCGGTCGGGTTACTGCCGGATATGCAGTGGGAAGACACTGCATTTAGTCTGCATAACGGCGAGCGGTTGTGCCTGTTCAGCGATGGCATTACCGAGTGTGAAGGGCCAGGCGATGAGCAGTTTGGTGAATTACGCTTACAACATTGGTTACAGCAGCAGACCGGCAAGCCCATTGAGGCGCTGCTGCCGTTATTCGGCGAGCATTTGACGCGCTGGCGTAATCATGACGGCGGGAGTGAAAGAACCATGACGGATGATGTTTCGTTGTTAATTATCGAGCGCGGAGGGGATGGGCATGAATATTGAGATCGAACGGTTGCCGCAGGCCATCATTATGACGCCGGTTGTCAGACGTCTGGATGCGTCGGTGGCGGCGACATTCAGGGAGATGCTCTCACGTGAAATGGCAAATGAGCAGAAAGCGTTAATCATCGATTTTAGCCGCGTCGACTTTATCGACAGTAGCTGTCTGGGCACGCTGGTGTCGTTACTGAAAATGATGAATGGCAAGGGTGAAATGTTGGTTTGCGCCCTCAAGCCCGGTATCCGCAATATGTTCACTCTGACGCGTATGGACAGGGTGTTTCGTATCTGCGAAGACCGCGATGCCGCCTGCGCCGCGCTTGCCAGGTAAACATGATGCGTGAGGCGATTACCCTTGAGGCTACGTTGGGCGCATTAGCTCCGCTGGCGGAGTGGTTGCAGCGCAACATGACGGCGCTGCCCGTTGATGATGCGTGGCGCTTTGCGCTCGACCTTGCTGTTTGCGAAGCGGCGACCAATGTTATTCGCCATGCGTTAAACGAAGACAGCCACCGCGAATTTTCTGTGACATTCAGTTGCCACAACGATGCTGTGCAGGTCGAGTTGACAGATGATGGCGTCGCCCTTTCACCAGACAGCCTGAGCAAAGCGCGGAGAAAAATTGGCAGCGACGAGGAGCAGGAGCTGGAAAGTGGCAGGGGGATAATGCTGATGTTGCTTAGCGTGGATAACGTGAGCGTTGAGCGGGAGGGTGGCTGTAACAAAACCACCCTCGTAAAGCGCCTGTGATGCGTTAGCTGTGCGCCGTGCGGATCAGTAACTTACCCTGCAGTAACAGCGCGAAGGTTTTCACCATCAACAGCACGATCACCAGGTTAGCCGCGATAAACAGCGGGAATGACATCCAGTACAGTGCGCCACCCGGCGTGCCGTGTCCCAGACGAATCGAGGTGGTTGCCAGCGACGCCACGCCGAATGAAAAACTCCAGAACGACGGGTTAAACGGCTGCGAACTGTACCAGGGGATCAGCCTTATCATGAACAGCATCTGTAACAGGCCATAACCGAATAACAGTTTGGCGAACACATCGGCCTGCCCGCCGTTGACGCTCAGCCAGGCGCTACAGGCCACGAATGCAGGCGCCATCTGAATGCCAAGCGATGTACGCACCGCGGGCGACATTTCATCAAGGTTGCGCATCCGGCTGAGAATAGCTGGCTCAAGACTCAGCCAGGAGAAGAGCCCGGCGCCAAGAAACAACATCCCGACATCGTTAAAACCAAACGCGCCGCAGGCCATCGCGCTGATAAAATTATTGGCAACCGTAGGCAGATAAAGCCCCGGCGTCGTCGCTTCTTTCGGGTGCTGACCGCGCCATAACCCGGCGGTTTGCCAGGCGGAGTAGGTGAGCTGCGCCACAACTGCAACAAGAAACAGCCCCAGCGCCAGCGTGTGCAGCCACGGCGCAAGGCCAATGGCGACCAGCATCGAGGTTGCCGGTGCCAGGCTGACAAAACTGCTTTTCAGCGGATGGGAGATCTCTTCCAGCACGCTCGCGCCGTGGCGAAACATTCGGCTAATAAATGCCAGCATCAACAGCGCCCAGATGACCATCGCCAGAATGATTAAGCCATCTGCAGGCAATAGCGTGACCGGCCAGATAGTGGCGGCGAAACGCCAGGAAAAGCCCAGCCCGATAATGCCAAGCACGATGCCAAAGTAGCCCGCCGGCAGGTTGAGGTGTGAATCTTTCATCACCAGACTCCTGAAATGTGTAAACCCTGAAGTAAGACGCGCGCCATTATATATGACATTTCATATGCACGTTTCACTTTTTATTCAGCTTAATATGTTGATTAAATAACCGATTAATTAATGACATTGAATTATTGTTGGCTTGGTCTACCGTTAAAGAGTAAATGATCGACTGTGCTTTTCTGTTATTTACAGCCATCTCAAATCAATCCGGAGAATGCCTGATGAACAAAAAAAGTTTAGTGATTATTAGCGCGTTAACATTACTGGCGAGTAATGCCTGGGCCGCCAAATTAATGGAAAAAGCAGAATTTGATAAAGTTTCTTCTCAATATGAAAAGGTTGGCGAGATTGCCACATCCGACGAAATGTCACCCATGGATGCCCGCCATGCGCTGAGCAAACTGGCAGATGAAAAGGGCGGCGATGTGTATGTCGTCACCTCCGATCAAACAAGGAAAAAAATTCACGCAACGGCTGACGTTTACAAGAAAAAATAAAATACTAAAGCCTCCCGCGCGGGAGGTTTTTATTTGCGAAACAGCCTGGTCTGAATATATCGAATATCGCGTCAGTTAGGTTTTAAATTAATTGTTCTTTTTAACGAAATATATTGGTGCGCAGGGTAAATATACCTGCGCATCTGTTTTTGTTTTTCTACCGCAGTAATAGAGGAGTTTGTATGGGCGTCATCTCACGAATGACGATGCGTGTCTTTGCCATCGTATTATTTCTCTCTGCCAGCTCTGGCGTGTTTGCAGGTCAGTTAATCCTTAAAAATACTTCATCATCACCGATAACCTGTACGGTTGACGGCTGGACCCGCGCGTCTGGCGGCAGCTTTGACTGGTTTATTAAGGTTGAACCGGGGCAGAGTTTTTATGTCGGGCAAAATACCAGCCGGCCAAATCCGCCGATCATTAACTGGGCGAACTGTAATAACCTGCAAACCCGCGCCATGACGCTGACGCTGAAAGGGCCGAACTTCGGGATTATATTCGTCGACATGTTGCGTCAGGGACTTATCGGGGATATCGAACAGCCGGTATTCGTATTGAGGATCTTCTGAGGCTGCCTGTATCCCGCCCGCTTCCGGTGCCGCGTCATAACCTGAGTACTTTCAGAAACATGACGTTAAGGATCCCCATCGGTTTGCGGTTGAGATAAATTAAATCATTATTTTTCAATGTCTTGTTTGCTTGTTGCACTGTGACGGAATTTATTTGCATTTCCCTGGCAATATTTTTACCGCTCATCCGTCTACTTCACCACAAGCAATTATTCACTAACCTGATGGAGTAGAAAAAAGATGAGAGATTTTGATATGCATGAGCACAGACACGGACACCGTCACGGCTTTGGTCGGCACCGCATGATGAAACCGCTGATTATTGGTGTGGTGGTATTCATCGCGTTAGGGCTGCTGGTGATGTCGTTGTGGAACGCGCTGCTACCGGCCATTCTTGGCGTGAAAAGCATTGGTTTCTGGCAGGCGCTGGGGCTGTTAGTGCTGAGCCGCATTCTTTTTGGCGGGCTGGGATTCCACGGGGGAATGTTTGGTATGGCGCGTCGGCGTATGCATGAACGCTGGATGCAAATGACGCCGGAGCAGCGTGAAGCCTTTATCCAGCAGCGCCGTGAAGGGTTTGGTCGCCGCGATCGCTGCGGCTGGCGTGGACGCTGGGATGAAAGGGCAGATGACCGCCATCAGCCTGACGATAGCAGCGCCAAAAAACCGGACGCTGAGTGAGCACGGTGAAAACCATGGACGGCGAGTCTTTGCTGGTTAACGCGCTGAATGCCTGTCGCTCACGCCTGAAAGCGTTTATTCGTGGGCGCACGGCAGTGCGCGATGACGCCGACGACATTTTGCAGGAAGTGACTTACCAGCTGATGAATGTGGAACACCCAGTGGAAAATGTTGCCGCCTGGTTGTTTCGCGCCGCGCGTAATGAAATGACTGACAGAGCGCGTAAAAAACGTGAGCTGCCATTGTCCGGTTTTTTCAACGGCGATGATGATGAGGGCGATTTTGCGGAAGATGAGCTGGCGGAAACGCTGTTTGGCGTGCCGCAAACGCCGGAAGAGGAGTATCTGCGCGAACTGTTATGGCAAGAGCTTGAAAGCGCGCTGGCGGAGCTTCCGCCCGCCCAGCGCGAGGTGTTCGAAAAGACCGAGCTTGAAGGTTTGAGTTATAAGGCGCTGGTGGAGGAGACGGGCGTCAGTATGCAGGCGCTGTTATCCCGTAAACACAAAGCGGTGCGCTATCTGCGCAGCAGGCTGCGCAGTGTTTATGATGCGCTCACGCTCGATTAAAAAGAGTAAGATTAGCTCCGTTCAAATGAGAACGGGGGTTAACTGCGTCAGTAAAAAAGGTGTTATTACCCTGCAATGCAGAACAAACACTATAGCCGCGTTATTTTTCAGGAAACCCTTTTATATTCTTTTAAAAACTCTTTTCTTGCCGGCTCGAGGAGGGAAAATATACCAACCCCGTGCAATAAAATGGGCAGAGTACTTTTTATCAACTTGAATGGGATGATAGTTCCAGAAATCCCGTAACACTTCAGCGTGCGGATGACCTGTGCGGGCTGCCTCAGGATCCGAACTGAAAATACTGTAATCAGGCATCAGAGTATCGGCGATCCCGGCTTTCCAGTTTCCTCTGGCACCATGATGCATGACCTGGAAGGCAGCCAACTGATTGAAACGGTAAGCGCCAAGCACTGTCATCAAATCATCAATATTTTTTAAAGAGTTGAGATAACCATCACCAGTATAAAGAATACTGATTCTGTCAAGCAGGTGATATCTTGGATTTAAGTCAGAATGATATTTTTCATCCTCTGGCATAAACAACTCAATACTAGCGCCATATACCGGACCGGAATAAAGAAAGAGAGAAATCACATTACAATGACGGGAAGAGCTGCCAAATGTGTTGGTATAGGTTTTTTTTAGATCGGCTAATGCCGCTTCTTTAATTTGGCGCTTAGTGGAAGTTTTTAAATTATTCGTATGGATGCGCACGGCTTTTTCGAACTTGCCGTTTTTAAAACGCACCATCGATGCGTCATTATAAGGAACAAATTCCCATATTTTATGGATGGATAACGCCGCGCCAGAACGCACGGCAACCACCTGAGCTGAGCCTGCAGCATGCATGGTATTACCGCTGATCATCGCTGTTAATTCTTCGTCCCTCTGAACTTCATGTTCAGGGAGTTCATCAAACAAGAGCGCTGATGAAATTTCATCAAGTTCTGCATCAGGCGGCACGTCCGGGAGTATAGGTTCTTGCGCGGGATTAGGTTCGTCAGGGCGCGCGTTGACTGGCATCACCAGTATTATCCGCTCAATCGCGCCGCGACTGGCATTGCGCAAAAATCCCACCGGATCAAGCAGGAACTGCGTGAGCGTAGATCGTGGGCCGCTGCGCTCTTCAAACGCAATCACCAACCGTTGCCACAAAGGCATATACGGCAGAACAACATTGCGAACATTACAGTGTTGTAATAATTCGACCACACCGCTGATATGATCTTTATCGAAGTGCGAAATAACTAACAAATCGATAAATGGCAGTGCTTCGGGTGGATGAGGAAGCTGTCGGTGATAGCAATCAATTTGCGTGGTGAGAAGATGCTGAGCAGAAACGGTGCCGCAGTCATACACCCATCGAAATTCAACGTGTCCACACGCGAGCAATCCAGTGCTGAAAAGACCTTGACCAACTGCATGAAAATCATACTTCACATCCAATGCGTAAATGCCTGGCATCATTATGTCTCCCCTAATCCCTGCGTTTTTTATAAACGGATGCGGTGGCACTGAATGCCTTTATCACCCGAAATTTGTCCTGCTTAACCACCCCAGCGGCTCTTCAAATAATTCACTGCCTGCTGGGTTTGCGGCTGTTCCAGATAACTTTCGCGGAACAAAATCGTGCCGTTAATCTGCGGCAGCGATTCGTTTAAATCGAGCTGTTTTTTCAGCTCAGGCACGCCGCCGTTGACTGTCCAGTCGGGCTCATTCTTCGAATATTCCCCCACCTTATACAGCGCCACGCCGATGTAGAGGCGTGTTTTTGTCGGTTTCACGACATCCGCCCACCATTTTGCCAGCACATCGTAACGCGCCGCATCGCGCGCGAATGGCCAGTAGATTTGCGGGGCAATGTAATCCAGTAACCCTTGTTGCACCCAGCGGCGCGTGTCGGCGAACGATTCGTCATACGCCGCGGCACCACGCGTATCGGAACCGGCGGCGTCAAATGAGCGGTTACGCCAGACTCCCGCCGGGCTCACGCCGAATTCGACATTGGGATTGAGTTGTCGGATGGTGCGTGAAACCTGCTCAATCAACTGCTGCGTATTGTTGCGCCGCCAGTCTGCTTTTGAACTGAACGCCTGGCCATATTGCCGGTAAGTCTGGCTGTCATTCAGCGCAGAACTCGGGGTTTCAGAGTAGAAGTAGTCGTCAAACTGAACGCCATCGACCGGGTAGTGTGCCACCACTTCTGCCACGATGCTGGTTATCCAGTCGCGCACTTCCGGAATGCCGGGATCGAGCACAAAACGGTCGCCTGCCGTGCGGATCCAGTCACGATGCAGCACGAAAATGCTGGCCGGATGCAGGGATAAGGTACGGTTGAGTTCCGCGGTGGTCGACGGTTTGGTATTAACCGAAACGCGGTAGGGGTTAAACCAGGCGTGCACTTTCATGCCGCGCTTGTGCGCTTCATCGAGAATAAACTGCAGCGGATCGTAACCCGGATCCTGCCCAATCGTGCCGGTCAGCATATCTGACCAGGGTAAAATCTTTGACGGCCATAGCGCGGTGCCGTCGGGTTTGACCTGGAAAAAGACGGTATTGATGCCAAGGCTTTTTAGCTTATCCAGCTTGTTTCTCAGCGCCTCTTGCTGCTGGCTAATGCGCAACGCAGCACTCATATTGACCGAATTTACCGGCGGCCAGTCGAGACGCGACACGGTCGCCAGCCAGATACCGCGTACGGGTTGTGTATTTTTTGCAGGCGTTGTTGCGAGTGGTTGTTTGGCCACCGGCGGCAACGGTGTGACGAGTGATTTCGGCGCTTTCGAGGCGCAACTGGCGAGTAAAAGCGCAGTGGCAATAAGCACGCCTGACTTTTGTAGTGACATCTGAAAATTAGCTCTTAGGCGTTCGACCGCGGGTCCACGGGTAAAACGCTGGTTCGTCTGATTTGGCCGGGGCGCGCTCTTCCAGCGATTCGAGATACAGCGCCTCAACTTCCGCGCGCGCCCAGGGCGTGCGTCGCAAAAATTTCAAACTGGATTTAACGCTTGGATCGTTTTTAAAGCAATTAATATTGATGCGTTTGCCGAGTTCGAGCCAACCGTAGCGGGCAACCAGCGCGTTAACCTGCATTTCAAGCGTCACGCCGTGCAAAGGATCTTTTGAAATATGAGCGGCCATGTGAAGTCCGGTTTTCAGGAAAAGTGTTGCGGAAGGTTACAAGAAAGCCCGCTAAGCGTCACGGGCTTTGCGCCGCTAAACGTTACCGTCCAGACAGGCACAGGCGACTTTCTGCGTTCCGGTCACCTTGAGTAAGGCGGACTCTGAGCGTGACGGTATCAGTGGAAAAAGGGAGAAAGTGGCGGGTGATTGCTCTTGAGGTAAGTGCTGGCAGACGCGCTGCCAGCACTGAGCGTTGCCCGCGTGCGGGGCCCGTTAACCGCCGTTATTCTAACAAGTTACGGTGTAACGTTTTCACGGCGCTGTCAGCGCATTCTGCGGGGAGCAGGAAGCAAAGATTATGGCTGGAGGCACCGTGGCAAATCATCCGCACGGAATGGTTTTCCAGTTCGGCGAACACCTCTTTGCATACCGCCGGAGCCTGCGAGAGCGTGTTACCAATAAGCGAGACTAACGCCAGACCGGTCTCGATTTCGACATGGCAGTGCGATGACAGTTCGGTAAGCAGCGCGGTAGTCAGCGTGTCCGCTTCACCGGACGTAGAGCCGGTGGAGTTGAGGATAAGCGCAATGCTGGCTTCCGAAGTTGTCACCAGATCCATCGCCACATCATGACGCGACAAAATGTTGAACATCTCGGCTAAAAAGCGGTGTGCCGGCTGCGCATCAATGCTGGATAACTTTAACAGCGTTTGCTGGCGACGAACGGCCAGCGCACGGTAACGTGGCGGTTCGGGCGTGTCACGGCAGACCAGCGTTCCGCCCGCGCGCGGCTGGGCGCTTGAACCGACAAAGACCGGAATATTTTTACGCATCGCGGGCAACAGTGTTGCCGGATGCAGCACTTTCGCGCCGAAGGTCGCCATTTCACTGGCTTCAGAGAATGAGAGCGTATCAATGCGTTTTGCCTGGGCAACGATTCTGGGATCGGTTGTATAAATCCCGGCGACATCGGTCCAGATATCCACTCGCGCTGCCTGCAACGCTTCCGCCAGCAATGAAGCGGTGTAATCACTGCCGCCACGGCCGAGCGTGGTGGTTTGCCCCGCCGCGTCGCTGCCAATAAAGCCTTGCGTGATCACCAGCGACTGTGCAATGCGCGGGCGCAAATGCTTTTCCACCCGTTCTGCAATCTCGCTTATAACGGGTACCGCGCAGCCGAACGTGTCGTTCGTGCGAATCACTTTGCGCGCGTCAAACCACTGCGTTTCGACGTCGCGTTCGCGCAGAACCTCCACAAACAGCAGGGAAGACATCAGCTCCCCGTGGCTCACCAGTTCATCGCACAGCGCGTCTGACCGGGAATCAACGGCCATGGCCGCAAGATGGCTGATATTATCGAGCAGGCGGTCGATCTCCTGGCCGATGGCTTCTGGCTGTTTCAGGCGAGAAATAATGTTGTATTGCAGGGTGCGCAGGGTGTCGATCTTATCTTGTCGAACGCTGCTTTCCAGACCACCTGAAAGTTCAACTAACAGGTTGGTGACGCCAGCGGAGGCAGATAAAACAACCAGACGAACGTCTTTATCAGCAAGGACAATGGTGGCGCTGCGGCTCATCGCGTCAAAATCGGCGACACTGGTTCCGCCAAATTTGGCAACGATGGTGTGTGGATAAATGCGAGTCATAACAATCTCATATCAGGGCGCCATAATTTTATGGCATGAAAATTTTCATTCTCGGCATAAGGGAAGCATGCTTCGCCTTACGAAATGTCCGCCCGCGAACATTTCTTTTTACAACCCAGGATTCTGCTCCCGTTGTCGATAACCTGTATTGCCTCTCACGAGTTACCGGGTGTGATACGCATTAATGATTAAATAGATGCTTCCTTTTTTTCGCCTCAGGGTTTTTATCGCGGGGCATAGTAAGTGATTTAACTCGCTGAATCGATATTTTCCTTACCATTTGCAATAAACCAATGGAAAATATCATGATTTATTCAGTGCTTGCTGGCGAAGTTTGGCTTAAATAACGTTCTAATAACATAAAAAGAGCACAAATATTAAAAAGCGAGGTTTATCATGGCATTGTTTCCGATGCTGCCTGGAATATTCTTGTAACAGAATTGGTTACAATTCATGCTGAACAATCCCCATGCATAAATATTTTTTGTCATTGATTTTTAAAGAAAATGACATAAATAGCCTGACAAAATAAAAGATTGAGTCCGCTGCTGAAAACACATATATTAGCCGCGTTTTTTACAAGCCCCCTTAAACCCTTATTCAACCCGGTGTTAAATCAACCCAGGTTGTAGGAGAGATATGATGACGGATAAAGTCCGTATTGATTCTTTGAGTGCTAAATCATTCCCGCAAAGCAATGAGACCTTTTTAGCAAGACAGGCCGAATTTGAATCCAATGTCAGAAGCTATCCGCGTAAATTGCCGTTAGCGATTGCCAAAGCGCAGGGCGTCTGGATCACCGATGTTGAGAATAATCAATACCTTGACTGCCTTGCAGGCGCCGGTACTCTGGCGCTGGGCCATAATCATCCTGATGTGATTCAAAGCATCCAAAGTGTCATTACCAGTGGCTTACCGTTACATACGCTCGACCTGACCACGCCGTTAAAAGATGAGTTTTCAGAATATCTGCTCTCTTTGCTGCCGGGTCAGGGCAAAGAATATTGCCTGCAATTCACCGGGCCTTCCGGCGCGGACGCCGTGGAAGCGGCGCTGAAGCTGGCGAAAAAAGTGACCGGTCGTTCCGGGATTATCAGCTTCTCTGGCGGTTACCACGGCATGACGCACGGCGCGCTTTCCGTGACGGGCAACCTGTCGCCGAAAGAAGCGGTAAACGGCATGATGCCGGAAGTGCAGTTTATGCCTTATCCGCACCAGTATCGTTGCCCGCTGGGTATCGGTGGCGAAGCCGGTGTCAAAGCGCTGACTTACTACTTCGAAAACCTGATCAACGACGTTGAAAGCGGCGTGCGTAAACCGGCTGCTGTGATCCTGGAAGCGGTGCAGGGCGAAGGCGGCGTGAACCCGGCGCCGATCGAGTGGCTGCAGCGTATCCGTAAAGTGACCCAGGAACACGGCATTATGTTGATCCTGGACGAAGTGCAGGCTGGTTTCGCCCGTACTGGCAAACTGTTCGCCTTCGAACACGCCGGTATTGAGCCGGACATCATTGTGATGTCCAAAGCGGTCGGTGGCGGTTTGCCGCTGGCGGTACTGGGTATCAAAAAACAGTTCGACGCCTGGGCGCCGGGCCACCATACCGGTACCTTCCGTGGCAACCAGCTGGCGATGGCAACAGGCCTCACTACGCTGAAGATCCTCAAAGAAGATCGCATTGCCGATAAAGTGGCAGAGCAGGGCGAATGGCTGAAAGGCAAACTGGCTGAAATGCAAAAACGTTTCCCGGTTATCGGTCACGTTCGCGGCCTGGGCCTGATGATCGGTATTGAGATCGTTAAGCCGCACGAAGCGCAGGATCACATGGGTTGCTACCCGGCAGACGGTGAGCTTTCTGCACTGTTGCAGAAAAAATGCTTCGAATCAGGTCTGATCCTCGAGCGTGGCGGCCGTGGCGGTTGCGTACTGCGCCTGCTGCCTTCGCTGCTTATCAGCAATGCTGAGCTGGAAATTTTCCTCGATAAATTTGAAAACGCGCTGCTGAGCGCTGGCGTGAAGCCTGTTTAATCGGAGTAAGTGAGCGAATGTCTGATTTAAATCCGATTCTCTCTGGTTCCGCGCAGAGTATTGCTGCCTATCAGGAAGCCATTGAGCAGAGCACGCGAGCTGTTGTGCAGTGGCTCAAGCAACCTGAAATGTATCAGGGCAAAACTGTCGCGGAATTACGTGAGCGCATCAATTTAGAATTCACGTCTCCGGGCCTGGGCAACCAGGCCGCTATTGAGCGCGCCGTTGAGTATTTCCTTAAAGACAGCTTGTCCGTGCATCACCCGCAGTGCGTGGCGCACCTCCACTGTCCGAGCCTGGTAATTAGCCAGGCGGCGGAAGTGCTGATCAACGCCACGAACCAGAGCATGGATTCGTGGGATCAGAGCCCGTCGGCAACCATCATCGAGATGAAACTCATCGAATGGTTGCGTGCTCAGGTGGGATACCCGGCTGGTGACGCGGGCGTGTTCACCAGCGGCGGGACGCAGAGCAACCTGATGGGCTTGATGCTGGCGCGCGATGCCTTTTTTGCACGCCAGGGTCACTCCGTTCAGCAGCACGGCTTAACCGGTAACCTCAGCAAAATTAAAGTGTTATGTTCTGAAAATGCACATTTTTCAGTGCAGAAGAACATGGCGCTGATGGGGCTGGGTTACCAGTCCGTGACGCTGGTAAAAACGGATGCGTTTTCGCGCATGGATGTTAACGATCTGGCGCAGAAACTGGCCGAGGCGAAAGCCAACGGTGAGCAGGTAATGGCGATTGTTGCTACCGCCGGCACCACCGATGCGGGCGCGATTGATCCGTTAGCGGACATCGCCGCGCTGGCCGCTGAACAGCAGATTTGGGTTCACGTTGATGCGGCCTGGGGCGGCGCGTTGCTGCTCTCTGAGAAGTATCGCCATTTCCTCAATGGCCTTGAACTGGCGGATTCCGTGACGCTGGATTTCCATAAGCAATTCTTCCAGACCATCAGCTGTGGCGCGTTCCTGCTGAAAGATGCGCGCCATTATCAGTTAATGCGTTACCAGGCGGCCTACCTGAACTCTGACTTTGACGAAGAGCAGGGCGTACCAAACCTGGTGTCGAAATCATTGCAGACAACGCGCCGTTTCGATGCGCTGAAGCTGTGGATGGGTCTTGAAGCGCTGGGTAAAAAGCAGTACGCCGAAATTATTGACAACGGCGTCACGCTGGCGCAGCAAGTGGCGCAGTTTGTTGCCGAACAGCCGCAGCTGGAACTGGTGATGCAGCCGCAACTGGCCAGCGTATTGTTCCGTTTCCGCCCGGAAAAGGGTGATACGGCAAGCGTTGCGTTGCTGAACCAGCGTATCGGCGATGCACTGTTGGCCTCCGGGAGCGCCAACGTTGGTGTAACGGAAGCGGACGGGGTGACCTGCCTGAAGCTGACATTGCTGAACCCGACCGTTTGTCTGGAGGACGTCAAAGTTCTGCTGGCAAGTGTGGTTGCCTGTGGTCAGCAGTTACAGAACGCCTGATTGCCTGATTCGCCTCGTAAGTAAAAAAAAGCCGACAGCAGCGATGTTGTCGGCTTTTTTATTGTCTGCAAAACGTCTCTGCGCGTCACGCTTCGTCGGGCGCAGCCGGGTCGGGCTCCCTGGAAATAATGTCACATGGCCTGCGTTGTTGGGCTTTCGATCGGCTGGCAAATTGCGCAGCACTTTTCGTTGTTCTGAAGCAGGTACCGCGAATGAACAAACAGCGCAGTAAATCCAGGACGCAAGGAGATGCTGCGCTGCTGGCAACGGTGTCGTTTTCAAACCACAAAACTCATTACGACTAAGCACGACTAAGCGCCGGGCAAAACCAGACCTATGTAAGGTGAAGGTCGCGAATCGACAGTGCGCTGCAAAAAGAGGTGAGTGTAGTGGAACCGATAGCTCAGGCAAGACTGGCCTTGGCCGTGGGTTATCTGGTTATACTTCATTTAACATAATATACATTATGCGCACTAAGGTGGTATTAGACAGAATCCAGCGGTTTGCCATCATCATTTGCCGTGGTCATTTATCTCTGTTTTTCTTGCCTTAGTGCCTACGCTGTTACAGCATTCATTCCGCCATGGGCGTCCCCTGATGAAAGCGCATCTGCCATCGACCTGGCATTGTTTTACACACCTCCCACAACGATGTCCGCAATGTTTGCTTCGCCATCTGGCCTTGTCCGTCGAGGATAAAACTTCGATACGTCAACAATGCATAACCGTTGTTGTGCATCGACAATGCAAAATCATCTGACGCGATCGGCTCAGAGACCTCATCTGCCAGTGCAGCAATCACTTGTTCTCTGCTGTATCGTTTACCGGATCGGCCAATCTCAAAAAAATCATGGTGTAAAAGTCTCTCGACAATGTCGGGCTGGCAGCGAATGTCGGGATCATGAAGCTGCTGTTCATATCTTACCAATATCGCCAGTAACGCATCTTCTTTGTTCATCGTCTTTCTCCCGTCCTGTTTGCATCACACATTTTCGAATACATCGCTATGCACAAATTTTATTCGGATTATTCTTACTTGCTTACAAGGTTGAGCTCTTTACTCTTAAAATCTCAATGACATGAGAACATTAGCAGGCGTTTATCCTAAGTGTTTCCCTCAGAAGCATTGCAATTAGTTTTGCAACGCGAATCGAGAATGCCATAACAAACTCTTCTGCATTTATCGGCAGTGCGATTTCTGGCACCATTCGAAACCCACAGAATATAACGCAATCCGGTAAATATATTTTTGGTTTAATTCAGTCATTTTCATTTACAGGAAGTAATTGACCCGGCAATGATGAAATATATAAGAAAAAGTCTTGCGTTAAGTAATGTTATCGCAAAGAAAATAGCGACTAACGATCCACAACAACTTGAGTTGATAAAGGATCGGCTTAAAAGTCGTTTCGGTGTGCCTGTTGGCATGCATATGACCGGTATTCCTTTAGGTATCAGTGTGATACTTGCTATTTTTTGCTACGCCATGCCGCAGGTTTCTCTGTGGATGATTATTTTCAACTGGCTATCCATACCTGAATATAAAGTGCTGGTCGGCGTTTTCTTTGCAGCGGCTGTTTATTGTGCGCTGATGATGACCACCATGTTGCTTACCGCGCGTGGTTCTCTGGCGGGACTGAAATCTCACCTGTTTATCATTGCGCTGACGGGCGTAATGGCCATTCTGTATTTTATTTCCGCCTTTTTCTCACTATTATTTGGCGCTGCGAATAATTACACGCCGCAGATAACATCAGTGCTGGGATTAGTCTTCTTCTTACTGAATGTTAAATGGATAAATTCCTCACTGTTTTACCGGTCAATCGCGCTGTCGTTACATAACCGAGTCTGGCGTAAACAGTTAAAAGCAGAGGCGCGGCAAGCGCACATGCTCAAACGCTAACGGCGTTCACATGGGGAAATGCTTTCACTTCCCCTTCTCATCCGGCACTAATCGCCTGCACACTCCCAGCATAAACTGGCGCAGCCAGCGATGCGCGGGATCGACTTCTGAACGTGGATGCCACAATTGAGATACGGTAATGGTGCGCGTTTTTACCGGCAGCTCAAACATTGCCACTCCCTGCCTGGCCGCAGGACTGAGAAGAAAAGAGGCCGGGATAAGCGCGATAAGATCGGACGCACGCGCCACGGCTAACGCCGCAGGAAAACCCGGCACCACGGCGGCGATTTTCCTGCGCACGCCCTGCTCTGCCAGCCCTTCATCAACCGGACCGCTTGTTAACCCCCGACGCGACGCCACGACATGGCCCCAGGCGACATACTCGTTGATCGTCACCTCATTAAGTTGCGCCAGTGGATGCGTATCCCTGACGACGCCGACAAAACGGTCTCTGAACAGCGCCTGCACGCGAATTTCTGGCCCCATTTCGCTCAGCACGCCAATTTCCAGATCGACCCGTCCTTCCCGCAAGGCACTGGAGCCCTTCTCTGGCTTTGGCGTAAACCGCAGCATCACGCCTGGCGCGACAGCCGCCATTTCCGCAATCAGCGTTGGGCCAAACGCTTCAACAAAACCATCGTTGGCGCGCAGGGTAAACATCTGCTGTAGCGAGGCAATATTAAGCTCGGGTTGCGCGGGTCGCAGCAACGCCCGCGCCTCGAAAACGGCGTTCTGCGTGCGTGTCTGAAGCGTTTCTGCATACGGCGTCAGCACCATATTACGCCCGGCGCGCACTAATAGCGGGTCGCCAGTGGTTTCCCGCAGACGGCTAAGTGTCCGGCTCATCGCCGAGGCGCTCAGACCAAGCCGCCGCGCTGCCGCCGCCACACTGCGCTCGGCGATCAGCACATCCAGGGCAAATAACAAATTCAGATCGGGTTCACTCATCGTTTTCGTCCACAACAGAAGGTTCAGATATGGCGTTTGCTGCAACGTATTAATGCAAATGCTGCGCCTTCCGCCATATATCCCACGAAATTATAGTTACCGCAAGCACAAAATCAGCAGAGGTTGTTTATGACACTATTTTTGGATAAACCCGGTGATGAAGGATTGCCCGGACGCGAGCGGTTGATGGCCATGGTTGCCGTGATGACCAGTACCACAATGGCGGTGTTTGATGGCTCGATGGTGAATATCGCCTTGCCGCAAATTGCGCGGGCGTTAGATGTAACCGCCGCGGAAGCTGTTTGGGTAGCGAATGGCTATCTGCTCTCCGCAGCCATGACGCTGGCAATCTTTGCTGCGTTAGCGGCACATATTGGCTTTCGCCGATTATTCGCCGCCGGGCTGGGGCTCTTCACGCTGGCCTCGCTGGGCTGCGCACTGGCGCAATCGCTGGAGACGCTGGTCGCGATGCGTATCTTGCAAGGGATTGGTGGGGCGGCAACACTCAGCATTGCACCGGCGATTTTGCGCTCGGTCTTTCCTAATCGATTACTGGGGCGCATCCTCGGAATGAACGCCCTGTTGATCGCCTCCAGTACCGCTATCGCGCCGGTTCTGGGTGGCACGCTGCTGGCAACGTTGAGCTGGCAATGGTTATTTGCCATTAACCTTCCGCTGGGCATCATCGCCCTGCTCTTCACATTACGGGTGATCCCGACTGCAACCTCCGCGTTGCGCGGGCCCTTCGATACGCCAGGGGCGCTGCTTTCCGCTCTTATGCTGGGCGCGATGGTAATGGCATCAAGCGCCATTTCCCGTTCCGGATCAGGGCTAACCGCGTTGAGTTATGGGCTTGTTGGTCTGGCTGCCGGGGCATTGTTTGTATTGCGTCAGCGCCAGGCACTGCAGCCGCTGATGCCGCTGACGCTTTTTGCCTCGCCGCGTTTTTCGCTGGCGGCACTGACATCGCTGGCCTCTTTTATCAGCCAGGGAATGACGTTCGTCGCCCTGCCGTTTCTGTTTCAGAGCGTATATGGTTACAGCGCGCTGACGTCGGCGTTGCTGTTTACCGCCTGGCCTGTTGGCATCATGCTGGTTGCGCCCCATGCCGGGCGGCTTGCCGACCGCTACGCACCTTCGTTGATTGCCACCGTTGGTCTGTGCCTTTTCGCGGTGGGGTTAATTTTGCTGGCGCGATTACCGCATGATCCGCCGGTGTGGGATATCAGCCTGCGCAGCCTGATCTGCGGTATTGGCTTCGGTTGTTTCCAGAGCCCGAACAATAAAGAGATGATGGCGAACGCCTCAAGGGAGCACAGTGGTTACGCGTCCGGCGTGCTGGCGATTATGCGCACGTTCGGCCAGTGTCTTGGCGCGGCGCTGTTGGGTGGGATACTTTCGCTCTATGCCCCTTCCGGCAATGTGGAGCAGGAGGCTTTTGCGGTCCGGCTTGGCTTAGGGCTG
Organism: Kosakonia sp.; assembly: GCF_032104925.1. Classification (NCBI taxonomy): domain Bacteria; kingdom Pseudomonadati; phylum Pseudomonadota; class Gammaproteobacteria; order Enterobacterales; family Enterobacteriaceae; genus Kosakonia; species Kosakonia sp. The sequence continues at coordinate 377,432 of NZ_DAMCGF010000001.1, forward strand.
GCCGCTGCGGCAACACTTCTGGCGATCCTCTTTAGCCTGAGCCGCGTCCGGCAAATATCTTCACCGCCGCTTTAGCGAACGCGTTGCGCCAGCCATACGGTATGCCCGGCGCAGTGGGGATCTTCCTGAACCATCCCGATAACCTCGAAACCGTGATTTGCTAATAACGCGCGGTATTCGTCAGGTGCGAGACTGGCATGGAACAACGGTTCACCGGCAAACTGCCCCATTGCGATCCCGTGATCGGTTCCGCTGGTGAACATTAACGCGCTGCCCACATGGCTATGTTCGGCAAAACGAGCGAACATGTTGCGTTGATCCTCATGCGTCAGGTGAAAAAAGCTGTCCCAGGCCAGCAGCCCATCGAAGGTTTCACCGAGCGACAGGTTGCGCATATCCTGCTGGATCCAGCGCTGAGCGGGAAACTGCTGGCGCGCGCGGTCCAGCATTGCGCTTGCACCATCAACGCCGGTGAGTTGAAAACCCTGGCGGATAAACCAGCCCGCAATCGGCTGCCCGTTACCGCACCCGACATCGACAATGTTGCCTGCAACCGGCAGCAGGCTGGCGAATTTTTCCAGCCAGCCTTTTTCGAAAAGCGCCTTTGAGCGCTGCTCAGCAAATGTCCGGGCGTGACGTTGATAGATAGAAAGAATATGTTGTGCGGCGCTGTTCATGTTGATCTCGCGTTAAGCCAGGGACCCGGCGCATACGGTTGTGATGAGAAGCAAAATGCCCGCGCTATTCCAGCATGCCTTTGAGCTTTGCCAGCAAATACGCGGTGACGGACGTTGCATCGCTGATCTTTCCTTCACACATCAACGTCTCAAATTCTTTCAGGGTAATTTTGCGCGTCGTCAGACCAAACTCTTCAGGATCCAGTTCCTGCTGCTGATGCACCAACTCTTCAGCAAGGAAAATATGGTAACCCTGGCTGGAGTAGCCTTGCGCCAGCTTCTGGTACCCGACATGACGCATCTTTCCTGCCACCAGCCCGGTTTCCTCGCGCAGTTCACCGGCCGCCACATGCAGCGGATCCGCCTGCGGCGCGCATTCCCAGGCGCCTTGCGGCAGTTCAATAGTGTGCTTACCCAGCGGATAGCGGAACTGCTCAACTACATACAGGCTGTCACCTTCGCGGGCGATAATCACGACAAAATCAGCTTTCTCAACAACGGAGTAAATACCTTCGTTCCCATCTGCCCGCAGGATTTTGTCTTCGCGCAGACGCATCCATTTGTTGCGGTACACTTCGGTTGTGGCAAGCGTTTTAATCGCCGACATCACGGCTCTCCCTGTTTGACCTCAGGCGTGAAGAGTAACATGTGAATAGTGTAAGCGGGGGGATCTATCTGGCGCAGGAATAGGTTTCAGAGAAATCGGCGGTGGAGAAACAGAGGGGATATTAACATTAATATCCCCTTTGCAATGTCGGCTTATGGCACGCCATCGCAATTACAGGCTGCGCCGCCCTCGCCCGCCTGGCACAAGATCTGGCACATGCAGTTCCAGTCTATTTCGCCGTTCACTTCACACTCTGTCTGGCTGGCGGCGAAGACATTCATTGATAAACCAAATAATAAAATGGAAAGTAAGGCACGTATTTTCATAAAAAGTCCCTTTCTGTGATGAATCATGAAATAAAGCCACGCGATAGCGCAGCCTTATTATTATAGGAGATGTTTTATGATGGGGTGTTAATTAAGTTGTTTATTTTAATAGGAATTTTCTCCTCATCAATCCATTCTGTGAATAAATGCTCTTTATTTATTAACAGGGAAATTATATTCCATTTCAATACAGCGTAATTCCGCACGCGCCAGCGCAGAGGGATAAATACTCTCCCGCACTATGACAAACCCCTGCTTTTGATAGAAACCACAGGCGTTGGGTGTTGATGCCAGCGTGATGTGCAGCAAACCGCGCTGCGCCGCTTCCTGTTTAATGGCTGCAATTATCTGCGTCGCCAGCCCCTTTCCTTCCCACTCCGGCAACGTGAAAATGGCCTCCACGCTGGCGTTGGCGAGATCGAGAAAACCCGTGGCAACCGGCTGGTCATTTGCCGTGGTTGCCACATAAAAAGGGTTATTGGCAATCATCGTACGCTGGCTTTCCGGCATTTTATCCGGGGTCCAGGCGGTGATAACCTTGTCCTCATAAACGCCTTTGCAACCGTGGCGGATAGCCTGGTTACGGATGTGCCAAATAACTTCTGCTTCTTCAGGCTGTGCCCGTCTGATCGCCATATTCCTTCCCCCTAAATGCCACCACCCATTCTAAGATTATTCTTATTTTTGCTCTTGGACACCGTCAACGAAGCGCCCTTGCGGAGGGTTAACGGTACGATATATAAATTAACAAGCGGTTAAAATACATGCAACATTCAGTGATTTATAACAAATTTCATTCGAAAGTAATGCGCTAAACGTTGCCCCTTTTACCGGGTGTATATTCTTCACGCACTGGCACAAAAAGCCTACAGCATATAAGGAAAAGATCAGTTATTTCATCCAGTTAATTTTTATGTTATCAGTATCTGCCTGCATAGCTTACGGCCTGCTTTCTGGCATGCGCCCTACCGAGGCTGATAGATAATGGAACCTCTCGTATATGTTGTCGATGATGATAATGCCGTCAGACGATCAATTGTCCGGCTACTGGCAGCAGAAGGTTACCGCGCCATTGATTTCGCCTCTGCGGAATCTTTTCTCACCCACCCGCTGGTTTCTGTACCCTCTTGTTTGATTCTGGATTTGAATATGCCGGTCGCGGACGGTTTCGATGTCGCCAGCGCGTTAAAAGATCGCGGACGCGAATTGCCGATAATCTTTCTGACCGGTTATGGCACCATTCCGCTGACCGTACGGGCAATGAAAGCCGGGGCGCGTGAGTTCTTAACGAAGCCGGTAGAGTCCGAACGCCTGCTGTCGGCGGTCGCGGACGCGCTGACGGTGGCGGCGCAAGATTTCGAGCAACAACAGGAAAACTTTGCCCTCAAGCAGCGCCACTTATCCCTGACGCCGCGTGAGCAGGAAGTTTTTGAGCTGGCGATCAGTGGCTTGCTTAATAAGCAGATTGCGGCGGAATTGGGTGTCAGCGAAATTACCGTAAAAGTCCATCGCCGCCGGGTGATGGATAAAATGCAGGCCCGCTCGCTGGCGGATCTGGTGCATGCCGCAAGCCACCTGCATATCGCCAAATCCCGCAGCCGCTAATCCGCGGACACCGGCAAGGTAAAGGCAAACACGCTGCCGAATGGTAGCCTCGACTTCGCCGTTAGCTTGCCTTTATGCCGCTCAATAATGGCATAACTGATGGTCAATCCCATGCCCATGCCCTGCGCTTTGGTGGTATAGAACGACTCAAACAGCCGCCCCTGCACTTCTGCACTCATCCCGCTTCCGGTATCCGCAATCTGGCAAATCACCTCTTGCGGGTTCTGTGTCAGCGTTGAAAGCGTTAACACGCGCGGGCGCGAGTCGATATCCGCCATTGCTTCAACGGCATTCATCACCAGGTTAAGCAGCACCTGCTGGATCTGAACGCTATCGCCATAAATAAAGCTGTTATGCGCATCAAGGGCATACTCAACAGCGATCTGCCGCCGCGCCAGCTCGCTGCGGGAAAGCGTCATGATATGGCGCAGTAAGAAATGCAGATCGATGCGCTCGAACACCGGCTCCTGCCTGCGCGTCAGCGATTGCAGGCTACGGATCACCTCTCCGGCGCGCTGCCCTTCGCTGATAATCTCCTCCAGACCAACGCGCACATTATCGACCGGGATCGGTGAGCGATTAAGCCAGCGCAGGCTGGCACCGGCGTTAGAGACAATCGACATTAGCGGCTGGTTAATTTCATGGGCAATCGATGAGGTTAACTGCCCGACGGTGGTGGCGCGCGACACCCGCGCCAGCTCGGCCTGAGCGACGCGCGCGGCATCCTCGCTCTGCCGCTGGGCGGTAATATCGGTAATGGTGCCAAAATATTCATGCACCTCATCACCGGAAGAGACCGGATCGCCGATGCCGAGGATATACCGGCACTCGCCATCGGTGCGGATAATGCGAAACTCCGCCTGCATGGTGAGCCCCTGCGCGACACTGCGGGTGACCAGCGCGCTGATATGTGGATGATCGTCCGGGTGAACAAAGGTTAAAAACTCGGCCATGGAGATCAGTTTGCGCTTCTCGTCCAGCCCGAGGATGCGCGCATACTCATCCGACATATGCATCAAATCCTGTTCCAGTTCCCAGCGCCAGGTTCCGGTGTGGCTGATTTGTTCGCCCAGCATCAGCGAGGTCTGGCTGGCGCGCAGCTCCTTTTCGACGCGCCGACGCTGCATGTTCTCTTCCACCAGCTTGGCATACAGCCGCGCGGTCTCCAGCGACACCGCAGCATGTGCGCCAAGCAGGTTCACGACGCGAGACTGGCCTGCGGTAAACATCTCCGGCATCAGGCGGTTTTCCAGATATAACACCCCCACCAGCCGCGCCTGTTTGAACATTGGCACACACATTACCGCCGCCCCGGAAGAGACAAGATACGGATCCTGGCTAAACGGGCTGTACTCTTCCGGCCGGCCGGTGCGGATCTCTTGTCCGGTGCGGATCACGGCCGCCAGCACCGATAACGGCATATCTGTCGCCAGCGGCATCTCTTTGATCACCCGCACCAGTACGCCCTCTTTACTGGTGTGTGCGCTGGCTTCGATTTCCGGAATGTTGTCATCAAGTACGCGAATCAGTAAGCCGCGCTGCGCACCGGCACGCTCCAGCAACATGGTCATCAGGATCTGAATCAGCCGTTCGAGGTTGATCTCCTCTGATAAGGCGCGGGAGGCTTTGATGATACTTTGCAGATCGCGGATTTCATCGTTCTGCGCAAAGGAGATGGTGTCATAGGGGGTACTTTCCACGGGCGTGAAAAGATGGGGATGCTCCTGCTGCAAATGGCGAACTTTGGCCTGCGCCCCGACGCGTCCCCAGGCGGCCATCGCGCCGCGAAAATACGCGTCGGCTGCGGTCTGGTATCCACAGGAGAGCGCAAAACGCCCCGCCAGTTCATGCGCCAGCGCATTGCTGGGGTTAAAACCGGCTTCGCGGGACAGCGTAATCGCCTTCTCATACTGTTCGAGCGCGATGCTGTTCATGCCGTCAAGGCGCACGATTTCCGCGTAAACCAGCGCTTCTTTATCGCTGAAGGTTCCCGGATTGACGCGCGCCCAGCGGGCGATTTTATTGTTGTGCTGGTTCAGCCGCAGGCGGTGCTCAGCGGAAAACGTCTCTGGCGTTAACTGCATCGACAACGCAAGCGCGCTGTAAAGGTGATAATCCAGCAGACTGATATGCCCCGGTGCGGACCAGGCATGTTTTCCCGCCTCTTTCAGACACGATTCCGCGCGGGAACAGGCCCCGGTGAAAAAGTGCGCCATCCCGCGATAGAGCCAGAACCAGAACAGCATGGTGGCAGGCGGCGTCGGGGGCAGCAGCGATCGGGGCAGGATCGCTTTGCCGCTTAACATGCTATCCGGCTGTCGCAGATACTCGACAAAGTGACGTTGTAACAGCAGCAGGTGATCCATGTCCGAATACTGGGTTTCACGAATAAAAGCCAGACCGCGATCGATATGGCCTAATACCGTGTCGAGGTGATCGCCGCGACTCATGGCGTTGATCACCTGGCGAAAAGCGGCAAAACAGGCAATGGTCAGATCGCCATGCGCAACGGCTGCGGTAAAGCAGGCGTTAGCGCACTCCACGCTTCGCGATAGCGGTTGTGTCCAGACACAGCTACGCCCGAGCGGCACCAGGGCTTTCGCGGCAAATTCATGTAAACCGTGGCGCGTCACCAGCTCCTGCGCCAGAACGCTGTAACGGTAGCCCAGTTCATACTCTTCATAGCGTTCACCGAGCAGTACACCAAACCAGGCCAGTGCCGAGGTGGATGCGCCGGTCAGCCCACGTTCGAGCGTCAGTTGCAGCATCTGGCACAGCAACAGGAAATGCAGGCGCGGGCAATTAAAGCTGGCATACAAACTGGCGCTCGCCAGCAGGTTCATCAGCGCGTCGGTTTCCTGGTGGTTCATGCGCGGCAGCGCAGTAAACAGATGCGCGGGATTATCACCAACACGCGCATGCATCTCCTGCCACGCGTGATCACAGGCCGCATCGTCAGGATAACGGCTCAGGTGAATGCCAAACACGGTCAACCAACACAGTGTTGTCTCCAGCGCCAGCTGATAACCGGACTGGCGAATATGCACTTCTGCCAGCAATGTCGCGGCCTGCGCTTTTTCCGTGAGCCCGCCTGGCGAGGCCAGTAACCGTTCGCACAGTCCGCGCGCGGTTGACAGGTTACCGAGCAAAAACTCACAGGCGGTCTCCTCCAGCGACAGCGCAAAGTCATGCCCTGTCCCGGTACGAAGCCGCTGCGCGAGATGTAAGTAGCTCAGGGCCGACGTGTAGTCACCGGTATGTTTTGCCCGTCTGGCGGCAAGCAGGCTAAGTTCACTGAAGTGCTGGCGTTGCGGCGGCAAAATGTCGTCGGCCGCGGCATTAATGTGGTGAATAGCGCGAAACAGCAGCTCATTGCCCGGGGCTTCGGCTGCCGTTTGCGCCAGAAGCGTGGCCGTGGCCAGATGCAACTGGCGGCAATATGCAGGTTCCAGCAGCGCGCAGGCCGCTTCGTGAATGCGCTCATGGGTAAAGGTGTACGCGGCGGCGTTAAGCGTGACCAGTTGTACCGTAAGCGCAGGATGCAGACGGTAATGCACCTCGCTGGCAGAAAGGTTCAGCACACGGCTTATTAACGTGATATCCCCCGCGCTGCCAAGACAGGCCATGCTCCCGAGCAGGACGCGCGTTTCAGGCGGCATTTGCGCCAGCTGCTGGAGCAGCAAATCGGGGACGTTTTCACGGTGGTAGCGGGTGCTAATCGCCGCCAGGTCATACTGCCATTTGCCCTGGTAACTGTTATGGCTCACCAGACCGTCTTCGGTAATGCGCTTAAAGAACTCATGGACGAACAGCGGATTGCCGCCGGTTTTTTCATGGATCAGTTTTGCCAGCTCAAGGGTGGATGCCGGGCGCGTCTGAAAAACGGTCGCCAGCCAGCGCGAGATTGCTTTCGCCGAGCGCGGTTGCGGCACACACTCAATTACCCGGCTGGCGGCGCTACGCAAGCGGGCCAGCGCGGTGGCAAAAGCCGGATCGTCTAACGAGGCTACGTCGCGGTGTGAAACCACCATCAGCAGCGGCAAGGCATGGCTGTGCTGTAACAGGTATTCCAGTAAATGCAGGCTGGCGTCGTCGATCCAGTGCAGATTATCGATAAGGATAATCAACGGGCAACCTGGTGTGGCAAAGACATTCACCAGCCGCAGCACCATGTGGTTGAAGCGCGCGCGTGAATCGAGTGACAAGGTGTCGACAAACAGCACGGGTTTACTGTTAATCAGCAGACCCAGCTCCGGCGCGAGGCTCACCGCCAGCGCTTCATAACCGGTGAGCGCACTGCTAAGCCGCGTCTTCCAGCGCGCCACTTCCTCAGCGGGTAAACCCAGTAAATGCAGCGCCAGCGAGCGGAAAGCGGCCGTCAGCACACCCAGCGGCAGAATCGACGAGTTTTGTTCCACCTTCCCGAGCGCGATAAGCGACGGGCGACTCTGAAAGGCCTTTAACGACGAGGCCATCAGCGACGATTTCCCCATCCCGACAGGACCGCTGATGGTGACCAGCGTTTGCGTACCGCTTTGCACAACCGCGTCCAGCGCGTCTGCCAGCGATTTGGCCTGCGGATGGGCGCGATACAACGTGTTAGCAAAATGCAGCGCCGGTGACCGATCCTGCAGACCTGGCGTAAAGGCGGCTATCTCGCCATCGGGCGTTAATGTCGCCTGGCAGCGGCGCAAATCCGCCATCAGCCCATCGACCGTCTGGTAACGTTTTTCCGGCGACTTTGCCAGCAGCTTCAGCACAATGGTGGAGAGCATCTCCGGCACCCCGTCGCGCAGGCTATGCGGCGGCGAAGGTTCAGAGGCGATGTGGTGCAACACCCATTCCGCCTGCCCGCCTTCGCTGAGATCGAACGGCAATGTGCCGGTCAACAGCTCATAAAAGACAATCCCCAGACTGTAGAGATCGCTGCGGTTGTCCACGGCGTGGTGGGTGCGCGTGGTGTGCTCCGGTGACATATAGGCCAGCGTACCGCCGGAGAGCGGCAGCCAGTTCTGCGCCGGTTCCCCGACGGTACTGGTCGTCAGTCCAAACCCGCCCAACCGGCAGCCTTCATCGGTGAGAAAAATATTGCCGGGTTTAATATCGCCATGGATCAGGTTGCTCTGGTGCATCTGGCGCAGCGGCGTGCAGATGCGCAGGGTCAGTTCAAGCCAACTGGCGATACACGCCATCGGCTGGGTGATCATGCGGGTGAGCGGTTTAAAGGCAAATGTGGGGTAAACCAGCGCAACGCGGCCGTGATACTGCGTGCTGGCCACCGGTTTTACCGCCCAACGGCTATCAAGCTGCTGGCGCAACGCTAATTCGTTGTTCAGCAACTGGCTGGCGCGCGGCTCGGCATCGTCGCTTACCGCCGTGGCGAGAATAAACGCATCACTCGCCCACGGGTAGTGGGCATTCATCCAGACAATGCCGCCCTCCTGCGCCAGCGGCGTGTAGATAGCATCATCCTGCAGCGTAAACGGTTGGTTTTCGGCCAGCATCGGCGGCCAGGGGGGAGATTTTGCGTTTCCGGTCATGGCGTCTCCTCACCTCCCGCCAGCGTGCGCGAAATATGATCAAGCAGCATGTCGATATCGATCGGTTTATGCAAAAAAGCAACGGCACCGGGTTGCCCCGCGAACCGTTGCCAGGTTTCATCGTCGTGACCGGAAATAAATATCAGCGGCGGCGGGCACGGGTTACATTGCAGTTTCTCGTACAGCGCCGCCCCGCTCATGCCTTTAAGTTTAATATCGGCAATCACCAGTGCGGTTTGCCGCTGCGCGCTACCATCGTTGAGGAAGGCCTCGGCGGACGCGAAGGTCAGCGTGGCGTACCCCGCCGATTGCAGCAAATTGCTTAACCCGCTACGCACGGACGGTTCATCATCAACAATGGCAATACGCAGGGTGTGCGTCATGGTTATCCTCGGGGGCATTAATCCCGGCGCGGCGGTGCGTCCGGCGGTTCAGGTTGCGGCGTACCGCTAATCTTTGGCACACACTCATGGCGAAACCATGCCATGGTTAACGGTTGCCGGGCAAGTAACCGACGGGTAATCGGAACCAGTTGCTCTCCCACCAGCATGCCGAATAACCCCAGTAAGGCAATCACCGGCGGTGCGGGGGAACGCGTCCCCAGTAAAGCATAAATCCCCCCGGCCAGAAGACCGACCAGGAGGGAAAGGATCCAGGATTTCATAGGCTCACCCCGCCGCAGCTTGTGTGATCAGTGCGCTGACGAGCTGTTCGCCCATCAACATGCCAAGCAACCCGACCAGCGCAATCGCCGGTGGCGCAGGCGATCGCACCTTCAGCAAGGCGTACATCACGCCAATCAGCACGCCTGCGGCGAAAGAGACAAGTCCGACACTCATGGCATTCTCCTGCCGTTTAAAGGCTGACCGGCGTACACCGGCCAGCAAGAGACTTATTTCGCCGGAACCGGTGCCAGCGTGCGATGACCCGCTTTCGCGCGAGAAGGCGCTTTGTGCACCATGGTGTAGGCATAATCGACGCCCATGCCGTATGCGCCGGAATGCTCTTTCACAATATTCATGACCGCGTCGTACGTTTCGCGGTGCGCCCAGTCACGCTGCCACTCCAGCATCACTTGCTGCCAGGTCACCGGGATCACGCCTGCCTGGATCATGCGCTGCATGGCGTAATCATGCGCCTCTTTCGAGGTGCCGCCGGAGGCATCTGCCACCATATAGATTTCGTAGTCGCCTTCCAGCATGGCACACAGGGCGAAAGTGTTGTTGCACACTTCGGTCCACAAGCCGGACACCACCACTTTACGTTTGCCGTTGGTCGCCAGCGCATCACGCACTTTCTGGTCATCCCAGGAATTCATTGAAGTACGTTCCAGAATATCTTTCTCCGGGAACACATCCAGCAGTTCAGGATAGGTGTTGCCGGAGAAACTTTCGGTCTCGACGGTAGTGAAGATGGTCGGAATATTGAACACTTTGGCGGCTTTCGCCAGCGCGACGGTGTTGTTTTTCAGCACCTGGCGGTCAATAGACTGCACGCCAAACGCCATCTGCGGCTGGTGATCGATAAAGATTAACTGACAGTTTGCCGGGGTCAGAACTTCAAGTTTCGCGGTAGTCATACAAGCATCCTTAGAGGTTAAAGTGAGGAGTGTTACGTTCAGACAGCAACTCACGCGCCATCGCTATCGTTGGCTGTATGTTAGGTATCCCTCCCCGGCATAACTATTATCTGAAGGTATAACTATCCTTTCGTATACCTATACGTTCGTATAACTGTTCATTCTTTCCCAACGCTTAGCATAATCCGCCCAGACGCTTATCCGGCCCATGAGGCCGCCAGACTGGAGGAAGTATGGATTCGCTCGTACATGCAGAACTGATATTGCTTAATGGTCAGTTTCATACGGTTGATCGGGAAAACCCGCTCGCCGATGCCGTGGCTATCCGCGACGGAAAATTTGTCCAGGTGGGGACCGAAGCCGAGGTGATGGCTTACCGTGGTGAACGCACAAAAGTGGTGGATCTGAAAGGCCATACGGCGATCCCGGGGCTGAACGACTCGCACCTGCACCTGATCCGCGGCGGGCTTAATTACAACCTGGAACTGCGCTGGGAAGGTGTGCCGTCGCTGGCGGATGCCCTGCGTATGCTGAAAGAACAGGCGCTGCGCACGCCGTCTCCGCAGTGGGTACGCGTGGTGGGCGGCTGGACAGAGTTCCAGTTCGCCGAACGCCGTATGCCGACGCTGGACGAAATTAACGAGGCCGCGCCGGACACGCCGGTGTTTATCCTGCATCTGTACGATCGCGCCCTGCTCAACCGCGCGGCGCTGAACGTGGTGGGCTACACCAAAGACACGCCTAACCCGCCGGGCGGCGAAATTCAGCGCGACAGCAATGGCAACCCGACCGGGATGCTGATTGCGCGGCCAAACGCGATGATCCTCTACGCCACGCTGGCGAAAGGGCCAAAACTGCCGCTGGAGCAGCAGGTCAACTCCACGCGCCAGTTTATGCGTGAGCTGAATCGTCTGGGGCTGACCAGCGCTATTGACGCGGGCGGTGGTTTCCAGAACTACCCGGAAGATTACGAAGTGATCGCCGAACTGCACAGCAAACAGCAGATGACCATTCGCATCGCCTATAACCTGTTTACCCAGCGTCCGGGGCATGAGCTGGAAGATTTCGAAAAATGGACCGATATGTTAACGCCGGGCCAGGGCAGCGACTTTTTCCGCCACAACGGTGCCGGTGAAATGCTGGTCTTTTCCGCCGCCGATTTTGAAGATTTCCTTGAGCCGCGCCCGGATCTGGCGCCCGGTATGGAAGAGGAACTGGAGCGCGTGGTGCGCCATCTGGTTGAGCACCGCTGGCCGTTCCGCCTGCACGCCACCTATAACGAATCGATCAGCCGCATGCTGGATGTATTCGAAAAAGTGAACCGCGACATTCCGTTTAACGGTCTGCACTGGTTCTTTGACCATGCGGAAACCATCACCGAAGCCAATATTGAGCGTGTAAAAGCGCTCGGCGGCGGGATTGCGGTTCAGCATCGCATGGCCTTCCAGGGCGAATATTTCGCCGAACGCTACGGTTCGCAGGCCACTAAACAGACGCCGCCGGTGGCGAAAATGCTGGAAGCCGGGTTGCCGGTTGGTCTGGGCACCGACGCCACGCGCGTTGCCAGCTACAACCCGTGGACGGCGCTCTACTGGCTGGTTTCCGGGCGTACGGTTGGCGGCATGCAAATGTACGACCACAGCGCGCGTCTCGATCGCGATACCGCCCTGCTGCTCTGGACGCAAGGCAGCGCCTGGTTCTCCAGCGAACAGGGGAAAAAAGGCCAGATTAAAGTCGGTCAACTGGCCGATCTCGCCATCCTCAGCAAAGACTACTTCCGCGTGCCTGAGGAGGAGATCAAAGGGATTGAATCGGTGCTGACGGTGGTCGGCGGTGAGATTGTTTATGCCGCTGGCGCGTTTGGTCCGTTGGCACCGCCGGCGATCCCGGTACTGCCAGACTGGTCGCCGGTGGTGAAGGTCCCTGGTCATTATCGCAGTGCGCCGCCGCAGGCCGCTCGCGTAGGTCAGGCGTCGGGCGTACACCACTGCTCTGGTCCGTGTGGCGTACATATCCATCAACACGATGTTGCACGCGGTGCCGCCATGCCGGTTTCCGATGAGAACGCCTTCTGGGGCGCGCTCGGTTGCAGCTGCTTTGCGTTCTGACATCATGAAAACATCCTCTTTCTCAGCTGTTTCGCCCCGCGTTGATGCGGGGCTGTTCTTCCTGCGCCTGACCGGCAGCCTGCTGTTGCTGTATGTGCATGGCCTGCCGAAGGTGCTGCATTTCAGTAACGAACTGGCGCATATCGAAGATCCGTTTGGTCTCGGCCCGTGGATGAGTCTGCTGCCGGCGATTTTCGCCGAAGTGGTTTGCCCGTTGCTGATCATCGCCGGTGTCGCCACACGGCTGGCCTGTATCCCGATCATCGTGGTGCTGCTGGTCGCGATGCTGGTCGTGCATGCAGACTGGTCGCTGGCCGAGGGGCAATTCGGCTGGTTGTTGCTGATTATCTTCACCACCTTGCTGTTAACCGGGCCGGGAAGCTGGCGGCTGCGCGTGGCGGCGAAAGGAGCACTGGCATGACGCAACAAAACGAACTGCACGCAGCGGTGACAGTGTCACCTGATATCAACGCTGCCCCAGCCGCTTCAGCCTGGCAGCCGCTGCGCCAGCGCGTTTTTCGCATGCTATGGATAGCGACAGTGGTATCCAATGTCGGCTCATGGATGAGCGACATCGGGGTGAACTGGACAATGCTCTCGCTGAGCGCCGATCCGCTGGCGGTCGCGCTGGTGCAGGCGGCCAGCAGCCTGCCGATGTTCCTGTTTGTACTGCCTGCGGGGGTACTGGCGGATATCGTTGAACGGCGCAAAATCCTGCTCTTTTCGCAAGCCTGGACGTTCTGCGCGGCAGCCGGTCTGGCGCTGCTGTCGTTTACCGGCAATGTCACGCCGGAAGTGCTGCTGGCGGCGACGTTTTTACTCAGTACCGGCGCGGCGCTTAGCTCACCGGCTTTCCAGGCGGTGGTGCCGGATCTGGTTGAAAAACGCGAACTGAGTCCGGCGATTGCCCTTAATTCGCTGGGCATCAATATCAGCCGCGCGATTGGTCCGGCGCTGGGCGGGCTGCTGCTCTCTTTCGCCGGTCCGTGGATGGTGTTCTTCCTGAACGCCCTGTCGGTACTGGGCGTGGCGTTTGTACTCTATCGCTGGCAGCCGCAGGTGACCATTCAGCGTCTGCCGCCGGAACACTTCTTTACCGCCATTCGCGGTGGGCTGCGCTATGTTCACGCCGCGCCGGTGCTGCGCAATGTGCTGGCGCGTACGGTGGCGTTTTTCCTGTTTGGTAGCGCCGGATGGGCAATGCTGCCGCTGGTGGCGCGACGCGAGCTGGGTCTCGGCCCTGGCGGTTACGGCATCATGCTGGCCTGTATCGGGTTCGGCGCGATTTGTGGCGCGATGCTGCTGCCAAAATTGCGCAAGCGGCTGAATGCCGACCAGATGATGGTGGCCGCCAGTTTGCTGTTTGCCGTCACCATGGTAGCGCTGGCGTTTATTCGCCATGTCTGGCTGCTCAATGCCTTTGAGTTTTTTACCGGCTTCGCGTGGATAGCCGTGCTCTCGACGCTGAACGTCGGCGCACAGCGCAGCGCGGCCCGCTGGGTAAAAGCGCGCGCGCTGGCGGTCTATCTGACCGTGTTCTTCGGCTCAATGACGGTCGGCAGCGCCATCTGGGGCAAGCTGGCGTCGGAGTTCGGCGTGACGTGGGCACTTTGTGCCGCCACGCTGGGGATGGTGCTGGGAACTGCTACAGTTTTACGCTGGCGGCTGGAAAAAGACGCCGCGCTGGATCTCGACATGATTGATCCGGCGGGCTTCGCGACCGAAACCGACATTCCGCATGAACGCGGGCCGGTGATGGTCAGTTGCGAATATCGGGTCTCCCCGCAAGATGCGCATGATTTTGTCTGTGCGATGCAGGAGATGCGCCGCGTGCGCAGGCGTACAGGCGCGATGGGCTGGGCGGTGTATGAAGATGCCCACCATGCTGGCCTGTTTGTTGAAACCTGGGTGATGGGATCGTGGATCGAGCATTTGCGCCAGCATGAACGTCACACGGTCAATGACAAACTGATTAGAGAGCGCGTGCTGGCCTTTCATCAGGGCGACGAGCCGCCGGTGGTCCGGCATCTGGTCGCGCCCGCGCAACGATAAGCGTTATGCAATTAAAACCACAACACAACAATGAGGTAAACACATGAGCACAATCAAAACGCAGGATGGTACTCAGATCTATTACAAAGACTGGGGTGCGGGTAAGCCGGTTCTCTTCAGCCATGGCTGGCCGTTAGATGGCGATATGTGGGACAGCCAGCTGAATTTTCTTGCTGAACGCGGCTACCGTGTGATTGCGTTTGACCGTCGCGGTTTTGGTCGCTCCGATCAGCCGTGGAATGGCTACAACTACGATACTTTTGCTTCCGATATTAACGATCTGATCACCGCGCTTGATCTGCACGATGTGACGCTGGTTGGCTTCTCGATGGGCGGCGGTGACGTCACCCGTTATATCGGCCGCTACGGTAGCGCGCGCGTCGCCGGTCTGGTACTGCTCGGCGCGGTGACGCCGATTTTTGGCAAAACCGACGATCACCCGCAGGGCGTTGATAAAAGCGTATTCGACGGGATTCAGGCCGGTCTGCTGAAAGATCGCGCGCAGTTTATCAGTGATTTCGCCACGCCGTTTTATGGCCTGAACGCCGGGCAGAAAGTCTCTGACGGCGTGCTGACGCAAACGCTGAATATCGCCCTGCTGGCGTCGCTGAAAGGCACGCTTGACTGCGTTACCGCGTTTGCGGAAACAGATTTCCGCCCGGATGTGGCGAAAGTGGATGTGCCGACGCTGGTTATTCACGGCAGTAACGACCAGATCGTGCCGTTTGAAGCGACCGGTAAATTATCGGCTGAACTGATTAAAGGCGCGGAACTGAAAGTCTATGAAAATGGCCCGCACGGCTTTGCGGTCACGCATCAGGATCAGTTGAACGCCGATCTGCTGGCGTTCCTCAACAAACTGTAATTACCTCTGATATTGCACTCGCCCGGTACGCCATGCGCACCGGGCTTTTTTATCACTTCTTATGGAACAACTGGCTGGCGGTATCGCTCAGCACCTGAACCGCACCGCGATCCCCTTTCACCATTGACGCCATAAACGCTTTCGCCTGTTTGAAGGTGATGTGCGGCGGTAATGGCGCAACTTCCGGATCGGTCTTCACCTCCAGCACCACCGGGCGATCTGCCTGCAACGCCTGTTGCCAGGCGGCGGATAAGGCCTCGGGCGTATCGACAAAAATGCCCTCCAGCCCCAGCGTGCGGGCAAATTCCGCATAATGCACATCCGGTAGTTGCTGCGTTGCTTCAAAGCGGGGATCGCCCTCCATTACCCGCTGCTCCCAGGTGACCTGGTTGAGATCCTGGTTATTGAATACGCAAATGATTAAGCGGGGATCCTGCCACTGTTGCCAGTATTTCTGAATGGTGATCAGTTCGGCCATATTATTCATTTGCATGGCGCCATCGCCCACCAGCGCCACCACGGGTTTTTCCGGTGCGGCAAATTTCGCGGCAATGGCGTACGGCACCGCGGCACCCATACAGGCCAGCCCGCCGGAAAGCGAGGCGCGCTGCCCCTGCTTAACGCGGTAGTCGCGGGCGAACCAGTTCGCGCAGGAACCGGAGTCAGAGGTGACAATCGCATTCTCCGGCAGTAGCGGAGACATCTCCCAGACCACGCGTTGCGGGTTGACCGGTTTTGCCGGCGCCATGGCGCGCTGCTCCATCAGTTGCCACCAGTCGCGCACCTGACGGGCAATCTCTTCCTGCCAGCTACGGTCGTTTTTGTGCGTCAGCAACGGAAGCAATGCGCGCAGGGTTTCGGCAGCATCCCCATGCAAATTGACTTCGCAGGGGTAGCGCAGGCCAAGCATTGCCGGGTCAATATCGATCTGTACCGCGCGCGCGTTGCCCTCCGGCGGCAGAAATTCCGTCCACGGAAAACCGCTCCCGATCATCAATAACGTGTCGCACTCCTGCATCAGTTTCCACGATGGTTCCGTGCCCAGCAGGCCAATGGAGCCGGTGACGAACGGCGCATCATCAGGCAGCACATCCTTGCCGAGCAGGGCTTTTGCCACGCCTGCGCCCAGTAAATTTGCCGCCTGCACCACTTCCACCGCCGCGTTACGCGCGCCCGCGCCAATCAGTATCGCCACTTTTTTCCCGGCGTTCAGTACCTCTGCCGCCCGTTGCAGGTCGGCATCGTGTGGGATGACGCGCGGTCGCTGGTAACCCGAACCTGAATGGGTAAATCCGTGCGCGTGCCGGGGCGGTTGCCAGGCTTCGTCCTGTACATCTTTGGGGATGATCACCACGCCAACGCCGTTTTGCGCCATGGCTACACGAACGCCGCGATCGACCAGATGCCGGACTTGCGCGGGCGATGCCGCTTCCTGCACGAAGTTGGCGACATCGGCGAAAACGCGATCCAGGTTCATCTCCTGCTGGTAACTGGCACCGCGCGCGGTGGTTTCTGCCTGCCCGGTGATGGCCAGCACCGGCGCGTGATCCATTTTGGCGTCATACAAGCCGGTGAGCAGATGCGTGGCACCCGGGCCGCCCGTCGATAAACAGACCCCCAGTTCGCCGGTAAACTTCGCGTGACCGACCGCCATAAACGCGGCCATCTCTTCATGGCGAACCTGGATAAATTCAATCCCGTCGCCCGCTTTGTTAGCGCGCTGGATGGCGCCCAGCACACCGTTGATGCCATCGCCTGGATAACCGTAAATGCGAGTCACGCCCCATTCTTTCAGACGCTGAACAAAGAAATCACTGGTTTTCATGCTCACTGTACTTTCTCCTTGCAAATTGGTAACAGTCTTTAAGGGTAGACGACGCTCGCCGCTGACCAACCTGTTATCATTCTGATAAATACAAAGAGGAGAAAAGAGAAATGGCGCTGATAGTTAAACATGAAGTGACCGAGCAGGATCAGCAGGAGCTTTTTACCGGTTTGCGCCGCTACAATCAGCAGTTTGTTAATCTCAGCGAATGGGCGCATCTGGGCGTCTATTTTCGCGATGATAATGGCGCCATGCAGGGCGGTTTGATTGCCCACCAGCAAGGTGGCTGGCTGAATATCCACTATTTATGGGTGCATGAGGATCGGCGTGGCAGCGGGCTTGGCAAAGAACTGATGCAGCGCGCCGCGCAGGAAGCGGTCGCGCTGGGTTGCCACCATGCGCTGGTGGATACCTTCAGTTTCCAGGCGCTGCCTTTCTATCAAAAACTCGGTTATGAATTGCAAATGTCGCTGCCGGATTATCCGCACACCGGTATGCAGCGCCACTATCTAACGAAAGCGCTGGTCTGAAATTCAATCCGCTTGCCGTAACAGCGCTTCAGTTGCGGCAACTGCGCGATCGCGCCCTTCTATTTTGGCCTGGTAAAGCGCTTTATCAGCGCCCTCTTTTAGCCGGATGGCATCGTCAAAATTCGCATCGGCGATCAGGCTGTAACAGCCTGCGCTGATAGTGACCACATTTTCCTGACCGCTGGTTTTGGTGTGCGGAATTTTGGCGCTGCGCACCATTGCGACAGCCTGACGCGCGACAAACAGCGCGCCTTCCGGGCCGGTATCGGGCAGGATAATGGCAAACTCTTCGCCGCCGTAACGGGCAATCAGATCGTGACTGCGTACTTTCAGTTTGGCAATAATTTCGCCGACCATTCGCAGGCAGTTATCGCCGGCAACATGGCCGTAAAAATCGTTATAACGCTTGAAATAGTCGATATCGAGCATGATAAGCGAGACGGGTTTTTGCGTCACCGCAGAGGCTTTCAGGCTTTTTGCCAGAAACAGATCGAACTGGCGACGGTTGGCAAGCCCGGTCAACCCGTCAGCCAGCGCCATCAGTTGCAAGGTGTGGTTGATGCTGGTGAGCTCATCGCGCAGGACGGCAAGTTCCGTCTGGTTGCGCACATTAAGCCTGACCTGGCGGAAGATAATCGCCCCCATCAGCAGCGTACCCAGCAGCAGCATGGCATTAAGCACCAGATCCGGCAGGCTGTCTTTTAGCCAGCTATGCCACAGCGCGGGTTTGTCATAACCCGCTGCCACCACCAGCGGATAGCGCTCCAGGCGGGCGAACCCATAAATGCGCTCAATGTGATCCAGTGCGGAAACCCAGGTGCCATTCCCCCGGTCCTTTTTCGCCAGTTCGCGGGTAAATAACGGGCTGGCAGAAAGATTGCGGTTGATGATTTCATCGCCATAGGGGCGCACATACACGGCGGTGCCGTCGGTATTTACCAGCGCCAGCATGTCGCGGCTTTGCAACTCAAAATAGCCGTAGAAATGGCGGAAATAGTCGACTTTTACCGTTGCCAGCAAAACACCGGCAAAACCGCCGGAACTGTCGCTGATGCGCAGCGACACCGGGATCACCAGATCGCCGGTCGAACGACTGCGAATAACATGGCCGATGTGAATACTGCCGTGGCCGTTACGGCGATGGTAGACAAAATATTCGCGGTCACTGTTGTTCGACATCACCGGAATTTTGCCAAACGAGGTGGCTTTCATATTGCCCTGGGTGTCGTAAACCATCAGCCCATGCAGCTGCGGTAACCGCTCTGCCAGCTCTGCGAGATAAACGCCGAACTGGTTGACATCAATGCCTTCAATGCTGTCTGTTGGCAGGTTGCGGCGAATGTCGCGCAGCACCAGCTCCGTTTGCAAAAAGGTATCTTCCGCCTGGCGCGCCTGTGAAACGGAAAGGTTAATCGCATCCCGTTCGCTGTCTTCGACGACACGTTCCCATGCCCGGGATAAGGTCCATGCGCTGGTCGCGCTGCCAGCCAGTAACAGACCAACCATAAAAAAAGTGATACTGCGCCCGAGGGAGGAATGGAGCGCCAGTGCCCGCGCGACACGTCTTTTGAGTTTCATCATTCCCCCGCAACCACATCCACTGTTATTCAGTTAAGCATAGAAGAACGATGATTTATAAGCCAAATAACGCAGGGGTTTGCGCTATTTCCGGCGTAATACGCGCGGCGTTGGCATAAAAAAGGAGAATACCGTACGGATCCTCCTTAGCAGTGAGGCTTGCCGGAAAAGATTAGATTTTGTGAAGGATGCGCTGGGGCCAGTTAATTGCCGAAACACCATTAAGCATCGGGCGGGCAAACAGAAACCCCTGGAAACGCTGAATGCCAACGGCTTCCAGCCAGCACCACTCTTCCACCTTCTCCACCCCTTCGGCGACGACGGTAATTTGCAGTTCGGCGCAGCAATCGATAATCGCTTTCACAATCGCCTGTTTCGGGCCATGCAGATGAATATCGGTGACGATGGTGCGGTCGATTTTCAGCTTGTCTGGCTGGAATTTCGCCAGCAATGACAACCCGGCAAAACCGGAACCAAAATCGTCAATCGCCAGACCAATACCGGCGGCGCGCAGCTGGCGGATGGCCCAGGTAAACTCTTCATAACCGGAAATCACTTCATCTTCTGTCACTTCAACGATGATCTGCCCGGGGTTAAGCTGGTTACGGGTGATGTGATTCAGCAGAATGTCCACCGCGCCGGGAATTTTGACCAGCGACATCGGCAGCAAATTGATGGCGACTTTGTGGTTACCAATGCCGAGGCGACGCGCCATTGCCAGCGCCCAGCCTTTCGATGCGAGGTCGGCTTCGTGCAGCTTGTTTGGCGCAATCGTTGAGAAATAGTCCTGCGGGCTGCCGCCGTCGGGCCCACGGATCAGGGCTTCCAGCGACGAAATATTGCCGCGCAACGGTTCGATAATGGGCTGGAAGGCAAACTGGCACGGTTGTTCGTGAAATAACGGGGTATCGCTGGCGAAAGGCGATGTTTTGATGGCGAAACGCCACTGTTCGGGCGACGTGTTACGCACCCCGCCGTTAGTGTTCGGCGAGGCGATAAACGTGCGGATAAATTTGTAGACCCGATCATTGCTGGCCAGCTTATATTTCAGCGTGCCAAAGCGGAGGATCGCGCGTAGCACGACGTGGGGTTTCATCACCCGCAAATCGAACAACACCATTCCTCTGTCAACAAAGCGACGGCGCGGCGCGAAATCGCGCAGCAGTTCAACCACGTTACCGTGGCGGGGATCTTTGCCGATCCGCTCATACACCGCGTTGACCGATGCCTGCGGTCCCTCAAGGACCTGTAAAAAATGATCGCCGTCGAACAGTAAAATTCCCGTTACATGCAATTGCGCGTTGCGCAGGCTTGCTCGCTCGACAATGCCTGCCAGTTGTGAGGGATCTAATGTTCGATTCAGTCGGCTACGGTAAATCAAAGTCGCTAACACGAAATGCTACCCTCAGAATGCCCACAGAAAGCCCGATTAAAAATACGCCATTCCGGAGTCTATCAGCGGTTGAGGATTTCCGTCCGTCAAATAAGGGGCAATCTGTTAGCGTTCTCGTTGGCTTAAAATTGTCAAACGTGCGCGATAGCCGTGGCGAATATGCTCACAGGCGATTTCCTGCGCCGCGGCACTGTCACGTCGCGCCAGCGCGTCAACAATGGCCTGGTGTTCGCGTTTCGACTCTTCGGTACGCTCTTTCAGTTCGTAGGTGGTGCTGCGCAATAACGACAAATGGATGCGTAAATTGTCCAGCATTTCATTGAGATAGGGATTATGTGTTGCGCGGTAGATTTGACGGTGGAACATGCGGTTGTGATCGTGAAGGGCTTTGCTGTCGGTCAGAGAGGCTTCGGCGTGAACCATCTCCTGTAGCAGGGCGATCTCCGCGTCAGAAGCGGCATTAACTGCCAGTGCCATCGCCAGCCGCTCCAGCCCTTCGCGTACATCGAACAACTGACGCAGACGCTCGTAACTGATGTGGGCGATGATCAGACCGCGTTGCGGTCCCGGTTCGGCAAGCCCGAGCGTTTCCAGGCGGTGAAGCGCTTCACGTATCGGCGTTCGGCTCAGGCCAAACTGCTCTGCCAGCCGCGTCTCCTGTAGACGCTCTCCCGGCAGCAACTCTCCCGCTTCGATAGCGGAAATAAGAATTTCAAACGGCGTTAAGCCCGCGTCGCGACCCGTCGATTTCACGTTTTAGCTCCTTTCGTATGTACTGATGATGGCTTTGCAAAGTCTGCACCCTGCCGTCGTTCATCTTGCCACAGGAACGGGGAGGCTTTTGCATTTTTTATTCTTTGCTTATTTAAAAAACATCTTTTGACGTTTACGAAATCGCTGCTATGTTTATTTTAAATTCATTGTATACAAATGAATTCAAATATACACAAAACGAATATTTGCTTTTTATTTTGTAAGCCAACACCGTATTTGCAAGTCAACACCAGGGAAACTGTGTTTTACCATGACAACGAAAGCAGAAACTGCATTAACCCGTGGAGAACAGCTAAGCCATTTTATCAGCCATGCTAATCAACTCGTTGTGCCAGCTGCCGTTCGGCACGAAGCAAAACGCGCATTAATTGATTTTCTTGGCGTGGCGATCGGCGCCGTTAATGACGATGCCGTTAATGCTGTTCGCCAGGTGGCGAAAAAATGGAATGCCGCCGGTGATGCGCGAATTTTCCTTTCTACTACCACCACTCCGGCACTTGCCGCATTAGTTAACGCCACCATGGCGCACGCCGCCGATTACGACGACACCCACCCAGCGGGCGCAGGCCACCCCGGCGGCCCGTGCTGGTCAACGGCGCTGGCGATGGCGCAGGCGCATCCGGTTGACGAGGAGCAGATCCTGCTGGCCTTCATCACCGGTTTTGAAGTGATGGCGAAACTGGGCGGCGGCTGGGTTCCGGGCGTTGGCCGCAACCTGCAACGCCGTGGTTTTCACCCTACTTCTGTTGTCGGTCGCGCCGGCGCGGCAGCCGTTGCCGCAGCGATTTTGCAGCTTTCCGAAGAACAGGTGCGCAACGCGTTAGGCGCGGCGGCAACCATGATGGGCGGTTTGCAGAAATCTTCCGGCACCCACGGAAAACCGTTCCACGCCGGGAAAGCGGCAATGGACGGTATTCTGGCGGCTGAACTGGCAGCGGAAAATTTTGTCGGTGCCCACCATTTTTATGAAGCTGACGGCTGGGTAAAAATCTTTATCCAGGACGGCAGCGCGGAAATTCCCCCGCTTGATTTCGGCGAGAGCTGGGAACTGCTCACCAACGGCTACAAGCTGTATGCCAGCTGCCGTGGTACGCATGCTTCCATTGAGACCGCACGTAAACTTTATCCACAATTGCAGGGGCGTGCTATCACCCGAATTTCGGCAAAAGTGCACCCGATGGGCATGGTTAACGCCGGAATTATGGATCCGCGTACGCCGCTGGAGAGTAAATTCAGCATTCCTCACTGTATCACTCTTGCATTAAGCGGCTACGCTCTGACAGATACCGATTTCACCCAGACGACGGTTGACGATCCGCGCCCGCGTGCGCTGTTGCCGCTGCTGGAAGTGGAAGCGGTTGATGGACAGTCCGCCAGTTCCGCCTTTATTGATGTCTGGCTGGATGATGGCAGCGTGTTGCATGCGCATACGGATGTCTATCGCGGTCACGCGCAAAATCCACTGAGCGACGATGAGTTGCGCGCCAAATTTGACGCCCTCACCGTTCCTGTCCTCGGCGCGGCGCGAAGCGCACAATTATATGACGCCGCCCTGCACTTTGAGCGCCCCGGATCGCTGGCGCGCATCACCGGATTACTTGCCGGCGACCACTAATTCTTTTTTTGTACAGGAAATCTGTTCATGACTATTGCCCGACAACTTGCCGGTAATTTACTGGCGTTCTCCCGGCAGGCTTTCCCGCAGGCCGCGTACGCCCAGGCGCGTACCGCGATAATTGATACATTAGGCGTGACGCTTGCCGGCGGTGTGCAGGATGGCTCGCGCAAATTGCGTGCAGTGATTGTCCCTTCTGCCGCGACCGGCAACAGCCGCGTATTTGGCACCGACCTGAAGCTGAACGCGCTCGATGCCGCCCTGTTAAATGGCGTCTCTTCGCATCTTCTTGATTTTGATGATTCCAACTCCTGGCTGCACGGCCATATTTCTGTCGCCGTTTTGCCTGCGCTGCTGGCACTGGCGGATGAGCTGGATATCAATGGCGAAGCGGTGCTGCGCGCGTATATTACCGGCTATGAAACCGCGGTGCGCATGGGTAAAGCCGTGAGCCCGTTTCAGTACCGCCATGGCTGGCATCCGACAACCACGGTCGGCGTTTTCGCCGGTGTGGCGGCCTGCGCGGTAGCACTCGATCTTAATGAAGAGCAAACCGCCACGGCGCTGGCGATGACCGCTTCACTCGCCAGCGGCATTAAATCGAACTTCGGCACGGAAACCAAAGCCCTGGCGGTCGGCCAGGCGGCGCGGAGCGCGGTAATGGCCTGCAAACTGGCAAAAGAGGATTTCAGCGCAGGCGCGAATGCCTTCGAGCATCATCAGGGGTATTTCCACGTCTATAACGGCCAGGCGAATGTCGACCCACTCCCGTTAACGGAAAACTGGGATGCAACGCCGTTTATTCTCGATACCGTGAAGAGTAACAATTACAAATACTTCCCATGCTGTTACGCTATTTTATCGCCGCTGGATGGCGTGCTGGCGCTGCGTGAGGAAACCGGGTTGCAGCCGCATGAGATTGAGCATATTGAGGTGAAAGTTCACCCGATCCGCTTCCCGCATATCAATATTCCGCAGCCGGAAAACCCGCTGGCGGGTAAATTCAGCCTGCATTATTGCGTGGCGCGTGCGTTTGTCACCGGCACCCTGACGCTGGATGATTTTATCGACGACGCGCGTTTTCAGGATCCGGCGACACAGACGTTAATGCAGAAAGTGACGCTGGAGCGCCATGACGAAGAGATTACACACAGCGCCTTCGTCACGCTGACCACCGTCGACGGACGGCAGTTTGCCTTGCGGGTCGCCGGGGCGCGGGGGTCCAGCCCGGCAATTCCGCTGCCGGATAACTTGATCGAACAGAAATTTCTTGATTGCGCCAGCCGAATTCTGCCAGCGGCAGAGGCTCAGGCGCTGTATCATCGCCTGCTGCAGGATGATTTTCGTTAAACGGATGTGAGTATGACACTGACGTTGATTCCGCCGGAGATTTCCCCGCTATTTGCCGGGGTGATGGTGTTTTGCAGTTTCCTGACCTCGGCGCTGACGGCCGCCATGGGGCTCGGCGGCGGCACGGCGTTGCTGGCGATCATGGGGCTGGGGATGCCGGTGAGCAGCCTGATGCCGGTACACGGCATGGTGCAGCTTGGCTCCAACTTTAGCCGGACGCTGATTCAGCGAGTCCATGTGGTGTGGCCGCTGGTGCTGTGGTTTTTACTGGGTAGCGCGGTGGGCATTGCCGTTGGCGCACCGGTTGCGGCGGTGATCCCGGACAGCATCGCCCGTATCGCACTGGGGTTGTTTATTCTCTGGTCGGTGCTGCGTAAACGCGGAGAACAGAAACCGCTGAGTCGGCCGTTGTTTATTATTGGCGGCGCAGTGAGTAGTCTTGGGACGATGATTGTTGGCGCAACCGGGCCGATGGTCGCCGGGCTTATCAGTTCACAAGGGCTAAAACGCCAGCCGCTGATTGCCACACATGCGACCTGCATGGTGTTGCAACATGGGTTAAAGATCCTTGCATTCGGGCTGATGGGCTTTGCCTGGGCCAGCTGGTTACCGGTGCTGGCGGCAATGATTATCAGCGGTGCGCTGGGTACGTGGCTCGGAACGCGCGTACTGGATAACGTACCGGAGCGGCTGTTCCGCATACTGTTTCGCATTACCATGATCCTGCTCAGCGCGCAGTTGCTGTGGCAAGGTGTGCGGGGATGGCTGCAATAATTCCATCGTCGGTTTTCTGGATATGCTTTACTGAATTCGTTCTTTGCTAAGGAGGTCATGGATGAGGAACATACGTATACAAACGGAAATGTTAGTGAAATCAGTAATAAATACAGTTAATTAATCGGATAGCAACTTTAAAAAGGATCGGTCATGCTCAAAAAATCTCACCTTGCCGCCTCAGCCTTGCTGCTGGCGCTCGGCAGTTTCCTGGCGCCTGCCCAGGCGGAAAACGCGCCTGCTGTTAATGGCGATACCGTGAAAAAAATCAAAGCGCGCGGTGAACTGGTGTGCGGCGTTCACCCTGCCCGTCACGGTTTTGCCGCGATTAACAGCAAAGGCCAGTGGGAAGGTCTTGATGTTGATTTCTGCCGTGCGCTGGCAACGGCGGTGCTGGGCGACGCGTCGAAAGTGCGTTTTACCCCGCTCTCAACCGCACAACGCTTTATGGCGCTGCAGTCTGGCGAAGTGGACGTGCTGTCACGTAATACCACCGCGACGCTCACTAACGATGTGTCGCTCGGCATCAGTTTTGCACCGCCTAACTTCTACACCGGCACCGGTTTTATGGTGCGCGCCAACAGCGGCGTGAAAAAACTGGAAGATCTCGACGGCGCAACCGTTTGTGTCACGCCAAGCAGTACCGAACGTAACGTCGCGCAGATTTTCGGCTCGCGCAACATTCACTACACGCCAGTGGTTATTGAAAACAACAAAGAGTATGTCGCCGCCTACCTCGCGGGTCGCTGTGATGTGATCGCCCGCGATAAAGTGGCGCTGCCCGGTATCCTGGCGTTTGATACCGACAAACCGCAGGATCATGTGATCCTGCCGGGGATGTACTCCAAAGAGCCGCTGGCGATGGCGGTGCGCAAAGGCGATAACCAGTGGTATGACATTGTGAAATGGGTGGTTTACGCCACTTTCGATGCCGAAGAGATGGATGTTAACCAGAGCAATGTCGATGAAAAACTGAAATCCAGCGATCCGGATGTTCAGGGCCTGCTTGGTGTCACCGGCGGCTTCGGTCAGAAACTGGGGCTGGATGACAAATGGGTGTACAACATCGTTAAACAGGTGGGCAACTATGGCGATATTTACAACCGCCACTTTGGCCCGAAAAGCGCTGAACCGCTGGATCGCGATTTGAATAATCAGTGGAACAAAGGTGGCCTGCTTTACGGCCTGCCGATCCGTTAATCGCCGGGCCGCCTCCGTCTTGCGGGGCGGCCCTTCTCCACTCCTGCCACAGTCGTAATTTTAATGATGAAACAGTCTGACAACTCCGGTGTTCTGGCGTCGGATGCGACGCGCGAGGCCACCGCGTTTCGCCTTTTCACCTTTTTTGGCAGTCAGTCCGTGCGCAGCGCCTGCTACCAGTTGCTGCTGGCGGCGCTGCTTGCAGGATTTAGCTACTGGCTCTACAGCAACGTGGTGGAAAACCTGCATGCACAACGCATTTCGACCGGTTTCGGTTTTCTGCACCAGCCTGCGCACTTCGCCATCGGGGAAACGTTAATTCCCTACTCCGCGAATGACACCTATACCCGCGCGCTGGTGGTGGGGTTTCTTAATACCCTCTATGTGACGCTGTGCGGCATTGTGCTGGCGACACTGCTCGGATTTTTGGTTGGTATTGGCCGGGTTTCCAGAAACTGGTTATTGATGAAAGTGTGCGTCACTTACGTGGAGCTGCTGCGTAATGTCCCGGTGATCCTGCATGTGATCTTCTGGTCGATGGTGATCCGCAACCTGCCCGCGCCGCGCCAGGCGATAGAACTGCCGGGCGGTTTTCTTACCAACCGGGGCTTAACGTTCAGCGTTCCGGCGTCGCACAGCGGCTGGCAGTGGACATTGCTGGCGCTGCTGGCTGGCTGTGTGTTAAGCCTGCTGGTTTCACTGCTTGCGCGTTACTGGCGCGAGCGGCGCAGCAAAGTGCTGCCAACTGGACGTATTCGCCTCGCGCTGATTATCGGCCTGCCGCTGCTGGTGTGGTGGTTGTCCGGCGCGCCCCATGCGCTGAATACGCCGGAGCTGCGCGGGTTTAACTTTCGCGGTGGGTTTACCATCAGCCCGGAATTTACCGCGTTGCTGCTGGGCATCTCGCTCTACTCATCTGCCTATATCGCCGAAATTGTTCGCGCGGGGATTCAGTCCGTGCCCAAGGGGCAACTGGAAGCGGCGCGCGCGCTGTCGTTTTCATCGTGGCATGTCATGCGTCACGTCGTCATTCCGCAGGCGATGCGGGTGATGGTGCCGCCGCTGGCGAGCAAATATGTGAGCCTGGCGAAAAACAGTTCGATAGCCGTGGTGATTGGCTACCCGGAACTGGCGAATATCAGCAACACCATGATGAGTCAGACCGGCCAGGCGCTGGAGGCTATAGCCATTATGATGGTGGTGTATCTGGTCATTAGCGGCACCACGTCGCTGTTGATGAACCTGTTTAACCGCTACGTCGCCATTAAAGAGCGCTAAGGAACCGTTATGCAAAATCCTGTGGTTTTCTGGCTACGACAGCATTTATTTAGCAGCGTTGCACAAAGCGTATTGACGCTGCTGTTATTAACCGTGCTGGCGCTGGTGGGGGCAACGATCCTGCGCTGGGGCGTGATAGACGCGGTCGGTTTTAACGGGACGGCCGAGCAGTGCCGGGCGGCGGCTGGTGCCTGTTGGGCGGTGATCGGCGAGAAGTATCGCCCGATCCTCTTCGGGCTCTATCCGTATGATGAGCAGTGGCGTGCCGCCCTGGCGGTGCTGGTGTGGTTTGTCACCGTCGGGCTTTCGCTGTCGCCGATGTGCTGGCACTCGCGCCTGTTGTGGCCGCTGTGGATAGTCTCGCTGGTTGTGATGTCGGTACTGATGAGTGGCGGTCTGTTCGGGCTACCGCCGGTCTCTTCTGCGGACTGGGGCGGCCTGCCGCTGACGCTGCTGCTTTTTTCCGGGACGGTGATTATTGGCATGCCGGTGTCGGTGGCGCTGGCGCTGGGCCGCCGCTCCCCGCTGCCGTTTTTGCGCGGTTTGTCGGTGGTGTTTATTGAAGGGTTACGCGGCGTACCGTTGATCACGATCTTATTTGTCGCCGTGAACGTTTTTCCGCTGTTTTTACCGGCCGGGATGGAAGTGAACAAGCTGCTGCGGGTGATTATTGGTATTGCCCTGTTCTTTGCCTGCTATCAGGCTGAAGTGATCCGTGGTGGTTTGCAGGCGGTACCGCGCGGTCAGTATGAAGCGGCCGCGGTGCTGAATCTGGGTTACTGGCACACCACCACCAAAATTGTGCTACCGCAGGCGCTGCGCATCTGCCTGCCGGCGGTGACCAACCATATTATTGCGGCGATGAAGAACTCGTCATTCGTGATCATTATCGGCCTGTTCGATGTTCTGACCGCCACCACCGCAGTGATGCAGGACCCGGTATGGCGTCGTTATTACATTGAAACCTATGTGTTTATCGCCGGCCTGTATTTACTGTTTGGCTTTTCGCTTTCCCGTTACGCGGTGTGGATCGAAGGACGCATCGATGAACGCCGCAACCCTGAAGGAGTTTCCTGATGCAAACCACAACACCCCCGCACGATGCGATCATTCAAATGACCTCCGTCAGCAAATGGTACGGGAAATTTCAGGTGCTGGATGATGTTTCGCTCAGCGTAAAAAAAGGCGAGCGCGTGGTGATTTGCGGGCCATCCGGTTCCGGTAAATCGACGCTTATCCGCTGTATTAACCGGCTGGAAGAGCACCAGAAAGGCCAGATTCTGGTGAACGGTATCGAAATGAATGACAACGTGCGCAACATCAGCCGCATTCGTTTGAGCATCGGCATGCTGTTTCAGCAGTTTAATCTGTTTCCGCATTTAAGCGTGCTGGATAACCTGATTATCGGCCCCACGCTGGTGCGCAAGATGAGCCGCCCGCAGGCAACGGAGCTGGCGATGCACTATCTGGAAAAAGTGCAGATCGCCAACCAGGCGCATAAGTTCCCGTTGCAGCTCTCCGGCGGCCAGCAACAGCGCGTGGCGATTGCCCGCGCGCTCTGTATGCAACCGGAGATTATGCTGTTTGACGAGCCAACCTCGGCGCTGGACCCGGAAATGATCAAAGAAGTGCTGGATGTGATGCTGGATCTGGCGGACAGCGGCATGACGATGATTGTGGTCACGCATGAAATGGGCTTTGCCCGTACCGTGGCGGATAACGTGATTTTGATGGCCGACGGTCGCATTGTTGAATCCGCGCCGCCGGAAACGTTTTTCACGCAGCCTGCGCATCCGCGTACCCGTCAGTTCCTCGATCAGATCCTCAGCCATTAATTGCAATGCGGCGGTTTTCCGCCGCACTGCCGTCGCAATCAATATTCTGCTGCTGCATCGTTAATAACCATAAATAAATTACGGGTATTGTGGTTTTCTTATACCTGGGACTTTATCTAAAAGTAAAAATGTTAGCCTGCGATGTTAATGTTTCTATTTTTGATCGTCTATTTATTCGCCTTTGCTGCATCACTGGCTATTAATTTGACTTAAGAATGTACTTATGGCTGGTTTGTTTTTTTGTCGTCATTTTTCTTTCGCAAAATCATAACAATATTTATAAATTGAGTCGTAAGTATGACTAAAAAAATATTTAACGCAGCTACTTTCCGTTGCCGATAACTTTGTGGAGAATGCACTGGTAATAACAAAAACTCACTGGCCGGTAAATTATAAAAAAGCCTATTACCGCGTCAGCAATTTATTGATCGCGGTACATTACGGGGTTTTTCATGAAGCGTAACACTCCTGTTACACAGAAAGAGTATTTGCTTAACGATGGGGCGACGCTGTTGTCGACCACAAATACGCACAGCCATATTACTTATGCCAATACGGCATTTATTGACGCCAGCGGATTTACCGAAGACCAGTTGATGGGCGAAGCGCACAATATTATTCGCCACCCGGATATGCCCGCCGCCGCTTTTGGTGATATGTGGTTTACCATCCAGCAAGGTGATAGCTGGACCGGGATGGTGAAAAACCGCCGCCAGAACGGCGATCATTACTGGGTGCGCGCTAACGTGACGCCGGTTTATCAGCAAGGTGAGTTGACCGGTTATATCTCGGTGCGGAATATTCCACAACGCGATGAAATTGACGCCAGCGCCGCGCTTTATGATCAAGTGAATGAAAACAAACTTCGCGGTTTCCGTTTTTATAAAGGTTTAGTGGTTCGCCGTGGGTTATTTTCTTTCCTTTCAATTTTCCAGCGGATTAGTGTTTCAAAACGGATTAACCTGGGCGCCATTATTACCGCTGCCCTGTTAGTGGTATTGCAATTCCTGCCATTTAATGCGGCTGAAAAAGCCGGTGTAACGGTTATTGCATTGGGATTACTTTCCGCTTTTTTGCAGAGCCAAATATCACGCCCGCTCAAAATAGTTTTGTCACAAATGCAAAAAGTGGTCTCCGGGCGAAAAGCCGACTACCGCCATTTTAACCGCGTGGATGAAATCGGTTTGCTGATGCGCCTGGTAAACCAGTCCGGGTTGAACCTTAATTCGCTGGTGGGCGATGTTTCCGCGCAAATAAAAGGCATTCGCGTGATCAGCGGGCGCATCTCCAGCGAAGGCGATTCTCTGCGGCAACGTACGGAAGAGACCTCCGGCGATCTGCACCAGACTGCGGCGGCAGTTGAAGAGATCGCCAGCGCGGTAAGGCAAACGGCGGAAACCGCAACAGAAGCGATGGCGCGCGCGGATGAGACCAGCGCCAGCGCGATGGAAAGCGGCGATGTGATGAAAAAGACCATTGCCATGATGCAGTCGGTTTCCGCGGACAATAATAAAATCGTCGACATCATTGGCGTCATCGACAGTATCGCTTTCCAGACCAATATTCTGGCGCTGAATGCGGCGGTGGAAGCGGCGCGTGCCGGTGAATCCGGCCGCGGTTTTGCCGTGGTTGCAGCGGAAGTGCGTAATCTGGCGCAACACTCCGCCTCTGCCGCGCGTGAAATTCAGACGCTTATCGAACACAACGTGGCTAACGTGAAAAGCGGTGTTGAGATGGTCGAAAACACCGAAACCCACCTGACAGCGATGATCGAAAGCGTGATCAATATGTCGGCGATGATTAAAGAGATCGGCATCGCCACCCACGAACAGACACAGGCGCTGGAGCTGATTAACCAGTCCGTTTCACGTATTGGCGCCATGACGCATAACAACACCGGCATGGTGGAGCATGTCACCAGCGCGGCGGAAGATCTCTCTGAACGCGCCGCCCGCCTGCATCGCGCGGTGCATGTTTTCGGCGGTAGCTGATAGTCCAGGACACCATGCTATAGTGCTGCTCCCGGTCGCGGAAAACAGGACATAGCATGGTGTTTCTAAGAGCAGTGCTGATCTTCATCTTTTCGGCAGCCGCCCATGGCGCCGATCGTCTTTCTCCTCCCGCCGGGTTTATGCAACCGCCGGAACACCACCCAGCAAAAGCGGTTAACTGCCCCACAGCCCCCGCGCCTTTCACTGGCGTGCTGGATTTTCAAAGTAAATATGCAGGCTCCGACAGCGCGCGTGCCACGCTCAACCCTGAAGCCGACGCCGCTTTCCGCCAGCAAACCAGACCGATTACCGATATGGAGCGCTTTGTCAGCCGCCAGGTAACCGCCTGGGCGCAAAACGGGAACCCGTCGAATGTCGCCTGTGTGGTCAACGCCCTGGCAGACTGGGCCAGCGCGGGGGCGTTAACTGGCGATGCGAAGAACCATACCGGCAGATCAATGCGTAAATGGGCGCTGGCCACCTTCTCTTCTGCCTGGCTGCAGTTGCAATATTCGCCTCAGCATCCGCTGCGCGCTTATCCGGCTCAGCAGGCAAATATTGAGCGCTGGCTCAGCACACTTGGTGATTTAACCGTTAACGAATGGCATGATTTACCGCTGAATAAAGTCAATAACCACAGCTACTGGGCGGCCTGGGCCATTATGGCAACCGCGGTCGTCACGCAGCGGCGCGATCTCTTTACCGACGCGCTGGATATTTACCGTACGGCGATGCAGCAAATTGATCCGCAAGGTTTTTTACCCAACGAACTGCGCCGTCGTCAGCGGGCGTTCTCTTACCACAATTACGCTATCCAGCCGCTGGTGATGATTGCGCTGTTTGCCCGTGCAAACGGTGTCGATCCAGAAGCGGAAAATCACGACGCGCTGCGGCGTCTGGGGGAAGTGGTGATTGGCGGGATAACCGATGCGCAGCCGTTTGCGCAAAAGACAGGCGCGGCGCAGGATGTGTCGTTTTTACAGCACCCGACCAATCTGGCCTGGCTTGAAGGCTGGTGCCAGCTTTATAGGTGTGATGATCCGCTGCGCCAGCGTATAGCGCCCCTGCGCCCGCTGCAAAACACCCGTCTGGGCGGTGATCTCAGCCATCTGATAGCCGCCACCGCCCGACAGGAGTAAGTGAGGTTAACCGGCGTTTCCGGCTATCGCCAGATAGTCCGTATAGAGCTGTGGCGCACCGGAAAATGATGCGAGCGTGCGCCACTCGTCATACATCCGTTCCGTATCCTGATGTGCGGCGACAAAGGCCAGTGATTTTTCCGTGGAGACATCCAGCCCCGGATGAAAGGCGTTCAGCGACGCCAGACTCTCGATTTCCAGCATCACCGCGTACTGATCGAGACGATTACCGCCCTGACCTTTCAGCATGTGGAATTTCCAGCCGGGGTAATCTTCGACGCGGTGGATATTGTCAGTAATGAATTTTTCGAACGTCTGCGGCAGCACGCCCGCGCGCAGGGCGAGGTTGTGGAAACCGACGACGCGCGCCACCGTTTCTTGCCCGGCTTTGGCCTGGTAATTCGGCCCATCCGGCAACGA
This sequence comes from Kosakonia sp., assembly GCF_032104925.1. Classification (NCBI taxonomy): domain Bacteria; kingdom Pseudomonadati; phylum Pseudomonadota; class Gammaproteobacteria; order Enterobacterales; family Enterobacteriaceae; genus Kosakonia; species Kosakonia sp. The sequence continues at coordinate 410,493 of NZ_DAMCGF010000001.1, forward strand.
GCTATGCGTATTTTCCGCCACCAGGGAATAAGTGGTGAAAATGGTCGGCAGCTCGGCAAACGTCGCGAAGGTTTTCCACTCAGCAATCAGCGCCAGCGCCTGCGGGTGTTGCTGCCAGAATTGCTGCGCTTCGGCGGTCTGCTCGCCACTGGCTGTCACATAGCGGGCGTACTGCTGCGCATCCGGCGCTTCGTACAGCATCAGATACTCGTTTTCTCGCTCACCGCGCAAACCTTTAAGCAACGTCCAGCGCCAGCCCGGATACGCCGGGATCTGCACACCGCGCTCGCGGGCGAATTGCTCAAAATCGCCCGCCGTTACCCCTTTTTTCAGGTTGAGGCCAATGTAATGCACGCTAAAAACTGCATGAGATGGGTAATTCATAAAGACTCCTTTCTTTTTTCAATTTTTCAATTTTCACAACACGGGCGTGCCCGTGGTTAATGGATAATGTTGCGCGCCAGCAGGCTAACCAGCAGCAGAAGCACAATGCCGGCACTGAACACCGCGCTCAGGCTGAAGTGTTGAGCCATGGCGCCAATCAGCGCCGGGCCGCTCAGCAATCCCGCATAGCCGAATAACGTGACGGCGGGCAGCGCGAAGTGCGACGGCACACCGGGCTGATTCCCCGCGCCGGAGAAAAGCACCGGCACAATGTTCGCCAGCCCCGCGCCAACCAGCACGAACCCGGCAAGAGAGAGCATGGCGCTATGCAGTGAAACCATCACCAGCAACCCTGCCGCGGCACACACTCCGCCGAAGAGCAGCACGCGCACGTTGCCATACGTGTTGATTAAGCGATCGCCATATACCCGCCCCAGCGCTACGGCAATGGAGTAGAGCGTAAAGCCCAGGCCCGCCTGCTGCGCGGGCATCTGCCGTTCGCTGTGCAGGAAAACGGCGGACCAGTCCAGCATCGCGCCTTCGATCAGAAAGATAAAAAAACAGACGATGGCGATGAAAAGCACATGCGGATGCGCCAGCGTTCGCAGCAGGCTTCCTTTCGCGTCGGTTTGTTGCGGGCGTCTGGCTAATAAATGGCCGGATGAAGCCAGCGCGATCGCCAGAATCAGCAGCGCAATCAGTAAAATGGCGTGTCGCGGCGCCACACCTGCCCACAACAACAGGCTGACGCTTCCGGCACCCGCGATGCAACCCAGGCTATAAAAGCTATGGAAACCAGCCATTCTTGCCTGTCCGGATTCACGCTCAACCACCACCGCCTGGCTGTTCATCGACACATCGAGCAGGCCATTTGCCGCGCCGAAAAAGAGCAGAACCCCGCCCATCACGACGGGGGAATCGATAAACAACATTACGGGCAGATCGAGACACAACACCAGGGCGCAGCAGAGGATCACGGCCCGACAGCCAAACCGGCTGATTAAGCTACCGCTGAACGGCATTGCCAGCATCGACCCTGCGGCAATGCAAAACAGCAGCAAACCCAGCGCGCCGTCATCAACGTGCAGCGTGGCTTTCACCAGCGGGATCAGCGGTGCCCACGCGGAGACCGCCAGACCAGCGATAAAAAATATCCCCCGCGTCGCATGCTGTGCGCCGGTATTTGTGGCCGGGTGAGGCGTTGTCATTGGCTACACTCCTTGTCCCTGGCTTTCGGCCACGGCCAGATAATCGGTGTAGATTTGCGGCGATCCCGAGAAGGACGCGAGCTGTTTCCACTCCTCGTACATCTGTTTGGTGTCCCGGTGCGCGCTGGCGAAAATGGCTGCCTGATCGGTGGCGATATCCGGTTCAGGATAGAAAACATCCAGCGCCGCAAGACTTGCGATCTCCATCATCACCACATATTGATCCAGCCGGTTGCCGCGCTCGCCTTTCAGCAAGCGGAATTTCCAGTCCGGGTAATCTTCAATACGCTGGTAATTTTCGGCGATAAAGGTCTCGAAGGTCGCGGCTTCGACATCCGGGCGCAGCGCCAGGTTATGGATGCCAATCACCCTGGCTTCCGGTTCCTCTCCCGGCCGCTCGCGATAGCGGGGGCCATCCATCACGGTGCTTTTTTTGTTTTCTGCCAGCAGCCGATAATCGGTGTAGATCGTCGGTAGCGCGCTGAATGTCCCCAGTCGTTGCCACTCCCTCAGCAATTGCTGAGCGTGCGGGCGATCGCGCCAGAACTGACGCGCCAGTTCGGTGAGATTGCCGTCTGCGCGCTGGTAACGATCGCGCAGGTCGGCGTTTTCGATTTCATACAGCATCAGAAATTGCCCGGCGCGCTCTCCCCGCAGGCCGCGCAGCAACGTCCAGCGCCAGCCGGGATAACAGGGGATCTGGCACCCTTTCTCACGAACAAACTGCTCAAACTGTTCATTGGTGACCCCGGCTTCGGTGTCAATGGCGATGTAATAAAGGCTAAAAACCGGTGTTGATGCGTCAGTGTGTTTCATGCGCGACCTCCTGGCTGTCGGCGAATGTGAATTGGGTATTAATGATCGCTTCCACCAGCGTGACGCCATTTGGCGTAAGCGTGACGTTATCGCCAGTCACGGTGATGAGCGCTTTTTGCGTTAACGTTTCTAACGCGCGATGAATCACCGGGTTGTGGAAAAAACTGCGACCGTCGAAGCGCTGGCGGAATTCGCTATCGTTGACCGGACGCAGAGTGGAGAGCGCCATTTTGAAGGCATTAACTTCGCGCTGAAGCGGTGAAAAACCTTGTTGCGATTCAATGGGTAAGCGCCCTTCTTCCAGCGCCTGGGAGTAGTGTTTGTAATCCGTAATGTTGATCGCCTCCGACTGCGTGCATTTCGAACTGCCGCCAAGACCAATCGCCACTTCCGGATACTGTTTATCAAGATCAGTAATCAGCCCTTTCCACTTCTCCGCAGGCTGGGTGCGCTGATGGAAATACATGGTGGGATGCTCAGTGTACTCATCGGCGAAGTAGCGCTCGATCAGCTCACGCATCTGGTACTGCTTACCCAGCCCCGGAAAGCGGCTGGTCGTCCCTTTTTTCTGCCATAAACTCTGGCGCTGCCCCGATACCCCGGTGCGCTGCTTCATCAATTCCGCCATATGCAGCTTTGTGCAGACGACATGGGAAAGCGCCAGTTCGCGGCACTTCTCCATATCATATTTCACGTCATCGACGCTTTGCCCTGGCAGGCCGTAGATCAGATCCACACTTATCCAGTCGAAACCGACTTCGCGCGCGTTCGCAATCGTCTGTTCGCAGGTTTCCGCGCTATGTTTGCGTCCACAGGCTTCGATAAGCTGGTTATTGAATGACTGGACGCCAAAACTGATTTTGCTGAAACCCAGCGTTTTGAGCAGCTGCAGATAAGCTTTTGTCAGCGTTGCCGGTTCCCCTTCAAAGCGCAGCGTGGCGGCAGAAAAGTTAAAATTGTTGCGGTAAAACTCAATCAGACGCCGAAGTTCCGCTTCCGGCAGCAACGACGGCGTGCCGCCGAAAACGTTAAATTCGCCCACTTCCGCATGGGCAAGCGCGGGCACGTTTTGCAGCCACAACGTTGCTTCCTGAATATTCTGATCCACCACCCGGTGAAAAACGGCCCGTGAGGGGGCGCTCTGCGGATTAATGATAATGGTCGGGAACTGGCAGAAATGGCAGCGGTAGCGGCAGGTGGGAATCGACGCCCAGAGATGGATCTGCGCTGCCTGTTTAATTTCGTGTTCCATCTCGCGGAAAAAGGCGTCCTGCGGGTAGTCTTTGATGTCGCCCGGAAACACGTGGCAACCAAAAGGATCCCGGTAGACGTACTCCAGCAAGGTGTGATTTTCCGGCGCCGCCAGAAAGTCGTACACGCGCGGCACCGGGTAGTGCGGGTCGAGATCGTTCAATGAATCCAGAAGTGCGCTGTTCATCAGAAGACTCCCCCGTTGGCAAAGTAGTTATGCGCCATGCCGGACTCGCGATCCTCACAGAAATACCAGACGAAACGCTGGAAATCGCGCTCCTCAACCTCGTCAAAACAGGCTGGCAGCGGCGGTGGGAAACCAATGTCTTCGCCCATCGCACGGCGCATGGCGCTGAAAATCTCGTCGCGAAATTCGAAATAGAGCCGGTAAGCGGGCGTTTTATAGGCGTGGATGGGCGTGAAATCGATAATGCGTGTTTCGTGTTTGATGGCCTCGATGCGCCGGAACAGGCGATCGGCTACCACCGGACCGAAGAAGTCACGCACGGCGTCGCTGTCTAACAGCAGGTGCGGGTTGAGAAGCACCGGCAGCACAATGTTTTTCGGCACGTAATCTTTTATGGAGTAGTGCCAGGCCTGTAATGACTGTTCTGGTGTCGTGTCGCTCAGCGAGGTTTGCTGTCCCCCTTCCGGACGGACATCTTTCATGATGATGATGCCATCCTGTCCATAAGCGACACCGGTTATCACTTCCTGCAGAATGGTGTCCACGCGGCGGCTGTTGATTTCAACATGGGAATCGCGTGCGTAGACAGGTTTTCCGCCCGCGGCGATCACGCGAATACCGAAATCCCAGTCATCGGAAAGGTGCTCGACAAACCGGCCGTTATTGAGCTGGTAAAAAATCTCAATGCCGCCGACTTTGTCGTACATCGTACGTTCAACGGCAAAACCTTTGCCATCCGGGAAGCCGCCAAACAGCGAGAAGGAGACATCGCGGCAGCGCAGCGTTTTCTGGATCTCCGCAAACAGGTTCGGGCGCAGCCGGAAGTCGTTTTCGTTGTAGTAGTAATTACAGGTGCCTAAATCCCCTGCTTCCTCGACCATTTTTTCAATTAGCGTGTGCAGCCACCAGCTGTCCACGGTACAGTCCGCATCGGCCGAAACGATATAGTGCTTACGGTTTATGCCAAGGCGTTTATCACGCGCTTTTGAACGCAGCGAGGCGTAGTCCATTCCGCATTTTCGCGCGGAGGAGACACCCTGCGTGGTTTCCTTGATGATATGAATATCCATTGCCGGATTGAGCCGATGAAAATCCTCTATTTGCGCTACTGAATCGTCGGTGGAATTATTATCCACCACGATCAGCTCCCAGTTATCATGTGTCAGCATGTTATTACGCGTTCTTTGATGAAGTAACGAGACAAGCACAGAATTAATTCTGTCACTCTCGTTATAAACGGGTAAGACAATCGAAACATAAACATTGTTACGCATATATACTCTCCCTGAGTATTAATTAAGACTCAATGCTCTTACTGTTAAGTATTTTCTTACCAATAAGAAAATTTTGATAAGCCATTTCTGACATTAACGGTTTGTTAGTGATGAGTTTATAAACATTGAGAATAAACTCATCGTCAGGTAAATCATCTTTCTCGGCAGAAATATCCATGACTGGCGCAAAGAAACCATATTGCCCATAGACTTCGTCATAATATTCGTAACGTGTCGAAATGTAACAGCGCCGGTGACTAATCGCTTCACCAATTGGATTTCCATAACTGTCGTAATCCCATGACGTCAGAAAAGAGACGACATCACACGAGTAATATAAATCTTCAATGGTGTAGGTGTTCATGCCCGGAGGCATGTAACCGTGCTGCAGCCAACCAATAAAGTGTATAAACGGTTCAACCTGTAATGTCCTTGCTAAATCAACCAGCGATTGATAACACTCTGGCGCCTCATGGGGATCGCCTGCGATAACAAGAAATACGTGCCCCTCGCGACCGTGTTGTTGAAATAGCTGGTTGAGTTTTGATACCAGGTAAATATCCCGGTCAAGCCGTTTTTGTGGGATGAGGCGCGTGGTTCGGGCAATCAATATATCATTACAACCTATACCAAGGCTGCGCCGCATATCACTATGACTTCGCGCCTCGCTAAAGTTGTAAGCGTTCTTTTTAACTTTAACTTCAACAGCATAGTTACACCATTCTTCAAGTTTTGCTTTCAAATCCTCATTAAGCGTAACGTAGGTGATATAAGGGGATTTTATGGGTTTGATGGCATATGGGTATGGATAAGCACCATATTTCATCACCGTTTTTTCGCTGTTCCACATTAAATCATGGTCGCGCCAGGTGACGAATTTCTCTAAATCATATCGCTTCCCATATACATCTATTGCAATATATAGAGCCTTTGTATAAATAATATTTTCCGGAAGCGTGCCGTTTTCAACATAAACCGTACCGATATTGAGTTGCTCCCATTGCAGCACGATTTTTTTTGCCAGTTGGCATGCTGTTTTATCAATCACAGAAAGAATTCTTTCACGTTCCGCTGATGAAGCGGTTATTTTCTGGCTAATCAATACATTATGCGAGTACTCGATAAAACCGGGGTTGTAGTCAGGTAGGCTGGTAATGTCATTTATTCGTACAAGCGTAAATCCACCTTTATATATAGCATTCTCCCATTCATATGGTTTATTGAATTTGCCTTTATCAATCTTGATGTCGTAACCAAGATCAAGATAAGGCTTAATTCCCTTGTGCACTAACTCTTGTGCTGTTTTGAATGCTTCAACAGTAATTCCCGAAAAAGCAACAGCATCAAAAGAAATAAAAATCACTCCATTTCTAACGTCCATGGAATTACCTCTTTCTCATTGCGAAGATATTTTTTTAATTATTCCATTGATGCTAAGAAAAGCATATTACGGCCTGGGTTTAAAGTGGTTGGCATCGCAATGTTGAAGATAATGTCATTTTTTTACTTTTCGTCACATAAAAAAGCGAAATGATGTTTCATCCGTAATATATCAATTTAATTATTGTAACCATTAAGCAACTTTGTGAAGGCGTTTAAACTCAAGAATATTCTACTTTAATTGAGGCCATTCGGAATTTTTACTCGCAAACCCTATAGTGTGCAGGAATTTAATCTGTTAGAGAGGCTTTATTATTTATCGCGATAAAACCTAAAGGTAACTTTTCTTATTGCACTTTATACCGGGATGTCCGAGGATAACAGTTCGGTATGTTTTTTGTACCGCGCAATGATGAGATTGAATTTCGCCCGGTCAGTCACCGGGCTTGTCCTTGAAACATTGAACTGGATTAAGGAGTAAGCATGAAATCGAACCGTCAGGCACGTCATCTTATGGGGCTGGATTACAAAGTGTCGAACACCCGCAAAGTTGTCACGAAAGACAACCAGGAAGAGACGGTGGTCACTCACCGCTCCGGGCGTCATCGCCGCGCAGGCTGATTTGTCCACCCTCACCACCCCGTCCGGGGTGGTGTTTTATCCCCCCCTCTCCTTGTTATTGCTAAAAATTCAATCAACGAATACCGCGATCGGGAAGTATTTGCTGAAGCGATGCTTTATACTTGCGCCCGCCGCTGTACCTGCCCGTGACTCACCCCCACGGGAGAAAGTTGATCAAGGAGCTGTAAGATGAATGCAAAGCATAATAAAAACCGATCGTTATATATCCCTTACGCTGGACCCGTGTTGCTGGAGTTTCCGTTGCTGAACAAAGGCAGCGCCTTCAGCATGGAAGAGCGCAGCAACTTCAACCTGCTTGGCCTGCTGCCAGAAGTGGTTGAAACCATTGAAGAACAAGCCGAACGCGCCTGGTTGCAGTATCAGGGCTTTAAAACCGACATCGATAAGCACATCTATCTGCGCAATATTCAGGACACCAATGAAACCCTCTTCTATCGGCTGGTCGAAAATCATCTCGAAGAGATGATGCCGGTGATCTATACCCCAACCGTCGGCTGGGCGTGCGAGCGTTTCTCTGATATTTACCGCCGCGCACGCGGGGTGTTCATTTCCTGGCAGAACCGCGCCAGCATGGACGACATCCTGCAAAACGTGCCGAATCACAACATCAAAGTGATCGTGGTGACCGACGGGGAACGCATCCTCGGTCTTGGCGACCAGGGCATCGGCGGCATGGGTATTCCGATTGGTAAGCTGTCGCTTTACACCTCCTGCGGCGGTATCAGCCCGGCTTACACCCTGCCCGTCGTGCTGGATGTTGGCACCAACAACCAGCAGTTGATTAACGATCCGCTCTATATGGGTTCGCGTCATCCGCGTATCACTGGCGATGATTACTACGCTTTTGTGGATGAATTTATTCAGGCGGTGAAACAGCGCTGGCCGGACGCGCTGTTGCAATTTGAAGACTTCGCGCAGAAAAATGCCATGCCGCTGCTGAACCGTTATCGCGATGAAATCTGCTGCTTTAACGATGACATCCAGGGCACGGCGGCAGTCACTGTCGGGACGCTGATCGCCGCCAGCCGCGCGGCGGGCAGCCAGCTCAGCCAGCAGAAAATCGTCTTCCTTGGCGCGGGTTCCGCCGGTTGCGGTATTGCGGAACAAATCATTGCGCAGACTCAGCGTGAAGGGTTGAGCGAAGCGGACGCCCGTCAGAAGGTCTATATGGTTGACCGTTTCGGCCTGCTGACGGACGAAATGCCGAATTTGCTGCCGTTCCAGAGTAAGCTGGTACAAAAACGCGAAAACCTGCAAAACTGGGACACCGGCGCGCAGAATGAAGCCCTTTCCCTGCTGGATGTGGTGCGAAACGTGAAACCGGATATTCTGATCGGTGTTTCTGGACAGACCGGGTTGTTCACGGAAGAGATCATCCGTGAAATGCACAAACACTGCCCGCGACCGATTATCATGCCGCTGTCGAACCCGACCTCGCGCGTGGAAGCAACGCCGCAGGATATCATTAGCTGGACGGATGGGATGGCGCTGGTTGCCACCGGCAGCCCGTTCTCGCCCGTGCAGTGGAAAGAGAAAACCTACCCGATTGCCCAGTGCAACAACGCCTACATCTTCCCGGGCATCGGTCTTGGGGTTATTTCCAGCGGCGCGTCACGCATTACGGATGAAATGCTGATGGCGGCAAGCGAAACGCTGGCGGAATACTCCCCGCTGCTGCTTAATGGCGAAGGGTTGGTGCTGCCGGAGCTTAAAGACATTCAGCAAGTTTCACGCGCCATAGCCTTTGCCGTTGGCAAAATGGCGCAACAACAAGGTCTGGCGGCAAAAACCTCGGCCGAAGCGCTGAAGCAATCCATTGACGAAAACTTCTGGGAGCCGAAGTACCGCAGCTACCGCCGTACTTCTATTTAATCTCCGCACCCGGCGCCGCAGTGCGCCGGGTTTTTCCCTGCTGGTAAAACATTCATTTCCCCGCTAAACTCCTTTTCACCCATTAACTTACTGAATATAAAAAAGGAGGCTACTTATGCTGTATTGTGAATTGTTTGACTATTCACATGCCTTTGGCGATCGCGCCAGCTCAAGCGTTATCGGTTTCGTGCTGCGATAACTTCGGCTTGAGCGAAGACAACAATCCCTTCCCTTGGGCTTACCAGGTTATCGTCAGCGATGTTTGACGAGGCACGCTCGTGCCTGTAACTCTTGAGTAAGCAATGAGCACATTACTATCTGCACAATCTATCCGTGTTGAAACGGCGTTTGGTCCGTTATTTTCCGATCTCTCCTTCACCCTGAAAAAAGGCGATCGCCTCGGGCTAATTGGCGACAATGGCTGCGGCAAAAGTACGCTGCTAAAAGTGCTGGACGGTTCGCTGTCGCCGCTTTCCGGCAACGTGACGGTGGCAAACCAGTGCCTGCTGGCGCGCGTTGAGCAACATCTGCCCGATGCCCTGTTATCGATGACGCTGCTTGATGCAGTACTTGCACAGCTCCCGTCGACGGAGCGCGACAGCCAGCGCTGGCGCGGCGAAGCATTACTGGCCAGCATGGGACTGAGTCCGCATGAAATCGCCTTAACGGCCGCCACGCTGAGCGGCGGGCAACATACCCGCTTGCTGCTGGCGCGGGCGCTTATCCGCGAACCGGATCTGCTACTCCTGGATGAGCCGGGCAACCACCTCGATCTGCCCACATTGCTGTGGCTGGAACAGTTTCTGCAAAGCTGGTCCGGCAGTTTCGTGATGGTGTCGCACGACGCGGCGTTACTGGATGCGGTGACCAATGGCAGCTGGATCCTGCGTGACCATACGCTGCACAGCTTCGCGCTCCCCTGTAGCGCGGCGCGGCAGGCGCTGGAAGCGCGGGATGAGAGCGATGCCCTGCGTCACAAAGCGGAGCAAAAGGAGATCGACCGCGTTACCGCCAGCGCCAAACGGCTGGCCACCTGGGGGCGCGTCTATGACAACGAAGATCTGGCGCGCAAAGCGAAACAGATGGAGCGCCAGGTTGAACGCCTGAAAGAGAACCAGACCGAACTGACCGAGGGCAGCCAGTGGCGGCTGGCGCTGCATGGCGAGGAACTCAGGGCGGATCGTCTGCTGGAGATGGAACAGCTCGCTGTTCCGCCTGCGCCCGGATTACCGGACTTGTTCCGGGTGCCGGTTGCGCGGCTGAAAAGCGGCGATCGGGTCGCCATTGTCGGGCGTAACGGCTGCGGGAAATCCTCGCTTCTGCGTCTTATCTGGCGGGCTTACCAGCAGGAAAGCGCATCCGGGTTGCGTCTGCATCCCCGGCTGAACGCCGGTTACTACGACCAGACGCTGCATCAGTTGCCGGATGACGCCACGCTGTTTGACGCGCTAGAGCCGTTTGCCCCCGCGCCACAGGATCGCAAAATGGCGCTCATCAGCGCCGGTTTTGCCTGGGCGCGTCACGGGCAACGCGTGGCGACACTCAGCGGCGGTGAGCGCTCCAGGTTATTATTTGTCGGTCTGTCGCTGGCGCGCTTTAACCTGCTGATGCTGGATGAGCCAACCAACCATCTGGATATGGCAGGCAAAGAGGCGCTGGCGCAAACGCTGCAACAGTTCAGCGGCGGTGTGTTGCTGGTCAGCCACGACAGAGCGCTTATCAGCAGTAGCTGTAACCGCTTCTGGCTGGTGGAAAACGGTGAGCTGAGCGAATGGCATGATGCTGAGGCGGTGTTCGAACGCCTGCGCGAAAGTGTCCGCCACGAGCAGACAGCGCCGGAGGCGCTTAGCGTCGCCGCTGAGCCAGAGGATATTGATGCCCTTCTGGAGCGTTTAATTAAGCTTGAAACCCAACTGGCAGAAGACCTGGCGCGTAAAGCGAAGCACCAGAAACCGCAACTTCAGGCGCAGTGGCGCGAGGAGATTGCCCGCCTGCAACAACGGTTGTAGTACCACAGCAAACAGGCGCCTTACGGCGCCTGTTTTTTAACATCAGCCTGTGCTGCGGGTTAGCAACAGGTGCTGGTTTATTCTTTTCGCGCGGAGGAAACACCCTGCGTGTCCTCGGATCGACATCATGCAGAACCGGCAGAGACTTTTTAGTGAGGACGTCACTCAAAAAGCGCAACCCATGTCAGCGGTATGCAGGCGGTTTCTTACTGCTGCGTTTTTTTCGCTTTCCAGGCCTCCCATGCCTGTTTGATTTCCTGCTTTGCGGTTGCCGCGTCGTTAAAACCGTTCAGCTCCACTTTTTTACGTCCGTCCGGCAACTGTTTGTAAATGCGGAAGAACGCTTCCAGCCGTTGCTGCTCGATTTTAGGCAAATCGGTGATGTTTTTAATGTCGTCATAGGTCGGGTCGATTTTGCTGGCCGGTACGCCAACAATTTTGTCGTCCGTTTCGCCGCCATCAATCATTTTCAGCACGCCAATCGGGCGCAGTTTAATCAGCGTTCCCGGTGCCAGCGGCGCGCGGGTGTAGAAAATCACATCCAGCGGATCGCCATCCCCCGCCAGCGACTGGGTGAGCGAGCCGTAGTTCGCCGGGTAAGCCACCGGCATTGACTGAAAGCGATCAGCCACGATAAAGCCGGTTTCGGCGTCCGTTTCATACTTAATAATGCCGCCCGCCGGGATTTCCGTTACCGCATAGAACTCTTCCGGGTTATTTTCCGGCTGCGGAAACGCAAGAATATTGTGTGCCTGAACCGAGGCGGATAAGAGAACGCTGACGGCCAGCAGTTTTTTCACCAGATGCATTGTTAATCACTCTTTTGTTATAGAAAGCAACAATTTGGCGGCAATTGATGACAGTAGCATGACATAGATGCTGCGAACTCTATAACCTTATTAACAGCATGGTTACTGATTATTTACCCTACCTAAACCAGGGGAAAGGCGCTGAAAGTATTACAGCATGTTGCCCTGCTCTTGAATGTCCCTCCTAAACCATTAATTCTAAAGACGTATATTACGGATGAAGCCATACGCCACACCCGGATCTCAGTTCCATGCCTCATCACAGGAGAAACACCATGAAGGCTGCTGTTGTTACAAAAGATCATCAGGTTGAAGTGACTCAAAAAACATTACGCCCGCTGAAACATGGCGAAGCGTTACTGAAAATGGAGTGCTGTGGCGTTTGCCATACGGACTTGCACGTGAAAAACGGGGATTTCGGCGACAAAACCGGTGTGATCCTCGGACACGAAGGCATTGGTATTGTCACCCAGGTGGCCGAAGGCGTGACCTCGCTGAAAGTGGGCGATCGCGCTTCTGTGGCGTGGTTTTTTCAGGGCTGCGGCCACTGCGAATATTGCAACAGCGGCAACGAAACCTTGTGCCGTGAGGTAGTCAACGCTGGTTACACGGCCGATGGCGGCATGGCGGAAGAGTGCATTGTGGTCGCGGATTATGCGGTGAAAGTGCCGGACGGTCTGGACTCCGCCGCAGCCAGCAGCATCACCTGCGCGGGCGTGACCACCTATAAAGCGGTGAAAGTTTCGCAGATTAAACCGGGCCAGTGGATTGCTATCTACGGCCTCGGCGGGCTGGGTAACCTCGCGCTGCAATACGCTAAAAATGTGTTTAACGCCAAAGTGATCGCCATCGACGTAAATGATGAGCAGCTTAAACTCGCTGCCAGCATGGGCGCGGATCTCACCATCAACTCACGCAGCGAAGATGCGGCAACAGTGGTGCATGAAAAAACCGGCGGTGCACATGCCGCCGTAGTTACCGCGGTGGCAAAAGCAGCCTTTAACTCGGCTGTTGATGCCGTGCGTGCCGGTGGTCGCGTGGTGGCCGTGGGTCTGCCGCCAGAAGCAATGAGCCTCGATATTCCGCGCCTGGTGCTGGACGGCATTCAGGTCGTTGGTTCGCTGGTCGGAACGCGTCAGGATCTGCACGAAGCCTTCCAGTTCGCCGCCGAAGGCAAAGTGGTGCCGAAAGTGGCGCTGCGCCCGCTGGAAGATATCAACGCCATCTTTAAAGAGATGGAACAGGGCCAGATCCGTGGTCGTATGGTGATCGACCTCCGCCATTAATCACCGGGCATTGCCTATAATCGGGGGGCATGACTGCCCCCTTTTTTCTGACACAGAGGTGTTTATGATCCCCACTATCCCCGGGCTTGAAGTGCTGTTTATCGCCGGTTTCGGCCCCATTCCGCAAAACGTTGCCGACAGCCAGGCGTTTTACCAGCACACCCTTGGGCTGCCGTTGAAACCGATGGAGGGCGCGAGCGATTACCTCGTCGCCGACCACGATGCGCTCGACGGCGCAAAACACTTCGCCCTGTGGCCGCTGCATCACGCCGCCGCGTCGTGCTTTGGCGCAGAGAAATGGCCGGATTCCCACCCCGTTCCGCAAAGCTGGGTTGAATTTGAAGTGCAGGATTTGGCTACCGCTACCGATGTGTTGGTCAACAAAGGGTATCAACTGCTGGTTGCTAACCGTCTGGAACCCTGGGGGCAGAGCGTCACGCGCCTGCTTGCGCCTGAAGGGGTACTGGTCGGGCTGACCATTACGCCCTGGCTGCGTTAACGCGCTGTCTTAGCGGGGCGTGCCCCGGTTTTGCGCTTTTCTGAAATGCTTATCTCAATTCCTTTGTTCCCTTGTTATAGCGCGCACCGGATGATGAATCCGACGTTAAGACAATAGATAACAAAGGAATTCACCATGCACATCCCTTTTCGCTTGCCGCTGCTGACGGTGCTGATAACGGCCGCTTCCGTTCAGAGCTGGGCGGCACAGACGCCGGTTAAAGGTGGCACGCTAATTTATCTTGAGCAGCAGGCGCACACCAATTTATACCCTCCAGCCGGGGGTTTTTACCCCAACGGCGGCATTCTTAATCAAATCACCGACAAGCTGACCTGGCAGAACCCCAAAACATTACAGGTGGAGCCGTGGATTGCTGAAAGCTGGAGCACCAACGCCGATAAGACCGAATACACCTTTAAAATTCGCCCGGGGGTGACCTTTTCCGACGGCACGCCGCTTGATGCCAACGCTGTAGCGAAAAACTTCGACACCTACGGCCTTGGCAACAAAGCGCAACGCCTGCCGGTATCGGAAGTGATCAATAACTACGATCACAGTGAAGTGATCGATGCGCAGACCGTTAAATTCTACTTTAAAAAACCGTCGCCGGGCTTCCTGCAAGGCACCGCTACCATTGGCTCTGGTCTGGTATCGCTCAGTACGTTACAGCGTAACTTCGAACAACTGGGCGACGCGCGGCAGATTATTGGTTCCGGGCCGTTTGTCGTCAGCGATGAAAAACTGGGGCGTGAAGTCACCCTCACCGCGCGTAAAGATTATCAGTGGGGGCCGAAAAACCTTACCCAGCAAGGCCCGGCGAATCTTGATGGCATAAAAATTATTGTCACCCCGGAAGACAGTGTGCGCATCGGCGCTTTGCTGTCGGGTCAGGCGGGCTTTATTCGCCAGGTGCAGGCATACGACGAAAAGCAGGCCACCGATCAGGGTTTCAACATTTATGCCGCGCCGACACGTGGCGTGAATGACAGCATAAGTTTCCGCCCCGATAACCCGCTGGTTGCCGATGTGCGGGTCCGCCAGGCGCTGCTGCACGCCACTGACGCTAAACAAGTTGTCGATACCCTTTTCTCGCCGAATTATCCGCAGGCAACCTCTGTGATTGCTCATTCTGCCGCCGGTTACGTCGATCTGCGCGACAAACTGACATTCGATCCGGCGAAAGCGAAGCAACTGCTGGACGACGCGGGCTGGAAAACAGGCGCGGACGGTATTCGCAGCAAAGACGGACAACGACTGGCGCTGGCAGTGTATGAATCCTTGCCGCAGCCGCAAAACAAAGAGGTGCTGCAACTGGTGGCGCAGCAGTGGCGACAGGTTGGCGTGGCGTTGAGCGTAAAAGCCGGCGATGCGGGTAGCCATACGCTGGATAACCTCGACCCGCTGAAAACACCACTCACTGTTTCCGAGGTCGGGCGTGCCGATCCGGATGTGGTGAAAAGCATGTTCTATCCGGCAAACCGCGACGCGCTGCTGCAAAAAGGTGGCTCCAGCGACAAGGTGAAAAATTTCCGCGACGACAAACTTAACGACCTGCTGGTGAGCATTTCCGCCGAAGTGGATGGACAAAAACGTCTGCAACTGACCGGTGACGCGCAGCGTTATCTGCTGGATAACGCTTATGTGATCCCGATTTTTGAAGAGCCGCAGGTCTTTGCCGGCGCGCCATGGCTAAAAGGCGCAAGCTTTGAAGCCGTAGGTCGCCCGTCGTTCTACGGCGCGTGGATTGAAAAACACTGAGGAGGCAGGCGATGAGCCACTATCTTCTGCGGCGCGCCGGGCAAGGTCTGCTGGTGTTATGGGCCGCGTTTACTCTCTCTTTCGTGCTGCTTCAGGTGCTGCCGGGCGACGCGGTGCTGATTAAGTTTCAGAACCCGGATCTGGGCCTCAGCCCGACGCAAATCGAAGAGATGCGCGTGGCCTATGGCGCAAACAGTCCACTCTGGCAGCAATATTTTCATACGCTGCTTGCCATGGTGCGCGGAGATTTTGGCTATTCGGTGCAAGCGGGTGTACCGGTCAGCGAGCTTATCGCCAGCAATTTGCCGGACACGCTCCAGCTGGCGCTCCCCGCCTTTGCGCTCGCGGTAGCACTGGCCTTCACGCTGGCGTTTGCCTCCCGACTTCCGGCGCTGCGCGGGCTTAGTAATGCGATTCAGTCTGTTCCGGTGCTGCTGATCTCCTTACCGACATTCTGGCTGGGGATCGCGCTGATTCAGCTGTTCTCATTTCACTGGCGGTTGATCCCGGTGATTAACCCTTCGCCACTACAGGGACTGATCCTGCCGATTATTACCGTTGCCATTCCGATTAGTGCACCGCTGGCGCAAATTTTCATGCGCAGTATCGATCAGGTTGCCGCGCAACCCTTTGTTGCGGTAGCACGCGCGAAAGGCTTTAGCGAAACCGGCGTGCTGTGGCGGCATGTGACGGGCAACGCCCTGCTGCCGGTGCTGAACATTGCCGGGTTGCTGCTGGGTGAATTGATTGCCGGGGCGCTAATTACCGAAACCGTGTTTGGCCGTTCCGGCTTAGGCCAGCTTACTCAGCAGGCGGTAAATAATCAGGATATCGCGGTGTTGCAGGCGGTGGTGATGATCTCCGCGCTCGGCTTTGTGCTGATCAACCTGCTGGTTGATTTACTGATGCCGTGGTTTGACCCGCGGCTGCAAACCGTTAGCGGAGGGGCGTTATGAGCCTGGTTGATTACGCTATCGCCGCACGCAAGCGGGTTCCTGTCTGGTCGGGTTTGCGCTGGCAGCCAGGATTATGGCTGGCGTGGACGGTGATTATTCTGGCGGTTCTGGCCGCGTTATTCCCTGCGTTGTTTACCGCGTATAGCCCGACAGAAGGTATCGCCGGCGCGCAGCGGTTGGCGCCACAAGCCGGTCACTGGCTGGGCACCGACCAGCTAGGACGCGACCTGTATGCGCGCATTGTTTATGGCGCGTCGCATTCCCTTTCGGCTGCGTTGGCGGCGGTGGCGATGGGGTTGATTGTCGGCACGCTGACCGGCGTTATCGCCGGAGCGCTTGCCGGACGCGTCGAATCGGTACTGATGCGTCTGGTGGATGTTCTGCTCTCAATTCCTTCGCTGTTGCTGTCGCTGACGGTCATTATTTTGCTTGGCTTTGGCACGGTGAACGCGGCAATTGCCGTCGGCGTGGCTTCGGTCGCCAGTTTTGCCCGCCTGTCGCGTGGCGAAGTGGTGCGCATTCGCCATACCGATTATGTCGAAGCGGCCAGAGGCAGCGGCGGCACCTTCCTGGCCGTGCTGTGGCGACACATTTTACCCAACTCGCTCACGGCGGTACTGGCGTTCGCCACACTGCAATTCGGCCAGGCGATCCTCGCCCTTTCCACTCTCAGTTTCCTCGGTTACGGCACCCCGCCGCCGGTGCCGGAATGGGGCTTACTGATTGCGGAAGGACGCAATTATTTATCCACTGCCTGGTGGCTGACGACCTTCCCGGGTGTAGTCGTGGTTGTGGTGGTGCTGGCGGTAAACCGCATCAGCCGCCAGTTTCGCGGAGGCCGCGCATGACAGTGTTATCGGTAGAAAATTTACGCGTCAGTTATCGCACCGGGCGAGAATGGCGCGAAGTGGTGCATCAGGTCAGTTTTACTCTCCAGCGTGGTGAAATGCTGGCATTTGTCGGCGAGTCGGGTTCCGGTAAAACCACCACGGCGCAGGCGATTATTGGCCTGCTCGCTGAGAATGCCCGGCGCGACAGTGGCAACATTGTGCTTAACGGCGAAGTGATAAGCCAGTGGTCGGCCAGGCGGCTGAACAGCTTGCGCGGTGCGCGCATCAGTCTGGTGCCGCAGGATCCGGGAAATTCGCTCAACCCGGTCAAAACGATCGGTGCGCAGGTGGCGGAAGTGCTCCATCTGCACAGCAAACTCACTGCCCGACAGTGCGACGCGCAGGTGCTGGCATTGTTGAGCAAAGTGGGACTTAGCCATCCAGAGCAACGCATCAAACAGTATCCGCACCAGCTTTCCGGCGGCATGAAACAGCGTGTCCTGATCGCCATGGCTATCGCTCTGCAACCGGATGTGATTATCGCCGACGAACCGACCAGCGCGCTGGATGTCACCGTGCAGAAACGCATTCTCGATCTGCTGGATGTGCTACGCCGCGAATCCGGCACGGCAGTGCTGTTTGTGACGCATGATTTGGCGCTGGCCGCCGAGCACGCCGATCGGCTGCTGGTTTTCCGTGACGGCGACATTCAGGAACAGGGTAAGACGGCGGATATTTTGCGCGCGCCGCAGCATGCCTACACCCGCCAGTTGCTCAGCGATGTGCACGGGCAATCACTGACTATCGCGCCGGTTTCCGGCCAGCCGCACTCCTCACCGGCAATCCGTTTGCTGGATATCGATAAACGCTTTTCGCTCGGTAAAGGCCACACGTTACAGGCGCTTGACGCCGTGAGCTTTGAGGTACGCCGCGGCAGCACCCACGCGCTGGTGGGTGAATCCGGTTCCGGTAAAACCACGCTGGCGCGCATTCTGCTGGGCTTTGAACAAGCGGATAGCGGCAGAGTGATCATTGATGATATCGATGCCACGCAGTTGCGCCCGGAGGCGCACCGGCAACTGCGGCGCAAAATCCAGTTCGTTTATCAGAACCCTTTCGCCTCGCTCGATCCGCGCCAGACGCTGGCACAGATTATCGAAGAGCCGTTAAAGAACTTTGAGCGTATTGAGAAAGCGGAACGCATGGCGCGCGTGGAGGCCGTTGCCCGCCGGGTCGCGCTGCCGCTGTCGCTACTTGAACGCACGGCGCGGGAGCTTTCCGGCGGGCAGCGTCAGCGCGTTGCGATTGCCCGCGCACTGATCCTTGAGCCATCCATCCTGGTGCTGGATGAGGCCACTTCTGCGCTGGATGTCACGGTACAGGCGCAGATCCTCGCCCTGCTTCAGCAACTGCAGCAGCAACTGGGGCTGACTTATCTGTTTATCACCCACGATCTGGCGACCGTGCGCCGTATTGGTCACAGCGTCACGGTGCTGCGTAATGGTCGCGTTGTCGAACACGGTCCGGTTGAGCAACTGTTTGCCGCGCCGCAGCACGACTATACCCGCGAATTAATCAACGCCATTCCCCATTTTTCACCCGCTACGGAGGAGTTCGCATGACGCGAAAACGCCTGGGCTTTTTTACCCGCCTGCTTGATAACGCCGTGCCGAAAGAGCGCTACCGGCTGGCGACGGAACAGATCCGCCATGCCGAACGCCACGGTTTCGATACGGCGTGGATTGCGCAGCACCATTTCCATGAGCACGAAGGCGGTTTACCGTCGCCGCTGGTTTTTCTGGCGCACGTTGCCGCGCACACTGAACGCATTCGGCTCGGCACTGCCATCATCACTCTGCCGCTGGAAAACCCGCTGCGGGTGGCGGAAGACGCGGCGGTGCTGGACTTGCTCAGCGACGGACGGCTGGAAGTGGGCTTTGGCTCCGGCGGGACGCCGACATCCTTTCTGCCGTTTGGTCTGACGATTAACGAACGTGCGACAGCCTTTGCCGACGGTCTGCATTTGATCCAGAGTGCGTGGCGCGGGGATTCGCTCACTCACCCGGATAACCACCTCTACCCGCCTGCGCCGCAACTGGCGGAGCGCGTGTGGATCGCCACCTTTTCGGTTGAAGGGGCTATCCGGGCAGCGCAAGGCGGTCACGGATTAATGCTGTCGCGCACCCAACCGCGTCCGGCCGATGAACCCTTCCTGACGCTGGATGCTATCCAGAACCCGATGATCGATGCCTACCTTGCCGCGCTGCCATCCGGTGTGACACCGCGCATTCTGGCGTCGCGCACCGCGTTTGTTGCCGACAGCGTTGATTACGCGCTTCATGTCGCCGCACCGGGCCTTACGAAGCAAGCGCAACAGCACCGCGCGGCGGGCTATCGCGTAAATGGTGACAACGTCACTGATTATATTCAACAATTTGATGCCCATATCGGTGATGCGAAAACCGTTCTGGATTCGCTCGGCAAAGACAGCGTGCTGGCGCGCGCCACCGATATCTCTTTCCAGGTGCATTCGGTCGAACCTTCGCACCAGGACACCCTGCGTTCCATCGAACTGATCGCCGGGCGGATCGCCCCGCAGATTTTATAAGGAGTGGTTATGGCGTTTACTCAGGACATTCTTGCCGAACTGGCG
Source organism: Kosakonia sp. (assembly GCF_032104925.1). Lineage (NCBI taxonomy): Bacteria > Pseudomonadati > Pseudomonadota > Gammaproteobacteria > Enterobacterales > Enterobacteriaceae > Kosakonia > Kosakonia sp. The sequence continues at coordinate 430,307 of NZ_DAMCGF010000001.1, forward strand.
GAGATCGCTCCCGGCTCTCCTGTGGCTCAGGCGCGTGACACGCGTGATGCCGCAACGCAGCATGCGCAAGGCAGTTACCAGGCGCTGTTTGATATTCAGGAAGAGGCGTTCACCGCCGATGAGCGCTATAGCGTGGCGGCGAAAGTGGCGAAATGGCACAACGCCAATGAGCTGGCGGCACACTACGCCGGTTTTGGCCTCGCCGACCCGACTTCGGCACGCTTAACCCCGGCGCTGGAATTCGCCCGCTTACTGACTTTTTCGCCGGTGAAAGCGACGCCTCAGGCGCTGAACACACTGGTTGCCGCGGGCTGGAAGAAAGAGAGTATTGTCACACTGGCGCAACTGGTTGCGTTTGTCAGCTTCCAGAGCCGGCTACTGGCCGGATTGCGGCTGTTAAACGGAAAAACGGTAGCTGACAGCGATATTGCGGTGGTGGCCGGTGCCTGGCACACCAGCGCGAAAACGCAAAGCGGCAAAGCCGCGCCGGTACAATTTACGCGACAGGAATTAGGCTGGGAGCCGTGGCTGGCGGCAAAACCGCTGGCGGAATTCACGCCCGACGAACAGGCGATCCTGGCGAAGTTTGGCCATACGGATTCCGACTATTTCCGCCTGCTGGGCCGTAACCTGCCGGTGCTGGAGCAGCGCACCTTAACCGATAAAGGCATTTTCTATACGCCGGGTGGTTTACCGCGAGCGGAACGCGAGCTGGCGGCCACCGCGGCCAGTAAAATTAACGGCTGTATCTACTGCGCTTCGGTCCATGCGCGTAAAACCAGCCAGTTATCGAAGGATGATAATGCCGTGGAAACCTTGCTGGCCGTGCAGCCGGGCGGGATTTTGAGCGAGGGACAATCGACGCGCTGGCAGGCAGAAATTGATGCCGCTGCCGCGCTGTCGGTAACGCCGCCTGCGTTAACGGTGGCGCATCTGGAAAGACTCAATGCTCAGGGGCTGGATACCTTGCAGCAACTGGATCTTATCCAGTCTGCTGCGTTTTTCGCATGGGCGAACCGCTTGATGTTAACGCTTGGCGAGCCGTATTTGCCGTGAGTGATTGACCCGGTGGGCACAAGGCTCACCGGGTGGAGGATGAGTGCTGAACAGCCTGTTGCGGTTGATGCTTTGTTTTTCGGTGACCATAGATCAGAAGCGAGGTCATGGCGGCAAATGTCAGCACCGCCGCTGGTAACGTCAGGTAGCTGTAAGTGAAACCAAACGCAATAATCAACCCGCCAAACCAGGCACCGACCGCGTTGCCGAGGTTAAACGCCATCTGTCCCCCCGCCGCACCGAGCATTTCACCGCCCTTCGCATTTTGCAGCAGCATGATTTGCAGCGGCGCAGAGAGCGCGAACAGCCCGGCGCAGCAGACAAAACCAAGCGACAACGCCCCCACTTTGCTTTCACCGGCGACAAACAGCGCCAGCATCGCCAGCATAATCAGTAATTCCGTTACCGCCGCGATGCGCACTGGGCTGAATTTCACTGATAAGCGACCACTGAACATATTGCCCAGCACCATGCCGAGCCCCATCAGCATCATGATCAATGTCATCGCACTTTCGCTGAAACCGGAAACATTGACCATAAACGGCTTCACATAGCTAAACCAGGCGAATACGCCCGCGTTGCCGAACATGGTGGCGGCAAAAATCAGCCACGGTTCTGGTTTCTTCAGGAAGTGAAACTGCTCGCTCAGGCGACTTTCGCTGGTATCAAACAGCGACGGCACCCAGGCAATCACCGAGACGATCACCAGCGCGAAAAAGACGGCGATCAGCAAGAAGGTGTAGCGCCAGCTGAACGCGTGCCCGATCCACGTGCCGAGCGGAATGCCAATCAGATTGGCGACGGTCATTCCGGCGATCATCCCGGCTACCGCCATGGTCACTTTTCCCGGCGGTGCGATTTTAGAGAGGATTATCGCCCCCACGCCAAAAATCGCCCCGTGCGGGAAACCGGAAATCAGGCGCGCGATAATCAGCATGGTGTAGGAACTGGAGAAGGTAAAAATGGCGTTACCGACGAGACACAGCGCCACCAGAAACAGCAGCGTGTTTTTCAGCGAAAAGCGGTTCGAAAAGAGCGCCATGATTGGTGCGCCAATCACCACGCCAAAGGCGTAAGCGGAGATCATGTGCCCCGCCGAAGGAATTGAAATGCCGACATTGTTCGCGAGTTCGGTCAACACGCCCATAATGCCGAACTCCGCCATGCCCAGACCAAAGGTCGCAAGTGCCAACGAAAAAACGGTTTTTTTCATACCACTAACCACTTGTTAAAAGTTTGCGACAGGCATTATTGACTATTCATGCCACAGCGACCAGTTGAAATGGCCGGGCTGACATATAAATCCATGCATTCGGGCAGATTAATGAATAAAGCGCAAAAGGGGGAAACGCAGGTGTGAGGAAAGAAAAAACCGCTCCGAACGGTTATCCGGAGCGGTTTGCAGATTATTTAATGCCTTCGGTGCTCTCTTTTTTCGCTTCCAGACGCTCCACATCGCGATACCAGCGCGGGTGGTGTTTCTGCGCCCAGCGGCGGCTCACTTTCCCTTCAACCATCCCTTTGATGGAGCCTTTCACCCAGAACGCCATATACATATGGATCAGGATAGCGTGCAGCAAAATGATCGCCGAAGTGGCGTGCAGCAGCAGGCTGTAGCGGATCACCTGAATCGGGAAGTAGTGCGCAAAGTACGGGCGCCAGATAATCACCCCGGTTACCAGCAGCACAAAAATCATGCTCATGATTGACCAGAACATCATCTTTTGCCCGGCATTGTATTTGCCGACTTTCGCCACCTTGTGCTCGTTGCCTTTCAGCACTTCGACAATGTTTTTCAGCCACGGCAGATCCTGCTTGTCCGGGATGTTGTGATGTACAAAACGCACAAACATAAACATCAGCGCGAGGAAGACAACCACGCCAAAGAACGGGTGCAAAATGCGCCCCATCTGCGGCGTGCCGAAAGTTTCCGTCAGCCATTGCAGCGTCGGGAAGAAAAACGAAATGCCGGACAGCGCGACCAGGAAAAAGCAGATCACCACCGTCCAGTGACAGGCGCGGTCGATAAACGTGGTGCGCACAATCATTTTTGACTTACTCATGGTGCTCCTCTTCATCGTCGTCCACCTCTTTGTTCGGCCCGATGCCGATGTAGTGGTAAATCAGCCCGGCGAAGGTGGCGAGGAAGCCCGCCGCCGACAACGGCTTCAGTACCCCTTTCCACAGGTTGACCGAGGTATCTATCTGCGGATCTTTCGGCAGGTTGTGGTACAGGCCCGGCTGATCGGCGTGATGCAGCACATACATCACATGCGTACCGCCCACGCCCTGCGGGTTGTAGATGCCCGCACTGGCGTAACCGCGCGCCTTCAGCTTTGCCACGCGCTGCTCGCCAAGCTCCAGCATCTCGGCTTTGGTGCCGAAATGGATCGCCCCTGTCGGGCAGGTTTTCACACACGCGGGCTCCTGGCCGACGCTGACGCGATCGACACAGAGCGTGCATTTGTAAACGCGGTTATCCTCTTTGTTGAGGCGCGGCACATTAAACGGACACCCGGCGATGCAGTACCCGCAGCCGATACAGTTCTCCTGCTGGAAATCGACAATACCGTTGGCGTACTGAATAATCGCGCCCGCCGACGGGCAGGCTTTCAGGCAGCCCGGTTCCGCACAGTGCATACAGCCATCTTTACGGATCAGCCACTCCAGTTTGCCGTTCTGCTCGGTTTCGCTAAAACGCATCACCGTCCAGGATTTGGCGCTCAGATCGGCCGGGTTATCGTAAACCCCGACGCAGTGCCCCACTTCGTCACGAATATCGTTCCACTCCGAACAGGCCACCTGGCAGGCTTTGCAGCCCACACAGGTGGAAACGTCGATAAGTTTGGCGACTTCCGCTTTGTAATCACGCGCCCGCGGGGGCGGCGTGACCGGGTTGGTGGCGGAGCGTTTCAGTATGTCCTGCGTTTCCATAGCCATTATTTCGCTCCTTTACGCCTTCTCGATATTGACTAAAAACGCTTTGTACTCCGGCGTTTGCGAGTTTGCGTCGCCCACGTTCGGCGTCAGGGTATTGGCGATATAACCTTTTTGCGCCACCCCTTCAAAGCCCCAGTGCAGCGGAATACCAATGGTTTCCACCTGCTGACCATGAACCTGCAAAGTCCGCAGACGACGCGTCACCACCGCGACCGCGCGAATAAAGCCGCGCTTGCTGCTCACCGTCACGCGATCGCCGTTGGCGATGCCTTTTGCCGCCGCCAGCGTTTCGCTGATTTCGACAAACTGCTGCGGCTGGGCGATGGCGTTGAGACGCGCATGCTTGGTCCAGGTGTGGAAATGCTCCGTCAGGCGGTAGGTGGTGCCGACATACGGGAACTGATCTTTTTTCCCCATCCGTTTGGCATCGTCCTCAAACAGACGCACTACCGGGCTGGAGATCACGGTCGGATGCAGCGGGTTGGTGCCCAGCGGTGTCTCCACCGGCTCGTAGTGTTCCGGGAATGGCCCTTCCGCAAGCTTGTCGAGGGCGAACAGCCGCCCCAGCCCCTCCTGCTGCATGATGAATGGCCCGGTATTGCTGCCCGGCGGCGCGGTGTTGAAGTCCGGGATGTCGTTGCCGACCCACTTCGTCCCGTTCCACTGGATGAGCATCCGTTTCGCATCCCACGGTTTACCCTGCACATCCGCCGACGCGCGGTTGTAGAGCACGCGGCGGTTCAGCGGCCACGCCCACGCCCAACCGAGCGTATTGCCAAGCCCGGACGGATCGGCGTTATCGCGGTTCGCCATCTGGTTACCCTGCTCCGTCCAGCTCCCGCTGTAGATCCAGCACGATGAGGCGGTGGTGCCGTCATCGCGCAGCAGCGCAAAGCTATTGAGCAGTTGGCCTTTTTTCGCCAGCAGTTGCCCGTTGGCGTCATAGAGATCCGCCAGCGCGTAGCCGTTGTTCTCTTTCGCCACCTCTTCCGAGTGCGGGTTGTGCGGCTGGCGGTAGTTCCAGGACATCTTCAGCAGCGGCTCCGCGCCTTTGCCGCCTTCGGTGCGGTACATCTCGCGCAGGCGGTGGTAAATCCCGGCGAGGATTTCGCCATCGTTCAGCGCTTCGCCCGGCGCGTCCTGGCCTTTCCAGTGCCACTGTAACCAGCGGCCGGAGTTGGCGATCGAGCCATCCTCTTCGGCAAAGCAGGTCGATGGCAGACGGAACACTTCGGTCTGGATATCCGCCGGGTTGACGTCGTTCATCTCACCGTGGTTCTGCCAGAAGGTGGAGGTTTCGGTCACCAGCGGATCGATAACCACCAGGTACTTCAGCTTGCTCAACGTGCTGACCACTTTGTTTTTGTCCGGGAACGACGCCACCGGGTTAAAGCCCTGGCAGATATAACCGTTGACTTCGCCTTTCGCCATCTTGTTGAAGTACTTGATCACATCCCAGGCCTGATCCCACTTCGGCAACCAGTCAAAGCCCCAGTTATTCTCTTTCTGCGCCGCGTCGCCGTAGAACGACTTCATCAGGCTGACAAAGAACTTGGGATAGTTGCTCCAGTAGTTCACCTGGTCCGGCAACAGCGCTTTTGGCGTATTCGCCGCCAGGTACTGCTGTAAATCGGTCTGTTTTTCCGACGGCAGCGTCAGGTAACCCGGCAGGCTGGTTGATAACAGCCCCAGATCCGTCAGCCCCTGAATGTTGGAGTGCCCGCGCAAGGCGTTTACCCCACCACCGGCCATCCCCATGTTGCCGAGCAGCAACTGGATCATCGCCATGGTACGGATGTTCTGCGCGCCGACGGTGTGTTGCGTCCAGCCCAGGGCGTACAGGAAGGTGGTGGTTCTGTCCGCCGCGCTGGTTGAGGCCAGCACATCACACACTTTCAGGAAGTCCGCTTTTGGCGTACCGCAGATGTTTTCGACCGTTTCCGGCGTATAGCGGGCCACGTGCTGTTTCAGCAAGTTCCATACGCAGCGCGGATCGGTCAGCGTGTCATCACGTCTGGCGTAGCCGTTTTCATCAAACTGGTAGTTCCACGAAGTTTTGTCGTACTGGCGTTTTTGCGCGTCGTAGCCGCTGAACAAGCCGTCTTCAAAGGCAAAATCGTCCCGCACCAGCAACGCGGCGTTGGTGTAGTGTTTGACGTATTCGGCGTTGATTTTGTTGTTTTCGATCAGGTAGCGCAGCACGCCGGAGAGAAAAGTGATGTCCGTCCCGGAACGTATTGGCGCATAAATATCGGCAACTGATGCCGTGCGCGTAAAGCGCGGATCGACGACGATCAACGTGGCGTCGTTATTGTTTTTGGCTTCCATCGCCCAGCGGAAACCGACCGGGTGGGCTTCAGCGGCGTTACCGCCCATCACCATCACCACGTTGGCGTTTTTGATATCAACCCAGTGGTTGGTCATCGCACCGCGACCAAATGTTGGAGCAAGACTTGCTACCGTTGGTCCGTGTCAGACGCGCGCCTGGTTATCTACCGCCAGCATGCCGAGAGAGCGCACGAATTTTTGCGTCAGCATGCCGGTTTCATTACTCGCCGCTGAGGCACACAACATGCCCGTTGACAGCCAGCGATTGACTTTTACACCTGCGGCATTGTTTTCAACAAAGTTGGCGTCGCGGTCGTTTTTCATCAGACGGGCGATGCGGTTAAAGGCGTCTTCCCAGCTAATGCGCTGCCATTTGTCAGAGCCTGGCGCACGGTATTCCGGGTAGCGCAGGCGGTTTTCACTGTGTACGTAATCCAGCAGGCCGGCCCCTTTCGGGCATAGCGCGCCGCGGCTGACCGGATGATCCGGGTCGCCTTCGATATGATAGATGGCCTCTTTCGCGTTTTTCGCACCATCGCCCAGGCTATACATTAATAACCCGCAACCCACGGAGCAGTATGTACAGGAATTTCGCGTCTCTTTGGCGCGCAGTAATTTATAATTTCGCGCCTGCGCCAGCGCCATTTTGGGAGCAAATCCCAACGCGGCCGCCGTGGTTCCTGCCATTCCGCCCGCGCAGATTTTAAAAAATTGTCTGCGGCTGACGTCCATTGTTTTCCTCAATTATTGTCTTTGACTGCGGCCGGAAAACTAAACATTCCACGCGGTGAATTAATTGCGGTAAATCAATAACGCCTGGCGCTTGATACCTAATAGTCTCGAGCGTTCTCTTTTCATGACTCGAAAGGAGTAGATGGCATGCGATTCATTTCGTTTAAGCATTCACGCGTGTTATACATTGAGGCTTTGTTTCAGGCGGTTAAGTGCGGTAATGAATAAAAATAAAGCAACGCTGATTGGTTTACTGGCGGTATTACTCTGGAGCACGATGGTCGGTTTTATTCGCGCCGTCAGCGAAGGGCTTGGCCCGGTTGGCGGTGCGGCGATGATCTACACCTTAAGCGGCTTGCTGCTGGCTGTCATCGTCGGTATCCCGGATTTACGCCGTTTTTCAGCTCGTTACCTTATTGCCGGAAGCGTGCTGTTTGTCAGTTATGAACTGTGTCTGGCGCTCTCGCTGGGCTTTGCCGCGACGCGCCAGCAGGCGATTGAAGTGGGCATGGTCAACTATTTATGGCCGAGTCTGACGATTCTTTGCGCAATATTATTCAACGGTCAAAAAGCCAGTTTATGGGTTATTCCCGGTTTATTACTGGCGTTATTGGGCGTGAGCTGGGTGCTCGGCGGCGAAAGCGGCCTTAATATCTCTGAAATCCAGCACAATATTATCTCCAGCCCGCTGAGCTATGCGCTGGCATTTGCCGGGGCGTTTATTTGGGCGATTTATTGCACCGTTACTACCAAATACGCCAACGGCGCGAACGGCATTACGCTGTTTGTATTGCTGACAGCCGCGACATTATGGGTGAAATTCGCGCTCACACCGCAGCCGGAAATGGTTTTTACGCTGCCGGTTGTGGTGAAATTATTGATGACCGGCATTGCGCTCGGTTGTGGTTATGCCGCGTGGAATATTGGTATTTTGCACGGCAACGTCACCGTGCTGGCCGCCGCGTCCTATTTCACGCCGGTGCTCTCTTCCGCGCTGGCGGCGGTGGTGTTAAGCGCCCCGCTCTCGTTCTCTTTCTGGCAGGGCGCGCTGATGGTGTGCGCCGGATCGCTGCTCTGCTGGTACTCAACCCGCCAGCGGGCGTGATCCGGCCAAACGCTACGCGTTTTCCACTCGCGCCAGGCTAAACCAGATCCCTACCGCCAGCAGCATTAACAGTGCGCTGGCGGTGCTCAGTGCAATGCTGTGCGAACCGGTAAACGCCGTTTTCGCCGCCGAGATGATCCCTTCAGCAAGTGCAGGTGGTGCTTCCTGCGCCAGGCGGAATGCTTCGCCAATGGAGGATGAAGCCTGCGCGGCGGTCTCGCTGCTTAACCCCTGCGGAAGCTGGATCGAGGCGGAGAAACTGCGGCTCAAAATCAGCCCAAACACGGCAATGCCCAGTCCGGCGCCCAGCTCGTAAGACATCGCTTCTATCGCCCCGGCGGCTGCCGCTTTCTCTTTGGGCGCAGCGGCCATAATCGCCGCCGTTGAAGCCAGTAACGCGCTCGCCGCACTGAAACCGAGCAGCGCCATCAATACTCCGGCCTGCCACGGCTGGGTGGCAAAATTGGTCGCGGAAAGACCAAGAAAACTCAGCGCGCTGAGCGCCATTCCGCCTGCGGCGACACGGCGTAAGCCCAGTTTTGACACCAGAACCCCGGCAATCGGCCCGCTAAACCCGCTTGCCAGCATCACCGGCAGCATAAACACCCCGGCGGCAAATGGCGTGAAACCGTGGACAAATTGCAGCTCCTGCGCCATCAGCAGTTCAAAACCGACCAGCGTGACCATCGCGGTGATCGCCATCAATACACCGCTCAAAATCACGCGATGCGTAAACAGACGCATATCGATCATCGGCGTACTGGCGGCCAGCTGAATGCGGACAAACCCGGTCAGCAAGGTGGCACCAACCAGTAACGTGCTCGCTACGATCCACAGCGGAAGCGTGCCTTTCATTGCCGTTTTGGCACTCCACACCAGCAGTAAGATGGCGACAATTAAGCTCAACGCCTGGTTCAGGTGTAACGGCTGATCGGCGCGGCCCTGCTGGCGCGGTACAAAGTGTGCAGTCAGCGCCATCACAGCAATGACGATCGGCACGTTAATTAAAAATACCGACCCCCAGTAGAAATGCTCCAGTAACATACCGCCAATTAATGGGCCGAACGCCGCGCCACCGGAACCAATTGCCGCCCAGACGCCCAGCGCCGTATTGCGTTGCTGTGCCTGCGAGAAGGTGTTACGGATCCCGGCAAGGGTTGCCGGCACGATCATCGCCGCGCCCACAGCTAACAGCGCGCGCGTGGCAATCAGCCAACTGGCGCTCGCGGCAAAGGCCGCCAGTAACGAGGCTGCGCCAAACAGGCCGCTGCCGACAAGCAGCAGCCGCTTAAAACCAATTCTGTCGCCCAGCGCGCCCATCGGCAGCACCATACCGGCCATCACCAGCGAGTAAATATCAATTATCCATAACAGTTCATTTCCGCTGGCATTTAACTCCGCGCTCAGTGTGGGCGCGGCAACGTGCAGCACCGTCGCATCAATCGCGACCGGAATATAAACCAGCACAATGATGACCAGCGTTAACCACTGACGAAACATACTTCTCTCCATCGTTTTTTCATTCCTGGACAGATGTCCAGAATCGCGATCCTACGTAAAGTTGAACGCATGTCCAGCTTTTTGTTAAACTCCGTTGACGCTCTATTTAACCGAGGTTGTATGCGCTATCTGAACAAGGATGATCGCCGGGAGGTGATCCTGAAAGCCGCGATGCGCGTAGCGCTGGCGGAAGGTTTTTCCGCCATGACCGTTCGCCGCGTGGCAAGCGAAGCCGGGGTTGCCACCGGCCAGGTCCACCACCATTTCACCTCGGCGAATGCATTAAAAGCCGAGGCCTTTATCCGCCTGATTGCGGAACTGCTGGAGGTGGAAGTAGTACCCGCGACCGCGCCATGGCGCGAGCAGTTGCACGCGATGCTGGGCAGCGATGAAGGCGGTCTCGAACCTTATGTGCATTTGTGGCGTGAAGCGTTACTGCTGGCGAGTAAAGAGCCGGAATTCAAAGGCGCGTACCTGCTGACCATGGAGATGTGGCACGTCAAAGTGGTGCAACTGATTGAGCAAGGCCGTGCGGCAGGCGAATTCACGGATACCGATACGGCGGCAAACATTGCCTGGCGCCTGATGGCGCTGGTCTGCGGGCTGGACGGGATTTGCATGCTGGGCATGCCAGATGTCGATGAAGCTGCCTTCAATCGCCATCTGGCCGTCATGATTGACAACGAACTCCGTTAAACTTTTTCGCCGTGCAAATCGAAACCGGCCATCACCGTTTCCAGCTGTTGCAGGCTAAAGCCATACTGTGCGTCGTTCACACCAAGCCCAAAGCGCTGTTGCAGCGCGTCATACAGTGCCGGAACATCTGCAAAGGTCACCTCTTCCAGCACCTGACCGTTTTTCCAGTGGGTAAAATGGAAGTTGGTTAACGTCAGTTTTACGCCGTCCGGCAGATGGCGGCACATCAGCAAGTGATGGCGAAAATGGGATGCCGGCCAGTGTGCGGAGTGAAAATTCCCCATCACGAAATCGGCCTGGTACTGCTGCCCCATCTCAAACTGATACATCGACTGCCAGCGTTCGTGGTGACGGAACTGGAGCACCCAGTCTTCCCCCTTGCGCTGCAAGCGGTAGACGCCATGCGGCGTGGCCTGCTCAATATCCTCCTGTAAGCGGATTGGCGCGGTCAGTGTCTGCCCGCCAAATCCGACATCGGCGATCCACGGCTCGCCCGCAATCTGCACCAGCAAAATACGGTGCGTGCGCGGTGGCATCTGGTGTGGATTAGCAATCACCACCCGTCCTAACAGGCTGCGCACCGTAAAACCCACCTCTTTCAGCACGCGCTCAAATAGCCCGTTCTGCTCAAAACAGTAGCCACCGCGACGGGCAACCACCAGTTTATGGAAAATCGCCTCATCGCTCAGTTCAATTTCGCGCGGCAGTACCACATCGAGGTTTTCAAAAGGGATAGCGCCGTTGTGATGTAAATGCAGCGCCCGCAGCGTTTCCAGTGAGACATCGGGCGTTTGCTCCCAGCCAATACGGGCCAGATAAGCGGTCAAAAAAGGGGTCATACAGGCTCCTTGCGAATGGTGTCCCGTTGTTATAGCGCATTTTTTTCGCTTTACCGTCGATTTCGTGCCCTCGATTTATCCCTTTGTGCTGCGCTGCATAATGCCGAGCGCGGTGAGCATCAATACCAGCCCGGTGAGCAGCGTCAGTGTCGCCATCGCCATCCCCTGACCTACTGAGCCTTGCTCGAATTGCCGCCAGATAAATACCGCCACGGTTTGTGTACCCGCCGGCGCCAGCAACAGCGAGGTGACCAGCTCGCGCGAGGCAATGGCGAACACCATTAACATGGAGGCGAGCATCGCCGGGAAAACCAGCGGCAGCACAATCAGACGCAGTGCCTGGAACGCGCTGGCACCGTGAACCCGGGCGGCAGGCTCCAGGTTGCCGCCTAGCTGACGCAGGGCGCTGCCGATATAACGCACCGGCCACGGCAGCAGCAGGCAACAGTAAGAGATAAGCAAAATTGCCCAACTGTTGTAGGGCGAAACCGGCCAGAAGCTGCGGTTCCACAGCAAAATCAACCCAACGCCAACCACCACGCCGGGCAGCGCGGCTGGCATCAGCGATAACGCATCAATTACCGAGCGCCCTTTTATCTTCTGCATCACCACCAGCCAGGCGGCGCACAAGCCCAGCGCGCCGGTAATCAGCGCCGCGCCGAATGCCAGCGATAAACTGGTGCCCAGCGCGGGTAGCGCATCACCGCGCTGTTCGAACAGCGCCGCAAAATGCTTCATGGTGAGATTATCCAGCGACACGCCGCCGGAAAGCGTAGAGCTAAAGCCGGTGAACGCCATCGATAACCCCGGTAGCACCACGGCGAGAAAACCGACCGCCGCCATCACCAGCAGTACCGGTAAAGTGGCAAAACCGAGTTTCGCCCCGACAAGCTCGGTCGGTTTCCCGGAAACACTAGTGACGTCTTTATCGCCGGTCAGTTTGCGTTGCAGCCACCATCCGCACAGCGCAATGGCGATCAGCACTACCGACAGCAGCGCCGCGCCGGGCAAATCGATCGGCCAGTCGGCGAGTTTCTCTTCGATACCGACCGTCAGCATCACCACGCCGGAACGGGTACCCAGCGCGGCGGGCACGCCATACTCTTCCACCGCCAGTGTAAAGGCCAGCAACATCCCTGCCGCCAGCGCCGGGGAAAGTAACGGCAAGGTGATATGGCAAAATGCGCGCCACGGCGTGGCGCCATGAACGCGGGCGACTTGTGCCAGGCGCTGCCCGCTGGCAAGCAAACTGCGCGATACGGCAAAGTACACCACCGGGAAGATATTCAGCGTCATCACCAGAATGATGCCGCTCTTGCTAAACAGCAGATTGTTGAGATCCAGCCCGGTGAGCTGCATCAGGTAGCCCTGGGTTTGCAGCACCAGCATCCACGACAGCGCGGCAATATAGGGCGGAGTTAAGAACGGGATCAAAAACAGCAGATCCCACAATTTCGGCCACGGTAAAGTAAATAACCCGCGCGCGACGCCAAGCGGCAAACCAATCAGTGCGCTGCAAAGCGCCACACCGCAGGCTATCTGTAGTGTCCCGCCGAACATGGCCGGCAGTTGCGGCTCTGACAATAAGGCGGGCATGGCGGAAAATGCGCCGCTGAATTTTCCGGCGCTAAAGTGCGGGAATACCGCCTGCAACACAATAAACAGCAACGGCAGCGCCACCAGTATCAGCAGCAGCGCCAGCGTCGCTTGCGCAATCAATCTCTGGTTCACAACGGGTATCCTGAAAGCGGGGTTGCCCCCGCAAAGATCGAAAGGATTACTGAGCAAAGAGCGCGTTAAAGCGCTTCAGAACCTCGCCACGTTCACTGGTGCCGCTGCTCTGGGTTGGCAGCACTTTCAGTTCGGTAAACAGCGGGCGTTTCGCTTCCACGTCCGTGCGGGCAGGCATCAGCCACGCGTCGGCGACCATTTTTTGCCCTTCCGGCGACAGCACATAATCGATAAACGCTTTAGCGTCATCGGCGTGTTGGGTGGTTTTGAGGATCATCATCGGGCGCGGCGCGATAACGGTGCCGCTGGCCGGGAAGATCACTTTCAGCGATTCGCCCTGCGCGATATTGCCATAGGTGACATAGTCGACCGCGCCAAACACCGCCGCTTTCGCCCCTTGCATCACCGGCGTTACCGCCTGGGCGTTCGGGCCGCTCACCACCATGCCGTTCTTTTTCAGCGCCCCGAACAACTGCCATGCGCGGTCGCCCATGCCATTTTGCAGACCGATCAGCAGATCAAGCGAGGCGCCGGAAAGTGACGGATCCGGCGTAGTCACTTTGTCTTTAAAGTCAGGAGATGTCAGATCGTTCCACTCTTTCGGCTCCGGGGTGCCGCTCTTGGTGTTCCAGACAATCCCCAGCGCGGAGATGCCCTGCGCCACATAGTCGGCGCTTTTCAGTGTCTGCGGGACATTTTGGGCATTGGCACTGGTAAACGGCAGCAGCCAGCCGCGATGATGCAGATCTTCGGCGGTATCCCACGAGGCAGAAATCAGAATGTCGGCCTGTGGATTGGCCTGCTCGGCTTCCAGCCGCGCCATCACTTTGCCGGTGGTGGCCTGGAAAATATTAACTTTAACGCCGGTTTTTTGCTCAAAGCCGCTGGCCAGGCTTTTTGCCAGCGAGCCAGGACCTGCGGTGTAAACAGTCAGCGCGTGCGCGCTGGAGATCATCATCGACGACAGCACCATGGCTAAAGCGACTCCTTTTTTCACGGACAGTAAGGCTTTCATGCAATTTCCCCTGAGGATGAAGTAACGGTTCGTACAGATTCAACGGTCCCGGACGCTAAATGCACAATGCGATCGGCAAGAAGCTGTGCTTCGCGGTGGTCATGAGTGACATACACGGCGGTGGTGCCGAGCTGGCGCAGCAGTCGCGCCATCTCAAGGCATAAGGATTCGCGCAGCGCGGTGTCGAGATTGGAGAGCGGCTCGTCAAACAGCAGGACGCCGGGTTCGGCGACGATGGCGCGTGCCAGCGCGACGCGCTGCTGCTGCCCGCCGGAAAGGCCTGCCGGTTTGCGCCCGGCAAATTCCGCCAGCCCAACCCTTTCCAGCGCCTGCGACACGCGCTGTTCACGCTCTGCGCGCGGCACGTTGCGCATTTTCAGCGGGAAAGCGACGTTTTGCGCCACGCTCATATGTGGCCACAGCGCGTAATCCTGAAATACCATGCCGATATCGCGCGCTTCCGGCGGTAGCGTCCAGCCCGCTTTCGCCACCAGGCGATCGCCAAACCAGATCTCACCTTCCGCCGGTTCGCTCAGCCCTGCCAGCAAGCGCAGCAACGTGCTTTTGCCGCAGCCTGAAGGGCCGAGCAGCGCGACAATGCTGCCAGGTTGAATATGTAAATCGATGTGATTAAGAACGGTATGTGCGCCAAAGGCGTAGGAAACGCCTTGTAAGCGGATGTCTGTGAATGCGCTCATTCACGCCCTCCCGTAACAGAAAGTCGTGACGTACCCGCGGTCTTCATCCGACGGGGCGCATCCACCTGCACAAAAGTCAGGGGAGCAAACATATTGTTATCCTCTTTGGGATTTGATTGCGGCTGACTATAGGCAGCGAATATGACGAAGAAATGACGTCAATATTGCGCATTGATTTTTAACTGAATGTCTAAACTGATAGGCATATTCCCGCACTCACGTCGAAAAGGATCCCCCGTGCGCATCGCTACGATCACCAATTTTGCTTATACCGCGACCGTGGTATTAACGCTGACCTCCGGCGTGGCGCTGTTTATGGCGTCGAATGCGGAACGCGCCGAGCGTGACGCCGTGGCGCAAAATCGCGTTTTCGATACGTTGACGGACGATCTGGAAAAAGAGGCTTATGCGCTGAGCGAACTGGCGCGTGAAGCGGTGATCAAGAAGCAGCCGGAAGTGATTCAAAGCTGGAAAACCCGCCAGCAGCAGGATATCGCTCTGGAAAATCATCTGGTCGCCCTGCGTGACCGTGGCGCTTCCGATGAAGAGTTACTGATCCTGCGCGATGGGCTGTCGACGCTGGACCAACTCGAAGATGAGCAGCGCATCGCCATCGCCGATATTGAAGCCGGGAAAACGGACGAGGCGATGAATCTGTTGTACAGCGCCAGCTATGAAGAGCGGCTTTCCGAAGCGGAGTACCGTTTCGCCCACTTCCGCAGCTTGTCGGATCAGCGTGTCCAGAGCGCGATAAGCGAAGCAACCGATCGCTCTTTACGCTTGCGCACGTTATCAGAAATTATGGTCGGGCTGACAGCGCTGCTGTTCCTGTTTGTGCTTGGTTTTATCATCAAACACCGCATTTTGCGCCCGGTGGTGACGCTGAGTGATGTGGTTAACCGCCTCGCGACCCAGGATTACAATGTAGAAGCGCCGGTACTGGCGCAGGTGGATGAAATTGGCGATATGGCGCAGGCCATTCGCATATTTCGCGAAAACGGCCTGACCCGACAGCGGCTGGAACAGGAGCGCGACGCGGAGTGGGCCACGCGCACGTTGCTGGCGCGAATGACGCAGCGACTTCAGGGGTGTGATTCCCATAGCGCGATTTTTCGCGTGGTCAGCCGCTTTGCGCCACAAATTATCCCGGATATGGGCGGACGGTTGTTTGTACTTAATCCCCGCACTAAGCGCATGAAGTGCGTGGCGCGCTGGGGTTTGCCGCCGGGCGAAGACGCCCCCTTCCCGGCCGAACATTGCTGGGCACTGAAACGCGGGCAGTTGCATAGTCCCGCCAAAGGTGGCGTTGATATGCCCTGTGAACATATCAAGCCAGAGCTCGCGTCACGCGCGATTTGTGTGCCGCTTAATGCGCAGAATAAAAGCATTGGTTTGCTCACTTTCGATAATTACACGCCGGGCAAAGAGCCGCCCTATATCTACCTTGAGCTGCTGGCAGAAACGCTGGCCCTGGCGCTGGCCAATCAGATCCTGCGCGATACGCTGACGGAACGCGCCATGCATGATTCGTTGACCGGCCTGCTCAACCGCCACAGCCTGGATGAGACGCTGCGCAATATGCTCGACCAGGCGATGGTGGAAGGCACGACGCTGAGCTGTCTGATGGTCGACGTGGATTATTTCAAGAAACTCAACGACCAGTACGGCCACGACGCGGGTGACAAAGTGCTGCGTGAGCTGTCACGATTGATCACCGAAACGCTGGATGACAACAGTGTTGCGTTCCGTTATGGCGGCGAAGAGTTCCTGCTTGTGCTGCCCGGTGCGGATGAAGTGCAGGCGAAAAAAGTGGCTGAGACGCTGCTGCATAATGTCCTCAATCATCACATGCTGTATGAATCACAGGATATTGGCCCGGTATCGGTTTCCATTGGGCTGGCGACCTGGCCGCGCCACGCGCGCGCGGATAATCTGGTCCGGGCAGCCGACCTGGCGCTCTATCTGGCGAAAGAGCAAGGCCGCGGCCAGATTGTGGTGGCCAGAAGCACCGGATAATGCGCCACGTCTTGATTTTGCCGCCTGTTCGGCCATTTAATGGCAGAAACGTTTACACAGAGGAACCGCTATGAGCTATTTCCGTCCGGTGGCGTTAGAACATGCCAGCCGCCTGCTAAACCATGGTCCGACCATTCTGATTACCAGCCGCGATGAGCAGATCGACCGGCGCAATATCATGGCGGCGGCGTGGTCAATGCCGGTGGAATTTTCCCCACCGCGAATTGCGATAGTGGTGGATAAAAATGCCTGGTCGCGCGAGTTGATTGAACAGAGCGGCATGTTTGGCATTGTGGTGCCAGGCGTTGCGGCAACGAACTGGAGTTACGCGGTCGGCAGCGTCACCGGTCGCGATGAAGATAAGTTTAATTGCTATGGCATTCCCGCTTTTGCCGGGCCGGTGCTCGGCCTGCCGGTGATCGAAGAGAAATGCCTGGCGTGGATGGAGTGTCGTTTGCTCCCGCCGACCGCCGCGCAGGAAAAATATGACACGCTGTTTGGCGAAGTGGTTTCCGCCGCCGCCGATGAACGTGCGTTTATCAACGGGCGCTGGCATTTTGATGACGATAAGCTTAACACCATTCATCATCTTGGCGGCGGCACGTTCGTCACCAGCGGCAAGCGCATTACCGCTGGCGAATAACGAAGCATTTACTCAGGCAGCGCCTCGATCCAGTTCATCGCCAGTTCTGGCCAGACCGCTGCCGGCAGGTGTTTTACACCGCGTACGCCAAACCCATGTTGCCCCTTGCTGAACAGATGTAATTCAGTGAGCACCTGATGCGCGTGCAGCGCGTTGAACATCACCAGCGAGTTGGCCACCGGCACCGAAGGATCGTCCGCGGCATGCAGCAAAAAGGTTGGTGGTGTTTGCGCGGTCACATTCTGTTCCGGCGAGTAGTGTTTAATCTGCTCCGCCGTTGGCGTTTCACCAATCAGCGCTTTTCGCGAGCCGGGATGGGCAATCGACTGATCCATTGAAATCACCGGGTAACCCAGCACTACAAAATCTGGCCGTGCGAGCTGGTTATCAATGTCGTCCACCGGTGTGTACACCTTCTCGTCATAGCGTGTTTCCAGACTTGCCGCCACGTGCCCACCTGCGGAGAAACCCATCACACCGATTTTTTTCGCATTGAGATGGCGTGATCCTGCCTGCGCGCGCAAGGTGCGCACAGCACGTTGTGCATCCGCCAGGGGTGCGTTTGAACCTTCGGCGTGACCATCTTCCGGCATGCGGTAGGTCATTACAAATAAGGTGTAACCGCGCGCATTGAATGGCGCGGCTAAATCACTGCCCTCTTTATCCAGCACTACGCGTTTATAGGAACCACCCGGGATCACGAGGATGGCGATACCGTTGGGTTTTTGCGGTTTGTAAACGGTGATTTGCGGCGCTCGAATGCCGGTTACGGCGCGGTCGGGAAGCGCAGGATCTGTACTGCGCTCGGTTAATACAAAACTGACCGGGCTACTTTGGGCGCCTGGCGCATCGCCTTGCGGCCAGACGGGAAAATGCTCTGGTGCGGCAACGGAAGGGTGCGAAAAAAGGAGCAGCGCGAATGTCAGTGAACTGAGTTTCCGGAACATAATCATCTCCATGTCAAAGATGCTTATGTAACATTAACCCGGTAAATGAAATTCGAGCCGCTCCACAGAACAATGTTTTACTAAAAATGAAAACCACTTCAGGGTAGCGCTAACAACAAACCACTAATAAATCGCCACAGGGTTGATGTTGACCTGTGTTGAACCGGTGTACAGCGGTTGGCCAAGGACGAACAAGAATTCCCAAACTTGCTTGCTGACCAGTGGACGTGTATCGATTAACTCCAGGTTGTAGATACCCCGCTTCGCTAACAGATAGTGATTGATCGGGAATTCCTCCTTAGTTGCCGGGTTTGGATACACTTCAGACGCCCAGGTATCACCGCCAAACGCGACGATCTGCTGGTCCGCCAGCCATTTTGCTGCTTCCATGCCAATGCCAGGCTCCTTTTCCAGAAACTGTTTATTGTCTTTACCAACAAGTTCCAGCCATCCGGTATTGAATAAAACGATATCGCCCTTCTTGAGGGTTAATCCCTGGTTTTTTAATACCGACTGAATATCCGCGACGCTAAACTCTGTACCGCCGGGAACAATCTTTTGTTGATAAAAAGCGGTCATATCTAATACCACACCTCGCGTTACCATCGGCGGGACTTTTTCAATGCCTAATTTTTTAACCCCATCGATAGTGACAAAATCTGCCGCTTTATTACCGTTGTAATAGATATTATTAATGTCGATATGGCCAATATCATTTAACAGCATGCCCACGCCTGTCCGTGCATAAACTTGTTCGTCACGAAAGGTGGATGTATTCGGGCCATGTGTATTTCCATCCTGCTGGCCGGATTGAATATTGTAGAGATGAAAACAACAGTGTTGAAACGCCGGGAAATTCTTATCAACCGCTACCGACAGCGGCACCACAACGCCCTGTTTCACAAGACGAATAGCTTGTAAAACACCCTCAGGCGTGAGCAAGTTGGCGGCACCTGTTTCGTCATTTTCACCATAAACAGAGGGATACCAGTTTTGTGATTTCGCAGCGGGTTCTGTGGCCTGTAACGGCAGTGCTGCAAACAAGGGCAATAATAATATGAAAGAACGAGATGGCTTCATGAATGACGTTCCTTGTTTAGTGCGTTGCTGCCGCAATTAATCCAACCAGCGCTTTCCGTGAAAATTATATTGCTCTGTTCTTTAATTCGAGCCAGATAATAAAAACTCTAGAGTTGTATTTAAGAACGCGCAAATATGAATTTTCTGAAAACGAAAATAATGAAAAAAGTGATATGCTTACATTTACAATCAGAATGCCGCGTATTATATATTTCGGGTGGTTGTTCAAAATAAAACAGTATCTTTTTTACCTATTGGTAAAAAAAAGCCCGCGCAACAGGCGCAGGCGACAGGAAATTTACAGTGAATAGCCAGGCTTCTTGATAAGCGTGTCGATATGCGGCGCAATGTCGGTGTCCCACACCTGCGCTTTCCAGTCGTCCGGCGTGACTTCGTTAAGGGCGACGCTGACAGCGCTATCTTTGCTGTTCAAATGGCGAATAATTACTTCAGCGATATCGCTCGCCAGTGCGTTTTTTTGCTCCTCAGTCAGATCGCGTGGAAAACATTTGATATCAACGTGCGGCATAGCAAACTCCTTGTTTTATAAAGAGAGTGACAGTAGCACAAGTTACTGCTCATTGCGCCGCATTCAGGTTATCAAAGTGTGACAATTCTGGCAGTTATCTTTGATCTTTTCAGCAGCGCACAGAGGCCATATGCAAGGATAAAAGCCAGTAAGGAGTAAGCAATGATATAAAGATAACTCTTCGCCCCCGGGATGCTTCCTAACAGCTTTTCATGAATAAACACGCTATGTACTTCCACCACAAAAATGTTATGTACAAGGTAGATCCCTAACACACTGTCACTCACATTACTCACCCAGCGCGGCAAGGCGTTAATATTCAGGTTAACCACAAATAAAAACAAACCGACCGATGTGATAAGTAATAATAAGTTATAAAACTTGCCATAAAAAATGGCGATCCCCGCGCTGGACGAAATGAAGGCCAATATTAACAATGCGGCAATTGCCATTATTAACGTCATAATATGCGCCACGGAGAATGGCCTGAGCGTTGGTTTAACCAGCCCGAGATAGCCGCCAATTAAAAAACAGATCAGCCCTTCCGGTTGAAAGGGAATAAGCAAGTTAAATGCAAACAGCGAGAAATGGAAACTGTCTTCAGTCCATGCATTGATTAATGTCAGATTGGCGATAATTACCATTAACACAACTACTTTCAGAATTTCACCCGCGCGCTCTTTCTTAAACGCATGGCGCATTAAAGGCGTGAAAATGTACAGCGGAATAATGGCAAATATAAACCAGAGTGGCGTTGCTTCTGTAGTGGCTTTGCTGACATTCAGGTAATTAAGAAGATTTATTTCCGGCACGTCGGTAAATCGGCTTATCCACCAGGTGTCATAGGCGTAATAAAAGAGTAACCAGAAAATCAATACGCCAACGATGCTTTTAATCTTGGCAATAACATAGTTCGCTTGATTTTCGTGTTTGTTATTTAATAAAAAATAGCCGCTACAGATAAAAAAAAGGGCAACACCAGATAGCCCCGCCTGTCTGAAAAAGCACAACACGACATCGCTTTCGTCGCGATTCAGAAAAAACAACGTCACGTGCGCCAGGATGACAAGAAAGATCGCGAGTATCTTCAGAAGGTCGATGGTTGCAATTCTCATAGCCACCTCTCCTACAGCGATAAGATAAAGTGCGTAATCTTAGTCGCCAGCCTTTCCATGCCTAATTTTGAAGGGTGCAAACCATCGGGAATCACGCCAGCTGTATTACTGGTCATAATATCCATATTGAGTTCGTTGAAGCCGGAGTTTTTTTGCAGGTCGAGATAAGGTATGGAATATTCCTCACACTTTTCTCTGCTCACGTTGCAATAATCGGCCAGATAATATCCTTTGGCATTTTTTTGTCCATGACCACGCGCAATTGAAACAGGTGTCGTAACAACAAACCCTACTCTGGCCAACGGATATTTTTTTATGACGCCAGTAAGCAGCAGATCCATTGCGCCATAAAAAGTCAGTGACGTTTTATCGTGTTTATCGCCTATTTCAGTGCCGCCTTCCGAGCCGAAGTTAAAACCGAAATCGTTGCCACCGCCCCAGATAGTAATAAGATCAGGATTTTCCCCCATGGTTTTATAACGTAAACAGATGGCTGAATTATCTTGCTCATTTTTTTGTGCGATACAGGTTCCACCAATTCCGTAGTTTGTCCATTGCGCCAGCCCTAAATTCTCTGCGACGATAGGTTGATACCATCCCCGTTCTGTTATGCTGTCGCCAAGCGTAAACCATGAACCACCTTTCAAATACGAATGAATATACTCCATCATTTTCACCCTGTTAAATTACCATTCCGATTTTGCGATAAAAATGCAATATTGCGTCAACGACGAAAATTCGCCAAATGTTGTCTCATATAAACGGGGCGATTTCAAATTATTTTTTCCTCGCCCCACTTTTATATACCGCTTCAACTTATGCGAGATACTAAGAATATTAAAATAATCCGAAATAAAGGGTTAACGGATAATTTCATTATTTCGCAGCACAGTCTGTAATTGCGGTAACTGACATACCGCATCCGCGATGGCGGTAATATTTGGCGTGTGCCCGGCGAACCACGCATGACGCGGCCCCCATGTGCGCATGACGCAAAGATAAATATCCAGCAGCGTCAGTTGTTGGCCAAAAGCGTACGGTGCCGCCTGCAATTGCGTGTCGAGCCACAGATAGAGCGATTTACGGTACTTCTGGCAATTTTCGACTAATTGCTCCGGCGCATCCGCTGCCCAGCGTTCCGGGTAATCGGCGTAGGTAAAAGTGGGATAGACATTCGCAACGAGCCATACCAGCAGCCGCCAGAACTGCTGGCGTTGCGTGGTGCCTGCGGCGGGCGCGAAATCCGGGCGCTGGTCGAGGATCATCAGCGCCACGGCGGCGGATTCCGTCATCACGCTGCCATCGTCCAGTTGCAACGTTGGCACCTGGCACAACGGGTTTAATTTGCGCAGGGTATCTTGCTGTGGGCCTGGTTTGTCGAAGCCATCAACATTGACGAAGCGATAAGGGATCTCGGCCAGCGTCAGCATCACTTCGCTGATGGCCGATCCCCAGCCGGGAACACCATAAACCGTAATCATAAGGGCTCCTTATGTTCAGGATGAGCCTTAAGCTTAGGTCAGACTGGCGAGAAATTCGTCAACTTGTTGCGGCGTGGTAAGGCGGATAAAGCGCAGATGCTGATAGCGGGGATCGGCCATATCCTGCGCATAACGTTCGCGGTTTTTGCGCCAGGTCTTTAACGACCAGAGGATGATCGACTCGCGGCTCAAAAAAACACGACGCAGGCTTTCGCGATTGCCGGTTCCCGGCCATAACTCCTGTTGGCTTCTGGCGCGCGCAATAGCGCGCAGCGTCACCTGGCGCAACGTGCGCCAGAATCCGTAATCGACCCATACCACCAGATCAACGTGCCGCCATTTAATATCGCGGCTGCGGTTATAGTTGCCATCAAGCACCCAGCCGGGTTGTTCGAGCAATTTTTCCAGGCGCGCATACAACTCTTCATCCGGCGTCCCCTGCCAGTTGGGGCGCCAGTAAAGCAGATCCATTTCGATATAAGGCACATTGAGCTGGCTGGCCAGACGTTTTGCCAGCGTCGATTTTCCGCTGCCGCTGGTGCCAATAACGTTAATTCTCATGAGATCACGCTGATTCCCGTTCAATAAAGTGAAAACCGATATCCACAATCTCCTCCCCGGAACGTGCTCCTTCGATGCGTTCCATCAGCAGGATTGCCGCGCGCTGGCCGATGATTTTCCTGTCGACGCTTACCGTGGTGATGGCTGGGTTATTCCCGGCGGCGAAATCGAGATCGCCAAAACCAATGACCGCCAGATCCTGCGGTACGCGCATGCCACGCGCCTGCGCCTCGACAATAGCCCCCTGCGCCAGCGTGTCGGAGCTGCAAACAATGACATCGGACTCACCCAGCGCCAGCAACTGCGATAACCCTTCGCGCCCTGAGGTAAATCGTGCCGGCAGCGCCACATCCACACTGAGCGGATCGGTAATGCCATGACGCGCCAGCGCTTCACTCAGCCCGGCTTTACGCTGCGAGGCGCGTTTATCCACCGTCCACAGCAACCCCGGACGGCGATACCCTTTGCGCAACAGATACTCTGCGGTAGCCTGCCCCACTTTTTCATGCGAAAAACCGACCAGCATATCGAGCGGTGTGGGCGTTAAATCCCAGATTTCCACTACCGGCACACTGGCGTTGAGGATCACTTTTTTCAAATCGGTTGAGTGGTGAATACCGGTCAGCACAATGCCATCCGGGCGGCGCGACAACAGCGCAGCGACCAGATCCGCTTCGGTTTGCTGGGTATAACCGGCGACACACAGCAGCATATGGTAGCCACGCACCGCCAGTTCATCGCTGATGGCCTGAATCGTATCGACAAACATATTGTTGTTGATCTGCGGGACAACCACGGCAATCAATTTACTGCGCCGCGATGCCAGGCCACCGGCCAGCGCGTTCGGGATATAACCCGTTGCTTTAACGGCGGCGAGCACTTTTTCCACCGTTTTCGGGCGTACCAGTTGCGGCGTGTTAAGCGCCCGACTTACGGTCATTGAGGAAAGCCCCGCAGCACGGGCAACATCTTCCAGCGTGGGCGCGCGCGGTAGTACAGGACGGGCGGTTTTCGACATGTTCACTCACAGAGAACCAGACGGTTATTGGCGATGATTAGTTTCAGTGTTTGTATTATACCCCTTTCTTCTTTCATTGCCTGTCTGCCCTCATAAATCAGTGAGTTAACTCGCATACCATCCTGTAAATGTTATCGCTATCATTTTATTGCGTGAGGCGATCTCATCAACGGGGAAATGTGATTAAGGTAGCAATACCCCCCTTTTTAGCGCCGGGTTTGTGATCAGTTGTACAAAATTCCCTCCTTTTTCTGGTGAATGTTTTCCTGTCAATCTACAAATGTTAGCGCAAACATTATTGTTGTTCACAGGAGCAAAACCATGACCGTAAGTGCTAATTCCGATGCCGTAACCTACGCCCGCGCCTCCGGTGTCAAAACCGCAGCTGAAACCGGCGACCGTATCGAGTGGGTAAAACTCTCCCTCGCCTTTTTACCGCTGGCGACACCGGTCAGTGATGCGAAAGTGCTGACCGGGCGGCAAAAACCGCTGACAGAAGTGGCGATTATTATTGCCGAAATCCGCAGCCGCGACGGTTTCGAAGGCGTCGGTTTTAGTTACTCCAAACGCGCCGGCGGCCAGGGGATTTACGCCCATGCCAGAGAGATTGCCGATAACCTGCTCGGTGAAGATCCCAACGATATCGACAAGATTTACACCAGGCTGCTGTGGGCGGGTGCCTCCGTAGGGCGCAGCGGGATGGCGGTGCAGGCCATCTCCCCTATCGATATTGCGCTGTGGGATATGAAAGCCAAACGCGCCGGTTTGCCGCTGGCGAAGCTGCTCGGCGCGCACCGCGACTCGGTGCAGTGCTACAACACCTCGGGCGGTTTTCTGCATACCCCGCTGGAGCAGGTGCTGAAAAACGTCATTATTTCGCGTGAAAATGGCATCGGCGGTATCAAAATTAAAGTCGGCCAGCCGGACACCAAAGAGGACATTCGCCGTCTCACCGCCGTGCGCGAAGCGCTGGGCGATGACTTCCCGCTGATGGTGGATGCCAACCAGCAATGGGATCGCGAAACGGCGATTCGTATGGGACGCCAGATGGAAAAATTTAACCTTATCTGGATTGAAGAGCCGCTCGATGCCTACGACGTTGAAGGCCACGCCCAGCTTGCGGCCGCGCTGGATACGCCGATCGCCACCGGCGAGATGCTCACCAGTTTCCGTGAACATGAACAACTGATCCTCGGCAACGCCAGCGATTTTGTGCAGCCGGACGCACCGCGCGTTGGCGGGATCTCGCCGTTCCTGAAAATCATGGATCTGGCGGCCAGACACAACCGCAAGCTGGCACCGCATTTTGCCATGGAAGTGCATTTGCACCTGTCTGCCGCCTACCCGCTGGAGCCGTGGCTGGAGCACTTTGAATGGCTCAATCCGCTGTTTAACGAACAGCTTGAACTGCGCGATGGCCGGATGTATGTCTCCGACCGCCACGGTCTGGGCTTCACGCTGAGCGAACAGGCACGCGCCTGGACTCAGCAAAGCTGCGAATTCGGTAAACGCCCATAATCATCGATTGCGGACGGGAGACCCCTTCCGTCTTTTTTGTACCCTACACCTGACATTCAACCCTGTTAAAGGAGTTGTGATGAATACAATAATTAAACGCACCAATGTGCGTTACGGCATTCTGTTATTTTTATTTCTTGCTACGGTATTTAATTATGCCGACCGCGCGACGCTTTCGGTTGTCGCGCCAATAATGAGTAAAGAGTTAGGTTTTGATCCCGAAGCGTTAGGTCTCGCATTTTCCGTATTTGGTATCTCCTATGTGGTAATGCAAATTCCCGGCGGCTGGCTGCTGGACAAATATGGTTCACGGTTAGTTTATGGTGCGGCGTTGATTGGCTGGTCAATCGTCACGATGTTTCAGGGTACGATTTATCTCTATGCCAGCCCGCTTATTGTGCTGGTTGTGCTGCGCCTGATGATGGGGGCCATTGAAGCGCCAGCCTTCCCGGCCAACAGCCGTCTTAGCGTGCAGTGGTTTCCTGATAAAGAGCGTGGTTTCGTCACGGCGGTTTACCAGGCTGCGCAATATATTTCGTTAGGTATTATCACTCCGCTGATGACGATTATTTTGCACACCCTGAGTTGGCATTATGTTTTCTATTATATTGGCGCGACTGGCGTAGTGCTGGGGATATTCTGGTTAATTAAAGTGCGTGACCCGTTATCCCATAAAGAGATTAACCAGCAGGAGATTGATTATATTCGTGATGGCGGCGGCGAGCCGGAATTAGGCAGTAAAAAAGGACCGGCGAAAATCAGTTTCGCGCACCTAAAAAGTGTCTGCGTGAATCGCATGATGATCGGCGTTTATATTGGTCAGTTCTGCGTGACGTCAATTACCTGGTTTTTTCTCACCTGGTTTCCCACCTACCTTTATCAGGCCAAAGGGATGTCGATTTTAAAAGTGGGCTTTGTCGCCAGCATTCCGGCTATTGCCGGGTTTATCGGTGGCCTGCTGGGCGGCGTGGTATCCGACTGGCTGTTGACGCGCGGCTACAGCCTGACCACCGCGCGTAAATTCCCCGTTATCTGCGGCATGCTGCTCTCCTGCGTGATTGTGCTCGCCAATTACACCGATTCCGAAGTGGTGGTGATTGCCGCCATGAGCGTTGCGTTCTTCGCCAAAGGGTTTGGCAACCTTGGCTGGTGCGTGCTCAGCGATACGTCGCCAAAAGAGGTGCTGGGAATAGCCGGTGGCGTGTTCAATATGTGCGGCAATCTGGCAAGCATTGTTACACCGCTGGTGATTGGTGTGATCCTCACCAATACCCATTCCTTTGATTACGCGATCCTCTATGTCGGCTCAATGGGGCTGATTGGTCTCTTCTCTTATCTGTTTATTGTTGGTTCGCTGGCGCGAATTACGCTTACGCCGACCACAGCCTGAAACTGGCGACCCGATGCGCCACGCT
Source organism: Kosakonia sp. (assembly GCF_032104925.1). NCBI lineage: Bacteria > Pseudomonadati > Pseudomonadota > Gammaproteobacteria > Enterobacterales > Enterobacteriaceae > Kosakonia > Kosakonia sp. The sequence continues at coordinate 457,270 of NZ_DAMCGF010000001.1, forward strand.
GTTCCGCAAGTTGTACTCCCGGCGGAACAGCGTTTTTTGGTTTAATCGTAAGTGATCCCCGGCGGGTTGACCTGCGAATGTTCGACCGCTTCCCCCTGCTCTCCCCAGCGCGCCAGCACCTGTTGATATTCACCGCGCGCGATTGCGCCATCCAGCGCCGCCTGCAAGGCATACACCAGACCGTTCCCTTTTTTCGTGGTGGTCGCCACCCAGGCTTTTTTCGGCCCCAGGCCGACAACTTTTGTGTTGCCGTTAAGCGCCGCTTTATAGGCCGCGACGGACTGCGGGCCAAACACCACATCCGCGCGACCGGACTGAATATACAAATTCCCCGAGGCGTCATCAGTCAGATAAATTGGCTGCGCTAACGGGCGACCGGCGGCCTGGTTCTCTTCATTCCAGCGCAGCAAAATACGCTCCTGATTGGTGCCGGAACCAACAATCACTTTACGCCCGGCGAGATCGCCTGCGGAGCGGATGGCCTGAATTGCGCTGGAGGATTTCACCGAAAACGCCAGTGAATCCGCGCGGTAGGTGGCGAAATCAAACTTCTGTTTGCGCGCTTCGGTAACCGCGATATTCACCAGCGCGACATCATAACGCCCGGAAGTAATACCCAGCGGCCAGTCTTCCCATGCGGTTGGCACCAGCCTGAGCTTTAAACCGAGGCTTTGCGCCAGTAAACGGGCGATATCCGGATCGCTGCCGATGCGTGTGCGATTATCGCTGGCGACCAGCGCCAGTGGCGGTGAGTTAAGCGCCGAGATCGCCACGGTTAACGTTCCCGGTTCGACAAAGCGATAATTCGCCGGGATTTTCGCAATCGCCGCGGCGTTGCGCTGCACGGTAACCGGCTGTTCATTAGCCTTTAAATCCAGTTGTCCGGCGGCGAAACTGCCCGTGCTGACCAGCAGCAGCGCCAGTAATCGTTTCATGGTGGCTCCTTATAAGACCTTCGATAAAAACTGGCGTGTACGCGGATGCTGCGGGTGATTCAGCACCTCGTCGCTGCTTCCCTGTTCAACAATTTTGCCCTCGACCATAAACACCACCTGATCGGCGACTTCGCGGGCAAAGCCGATTTCATGCGTCACCACCACCAGCGTGGAACCGGCGCGCGCCAGCTTTTTGATCACATCCAGTACCTCACCCACCAGTTCCGGATCCAGCGCCGATGTCGGCTCATCGAATAACATCACCCGCGGGCGCAGCGAAAGCGCGCGGGCGATGGCGATGCGCTGCTGCTGTCCGCCGGAAAGATGGCGTGACCAGGCATCGGCTTTATTACGCAATCCCACCACATCCAGCAGATCGTATGCCTGTTCGATGGCCTCTTTGCGGCTCAGCTTTTTGTGGGCAATCGGCGCTTCAATCAGGTTTTCCAGCACCGTCAGGTGCGGGAACAAATTGAAATTCTGAAACACATACCCGACGTTAACGCGCTGGCGCAAAATCTCCTTCTCTTTCAGCTCATACAGCTTGTCGCCGTGCAGGCGATAACCGATGTATTCGCCATCAATGCGTATAAACCCTTCATCCACGCGCTCAAGGTGATTAATGGTGCGCAGCAGCGTCGATTTCCCGGAGCCGGATGGCCCCAGGATCACCGTGACCGAACCGGGCGGGATCTCCAGCGACACCTCATCCAGTGCTTTATGGCGACCAAAATATTTGCTGACGCCGGTAATCGAAATATGACCATTAAGAGAGGTTGGCATGAACAGCCTCCTGCGGTTGCGCCAATAGGAACGAGTCCGCGAGGGTGAAATGGCTGAACGCCGTTCGCTGCGCGCCAGCCAGCGTTCAACCAGATACTGAATGGCCGACAGCACGCTGGTGATCACCAGATACCACACTGCGCCAACCATCAGCAGCGGGATAACCTCCTGCGTGCGGTTGTAAATCATCTGAATGGTGTAAAACAGCTCCGGCATTGCCAGCACATAAACCATCGCCGTGCCTTTGGCGAGGCTGATTATCTCGTTAAAACCGGAGGGTAAAATCGTGCGCAGCGCCTGCGGCAGAATAATGCGCAGCGTGCGCCGCCAGGCGGGTAACCCCAGCGCGGCCGCCGCTTCGTACTGCCCGTGATCGACCCCAAGAAAGCCGCCGCGAATAATCTCGGCGGTATAGGCACTTTGCACCAGCGTCAACCCGACAACCGCCGTGGAAAACTGCCCAAGGACATTGATGGTTTGATAGCTCGCCCACTCAATGCCGGTAAACGGAATGCCGAGCGATAAGGTGTCGTACAGATAGGAGAAGTTATAAAGAATGATCAGCACCACAATCAGCGGCAGCGAGCGAAACAGCCAGATATAACTCCACGCAAGACTACTCAGTAGCCACGACGACGAAAGCCTGGCTAGCGCCAGTAAACCGCCGAAAATCACGCTCAGCGCCGTGCCGAGCAAGGTCAGCAACAGCGTCTGCCCTAACCCTTCGAGGATCACCGGGTCGAAAAACCAACGGGCAAACACTTTCCATTCCCAGCGCGGGTTAAAAGCCACGGACTGAACAATCGCCGCCAGCACAAACAGAGCGACAAGTGCGCCGACCGTACGCAGTGGGTAGCGCGCGGGCACCACCTTGATGGTTTCTGTATTCTTCATGGTCGCTCCTCAGGCGGTTTTGCTTAAACGCTCAACCGACAACGCTTTGCTAAAGCGCAGCCGACCGTCGAACGGCGGCTGGCTGTACTCTTCCGGATCGCGATGGATATCAAACTGCGGCTGATAGCCCTGGCTGAGATACAGCCGCACCGCTTCCGGCTGGCGAAAACCGGTGGTCAGGTAGATGTGGCTGTAACCGGCCAGTACCGCGCGCCGCTCCAGCTCCTGCACGATTCTGGCCGCCAGCCCTTGCTTACGCAGTGCATGCTTCGTCCAGATGCGTTTGATCTCCGCCGTATGGGCATCAAACGGTTTGTAGGCACCGGTCGCGATAATTTCTCCCTCACGCTCCAGCACAATAAACAGCCCCTGCGGCGCCAAATACCACTCGGTGAGTTCCACTTCGGCGCTGCGGGAAAAATAGTCGCCATAGCGTGCAGCGTATTCGCCAAACAGCCCGTCTAAAATCGGCTGCAATTCCGGTGCGTCTGGCGAGACATCGCGGAAACGTTCACTCATGACTGCCTCCTTAATCGCCAAGCCCCGCCGGATTCACCTCCGACGCCGGAATACGCTCGACGCCCTCGCCCCAGCGATTGAGCACCTTGTCGTAGTCGCCGGTTTTGATCGCGCCATTGAGCGCCGTTTGCACCGGTTCAACCAGCCCGCTGCCTTTACGCAGGGTGACCGCGATATGCGCCGCTTTCGGCCAGCCGCCGTCCACGCTGCCAACCAGTTTGGTTTTGCCGGTCAGCGCCGCTTTCCATGCGCCGATGACGTTCGGGCCAAAGTAAGCGTCGGCGCGACCAGATTGCAGCGCCAGCGTTTGGGCGGCGTCATCTTTGGTGTAGACCGGCGTAAAGGGTTTCAGCCCCTTTTTCACGTTTTCGGCGTTCCACGCCAGCAGGATCGCCTCCTGGTTCGTGCCGGAGCCGACAATAATGCGCAGCCCGGCAATGTCTTCCGCTTTCTCAATCGATGTCAGCGGACTGGTGGATTTGACGTAAAAACCGAGGGAATCCTTGCGGTAAGTGGCGAAGTCGAACTTCGCTTTGCGCTCTTTGGTGACGGTAATATTGCTGATCGCCGCATCATATTTGCCGGAGGTGACGCCGAGCGGCCAGTCCTCCCACGATGTCGGCACCACGTTCAGCTCCAGACCTAAGCTGCTGGCCACCAGGCGGGCAATGTCCACTTCGCTGCCGAGCAGGGTTTTATTGTCATCCGCAAAGACCGTCAGCGGCGGCGAGTTGAGCGCAGCCACGGCGACGGTCAGTTTTCCCGGCACGACAAAGTGGTAATCCTTCGGCAACTGCGCAATGGCTTGCGCGTTTTTCGCGGTGGTGATCGGCGTCTTGTTGGCTTCCAGGCTCACGCCCGTCCCGTTGATATTGACATCTTCGGCCCAGGCCAGTGGTGTCAGGGCCAGCGTTGCCGCCAGCAATAGCGATGTTTTCTGCATAGCGTTTTCTTCTTTTATTGTTGTGAGGACGGATGAACAGGCAGCGGTAAACCTAAACTCTCGCGCAGCGTCGTGCCGGGGTATTCCGTGCGGAACAGGCCGCGAGCCTGCAGCAGCGGCACCACTTTTTCGACAAAGCGCGGGAACGTATCCGGCGTACCGCCCTGGATGATAAAGCCGTCGGCGGCGTAGCTTTCGAACCACTGTTGCAGGCCATCGGCCACTTGCTGCGCCGTGCCGGAAAAGCGTGGGCGCGGCGAGGCGCTCTCCAGCGCCACCTGGCGCAGCGTTAACTGACGCTCGCGCGCATTACGCTTGATCTCATCGGTGGTGCTGCGAAAACTGTTTTGCCCCAAATCGCCGATATCCGGGAACGGCTCGTCGAGCGTGTACTGGCTGAAGTCATGGTGTTCGAAATAGCGCCCGAGGTAGTTAAGCGCATCCGTAATGGAGACCAGCGCGGCGGTGGTCTGGTACTGCTGTTCAGCATCTTCTTCGCTGTCGCCGACAATCACGCTGACGCCCTGGAAAATATGCAGGTCATCATGGCGGCGGCCATATTTTTCCAGCTGATTTTTCACATCGCGATAAAACGCTTTAGCTTCATCAAGCGTCTCCTGATGCGTAAAAATGGCGTCGGCGTGACGGGCGGCCAGTTGTTTTCCATCGTCTGACGCACCGGCCTGGAAAATAATCGGTCGCCCCTGCGGTGTGCGGCCAATATTAAGCGGCCCGGCAACCTGGAAAAAATCACCGTGGTGATTCAGCGGGTGTAATTTAGTGGCGTCAAAGAATTGTCCGGTCGCTTTATTGCGCACAAACGCGTCCTCTTCCCAGGAGTTCCATAACCCTTTCACCACATCGAGATATTCATCGGCAATGCGGTAACGTAAGGCGTGATCCGGGTGCTGCGCGCGGGAGAAGTTTTTCGCCGAGCCTTCCAGCGGCGAAGTCACCACGTTCCAGCCCGCGCGCCCGTTGCTCAGATGATCAAGGCTTGCGAACTGGCGTGCGACGGTAAATGGCTCGCTGTAGGAGGTGGAAAGTGTGCCCACCAGACCGAGGTGCGAGGTCACGCTGGCGAGCGCGGATAAAACTGTAATGGGTTCAAAACGATTTAAAAAATGCGGGATCGATTTTTCGTTGATATATAAGCCGTCGGCGACAAAGAGAAAGTCCAGTTTCCCCTGTTCGGCAATACGCGCGGTTTCCTGCACGAAGCCAAAATTAATGCTGGCATCGGCGAGCGCCGCCGGATGTCGCCACGCGGACATATTTCCCGACGCGCCATGTAATATGGTGCCAAGCCGCAGTTGTCGTGCTGTAGACATAAACGATCCTCATATTCAGGCAACAGGTGGCCCGGAGCGTGCGCCCCAGGCAGACAAATTTCACATCAGGATTGCAGCAGTGCTTTTTCTGCCAGCAGCGCGAAATAACGCGCCGCCTCTTCGATTAACGCTTCATCGGGGTTAAACGCCGGGTGGTGCAGGCCGTAATCGCTGTCGCTGCCGATGCTGACAAACGCGCCGGGAATATGCTGCAAATAGACGGCGAAATCCTCGCCCCCCATGTGCAGATCCGCCTCCTGCGTCTGGTAACCGTGCCAGTCGGCGACATCGCGGGCGAACGTGGCCCAGCGATCGTGATTGACCAGCGCGGCAGGTCCTGCAAACCAGCGCACCGTGATATTGGCGTCAAACGCCTGCGCCAGACCGGCGGCAATATCGTCGACGCGGCGTTTTACCGTGTCGCGCACCGCCGCCTGGTGAGTGCGCAACGTGCCTTCCAGCTCGACATGTTCCGGCAGCACATTCCACGTATTGCCCCCCTGAATGCGGGTGACGCTCAACACCACCGACTCCAGCGTATTGACGTTACGGCTGGCAATGCTTTGCAGCGCGACCACCAGCTGGCTGGCGAGCAAAATGGCGTCGTTACCTTCGTGCGGGCGTGCGGCGTGCGCGCCTTTGCCGGTGACGGTCAGCGAAAAGCGATCCACATTGGCGTAAAACGCGCCGCCGCGCGTGGCAAACGATCCGACCGGTAAGCCAGGTTCGTTATGCATGCCAAAGATGGCGCTAACGTTGTCCAGTGCGCCGGCGTCGATCAGCCGTTTCGCGCCGCCAAAATTTTCTTCCGCGGGCTGGAACAGAATGCGTACTCTGCCCGGCAGTTGCGGCTCTTTCTGTTTCAGCAGCAGCGCCGCGCCGAGCATGACGCTGGAGTGAATATCATGCCCGCAGGCGTGCATCACGCCAGGGTTGCGCGAGGCAAACGGCACGTCGACCGCTTCTTCTATCGGTAAGGCATCGATATCGGCGCGCAGGGCGATCACTTTTTCACCGCTGCCCACTTCCGCAACCACGCCTGTCGGCAGGCTTAACGGCAGCAATCTCAGCCCGGCGCTCTCCAGCCAGTGGCGAATGCGCCGGGTGGTTTCAAACTCCTGCAACGACAACTCCGGGTGCTGGTGTAACTCGCGTCGCCAGTCGATCAGTTGTTCCGCAAAGCTCATCCTGCCACCTCCTGCGTTGCTTTGGTGTTGGCGTGGGCCTGCGCCAGCCGCAATACAGAGGTCAGCCGCGCGCTGCCTTCGCTGATCGGCGTATCGATAATAAATTCATCAATGGCGAACTGCTGATGCAGGTGATCCAGCCCCGCCAGAACCTGTTGTGGCGTGCCGGCGATCAATGACGGTTCGCGTTTTGCGATACGCACTGCCGGGTTGCCTGCCTGGCGGGCAAACGCCTGACCTTGCGCCTCGCTGGCGACGCTCACCCGCTGGCCGTTTGCCAGCTCAACGCCCCAGACTTCAACCTGTTGCGCCAGCGCATTCGCCTGGGCTTCGGTTTCCGCGACGATCACCTGCACGGCAACCAGGGTGTCGCGCTGGCTCTGCTGCTGCCACTGCGTGACAACGTCACGCAAAAGGGCTTTGTCCCCGTTGAGATGGGCGGCAAAAACGAAATTCCAGCCCAGTTTTGCCGCAAGCACCGCGCTTTCGAGGCTTGCGCCGAGCAGAAAACTGTCTGCACGTTGCGGGGGTAACGGCGTTGCCAGCACGGTTTCTTCCGCGTGGTCATCTTTTGCCAGGGATAACCAGTTATCCAGCTGCGCGAGTTGATCGGCAAAACTACCCTTTTCGGCGCTGTTTATTCCTTGCTGCAGTGCGCGGGTGGAGAGCGGCAAGCCTCCGGGGGCTTTGCCAACGCCAAGATCAACGCGGCCCGGCGCAAGGGTTGCCAGCAGGTTGAAGTTTTCTGCGACTTTGAACGGGCTGTAATGTTGCAGCATCACCCCGCCGGAACCGACGCGAATTCGCCGCGTTTGACCCAGTATCCAGGCGATAACCAGCTCCGGCGACGGGCTGGCCAGCTGGGTGGTGTTGTGATGTTCGGCAATCCAGAAGCGGTGATAGCCCCAGTTTTCCGCCTGCTGCGCCAGTTGCAGCGTGCGGGCCAGGGCGTCCTGTGCGGTTTCGTGCTCCGCGATGGGGCTTTTATCCAGCAAACTCAGGCGATAAGACATGCAATAGACTCGCGTTAGAGAAGATAACCCCATTAATAGGGCGACGCGCGCATGCTGTGAAACAATTAATTTACATTAAATAAGCAAAAAATTTGCAAAGACGTTGTTCCCCGGCGCTGCACTTACTTTCTGTGCGAAAGACAATCCGGCAATATGTTTGCAAATTTGTTACATATTCGTATTACTGATGGTGGTTTTTTCTGTTGCATTTTTCAGCATGTTGAATCATTTGCACTGCTTGTCCCTGCCAACCTCACAATTTCCGCTAATAGTCGGCTGCGATGGCACTGGTATGTTTTGCGTCGTATATCGATTGCGGTTACGATGCTGCGCCATGTTTGGTCTTATCCATACGAAGAAACACTGGAAAGACAGAACATTTTCCCGCGCCAGGCAATCGATTGGTTTTCTGCCTGCCGGGTTGAGGAATTCCGCAAGGTTCAGACAGGTAAACAGGTAACGCAATGAAAACAGACAACAACGTCACGGATCATCACGCCGCGAAACGACGCTGGCTCAATTCTCACGAAGAGGGCTACAACCGCGCGATGGGTAACCGCCAGGTGCAAATGATTGCTATCGGCGGCGCAATCGGTACGGGTTTATTTCTGGGCGCAGGTGCCCGACTGCAGATGGCGGGGCCGTCGCTGGCTATCGTTTATCTGGTGTGTGGTATTTTCTCCTTCTTCATTCTGCGCGCGCTGGGCGAACTGGTATTACACCGCCCTTCCAGCGGCAGTTTCGTCTCTTATGCGCGTGAGTTCCTTGGCGAAAAAGCCGCGTATGTCGCCGGCTGGATGTATTTCATCAACTGGGCGATGACCGGCATCGTGGATATCACCGCCGTTGCGCTTTATATGCATTACTGGGGCGCGTTTGGCGATGTGCCGCAATGGGTGTTCGCTCTTGGTGCGCTGGCGATTGTCGGCACCATGAACATGATCGGCGTAAAGTGGTTCGCAGAGATGGAGTTCTGGTTTGCGCTGGTCAAAGTGCTGGCGATTGTGGTGTTCCTGGTTGTCGGGACGATTTTCCTCGGCAGTGGTAAACCGCTCGATGGCGGCGCGACCGGCTTCCATTTGATCACCGATAACGGCGGTTTCTTCCCGCACGGTCTGTTACCGGCACTGGTGCTGGTGCAGGGCGTGGTGTTCGCATTCGCCTCTATTGAACTGGTTGGTACGGCGGCGGGCGAATGTAAAGATCCGCAGACCATGGTGCCGAAAGCCATTAACAGCGTTATCTGGCGTATCGGTCTGTTCTATGTCGGCTCCGTGGTGCTGCTGGTTCTGTTGCTGCCGTGGAATGCTTACCAGGCGGGGCAAAGCCCGTTTGTGACCTTCTTCTCCAAACTGGGCGTGCCGTATATCGGCGACATTATGAATATGGTGGTGCTGACCGCCGCGCTCTCCAGCCTCAACTCCGGGCTTTACAGCACAGGGCGTATTCTGCGCTCGATGTCGATGGGCGGTTCCGCACCGAAATTTATGTCGAAAATGAGCCGCCACCACGTACCTTACGCGGGCATTCTGGCGACCATTTGCGTCTATATTGTTGGCGTGTTCCTGAACTACCTGGTGCCATCGCAGGTGTTTGAAATCGTGCTTAACGTTGCCTCGCTGGGGATTATTGCTTCCTGGGGCTTTATCGTGGTGTGCCAGATGCGTCTGCGCAAAGCTATCCACGAAGGCAAAGCGGCGGATGTCAGCTTTAAAATGCCTGGCGCTCCGGTGACCTCCTGGCTGACGCTGCTGTTTCTGCTTAGCGTGCTGGTGCTGATGGCGTTCGATTATCCGAACGGCACGTACACCATCGGTTCTATTCCGCTGATCGCGGTGTTGTTGGTTGCGGGCTGGTTTGGCGTGCGTAAGCGCGTTAATGAGATCCATAGCACCGCGCCGGTTCACCCGGATTCTGCACAGAAGACACGTTCGTAACACGTCATAAAAGCAAAAAGCCGCAGCGGAAACGTTGCGGCTTTTTTGTTGGCGCGAAAGTTACGCCTGCGCTTGTTTAAAACGTTGCCAGGCGGCAGTAATCTGCGGTGCAATCAACGCATAGTTTTCCTGGGTATTATCCACGTGGTAGATCGTTGGCAGCCCTGTCGCCAGCACGCGCTCGTAATCGTCAAAATACCCTGCCGTCTCAGTGGTGTAGTAATAATCAGTGAAAGCCTGACCCTCTGCGTTTAAATCCTCTTTCCAGAATTTTTCATCACACATATTGATGAGAAAATCGCGACCCGTGATCGCGCGATTGCGCACCGCGGCCAGCTCATCAGCAGACTCTTCCCGGTGAAACTCCCCTTCGAGCTGGTTGTCGATAATCCACGTCAGGTAAAAGCCGATATGGGTACCGGCGTTCTCCATCGGCAGCTCGTCCGGATATTGCCCGCCGTAGTGCCAGTCCATTCTATCGATAGCCATCTTATCCCCTTGGGAATGTTGTTAATCGGGACACGCGCCATTGCGTATCCAGCCTGAAATCATGTCGAGCGCGCCGGCTGCATACGCCTTGCGCCCTGATAACAGAAATACCCCTTGTTTCCACGCTGGCCACTGGGACGCTAATTGATAATCCTACCAGCGGCTGTTGAGCAGCCCGTGCGTGGCCGCCGGGATCAGGCGCAGGCAATGTGGCGTTTTCACCGGTAACCGCGCCCGCCAGACAGCCAGCGTTTCCTTTGAATCAACATTGCGATCGTCTTGCCCCATCAACACCATGACCGGCGTTTGCATGCTGCCAATGGCAACACGCGCATCAGCAAGCGCGTTACGGCGTTCAAAATCGTCGCGCGTACAGATTGCGGCGCACGGGCGGGACGTGATTTCTTGCGTATAGTGCGCATCAAACGCGGCGGTATCGTTCGCCACCGCCCGGGCAATTTCATTCGCAGGTTGACCGGCAAGCTGCAAACGCTGGCGCAAATAATATGCCCCCTGGTTACGCCAGTTTATTGCCGGACCCACCAGAACGGCAAAATCGGCCTGCGCCAACTGGCTGGCCTGCGGCACCACCCAGCCCGCCTGAGAAAAGCCAACAAAACCTAACCGGCTGTGCGCCAGCGCCGGTTGCTGTCGCAACTGTTGCAGTACAAAAGCGGCTTCCTGTGCGCGATCGTCCATGGTTTGCGCCAGCCAGTTTCCTGTGCTCTCACCAACACCGGGTTTATCCCACGAAAAGACCGCAATCCCCTGCGAGACAAGATGGTTCACCAGCGGCAGATAGCCACCATCAGACCAGCGATCCTGCGCGCCATCGCCATGAACCAGCAGCGCCACCGGCGGCGACGAGACACCTGCGGGCAGGATCAATGTTCCTGTCAGTGAATCGCTACCGTGGGTGATGCGCAGGGTTTGCTGCCCGCCCGCATCGGGGACGTCAAATTCGCTCAGGCGGAAAAAGAGAAAAAGCGCCAGCAAAAGAGCGGTCACGACCGTGGCAAGCAATGTACTGCGCATCGTATTTCCTTGCTGTAAAAGAAAAAGCTCCCCGCAGGGAGCTTAAGGTATCAAACGATTACAGCGCAATACGTATCACATCATCTGGCTGCGTGGCCTCTTTTTCGCGCGTTGAAGCCTGTTTCACACTGACGTACAGCGTGTTGCCGTCCGCTGAAAGCGCAAGGCTGTTCGGATGGGTTGGCGTGGAGAAGGTTTTCACTACGCTATAGGTTTTGGCGTCGATAACGCTCACTTTCCCCGCCTCGCGGTGCGTCACGTAGACTTCATTGCGCGCCGGATTAAACAGCACCGCCAGTGATTCTGGTACCGCGATTTTCTCCACTACCTTGCCGTTACGGGTATCGACAACCAGCACTTCCGGCGCTTTTGAGTCGGTGATAAACGCGCGATGACCGGCGGTATCGAGGCTCAGGTTGAGATAGAAGTGCTCTTTGCCGTCATCCTGCAATTTTTTGCGTTCCAGGATGCGATTGTCGCGGGTATCAATGGTAATTAGCTCGCCGTCAGCATTGGTGGTGTAGAGACGTTTTGCCACAGTATCGATGGCAAGGCCGGTGCTGTATGTCCCCGTACTGGTAATGGTCGTTTTCAGCTTCAGCGCAGCACCATCCACCACCCATATCGCACTCTCTTTCCCGACGCCGGTGATGTAAACGGTATTGGTCTCTTCATCCACCGCCAGCTCGCGCGGACTGAGCGGGCGCACCGTTTCCGAACGTTTACGCGCATCCAGCACCACGCGGCCTTTAATGACGCCGGTTTTAGCGTCTACCGCCGTTACGCAACCGTCCGTGGTGTTGCCGAACCACAGCGTCTGCGTGCGGTGATTAAGCGTTGCGCCGAAGGGTTTTACATCGCTGTGAATAGCTTGCGTGATGGCAAGTGAGGCCGGATCAAGACGGTAAATCACCCCGCCTTTATCCGTTTTGCGGCTTTGCGCAGTGGCCAGCCACAGCGCGTTTTCCTGCTGGCTGATGGCCATTTCATAGGCACCTTTGCCGACGGCTTTGCGCAGCATCTCCTCTGCGGCGTGGGTGTTAAATGAACCCGCCAGCAGTAACGATCCCAGAAGCAACGTACGGCGCAAGCGCGGTGAGCATAATTGGCGTAAAGACATGACGACTCCCTTTGTTCAACTTAATGGTTACGTTTTCACATGCGTCCAGTGCACGAAACGGCGGTTTCGCTTATTGTTGTAGTTGAGAATAGTAATCATTAATGACAAAAAAGTGGAGTGTTAATCGTCGCGACGCAGGATCCCGTTTCCTCCGTTACACTCATCGTTAACATAATGTGCGTTTAAAGTTTTCAAATAATTTACATACGCTTTAACATATTGGCGTATTTCCTTTTTTTGGTTCGTCTTTTAACTTGGTTCCGTCATGAATATCATTTCCGCCACAAAGGCCACCCTGCCGGTGTTATTGCTACCGGCTGCGCTCTCTTCTTCCGCTTATGCGGCCGACAACGAACAAACGATGATTGTCAGCGCCACACCGCAGACTGTTTCCGAACTGGACAGCCCCGCCGCCGTGAGCGTCGTGCAAGGCGACGACATCCGCCAGGCTGCGCCGCGCGTCAATCTCTCAGAATCGCTGAACAGCGTTCCCGGTTTACAAGTGCAAAACCGGCAAAATTACGCCCAGGATCTGCAACTGTCGATTCGCGGCTTTGGTTCGCGTTCTACTTACGGCGTGCGCGGCATTCGCCTGTATGTGGATGGCATTCCCGCGACCATGCCGGATGGCCAGGGGCAAACTTCGAATATCGATTTAAACAGTGTGGAGAGCATTGATGTGCTGCGCGGCCCGTTCTCGGCGCTGTATGGCAACGCATCTGGCGGGGTAATGAATGTCACCACGCAGACCGGGCGTGAACCGGCAACCATTGAAGCCAGCAGCTATTACGGCAGCTTTGGTAGCTGGCGCTACGGGCTGAAAGCCACCGGCGCAATGGGTGACGGGACGCACGCGGGCGATGTCGATTACACCGTGTCCAGCACCCGTTTTGTCACCCAGGGGTATCGCGATCGCAGCGGCGCGCGGAAAAATCTCGCCAACGCGAAACTGGGCGTGCGCATTGATGACGTCAGCAAACTGAGCCTGATTTTTAACAGCGTTGACATTAAAGCCAACGATGCAGGCGGGTTAACCGAGTCCGAGTGGAAAGATAACCCGCGCCAGTCACCGCGGGCGCAGCAATACGATACGCGCAAAACCATTAAGCAAACCCAGGCGGGCCTGCGCTATGAGCGCCAGATGAGCAGCCAGGATGATTTAAGCGTGATGATGTACGCCGGTGAGCGTGAAACCACGCAATATCAATCGATTCCGCGCGGCCCGCAGCTCAACCCCACCCACGCGGGCGGCGTGATTGATTTAACGCGCCATTATCAGGGTATTGATACCCGCTGGACGCACCGTGGTGAGCTGGGTGTACCGGTGACCTTTACCGGCGGTCTGAACTACGAAAACATGAGCGAGGAGCGCAAAGGTTACGAAAACTTTGTGATGGATGGCACCACGCCGGTGTATGGCGAAAAAGGCAGTCTGCGCCGTAACGAACGCAATCTGATGTGGAACGTCGATCCGTATCTGCAAACCGCCTGGCAACTCACCGATAAGCTGTCGCTGGATGCGGGCGTGCGTTACAGCTCCGTCTGGTTTGATTCCAACGATCATTACATTACAGCGCGAAATGGTGATGACAGCGGCGAAGCCAGTTATCACAAATGGCTGCCTGCCGCGTCGCTGAAATATGCCATGACCGAGGGCTGGAATGTGTATGCCGCTGCCGGTCGCGGTTTTGAAACGCCCACGATTAATGAACTCTCCTACCGCGCGGATGGCAAAACTGGTCTCAATTTCGCGCTGAAACCGTCAACGAACGACACCGTGGAGATCGGCAGCAAAACGCGCATCGGCAATGGCCTGCTGACCGCCGCGCTGTTCCGTACGGATACGGATAATGAGATCGTGACCGATACCAGCACTGGCGGGCGCACCACCTATAAAAACGCCGGGAAAACCCGTCGTCAGGGCGCGGAATTATCCCTCGATCAGCAATTCGCCGGGAACTGGCGGGCAAAACTGGCGTGGACCTATCTTGATGCAACATATCGCAGTGACGTATGCGATGGTGCATGTAATGGCAACCGTATTCCGGGTATCGCGCGCAATATGGGCTTTGCCTCGCTGGGCTGGATCCCGGATCAGGGCTGGTACGCGGGCGCAGATGTGCGCTATATGAGCGATCTGATGGCCAATGACGAAAACAGCGCCAAAGCACCTTCTTATACCGTCACCGGGTTGAATACCGGCTATAAATTCAGCTATGGCAACTGGATGATGGACGTGTTTGGCCGGGTCGATAACCTGTTTGATCGCAAATACGTCGGTTCCGTTATCGTTAACGAAGGCAATGACCGTTATTACGAACCGGCCCCGGGGCGTAATTACGGCGTCGGCTTATCGGTCGCGTATCAGTTTGAATAATAAAAAAGCCCCTGTTAGCAGGGGCTTTTTTTAATAGCGATAACGCTCAGGCGTGTGACAACTAGGCATGTGACAACAGGGGGAACATCACCTGATGGTCGCGAAACACATTCTCTTTGCCGCTGAACAGAAACAGCGTGTCCTCATCGTCGATTAACGTGCATTCGCATTCGCGGGATTCGTTGGGCGTAAAACCTAACACCACACGCTGGGTTTGTTGATTGGCTAATGCATTAACGATTTGCGTTAATGTCGTGCCCGGTTCGGCAAAAATATCGAAGCACAGCAGCGTGCCTCTGTTTTGCGTGGCAATGGCGATAGCCTGATATTTTTCTGAAAAGTAGACGCACGCTTTTAAATACGACGCACAGTAAAACATCAACAACCCTACGTTGTTATTCATCGGCAGCGCCGAAAAGGGGTTAGATTTCGCGTAATAGCGCAGCAACTGCTGCCTGTCGGCGGCGTCGTCCATATCCAGCCGGCGAAAGTCACTCGCCACCGGCGTGGCGCGCAGGGTGTATTGATATTCCCGCGCTTTCTCAAAGCCAAACTTCGGATAAAAATTCCGCACGGTGGCGTTTGCATACAAATAGATTGCATCGGCCCGGTGTTGCCAGTCCTGGATGATTTCCGTCAGCAGGTAACGGGCGAGTCCGTTATTGCGATAGCGCTTATCGGTCATTACCGTGCCTATCTGGATATAGCGTTTTTCGGCGCCCATCCAGCGTGTATCGATAACGTTAACCGAGGCATTGGCGATAACCTGGTTGTCATCAACCAGCGCGTAGGGAATGTAGTTTTCCGTCCAGAATCCCGCCTGATACCATGCCTCGAAGGATAAATCGAAGGTATCTACGGCTAAATCAATAAAGCTTTGGCGCAACGTATCGTGCTGTTTTAGTTGTTTTACCAGAGGGTATTTCATACCGCCGTTTCCCATAAAAAAGCCCGGTTGCATCGCGCTTCCGGGCTGCTACTGATGCGCGTATCAAAAGTTAAAACGTAGTCCAGCCCTCATCGCTCGTGGCGGTTTCACGCGGTTCGACGTTCTGCTTCACAGCGGGCCTGGCGGTCGGTTTACCTGTTTTGGCGACCGGTTTTGCGCCATTCTGATCGAGACGGAACGTAGCGACCAATTCTTCCAGCAAACGTGCCTGCTCTTCCAGCGAACCCGCCGCCGATGAGGATTCGCTCACCAGCGAGGCGTTCTGCTGCGTGGTGCTATCCAGCTCACCCACCGCGCGCGCGATTTGTTCAATACCGCGGCTCTGCTCTTCGGAAGCGGAAGAGATTTCGCCCATGATATCGTTAACACGAGTGACAGACTGCACCACCTGATCCATGGTTTCACCGGCTTTCGCCACCAGTTCGCTACCGACATTAATGCGTGATACAGATTCGCTAATCAGCTGTTCAATATCTTTTGCCGCCTGCGAGCTGCGTTGCGACAGGCTGCGCACTTCGCTGGCGACTACCGCAAAGCCACGGCCCTGTTCACCGGCGCGTGCCGCTTCCACCGCGGCGTTCAGTGCCAGAATGTTAGTCTGGAAGGCGATGCTGTTAATCACAGCAGTAATATCGGCAATTTTGTTCGAACTGTTATGAATATCGCCCATGGTGTTCACCACTTCGCGCATCACCGTGCCGCCTTCGCTGGCGGTTTTCGACGCCTGAGCGGCCAGGCTGCTGGCATTGCGCGCGTTAT
This sequence comes from Kosakonia sp., assembly GCF_032104925.1. NCBI lineage: Bacteria > Pseudomonadati > Pseudomonadota > Gammaproteobacteria > Enterobacterales > Enterobacteriaceae > Kosakonia > Kosakonia sp. The sequence continues at coordinate 473,541 of NZ_DAMCGF010000001.1, forward strand.
CGGCGTTGTTTTTCACCGTGGCGGTCAACTCTTCCATACTGGCCGCGGTTTCAACCACCGCCGCTGCCTGCTGCTCGGTGCGGGAAGAGAGATCGGTATTGCCTTCGGCAATCTCCGTCGCTGCACGCGAAACCTGGCTCACGCTGTTGCGCACTTCAAAAATCATATCGCGCAGCGTGTCGTTCATCCGGCCCATCGCACCGGTTAATTGCCCCAGCTCATCGGTGCTCTGCGCACGAATTTGTGAGCTGAGATCGCCACTGGCGATACGTTCTGCCAGCGCCAGGTTGCGATCGATAGGACGCGTAATCTGGCGGATAACCCACCAGGAGACAATCACACCGAGCAGGATAGCGATCACACCGATAATCGACGCAATGGTGCTCGAGGTGTACGCCAGTTCATCGTTGTGCGCTTTCACCAGCGTAATGATCTGTTTGAGCGAGGCGCTGCTCTCGTCCCCACCCACTTTCACTTTATCTTCCGCGGCTTTTAATGCCTGGAAAGCGCTGAGATAGTTGAGACTTAAATCGCGGTATTTCACCGTGTCATCCCACAGGGATTGCAACGGTGATTGCAGCTCACCCGGTAACTGGCTTGCCAGTGCCTGAACGCTCTTTTGCGTTGCGCCAAAACGGGCATCCAGCGCCTCTTTCGACTCTTTACCCGGGCTGTAACGCACCACCAGTGCGGCGTCGCGCACCGTGCTGATCGCAAATAACTGTTCGTAAATTTGCGCCATCAGCGCCGGGTCGGCCACCGGTGTGCGCACCAGCATGGTATAGCGCGCCGAGAGATCTTGTGCGGCCAGTTTATCGAGCGAATCGCGCACGGTTTTGATGTCACCGGTGGCTTTTTGCATCTCGCCAATCGCGCTCTGGAACTGTTCCAGGTGGCGGGCAACATCGTTAATAATTTGTTTTTCGTTTGCAGACCAGGACATATCGTCGGCGCTGGCAGTCAGCTCGGAAGCGTGACGCACATAGTTGGCCATCACCTGCCCTGATTTATCATCGCCATAGAAGTATTTCAGACGGTTAATTTTGGCCTGAAATACTTCAATGTTGATGTTGTACATAAGATTGGTTTTTTCGTAGACGTCGCGTATTTCTTTGAAACGCAATACGCTCAGGACGGTGGCAATAGCAACCAGAAAGAGAACTAATCCAAAACCGACTGACAGCTTCCTACTAATTTTTATGTTGCTTAACCGCTGGCTAAATGACATTCCGGACTCCTTGCTAAACCCCAATGTTAGCGCCCAACAACTGCACGCACACATTGTTATCGGCAATGAAACCAGGGAGTTCAGGCATGAGCTGGTCTTATCAGTGAAAAACGTGATATTGATGCGCCCCATTCGCAAATTTTTGCCGGGGAGCATCAATATAGAGAGAAAGGATTATGTTGTTGAATTATAACTTATCGATAGAATTGTTTGTGAACGATGTTTGCGCCCTCATCAATCGCACGCCATAACGCGCGTTCGCTAGCGAAAGCGTCTCCCTCTTCTAACGCGGTCAACAAATCACTGTAATTTTCGACGCGCGTTAAATCCTCAGAATTTGGATAAAGATAATTGTAACAAGGCCCAATACGAACCCATAACTGCTCAATCAATGCGGTTAGCGTCGGCATCCCGGCATGGTTGTAAACACTAAAGCGAAACACGCGGTTAGCCTGTAGTCCCTGCTCCGTGTTACCGCTTTTCATTGCTTCATGAAAATTCGCCGCCAGGATACGCAACTCACGAATTTTCTCCTTCGTCATATGCTGGCTGGCAGCGCGTGCGGCCATGCCCTCAAGATTTTTACGAATCTGGTTAATTTCGTTATAGCGATCAAGGCTGACTTCCGGAACCAGAAAAGCCTGCGCCGGCGTGGCATGCAGCGCACCTGCGGAGGCCAACCGCAGTAACGCTTCCCGCACCGGTGTAATACTGGTGCCTAATTGATCTGCTATTTCCTTTGTGATGAGCCGCGCGCCCGGTTTAAGCGCACCAATAATAAGCGCACTTTTAAGACTCGCCTCAACTTGCATGGTGAGACTGGTCCGCTGCGCTTTTTCCAAATCAAGCATGTTTGTATCCCGTATAATTTCTTATTTATTCTCAGCCTGGTAGCGTGTCCGTAATTTGTGTCAATGAATATATTATATACACATGCCTGGTCTTGGATGGTCGCGTAAAAGTTAAAGCAATTTGTATTTATTATGCACAACTACCAGGAACCGCCTTCACAAGGTCATCAGTTCCTTATGCTTATCTAATTAAAGACGTTTCTCAAAAATTTGCACGATTTCTGATGGCGGTTTTTCACCGCCATCATTCTTTTAGCTGAGAGGCCCGATTTGCACTACGACTTTACCGAAATTTTTCCCTTCCAGCAGGCCGATAAAAGCGTCTGGCGCATTTTCCAGCCCTTCGATCAATTGCTCACGGTACTGAATTATTTCCTGTCGTATCCATTGTTCCATTTCTTGCTGAAATTCATGAATACGGTGCCCGTAATCCTGGCCAATAATAAAACCCTGCAAACGGATTCGTTTTTTCAGCAGGGTTGCCATTAATAACGGAATACGATCCGGACCGGCCGGAAGATCGGTGGCGTTATAGCCGCTGACTAACCCACAAAGCGGAATTCGCGCGGAGGTATTTAATAACGGCAGCACCGCATCAAATACTTTTCCGCCGACATTTTCGAAATAGATATCGATCCCGTGCGGACAGGCCGCAGCCAGCTGTTCGGCAAAATCCTCTGCGTGATGATCAATGCAGTGATCGAACCCCAGCACGTCAACCGCATGCCGGCATTTCTCGCTGCCACCGGCCACGCCGACCACGCGGCACCCTTTGATTTTACCGATTTGCCCCACCGTGGCGCCTACCGGACCGGTTGCGGCGGCAACAACTAACGTTTCACCGGATTTCGGCTGGCCGATATCCAGCAATCCCATATAGGCGGTAAACCCTGGCATACCAAGAATGCCGAGCGACCAAGACGGGTGCGGCGGGTTGTCTCCCAGTTTGACCAGGCCTTCGCCGCCCGAAATGTCGTAATCCTGCCAGCCGCTGTAGCCCAGCACCCAGTCACCTTCTGCGAAATCCGGGTGTTGCGATTTCACCACGCGGCTAACGGTGCCGCCGCACATCACTTCACCAATTTTCACCGGCGGCGAATACGACGGCGCATCGCTCATCCGCCCGCGCATATAGGGGTCTAACGAGAGGAAAACCGTGCGCAGCAACACCTGCCCTTCGCCTGGCGTGGCGATAGCGTCTTCTTCAAGGCGGAAATTCTCTGCGACGGGCGCACCGTGCGGGCGGGAAGCCAGTACCCAGCGGCGGTTGCGGTGAGGATCTTGTTTCATTGTTCGCTCCTGTACGTGTCAGACTAACTATTGATACTAGTCCCTGACGGCCAGGAGCGCGTTTACATTACGAGCTGGAAGGATTTAGCCGTACCACCAGATAACGGCAAGGCGCGTGGCTTTCATTGATAAAGCGGCAATCATTTGGCGGGCCGAGCTCCAGACAATCTCCGGCGTGCATCTCATGTCGCGTGTCGCCTTCAACGAACACCAGTTCCCCCTCCTGTAACCAGATAAGCTGGCGCGCCAGCGCATAGGCGGACGCAGGCATCGGAATATCGCTCCTGGCGGGCAGCTCGATTTGCACCAGGTCGATAGGTAAATCACTGCGCGGTGAAACATGACGGCGCAGATAGTGGCTCTGCGGATCGCGCCAGACGGGCTGATCGGCGTGGCGCAGCAGTTTACCTTCCTGCATTTCCGCACGTGCAATCAGCATTGACATACTGATGCCAAACGCGCCGGAAAGCCGTGCCAGCAACGCCGCCGTCGGGCTACTTTCGCCGCGTTCAATTTTGTGGATCATCGCCCGCGACACCCCGGCGCGCTCCGCCAGTTCGCTCAGCGACCAGCTACGTGATTCACGTTCAACACGAATTCGCGCACTGATCCGTTGATTTATATTGTCTGAGATAGTATTCATAACGTAATACTATAGTGTACAAATTTGAGGTTCAACCATGAATATTCGTTACGCCGGGAAAGAAGATTGCGCGGCCATCGCCGTCATTTACAATCATGCAGTGGTTAATACCGCAGCCATCTGGAATGACCAGACGGTCGATGTCGACAACCGTATCGCCTGGTTTGAAGCACGCGCCGCACTCGGCTATCCGGTGCTGGTCAGCGAAGAAAACGGCGCAATCACCGGCTATGCCTCATTTGGCGACTGGCGCGCTTTTGACGGTTTTCGCCACACGGTTGAGCACTCGGTTTATGTCCACCCGGAACATCAGGGCAAAGGCATCGGCCTTGCGCTGATGGAGCGCTTAATTGAGGAAGCCAAACGCATCGGTAAACATGTGATGGTCGCGGGTATCGAAGCGCAGAATCACGGCTCGATTCATTTGCACCGCAAACTTGGGTTTGTGATTACCGGGCAAATGCCGCAGGTCGGCACGAAGTTTGGCCGCTGGCTGGATCTGACGTTTATGCAGCTGCAACTCGATGACCGCACCGAACCGGACGCCATTGCATGAATCAGTCGCTCACCCTCACCTTTTTGATTGCTGCCGGTATTGGCCTGGTGGTGCAAAACACGTTAATGGTGCGCATTACCCAGTCGGCCTCGACGATCCTTATCGCCATGCTGCTGAATTCGTTGGTCGGCATTGTGCTGTTTGTCTCTATTTTGCTGATCAAACACGGTGTCGCCGGGTTTCAGGAGTTGTACGCCAGTGTTAAATGGTGGACGCTTATTCCCGGTCTGCTGGGGTCGTTTTTTGTCTTTGCCAGTATCAGCGGTTATCAATATGTCGGTGCGGCAACCACCATTGCGGTACTGGTGGCAAGCCAGCTTATCGGTGGTCTGGTAATGGATGTGGTGAGAAGCCAGGGCGTGGCGCTGAAAGCGCTGATTGGCCCGGTATGCGGCGCAGTGCTGCTGGTGATTGGCGCCTGGCTGGTAGCCAGACGCCAGTTTTAATTACAGGATCTCGCCACCTTTGGTGAGCTGTTCGCGTCGCGCTTCCATATCTTCTTTGTGCTGCCGACCATGGTGCGCAATTGCCTGACGCAGGCGCTGTTGCTGGGTGTAGCGTTCATCCCGGCTCAGTGCCGCATCATCGCTGAGTTCAACCAGTAACGCATTCATCCCGATAATAACGCCCTGTTCGATAGCCGCGTCGACACGTGCGATAACCTCATCCAGATGTGACATAGCCTCTCCTTTAATTCAGCTTCGCTTTAGAAAAATCGCTGCCCATCAGGCTGACGGTATAACCGCTGACATTACTGCGGGTAGCGTAAAACGTTTTGCCGTTAGCCAGCGCGATCCACGGTGCCTGCTGGTAGAAAATCTCCTGCGCCTGGCTGTAAAGTTTGGCGCGCTCGGCAGGAGCGGCAGTGACTTTGGCTTTCTGCACCAGGGCATCATACCCCTTATCGCACCAGCGGGCGGCGTTGGAGCCGGTTTTGATGCTGTTGCAACCGAGCAGCACATCAGCAAAGTTGTCCGGGTCGCCGTTATCCGACATCCAGCCGAACAGCGCGGTATCGTGTTCCCCTTTGCGCATCCCGGCCAGATATTCACCCCACTCGTACGAGACGATCTTCGCCTTCACGCCAACTTTCGCCCAGTCTGCCTGAATCATCTCGGCGATGCGCCGCGAATTCGGGTTATACGGACGCTGCACCGGCATCGACCACAGCGTGGCTTCAAAGCCCTTTTCCAGCCCGGCCTGCTTGAGCAGTGCTTTGGCTTTTTCAGGATCGTAGCTGTAATCCTTCAGATCTTTATTAAACCCGAGCATGTTCGGCGGCAGCGGTGATTTTGCCACCGTACCGGAGCCGAGGAACACCGCATTGACGATAGCTTGTTTGTCGGTCGCATAGTTCAGCGCCTGGCGCACCAGCACATTATCAAACGGCTTTTTCTCGGTGTTAAACGCGAGGTAGCCCACATTCAGCGCATCAATGGTATGCAGCGTTAAGTCTTTGTTGTTTTTGATCTGATCAAACTGCACCGGTGCCGGGGCGGGAATAATCTGGCATTCATTGGTTTGCAGCTTCGCCAGACGGGTTTGCACATCCGGCGTAATAGAGAAGATCAGATGTTTGGTAGGCACTTCACCTTCCCAGTAATTTGGGTTGGCGATATAACGGATTTGCGCGTCGGTTTTGTACTGCTGCAAGGCGTACGGGCCGGTGCCGATTGGCCAGTTATCGACATTTTCCGGCGTGCCTTTTTTCAGCATCGCATCCGCGTATTCCGCAGAGAGAATCGAGGCGAAATCCATGCCCCAGTCGGCAAGAAACGCGGCATTCGGCTCATTCAGTACAAACTGAACATGGTTATCATCGATTTTTTTCACTTCTTTGATCAGCTTATCAAGGCCGACATCGGTGAAGTATTCGTAATTACCTTGCGAAACATTATGATAAGGATGTTTCGGATCCATCTGGCGCATCACAGAGAAGACGACGTCATCGGCGTTAAAGTCGCGCGTCGGTTTGAAATATTTATTGCTATTAAATTTAACGCCCTGGCGCAGCGTAAAGGTCCAGGTTTTACCGTCTTCAGAGACTTTCCAGTCGGTCGCCAGCGACGGCACCGGTGTGTTTTTCACCGGATCAAAGGTGACCAGGCGGTTATAAAGCACCTGCGAGCTGGCAACAAATGTCGGCCCGGAGCTGGCAATTTGCGGGTTGAAGGATTCCGGTGACGCTTCGGAGCAGTAAATGATTGTATCGTTGGACGCCGCCCATGCGGCACTTGCCGGTAACAGTGTGCTCAGCGCAAGGGCGAGCAGCGTTTTTCCCGTGGACATTATCAGGAGCCTTCTTTTTTTATATGGAGCATTAATCTCAGCACAGCAGATGAGAACTGGCAAATAATGATTCCGCATCAGGTTATTCTAAAGCATTTGTTTTTGCTGAAATATCCACCATTATTAATGAATAAATTTGCGTTAAATAAATTTCGTGCCGTCAAGCGGGTTCGACGCGCTCAATGCGTCGAGAATTCAATGGTTTTGCGCTTTCTTCTGCCTTTTACTGGTAAGAAGTTTGCGTATAGTAGACGCGTGAAGAAGTCTATGGGATGAAAACGTGGCAAAAACTCTCTTGCGTAGCGGCGATTTGGATGATTTCCAGGCCGTTGGCGGCGGCGGTCAGGCCGTATTCGATTCGGCATTGCAAATTCGTGAAGCACTGCGTCTGCGTAAGCAGCAGGCGCTGGTAGATTGCCTGGCAATACCCCAGGTCAATGATGAAGGGGATCGTGTCGACTGGTATTCGCCCATTGATGGCCGCGCCCAGTCATGGAAAGCGGCGGAACCCGAGGCGCGCGCCCGTGCGCTGCGTTACCTTGAGAGCACGCTGGACAGCGCGGCCGCGCTGAGCCGCAAATGCCTGCAATCACCGAAAACCGCGCAGCAACTGTTTGGCTCGCTGCTGGAAAAAGCGCTGCAATTCCCCGGCGAAAACCATGTTTTCCTTGTTGATGGCAAACCGGTCATCACCTTCTGGGGCTTTGTGAATCTCAATGAAAGCGCCCGCGAAAATGTGCTCGAGTGCCTGCAAGAGCCGGAGCCAGAAATCCCTGAAATTATTATCGAACCGGAGCCAGAGCCGGAAGAAGAGCCCGCTGTCGAGGTGACATTCAGCCAGGCAGATGCGCCGCTACTCACGCCGCAAGCGGAAATCAAACCGCAGCCCGTAGCCGCACCGCCCGTGCAGGAAGCAGCACCGGTGGTTGCCCCTGAACCCGCTCCTCAGCCTGAACCTGCACCGGTGGTGAAAAAACGCCGCCGCTACGGTCTGTGGGCATTGCCCGTTGCCGCGGCAGTCGCGGCGGCAATTGCCGTGCCGCTGGTGCTTAATCAGCAACAACAAGCGCCTGCGACTGCCCCTGCCCCCGCCGAACCAAAAGCAGAGCCGGTCGCTATTGCGCCGCCGCCGATGCAAGCCGAGCCGCTGCCTGAACTGGCGGGGAAATTGCCGCTGCATCAGGCTGAAATTGTTGCGCCTGCGGTCAAAACACCGGAAGTCAAACCGGTTGACAAAGGGCCGGTGGTTATCGCCTCTATCCCGAAAGATGTACTGGTGATGGATGCGCTAGAAGTGAAAATTGGCTCCACCAAATTCCTTAACGGTAACTGGCGTGTGACGATGGATGTGAAAGATCCGGTCACTGGCAAAGCCCCTGCCGTGCGTTACCAGATCCAGAACAATAAAGGGACGGCGCGTATTGTGATGGGTAAAAATGTGACCTGCCGCGCCGATCTGTTCTCCGGCCTGCATGAAACCGGCGAACTGCTGATTAAGAGCCGCAGCAACGCACGTTGCAGCGACGGGACGCGTTACCCCATGCCGGAAATTTCCTGTAAAGCAAGCAGCAATGACGTCGCGGAATGCAGCGCGCGTTTTGACGCCAACACCACCGTTCCGGTGACGTTCAGAAAAACAGGTGACTGAGTTTATGCTGGTTAATCTTTGCGACTACAAACAGAGCGTGACGCTGATTGCCAATAGCGGCGTGCAGTTTCTTGATTTTGGCCTGACACCGCAGGATTCCGCCAACAGCGGTCGATTTGTGCGTAAAACCGCCAACGGCCCGCTGCTGCGTCTGGATTTCGATCTGGTCAACGAGCGTTATACGCTGCCGAACCGCGACGGCGGTCAGCCGGAAGTGGTAAAACCCGAAAGCACACATTCGCTGCAATATTCGTTGTCGATCCTCGATGGTATCTGGCTGCCGATCCCGTTCCTGCGTTTCAACCCGCCCCGTACTTTCGTTGAAGGCCCGGATAACTGGGCGCGCGTGCAGATCCGCAAGCTCAGCGAACCGGACAGCGCCGGAAATACCCACCGCGTGGCGCTGGCGCTCGACAGCCAGATTAACGGCAACTCGCCTGCCGCACTGGCGCCGCAGGAAAACGATATTCTCAATGGTACGCGGTTCTCACTGGCCTGGCGTGACGACGAAGTGGCGGATTTCCTCGATCAAACCTGGGTCGATGGCTGGCTGCGCGAAGCGTTTTTGCAATTCATTACGCAACACGAAACCCGCAGTGAGCGCGAAATTAACCAGGCATTGCGCGGTTTTGAATACCAGGCGCACTGGCTGAATCTGATGAGCCTGCTCGGCATGCAATTGCAGGTGCCGGAAGTCAAAATCGTCACGCACACGCTGAGCACCCCGGCGATCCCGGTCGATCTGATTCTGGATGTTGGCAACACCCACACCTGCGGCGTGATCATTGAAGATCACGGCGATGCCAACGATGGGTTGCGCCAGACGGCGGAATTGCAGGTGCGTTCGCTCAGTGAGCCTCAGTTCCTCAATGAGCCGCTGTTTACCAGCCGTCTCGAGTTTTCTGAAGCGCGCTTCGGCAAACAGCACTTCTCGGTCGAGAGCGGTCGCGAAGACGCCTTTATTTGGCCTTCTATTGTCCGCGTGGGCGATGAAGCCCGCAAACTGGCAACGCAGCGCCTTGGTACTGAAGGCAATAGCGGTATCTCCAGCCCGCGCCGCTATCTGTGGGACGAAACACCGGTATTGCAGGACTGGCGCTTTAGCCAGATGAACAGCAAAACCCAGCGCGAACCGCTGGCGACCGCCTTCCCGTTAATGAACCTGATGAACGACGAAGGCCAGCCTCTGTATAGCTTGCCGCTGGATGAGCGTTTACCGGTCTTCTCCCCCCAGTACAGCCGCAGCACGCTGATGACTCACATGCTGTGTGAATTGCTGTCGCAGGCGCTCGGGCAGATCAACAGTGTCGCCACGCGTCTGCGTTTGGGTTTTCCGGCGTCACCGCGCCAGTTGCGCACCATTATTCTTACCCTGCCCTCGGCGATGCCGAAGCAGGAGCGTGAAATTTTCCGTCGCCGCATGTTTGAGGCCATCGCGCTGGTATGGAAAGCCATGGGCTGGCATCCGCAGGATGAAGACTTTGCTAACCGCAAACAGCAGGAAAAAAGCGTGGTGCCCGTGCCGCACATTCAGATGGAGTGGGACGAAGCCAGCTGTGGCCAACTGGTATGGCTGTATAACGAAGCGATTTCCCGTTTTGCCGGGCAAACTGAAACGTTTTTCGCCTCGCTTGCCCGTCCGGATCGCGAAGAAGCTCCTGGCGCGGTAAAAGGCCGTTCGCTGCGCGTGGCCTCCGTCGATATCGGCGGCGGCACGACAGATATGGCGATCACCCATTATCAACTGGATGATGGCACCGGCAGTAACGTCAAAATCACCCCGCAACTGCTGTTCCGCGAAGGGTTTAAAGTCGCCGGGGATGACATTCTGCTGGATATCATTCAGCGCTGTGTGCTGCCGGCGCTGCAAACGCAGATGCAGAAAGCGGGCATTACCGATGCCGCGGCGATCATGGCGACGCTGTTTGGCGATTCCGGGCGTATTGATACTCAGGCCGTACTGCGCCAGCAGACGACGCTGCAACTGTTTATGCCGATTGGTCACGCCATTCTTGCCGCGTGGGAAGAGAGCGACATTAACGATCCGCTCGCCGGATTGCATGCAACCTTCGGCGAACTGCTCACGCAATTGCCGACGCGCAATGTCATGAACTACCTGAAGCAGGCGATCGATCATGCGCTGCCGTCCGGTTCAGCGGAATTCGATGTGCTGGCTGTCCCGCTGCAGGTCAATTTCCGCGAGTTGCAGGATGCGATGCTGGCCGGACAATTTACCCTGACCGCTCCGCTGCATGCGGTTTGCGAAGCCATCAGCCACTACTGCTGCGATGTGCTGCTGATCACCGGCCGTCCTGGCTGCTTACCCGGCGTGCAGGCGCTGATTCGCCACCTGCAACCCGTGCCGGTTAACCGCATGATCTGGCTTGATAAATACCGCGTACATGAGTGGTATCCGTTCAGCCAGCAGGGTAAGATCGGCAACCCGAAATCAACCGCCGCCGTTGGCGCGATGCTGTGCAGCCTGGCGCTCGATTTGCGTCTGCCGCGTTTTAACTTTAAAGCGGCGGACATCGGTGCCTATTCCACCGTGCGCTACCTCGGTGTGCTGGATAACGTCGTCAATACCTTGCGCGATGAGAATATCTGGTATCACGATATCGACCTTGATAAACCCGGCGCGAAACTGGACGCGCGTTTACACTTCCCGCTGCGCGGCAATGTTACGCTCGGTTTCCGCCAGCTCGCGAACGCCCGCTGGCCGGCTACGCCGCTCTACACGCTGAGTATCAACTCGCAGGAACTGGCGAAAACCATCGCGGGCGACGGCGTGCTGAATGTCCGTTTGCAGTTCAGCGGCGGCAATAAACAGCACGGGCCGGAATCGTTCACCTTGAGTGAGGCCTGGCTCCAGGACGGTACGCCGGTCGCCGCAGACGCGTTAACTTTTAAACTGAATACGCTGGCCGATCGCCGCCATAGCGGCAGCCATTACTGGATCGACAGCGGGAGTGTGTATCTGAAATGAGTGCGAGCGTAAAAACCACCCAGGCACTGGCGACATGGATCAACGAAAACCGCCAGCACGCACCTTTACTGGATGATGATGCCGACGCGCTGCTGTCGCGTCTGACGACTGCCGCCGCCGAGGAAAGCGCGCTGCGTGAAGCGGTTGACGCGCCCTGCACCGTTGGGTTGTATGGTCATTCACAAGCGGCCAAAGCGCATCTGCTGACAGCCCTGTGCGGCAGCGGTAACGGGCGGCTTAATGTACGTCCCGGCGAAAAAACACTGGATTACTTCACCCATATCAATCCCGGCCATGCCCTGACCAGCATGGCGCTGCGCTTTAGCCAGCATCTCGCGCCGATGGATGAGGGTTTCCCGCTGTGCCTGCGCATTATCAGCGAAGCCGAGCTGGTGCAGATCTTTATCGCTCATGCCGTTCAGCAGCCGGAATTGCGCGCCGTTGATAAATCGGTGATCGAAGACCGCGTCGCGAAATGGCGCTCACTGCGCCAGCCGAATGCGGTGCCGGGGATCACGGCGGAAGATATCGGCGCGATTGCCCGCTTCTGGCGCGCGGCAGTGCCTTCGTCGCAGCAACAGATGGATGATGCGCTGTGGTATCAGTTTGCCTGCCTGTTGCCATCCCTCGATCTCAGCGCCCGTGCCAGCGCCTGGTCGCTGTTATGGGGCGAGCAGCAGGAACTCACGCAGCAGTGGTTGTCGCTGGCGCACACCCTTCACCAGACCGGGAACGCGCAGGAACTGGCGGCGCCGCTCAGTATTCTGGTGGATACCTTTGCCCTGCCAACGGATGGTTTCTTAACGCCATCGGAACCCGGTAGCGATGAGATCCATGACGAAGTGGTGGTTCACCCGTGGTCAAACGAGCAGTTGCACAATGCGGTCAGTATTCCGCTGGCCACCCTTGCGCTGATTACGCGCGAACTGGTGTTGCCGGTGGAAAACGCGGTGTTAACGGCCGTGGATATTCTCGATATTCCGACACCGGGCCCACAGGATGGCCAGCCGTTGTGGCGTAGCAAATGCCGCTGGTTGCTGGAAAGTTACCGCCAGCGCCTGCAACCGGATGTGTTGATGATTTGCAATGCGACGCTGGAGCGCTCAGCAACCGCAGCCACTGCGCGCGCATTATTAAACTGGGTCAAGGAGACACAATCCGGTCAGGAAACGGCGCTGCCGGGGCTGGTCTGGGCGATTACGCCGCAGGATGCGCGCTTTACGCTGGCACAGAATCTGGACGAAGCCGTACAACAGCTCATCGGTAAACCGGGTCAGCACTGGGGAACGTTGCAGGCGCTGGATGCCAGCAGTCTGCAGCGTCTGCTGGAGTGGCTGGTGCAGGCGACAGCGCCTGGCCTGCGTCAGCAGCGTCTGAAAGCGCTGACTGAGCGCCATCAGCGCGCCCTTCGCGATCTGCTGCAACCCTGGCTTGCCACCGCCGCGAAAGACGCGGCGGCGCAACGCGCGAGCGCGGAGTCCGTGGTGCGGGAACTGCAAGGCCAGGCTTCACGCCATGGTGAGTTGCTGGAAGGTTTACAGCCGGATATGCAGCAGTTCGATACGCTGTGGAAAGTTCAGCAGCCGCGCGAAGAGAAAGTCAGCGGCTTGTTTAATGAATCTATCGATCTGTTTGCTGAATCCGCAGAAAGCAGCGAACCGCAGGCGGTGTCGAAAGATATCGGTCAGCAGGCGCATGCCTTGTGGGTCAACCATGTGCGCCAGTGGAGCCGCAACGATGATAATGCCGCGCGTCTGGGGCTCAGCCCTGCCACGCTGCGCCAGATGGCGGAGATTGTTATCGTCAGCAGCTACCGGCTGAATTTACCCGATCAGTTGCAAAAAATTATGCAGCGCGATACCGCATGTGCCGCGCAACTGTACGCCGCGATTGGTAACTTTGTCGCCTGGCTGGGTTATGCGGAGATCGCACAAGCGGATCGCCCGGAAAGCCGTGTCAACAAAGGCAGTACCATTTTTTCCAGCGGTACGGATGGCGCTACCCAGGCGCGGTTAACCCGTCTGAGCGAACAGCCGGTACACGCCGCCACCCGCTATGTTTATGACTGGCTGGTGGCGTTGTACCACCGGGCTATCGAAAACATTGGTTACAGCCATCCGCTGGATATCAGCCCGGCGGCGCGCAAAAAACTCAAATCCCTGCTTCCCTGAAAATCACCCGGCCATGCAAATGTGCCGGGTTTCTTTTTACTCGTGTTCCGCAATAAATGCCGCTAATGACTGTGCCAGTAAGGCGGGCTGTTCGTCAGACATTGAATGACCGGCTCGCGGAATAATGCGCAGCTCAATCCCTTGTTGCAGCACACTGTCGGCATCGTTATCAGGTAGTGACAGCTCGCCAAAAATCAGCGTTTTAGGGTGCGGAAACCGGGCAAATAACGACATCCACGACGGCTCAATACCATCAACCAGGCTTTTCGCGCCACGCCATACTGCCCAGGGCGCGCTGCTTTGCAGGCTTCCGGCCCAGGCAGTTTTTTCCTGCGCCAGCATCGCCGCGTAGCCGCAGGTGACAAAATCGGCCTCATCCTGGGCCGCGATAATGCGGCTAAACGCCCCGCCACCGGCGTGAAAATTAGGTTCAGATACCGCCAGCGCGTTGACACGCTGCGGGATACGCGAAGCGACTTCAATGGCGATACTGCCGCCCATGCTGTGGCCGTATAACCAGAATGCGTCGAGCCCAAGATGATCCAGCAGTTCAATCACCACTTGCGCCTGATCGCTGGTGCGATAAGAGAAGCTCGCCGGACGTTCACTGTAACCGTAGCCCGGCAAATCGATAAGAATGGCGCACCTGCCAGCAAACGCCGGATCGGCGACGATGCGCGGGTATTCGTACGAAGACGCGCAGCCCAGCCCATGAATAAAAACCACCGGATCGCCTTTGCCCGGTAACGCGTGCCAGCGCACCTGCGCCTGCGCGTGGAGCGAATAGAGACTGTTCATACCTGCCCTCTCTGCTGTAATACTGTTTTTATATACAGTATCACAGCATTATGGCAAGGACACGATTAAAAGAGAGAAAAAAGTAACGCGACGGGAAAACTGATGGGCCAGGTCGCACCGACTAACAAAGCGCTAAGCAGGCGGATTTTGCGGCTATCTTTGGCGAGAAACCAGGTTGCCACGGCGCATAACACCGCCATGACAACGTAGAAAATAAGCAGTTTGGTGTAGAGTTCCAACGTCTGTCTCCTGTCCTTAGGTAAAACATCCGCCTAACATGTTGCACTAATTTTCAAGGCGTTATCGCTTTCGCCGTCACGCTTTGCTGGCAAAATTTAGAATATGGAAAATAACAGCGCAACCGGGAAGCTCATGGGCCATGTCGACCCCACTAAAAACGCGCTCAGCAGGCGAATACGTTTACGATCGTGAGAAAGAAACCAGGTTATCAGCGCGCAAATCAGCGCCATGACAAAGTAGAAAACCAACATTTTTTGGTATAACGACATAACAAACATTAACCCAGAAATAACAAAACGAACGCAATATGCTCTTTTTATTGATATATATCAAGTCGAATAAGGATTACCACGAAAGGTGTAGCGGCGAGCTTTGATTTAACAGGCTGATAGTTCGAAAGAAGCAGTAAGCACTGTCTCGGCCTTCGACCTGCCAATACGCTTCACGCCGCTGTGCCACAACCGTGTAATTTGCTGAACAGAATGCTGATTTTGTCAGTGACAAAACGTTTCGGGGCAAAGCGCGCTGGCAATCGCTTGCGACATGTCGGTATGAAGAAAAAGAGAAGCATGGTAAATCTTGCCTGTATTAAGGCGGTAGGCACTGCCGAGTTGTCCCGGACGAAACAACCCAGCGCTCATTACAAGATTCTGCAAGGCTGCCGAGCCAGCGATCTGGCGACGCCAGTGAAGGATATTGCAGACCCTGCTCTGCCGCGGATAAGCGCTGAACAGCATAGCGTGTCACCAGCGTTCGGGTCTGCTCAAATAAAAAGTTTCGTGACGCCTGCTTAATCCCTGAATTTCCCCGGCATCATTCTTTTTAACGTGTTATCCCGCCAGATATAGTGATGCATCAGGGCTGCCGCGGCATGTATACCAATGATGAAATAACCGATGTTAGCCAGTAATTCGTGAATTTCCTTCAGGCTGTGTTGTAAAAAGGTATTTTTAACGCCCGCTACGGGCATTGTAATAAACAAGAAAACCCAATCTTTCTGCCCAAAATAGAGCGAAACTACACCAAGAAGAGGAAGTACGATAAAAAGCGCATATAAAATAAAATGAACAACAGTGGCGCTGAGTTTCTGCCATTGTGGTAATGGTGGGACAACCGGTGGCTCCGGCGTAACAAACCGGAATATCATTCTGACCAGCATCAGAATAAATATAGAAACGCCACACGTATAATGAGTAATAGCCATCCAGTAACGCCCTGCAGACTCTTTAGGGAAAATACCCTTAAATTCCATCGCTGCGTACGTTATCGCAATCAGTAATAAAACCAGCCAGTGTAACGCTATCTGACTACCCGAATATTTTTTCATTTCTTATCTTTCCTGAGAATTAAACGATCTTCTAAGCCAGTACATGGCCAGCGAGTGTGCCTGCGCCCATTGATACAGCCATTGCCATGGCACTCCAGAAAGTGATTCTGAGTATCGCTTTCAATGGTGATGCTTTGCCCACAATCGATGAGATATAGCCAAGGAGAGTGAGTGAAAAGAGTGTGGAAAGGATGACGAAGGGAAAAACCAGTGTTGCGGGCGCCAGCCATGCAACAATCAACGGCAACACCGCGCCCGCAGAAAAACTCAGCGCCGAGAAAATGGCCGCTTGCAGAGGTTGTGCCGAATTGGTTTCCGTCAGTCCCAGCTCCTCACGGGCATGTGCGTCCAGCGCATCCTTTGCCATAAGCTGCTGTGCAACCTGATGAGCAAGAAGAGGCTCCAGACCCCGCTGAATGTACAACGAAGTCAGCTCCAGCACTTCGCCCTCATAGTCGTCAACCAGCTCCCTTTTCTCCTGAGCGAGAGCTGCGTTTTCTGTATCTGTCTGGGAGGAAACGGAGACATATTCTCCGGTTGCCATCGACATTGCGCCCGCGACAAGCCCGGCAATCCCTGCCAACAAAATACCTGATGATGGAGTGCCCGCCGAGGCAATACCGAGCACGAGACTCGCTGTAGACACGATACCGTCATTTGCCCCCAGCACTGCCGCCCTTAACCATCCCACTGTTCCGATACTGTGTCGTTCCAGATGCATTGTGCGGTTTTCCTGTTAATCAATAATTAATAATTCATACATTACTGATATTAAAAAGCTGCGTTAGCCGGTAATTTATTCTCTCAGCCTTAACACCACATTAAGATCACCTGAGTATAATCCCAAATCTGTTTTTTATTTCGCGTGGCAGCCGTATGCGTAATGATAATGGGTGTCAGTAACGTTCAGCCCGTACACAAAAACATCTGCCAGCGCTGGCATTAATTTTATTTCACCGCTTATGCGGATGCTTAGTGGCATATTATCAGTAACGCAGGGAGTGATTGTTGATGGTATTCATTCTCTTTCTGATTTAGCCACTGATTTTTTTCGTGTCGCCTGACAATAAAAAAGGATAAAACATCTGATCGCTTTCACCATTATGGGCAAAGCAGTATTTGCAAGATGCTTCAATGCGTTCGGGAACGATGTTAATGCAAATAAATGGCGGTATCTGGCAACGCTTGCTGAGCTGCACATTGCCACTTTATGGCTGACGATGAGGGCAGTAATAATAAAACAAGGTTAATCCGCGTTGCCCTGTGTCTCCTGTTTGAAAATGCA
Source organism: Kosakonia sp. (assembly GCF_032104925.1). Lineage (NCBI taxonomy): Bacteria > Pseudomonadati > Pseudomonadota > Gammaproteobacteria > Enterobacterales > Enterobacteriaceae > Kosakonia > Kosakonia sp. Next base: position 490,853 of record NZ_DAMCGF010000001.1, read on the forward strand.
TGGTATCGCATCAGCGTGGTAGACGAAGGGCAATGAAACGATATATCCAGTAATTTAACTTAAGGATTAACTGATGTGTTATTGCGGCCGCTAATAATGTCGGGAAGTTTGGCGAGCCGCGATCATCTCTGATATTGTCTACCGGCAAGGCAGACATCAGATGAAACAAGGTAAGGTTATGCAGAAATATGACGACCTGTGGCAAGCCATAGAAGTTCGGGTGCGTGAAAACAATGACATAACGCACGTCGATATGACCACTGATACCGCCCGGGGTAATGCGGCCCGGCAGCGCATCGCGCAGATATTCGTCCTTGAAGTGTTGCTCTCTCGCCACCGGGAAAAGTACGCCAGCAGCTTCGTTCCGCTTGCCGGTGAAGAGGCGCTTTATCATTTAATATTTAAACGCACCGGCTGGAAACCCTTTGAAGTAAAACAACTCTCGTTTATTGATGCCATGTTCGTGCTGGCAGAATTATTCCGCGATGAAACGCTGCCGGCGGAAGTGCGCGCCGTTCTGCGTTCGCAGGGTGTAAAAGATGAGCCCTTCTCGACCTATGATTTTTCAGAGAAAGATTGGGCACCGCGTGAAAATGAAGTATTCCTGAAAAGGTAAGCCTGCAAATTAATTGCATTGTTAAATAAATAAGGGCTCTGATGAGCCCTTATTTTTTAATTCAGCATGGAGGGTGCCGTTTCATTACCCGCGAGACTTTCAACGCGGGCAAAATAAAACTCTTCACCTTCGCAATAGTAGGTTTCGATAGGCATGCTGGCACTTGCCGCCCCGCCATCAAGCCCCGCTATCGCCCATTGTACCGAGGTTTCGCCATCTTCAACGGTCAAAAATTCAGACGCGCCCCCTGGTACGAGCACGACTACGATTTTACTCATTACTCTTTTTTCCTTGCCTGATTTTTTTAAAAGCCAGACATTCTTGCCCACAGTAATGACTGCCATTTTTCGCGCTGATGACATTCATGTGACAACCAATCGGGGCAATGTCTGTGTGCGGTTTTATTTAAATGTTTTTATTTCGCCACTCCGCTGATGGCTGGCTATTATTAAACCAGTTTTTCATTAATAACAACACACTTAATTTACTATGCGATTTACCTCATGTTTCCTAAGGAAATAAACGCGATAAACGCCGTCCGTGGCGTTTATTTGTGGATTAATGTTTGATCATCACATGGCGAACTACGGTGTAATCTTCCAGGCCGTAGAGCGACATATCTTTGCCATAACCTGAGAGTTTCTGCCCGCCGTGCGGCATTTCACTCACCAGCATAAAATGCGTATTTACCCAGGTGCAGCCATATTGCAGACGCGCACTCAGGCGATGCGCGCGACCCACATCCCTGGTCCACACCGATGACGCCAGGCCATATTGCGAATCGTTGGCCCAGCGCAGCACCTGCTCCTCATCATCAAACACCGTGACGCTCACCACCGGGCCAAACACTTCCCGCTGTACAATAGCGTCCTCCTGTTTTGCGCCTGCCAGCAGCGTTGGCGGGTAATAATAGCCTGCGCCTTCATGCCTTTGACCACCGGTCACCACACGAATATGGCTGAGCGCTTTGGCTTCATCGACTGCCTTGCTAACTCGCGCCAGATGCGCTGCGGAACTGAGCGGCCCAAGCTCTGTCGATTCATCGTCCGGCGCGCCCATTTTCAGGCTGGCGACCGCCGCACCCAGTTTTTCCACCAGTGCGTCGTAAATACCTTTTTGCGCGTAGATACGGCACGCGGCAGTGCAATCCTGCCCGGCATTGTAAAAACCGAAGGTACGAACGCCTTCCACCACCGCATCGAGATCCGCGTCGTCAAAGACGATCACCGGCGCTTTGCCGCCGAGTTCCATATGGGTGCGCTTAATCGACGAGGCAGTATGACCAATAATGTGTTCACCAGTGGCAATCGAGCCCGTCAGGGAAACCATGCGCACTTTTTCATGGCCGGTCAGCGGAGCGCCCACGGTGCTGCCGCGCCCGAACAACACATTCAGTACACCCGCCGGGAAGATATCTTTCGCCAGTTCCGCCAGTTTTAACGCGGTGAGAGGCGTAATTTCCGACGGTTTGATCACCACGCAGTTACCCGCCGCCAGCGCCGGGCCGAGCTTCCAGGCCGCCATCATCAGTGGGTAGTTCCAAGGCGCAATCGAGGCGACCACACCCAGCGGATCGCGGCGGATCATCGACGTGTGCCCTTCCAGGTATTCACCTGCCGCCAGCCCATTCAGGCAACGCGCTGCGCCAGCGAAGAAGCGGAACACATCCACTACCGCCGGAATTTCGTCATTCAGGACACAGTGCAGAGGCTTACCGCAATTGAGGGATTCCAGCCGGGCGAAAGTTTCCGCATTATCCTCAATCACCTGCGCCAGTTGCAGCAGGCATTCGGCGCGCACCTTAGGCGTCGTTTGCCCCCAGCTGGCAAACGCGCGATCGGCAGCCTGCACGGCGGCGTCGACTTGCGCGGCAGACGCTTCGGCGATCTCCAGCAACACGTCACCGGTAGCCGGGTTATAAACGGGCTGCTTCTCACCTTCGCCGTTAACCAGTACTCCATTGATAAGCAGTTGATGTTGCATAGTTCAGTCCTTTTAGCATGGTCAGTTATTTGCCGGTTCCGGCAATCGTGTCGGTATCACGGGTCAGCCACCAGGCCCCCAGAATCGGAATCATCGTCACCAGCATTACCAGCAACGCCACAACGTTGGTGACGGGCACATCGCGCGGCCGCCCCAACTGGTTGAGCAACCACAGCGGCAGCGTACGCTCGTGACCTGCGGTAAACGTGGTGACAATGATTTCGTCAAATGACAACGCAAACGCCAGCATGCCACCCGCCAGGAGCGCCGAACCCAGATTGGGTAACACCACATAACGGAAGGTTTGCCAGCCGTTCGCGCCCAAATCCATTGATGCTTCGACCAGGCTCCAGGAGGTTCGCCGAAACCTGGCTATCACGTTGTTAAACACCACCACGACGCAGAACGTGGCATGCCCCACGACGATGGTGAAAAAGCCCGGCTCCAGATTGACCGCTTTAAACGCGGTCAACAGCGCAAGCCCGGTGATAATTCCCGGTAAAGCAATCGGTAACAGCAGCAGCAAGGAAATGGCGTTTTTACCGAAAAATTCGCTGCGCCATAAGGCCATTGCAGCAAGTGTGCCAAGAACCAGGGCAATTGCCGTCGCCAGCGCCGCGATTTGCAGTGACAGTGTCACCGCATCGAGAATATCTCCCCTCGCCGCCGCCACGCTAAACCAGCGCAGCGTGAAGCCCTGCGGCGGGAAGCTGAACGCGGCATCCTCAGTATTGAAAGCATAGATGGCGATGATCAAAAGCGGAAAGTGCAGAAAGATGACGCCGCCCCAGGTGGCGACTTTGAGCAAAAACGGTGCGCGTTCAGAGTGCATCAAACGCTCCCAGGCGTTTCACAAACGCCAGATAAAGGGCTATCAACACCATCGGTACAAGGGTAAACGCGGCGGCCATCGGCATATTACCAATCGCCCCTTGCTGCGAATAAACCATACTGCCGATGAAATAGCCCGGCGGGCCAACTAACTGCGGCACGATAAAATCCCCCAGCGTCAGCGAAAAGGTAAATATCGAACCGGCCGCCACGCCCGGTACCGCCAGCGGTAACACCACATAACGGAAGGTCTGACGCGGATGGGCGCCTAAATCGGCTGAAGCTTGCAGCAGCGACGGGGGTAAGCGTTCGAGCGCCGCCTGAACCGGCAAAATCATAAACGGCAGCCAGATATAGACGAACACCAGAAAACGGCCCAATCCTGAAGTGGAGAGCGTATTGCCGCCCACGGCGGGTAGTGTCAAAAACGCAGCAAGTAGCGGCTCCAGCCCAAGATGGCTTAAAAACCACTGCGCCACGCCATCTTTCGCCAGCAGCAACGTCCAGGCGTAGGCTTTAACGATGTAGCTCGCCCACATCGGCAACATCACTGCGATATAAAAGAAGGCTTTCCATTTGCCCTGCGCATAACGCGCCATATACCACGCCATCGGAAAGGCGAGAATGGCGCTCGCTACCGTCACACATAGTGCCATCAGCAGGGTACGAAGAATGATGTCGTAATTGGCCGGATTAAACAGCGCCAGCAGATTGGCGAACGTTAAATCCGGCGTGACCGACATGGTGAAGTCATCGAAGGTGTAAAACCCCTGCCATAACAACGTGAGCAGTGAACCTAAATAGACAATGCCAAACCACATCAGCGGGCCGAGCAGCAGCAAAAGCAGCCCGTACACCGGTTTGCGCCAGAAGATGGCGCTAAGATTGAGGCGGCGCGGCGAATGTTGCGCAATACTCATCACCCTTTCACCCCGCTCCATGTAACGGCACCATCGCCTCGCGCGACCAGGAAACCCGCACCGATTGGCCCGGTGCCAGCGTTTCCGGCAGTAACGCATCGGAGAGGTTCGCCTGGCTGACTAACAGTTTTTCTCCGTGCGGCAGCGCCAGTTCAAAGCGGGTGGCTGCGCCCTGATATTGCACTGCCTGCACCACCGCGCTGGCCTCGATCTCCCCTGGCGTATTCAAGCGAATATGTTCCGGTCGCAGCGAGTAAACCCCGTTCATGCCGCAGAGTTTTTCCGAAAGCTTCGCATCAAACACATTTGAGGTGCCGACAAACCCGGCGACAAACGGCGTGCGCGGGCGCAGGTAAAGCTCGCGTGGTGTATCGATTTGCTCGATACGGCCATTATTGAACACCGCCACGCGGTTGGACATCGACAAGGCTTCGCCCTGATCGTGGGTGACAAAAATAAAGGTAATGCCGAGATCCTGTTGCAGCTTTTTCAGCTCCAGTTGCATCTGTTCACGCAGCTTCAGATCCAGCGCGCCCAGGGGTTCATCGAGCAATAACACTCTGGGTTCATTTACCAGCGCGCGGGCGATGGCGACGCGTTGCCGCTGGCCACCGGATAGCTGCGAGGGTTTACGCGCATGCACAAAACCGAGCGCCACTTTTTCCAGCGCGTCACGGGCGCGGGCATGGCGCTGTTTTTTGTCCATGCCTTTCACCATCAGCCCGTAGGCGACGTTATCGAGAACAGACATGTGCGGAAACAGCGCGTAATCCTGAAAGACGGTATTCACGTCCCGCTCCCAGGGCGGCAGCTCGCTGGCTTCGCGGCCAAAAATACGAATGGCACCGCCGCTAAGCTGTTCAAACCCGGCAATCAGCCGCAGGCAGGTGGTTTTGCCGGAGCCGGATGGCCCCAGCATGGAGAAAAACTCCCCGTCGTTGACGGCGAACGTTACGCCGTCAACCGCCCGGACATCACCATAGACTCTGGCGACATCCAGGAATTCTACCGCATAGGTCATAGCGCGCTCCTGGCAGGTTAACGGCCGCCCATTATGGCGATGTAATCCTGCGTCCAGCGGCTGTAAGGCACATATTTGCCGCCTTGCGCTACCGGCGTTTTCCAGAAGGCGATTTTGTCAAAGAAGCTGTAACCGTTGGTTTCGCAGCCCTTTTCACCCAGCAAGGTGCTGGCTTTGCACCCTTCCGGTACCACCGGCAGTGAACCAAACCACGCCGCCACATCGCCCTGCACTTTTGGCGTCAGCGACCAGTTCATCCACTTATAGGCGCAGTTCGGGTGTTTCGCGTCGGCATGCAGCATGGTGGTATCCGCCCAGCCGGTTACCCCTTCTTTGGGAAAGACAGTGGCAATCGGCTGATTTTCACCTTTCAGGGCATTCGCCTGATAAGGCCACGCGCTGGAAGCCACCACGCCTTCATTCTTGAAGTCGCTCATCTGTACCGTGGTGTCATGCCAGTAACGGTGAATGAGCAAATGCTGATCGCGCAGGGTTTTCAGCACCGCCTGATACTGCGCTTCGGTAAGCTGGTACGGATCGTCAATACTGAGTTGCGGTTGCGTGGCTTTCAGGAACAGCGCGGCATCGGCGATATAAATCGGGCCATCGTAGGCCTGCACGCGCCCTTTATTACTTTTGCCATCCGGCAGATTTTGCTGCACAAAGACCACCGACCAGCTATCCGGCGGCGTCGGGAACGTTTTGGTGTTATACATCAGCAGGTTGGGCCCCCACTGATACGGTGTGCCGTAGGTTTTTCCACCGACGTTAAACCATTCGCCTTTGACCAGCTTCGGATCAAGCGTTTTCCAGTTGGGAATAAGCGCGGTGTTTATTGGCTGGACGCGTTTCCCCATGATCAGGCGTAAAGAGGCATCGCCGGAGGCGGTCACCAGGTCGTAGCCGCCTTTCGCCATCAGGCTCACCATCTCATCGGACGTGGCGGCGGTTTTCACATTCACTGCGCAACCGGTCTCTTTTTCAAAGGCGGTCACCCAGTCATATTGCTTATCGGTCTGACCGCGCTCGATATAGCCAGGCCAGGCGATAATATCCAGCCGACCTTCTCCCTTTCCCACTTCGGTTGGTTCGGCGGCGTGTGCGGTCATGACGGTCAGACCCAGTGCACACAGGCTGCTGCGGGCAAATTTCTTGCTCATTATTTTCTACTCCTGTCGCAATGAAAAAAGTGCGGCAGCCTTGCCGTAAATATATCTCCCTTAATAAAAATAGACGGCGCGCTGACGGCATGAATGTGGCCCGTCGGAAATTTCGCAAGGATGTGACAGATGACGCATTGCGTTAACAATGAAAATGCTACTGCGCGCTCTTTTAGAGTATAGACAAGGGGTTAGCGAACGTCCGTTAATCTGTGTTGCTATTCACATTTCCTATGAATACCAGGTTCGGGAGCGCAGAAAATAATGACGGCGCACGTCATATTTTCGCCGCCGTTATTTTTAACGGGAGAATAAGTTATTCAGAAAATAAGAAAGACGGGTGCGGTTAATTCATCATCTGGCGAATTAATTCACCCAATTGCATTGCCGCCCGCTCCTCTTTATCGCCCCAGACCCAGGCGCAATTAAAGCGGAAAAACGAACGCCAGTTGTCGGATGTCGAAAACATTTTCCCTGGCGCAATGCTGATATGGTGCGCCAGCGCCTGCTGGCTCAGTTCACCGGCATCCAGCCCGGTGGGCAACTCCAGCCATAAGAAATAGCCGCTCTCATTACGATAGATTTTCACTTCCGGCGGCAGATGCCGCAGCAACGCCTGCCAGGCCAGATGTTTGCGCTCGGCAAGCTGTCGACGCAGGCGGCGCAAATGAGCGTCGTAGTGGTGCGTCGATAAATAATCGACCAGCGCCAGTTGCAGCGGGGAACTGGTGGATAAAGTGCTCATCAATTGCAATTGCTGAATGCGCCTGGCGTGGCGTCCGGCCGCGACCCAGCCGACGCGAAACCCGGCGACCAGACATTTTGAAAAGGAGGAACAGTGCAACGTCATGTCTTGCGTGTCCCAGGCTTTGGCCGGTAATGGCTGTTCACGCCCGTAGTAAAGCTCGCTGTAAACATCGTCTTCAATCAGCGTGACGTTATGTTGTGCCAGCAGCGCGACCAGTTGCGCCTTTTTCGCAGCACTTAAGGTAAACCCGAGCGGGTTCTGCGCATTGGTCATCAGCCAGCAGGCTTTGACCGGATAGTCGCTTAACGCCTGCGCCAGCGCCTCAAGATCGATGCCCTCTTTTACATCAGTCGGTACCGACAGCGCTTTTAACTTCAGCCGTTCCAGCGCCTGCAACGCGCCGTAGAAACAGGGGCTTTCAATAATTACCCAGTCCCCCGGTTCTGTCACCGCCTGCAGGCTGAGGTTCAGCGCTTCCAGCGCGCCTGCGGTGATAACAATCTCATCCGGCGAAATGTTCATCCCCTGGCGGGCATAGCGTTTGGCAATGGCGTGGCGCAACTGGCTGTTTCCCGGCGGCAGGTTTTCTATCACGCTCATGGCGGTGGCGCTTTTGCTCACCTTTGCCAGCGACCGGTTGAGCTGCGGCATCGGGAACAGTTTGGGGTCGGGAAAGGCGGAACCAAACGGCAGCACCGAAGCATCGCAGCTGGCCTGTAACACGTCAAAAATATAGGTATTGATGTCCACCGCTTCGTCACGCGTGATCCTGGCCGCCGGCGCACGCGGCAAGCCAGGCGCTGGCGCGACAAAATAGCCGGACTGTGGCCTGGCAATCACCCGTCCCTGGCTTTCCAGCAACTGATACGCATGACCGACGGTCATAAAACTCAGCCCGCTGCTGACGACCTGCTCGCGCAGCGACGGCAGCTTCTCTCCGGGTCGCCAGACCCCAAGCTCAATTTGTTCTGCGATTTGCTGCGCCAGGCGCTGGTATTTTTTCATGATTTTTCACGTGTTAACAAAACGACTACATCATGGCACGCGGTGCGCCATCTTGCTATATCAGTTTATACAAAACAGCCCATTATGCGCACTGTTATGGTTACAGGTTACCGCTTCGTCTGGACTAATCCGCAACCTGCCATACCCTTTACAGGGAACTGTTATACGAAAATTACCTGTATCTGTTTCTGCAAGTTCACGCTTGTGCTCATTAACATTGACGCCACAACATTGACATTGGGGTTGTGCATGTTCGGTTTAGACGCGTTTTACCTGGCGAGAATACAGTTCGCCTTCACCGTTTCTTTTCATATCATTTTTCCGGCAATTACCATCGGCCTTGCCAGCTATCTGGCGGTGCTTGAAGGTTTGTGGCTTAAAACCCGCAACCCGGACTGGCGCACGCTGTACCATTTCTGGTCGAAGATCTTCGCCGTTAACTTCGGTATGGGGGTGGTGTCCGGGCTGGTGATGGCGTATCAGTTCGGCACGAACTGGAGCGGTTTTTCCCAGTTCGCCGGTAGCATTACCGGGCCATTACTGACCTATGAAGTGCTGACCGCCTTCTTCCTTGAAGCAGGTTTTCTTGGCGTGATGCTGTTTGGCTGGAACAAAGTCGGCCCTGGCCTGCACTTTTTGGCCACCTGTATGGTCGCGCTGGGCACCATTATGTCCACCTTCTGGATCCTCGCGTCCAATAGCTGGATGCATACGCCGCAGGGCTTTATCGTTGAAAATGGGCAGGTGGTGCCGGTCGACTGGTTTAAGGTTATCTTTAATCCCTCCTTCCCGTACCGGCTGATGCACATGACCATTGCGGCATTCTTAAGCAGTGCGTTGTTTGTCGGCGCGTCTGCCGCCTGGCATCTGTTACGCGGCAATAATACGCCAGCTATCCGCAAGATGTTTTCTATGGCGATGTGGATGGCGCTGGTTGTGGCGCCGATTCAGGCGATGGTCGGCGATATGCACGGGCTGAATACGCTTGAACATCAACCGGCAAAAATTGCCGCCATCGAAGGCCACTGGGAGAACCCGCCCGGCGAAGCGACGCCGCTGCTGCTGTTTGGCCTGCCGGATATGGAGCAGGAGCGCACGCGTTATGCCGTGGCGATCCCGGCGCTCGGTAGCCTGATCCTGACGCACAGCCTCGACAAGCAAGTGCCGGCGCTGAAAGATTTCCCTAAAGATCAGCGCCCCTATTCCCCGATTGTTTTCTGGTCATTTCGCATTATGGTCGGGCTCGGCGTGCTGATGATTGGCCTGGGCGTCGCGGCGCTATGGCTGCGTTTTCGCGACCGGCTCTATCAGTCGCGACCGTTTTTACACTTCGCGCTATGGATGGGGCCTGCGGGGTTGATTGCCATTCTTGCCGGTTGGGTTACGACAGAAGTGGGTCGACAACCGTGGGTGGTATACGGCTTGTTGCGTACGGCCGATGCGGTTTCCGCCCATGGCGATCTGCAAATGAGCCTCAGTTTGCTGGCGTTTTTTGTTGTCTACTGTTCCGTTTTTGGCGTGGGTTACAGCTATATGGTGCGGCTGATCACCAAAGGGCCGCAGGAGCGTGATGAGCACGCCACGCAAGGTACTCCGGCGCGACCGCTGTCGGCGGCGGGCGAACATCTCCAGGCGGATGAGGATAAATAATGGGCATCGATCTTTCGTTAATCTGGTTTGTCATTATCGTCTTCGCCACCCTGATGTATATCGTGATGGACGGTTTTGACCTTGGTATCGGTATCCTGTTTCCCGTCACGCGTGACGCTCACGATCGCGACGTGATGGTCAACAGTGTCGCGCCGGTCTGGGATGGCAACGAGACCTGGCTGGTGCTCGGCGGCGCGGGGTTATTCGGCGCGTTTCCGCTGGCCTATGCGGTGATTGTCGATGCGCTGACCATTCCGCTGACCTTAATGCTGATCGGTCTTATCTTTCGCGGCGTGGCCTTTGAGTTTCGCTTCAAAGCCACACCCGCGCACCGGCCGTTCTGGGACAAAGCGTTTCTCTCCGGCTCGCTGCTTGCCACCTTTACCCAGGGGGTGGTGGTGGGCGCGGTGCTGAACGGTTTTCCGGTGACGGGCCGTACGTTTAGCGGCGGTGCGCTCGACTGGCTGACGCCGTTTAACCTGTTTTGCGGCGTCGGGCTGGTCATCACTTACGCCCTGCTCGGCGCGAGCTGGCTGGTGATGAAAAGCGAAGAGCCGTTGCAGGGGAAAATGCGCAAGGCCGCGAGAAAACTGTTGCTGGCGATGTTGGTGGTGATTGCCGTGATTAGCCTGTGGACGCCGCTGACGCATTCCGCAATTGCCGATCGCTGGTTCAGCTTGCCGAATCTCTATTTCTTCTCGCCGGTACCGCTGTTAGTTGTGGTACTGAGTGCCTGGCTGTGGCGCAGTCTCGGCAACCCGGACTCCCACACGCTGCCGTTTGTGCAGACACTGGGGCTGATTTTTCTCGGGTTTAGCGGGCTTGGCATCAGTATCTGGCCGCACATTATTCCGCCGGATATCACGTTGTGGCAGGCCGCGGCACCTCCGCAAAGCCAGGGCTTTATGCTGGTCGGCGCCCTGCTGATCATCCCGATTATTCTGGTTTATACCTTGTGGAGTTACTACGTGTTTCGCGGCAAGGTGCAACATGGCGCGGGGTACCATTGATGAAACAGTCGTTTTTTAACCGCCTGTTGTGGATGTTAATAATCTGGGGAGGCAGCGTGCTGGCACTGTTTGCGGTCAGTATGGTGTTCCGGCTTCTGATGTCGGCGGCGGGGTTTAAATCGCACTAAATGGCCATGGGCAACGCACGATCCCGGCTAGAAATTTCCGGGATCGTTCACTACGCTTTTTGTTGTCAAATTTACATTAGAGCTGCGATTTTTCATGCGTTTAGGGAGAAATAATGATTAACCTCGTTCAGACGCCTTACAATCTCCGGTCGGGTTACCCGATTGTTCGCCGTACGCTGGAAGACAAAAAGAAGTTGGTTAAACAAGATGGTTTTGGCCCGGAATCGTGCTGCGCCACCGTCGAATACACGCTGCGCGGTAATTCCCGCTACGCCTTTGGCAATAGCCAGATGCGTATTGAGATGCCACCGGATATTTACACCAATAACTGGGTAAAATTGCATGGCGAAATGGCGGCACTGATTGCGGCGATACGACGCATTGAGAACGCCGGCAACGGCGATGAACAGTTGCCGATCACCAGCGTGTATATCGAATTACGCCCCTGCGAAGCCAACTGCATGCAGGCGTTGCAAAATATCCTGCCTGATAACACCACCGTTTATTTCTCCTTTCTGCACCCCGATCAGGTTGATGAGTGGAAACAAAGCGCCCGCGCGCTTTGTGCGGCATAACACCGACCAGAGACGCTCGTGATTAGCGTCTCTGGTCACCACGGCGTTACCCGTGCATCACCACACTTTGCTCAACGGAAATCCGCGGCATGCGTGTTTTCGCAGAGGGCGCAGACATATCAGCATAGCCAAACGAGATGCCGAACAGCAGCCGATAATCAGCGGAAACACCGAGTTCTTCGCGGATCATATCGGCGTGAAAACCCAGTAAAGTCTGCGGAATTCCGGCAAAACCACGCGCCGTCAATGACAGCAAAAAGCTCTGCGCATACATGCCAATGTCGGAGGCAACGCGGATGTTGTCGCCAAAAGATGGCATAAACAGAAAAGCGGCGTGTGGCGCGTTAAAAAATTGATAATTTCGCAGATAAGCCTCTTTGCGCTGTGCTTTATCTTCACGCGCCACGCCTATCGCCTCGTAATAAATCCGCGCTTGCTCATGAGCGCGCTCAACATAGTCGCCATGAAAATCATCATAAGAAAAGGTGAAATCCGGCGTCTGGTGCCCTTGCAGATCGTTTTCCGTCATCCTTTTTCCAAGACGATTTTTCGTTTCACCGGAAACCACATGCACATGCCACGGCTGGGTGTTGCAGTTAGACGGGGAATATTGCGCATCCTGCAACACGTCCCGAATTTGCTCGTCCGTTAACGGGGTTGGTAAAAATGCGCGGGCGGAAAAACGCTGGCGGACGGTTTCATCGAAGGCTTTCACTACAGTGCTCATGATTCTTCTCCGTATTAATTGTTCGCGTAGCTTAACGATGAAACCTGTTCGCAAAAACACTACAATGCGCCATGGACCTTTGCGGATTACGCACAGATGAATAAGCTCAGTCAAATTAGCGCCCGCTCAATGCAGCTGTTTCTCGCCATTGTTCGCGAGGGAAATTTTTCCGAAGTCGCACGCAATGAAGGTCTGGCGGCCTCATCGCTGTCGCGCGTGGTTCAGCAACTGGAGCAGGCGCTGGAAACCCAGTTGTTGTACCGCAACACGCGCGCGGTGATTGCCACTGAGGCGGGTCATATCTATGCCGACACGTTTCGCGCCATGTTACAGCAGCTTGCGGACGCGCAAACGCAGGTGGACGAGCGTCGCGATGAGCCTGGCGGACGCATTCGCATTAATGCGCCGATCTCGTTTGGCCTGCGCCATATTGGCCCCAAAATCAGCGAACTGAGCGAGCGCTATCCGCGTCTGCATATCGAACTGAACCTGAACGATGACTATATCGACCCGTTTGCCGACGGTACGGATCTGCTGCTGCGTATCGCGGCGCTGCAGGATTCTGAGTTGCACGGTCGGCTGATTGCGCATCAGCAGTGCCATTTGGTGGCGACCCCCGCCTACGTGCGCCGTTATGGTCAACCCAACACGCCAGAGGAGTTGCAGTCGCACCGGTTACTGGCGTATCGCGGGAAAAGTGGTTTGCAGCGCTGGCGTTTTCAGCGGGAGGAGAAATATGTCCAGTTTTCGCCGCAGGCCAAAATCGTTTCCGATAACGCGGAATTGCTGTTACAGGCCGCACTGAGTGATGCGGGAATATTACTTTTCCCGGACTGGCAAGTGGGTGAAATGTTGAATCGCAACGAGCTTGTAGCGCTCATGCCCGATTTCACCGCCAGTTATTCGGCAACGCCGCAGTCGCTGTGGTTGCTCTATCCTGGCGGGAAATACCCGTCGCTTAACACCCGCACGGTAATCGACTTTTTACTGGCGAGTTTCGGTTCACCGCCCTACTGGCGCTATCTTCCACCGCGCCGCCAGGAATAATCCCGAAGGCGTAACGCTCCATAATCCCTTCACTTTTTTATCGTCAAATCGTCGCCACGCAACAGAACGAGTAAGGATGAAAAAGATGAAAAAGAGTGCACTGGTATCTGCCATTCTGGCGGTGAGCTTCTCTTCGATGGCGTTTGCAGACGAACGTCCGCCGCTACCGCCGGAACAGTACCAAAATGGCCCGCAGCATAACGGTGATAAAAAACCGTCGCACGATGCGCCGCCGCCGAAACATAAGCAAGATAAGCCGCCGCGCCCGGATGACAAACACCGCGACAAACACAACGGTAAGAAACCACCGCTGCCGGAAGAAAGTCGTCCGGGTGACGGCCGCTAATCCAGCCCGCAATGCAAACAGGCCTTTCGTGATGGCGAAAGGCCTGTTTTTTTATCTGGCAGATACGGTTTTAACGTCGCTTGCTCAGGAGATTACGATCCCATCGCTTTGGATAACCACGACTTGCAGATGCCACGGCGTAAATTCCACGGTTTCGCCGGTTTATCCTGGTAGCGGTCATACACTTTATCCAGATCGTCCTGGCTGGTGATATTCAAATCCGCCGGAATTTCGACCGCGCCGCGGGAGCTGATTGCCACATAGTGTTTTCCTTTTTCAAGGAAAAATGCGGTCTCATGGATCCACATCCTGCCGCTTGAATTATCCTGAACGATTAATGTCCAGTATTGATCGCCTTTCAGACGGCTGGTAAAAAGCCGGTCAACAACGCCTTCCAGCATATTATTGCTGATGTAAATCATCTCGGCGGAATTAAAGCAGTCGCCCTCTTTGTTATAACGCTGGAAATAAAAAAGCCCCTGATGAGCCTTATTCGCCTGGGTGTAGACCACTGTCGCGTCGCTACCGGTATAGGCCTGATAACGCTGCGTTCCGAGCGGGCCAGGCGTACAGGCAGACAATAAAAAAGCACCAGCAACAAGCAAGGCGCTTAACGTAAATTTACGCATTTCCTCTCCGTGAATATCATCAATAAGCCATTTCTTATTATTTTCGCCCGGCTAGATTAACGTATTACGGTTATTAACGCATGCTTGTTATTAGCGCAGCGGGATAATTTATAGCTATTCAGAAGAATTGTTTTAGGGACAGTAAAAAAACAGGGTGGCATTGCGCCACCCTTTGTTTATTTGCGTTTTGGCAACGTTTTTACTAAGTCATCGGCGCTTATCGACGCCACTACGCTGCCCGGCAGGGGCATTTTCAGGATATGGTTCTTAATTTTGCCAATCACATGCATTTCACACGGACGGCAGTCAAACTTCAGCGTCAGCACTTCGTCGCCATGCACCAGTTGCATCGGCGTCGCGCGCCAGCTTTTGATGTTGCCTTTCGCCTGTTTCGGGCACAGGTTGAAGGCGAAGCGCAAACAGTGTTTGGTGATCATCACCGGCACATCGCCCTTCTCTTCATGTGCTTCGAAGGCGGCATCAATCAGCTGCACACCGTAGCGGTGATAAAATTCACGCGCTTTATGGTTATAGACGTTTGCCAGGAACGACAAGTGTGTTTCCGGATAAATCGGCGCGGGTGTCGCCACCGGTTTGCGGCTGCCGCGCTGGTAATTCGCCAGCCGAGCCTCTTCCAGCATCTCTACCGTTTCGCGACGCAGCTGGTTGAGCAGACTGTTGGGCACAAACAGCGCACCCGGCAGATTCACGGTGATCGCCTGTGCGTAATACCGGGTTTGCCCCAGTTTCGCCAGCCCGTCTTTCAGGCTTTCCAGCGCTTTTTGCGCATTATTGGCTTCGTCAAACTGCCCGTCCAGCGTGTGCGTCACGCTGACGCCATCTTCGCTGGTCAACGTCAGCACCAGTTGCTCCTGCCAGCCGCCCAGCTCAATATCCACGCCGATGCGACGCTCGCTGGAGGTTTTCAGTAATGCCTGCTGCCAGTTATGGTCAAGGTTACGGTTCAGCGCGTGGTGCGGGCGCAGTGTTCGCAGCGCGTCCGGCATTTCGTTCGGGAATACGCGGTAGCGGTTCTCGCCCGTTTTCTCGGCGACGTTGACACGAAAACCCACCACTTCACGCTTCACCAGCACGTTCAGGCCATCACCGTTGGCCAGCGGTTCGGTCACTTCAACATCGAGATGATCTTTCGCCACTTTCAGCACTTCACCGACCGGCAGGCCGATAAATTTCGGGGAATCAAACGCGCCGATATCAATTTTGCGCGCATTGACAAAATAATCGGTGCTGCCGCGATGGAAGGTTTTGTCCGTCGAGGGAATAAAGAAATGTTCGGTACGTCCGGCGGACGCACGCGCCAGGTCGCCGCGATCTTCGATAATGGCGTCCAGCATCTGGCGATAATGCGCGGTGATGTTCTTCACGTAGCTCATATCTTTGTAGCGCCCTTCAATTTTGAAGGAGCGCACACCGGCATCGATCAGCGCCGCCAGGTTGGCAGTCTGATCGTTATCTTTCATCGACAACAGGTGTTTTTCATAAGCCACCACGCGGCCCTGATCGTCTTTCAGCGTATAGGGCAAGCGGCACGCCTGAGAGCAGTCGCCGCGGTTGGCGCTGCGCCCGGTCTGCGCATGAGAGATATTGCACTGTCCGGAGTACGCCACGCACAGCGCGCCGTGGATAAAGAACTCAATGGTGGCGTCGGTCGCGTTATGAATGGCGCGGATCTGCTCCAGGTTCAGCTCACGCGCCAGCACAATCTGGCTAAAACCGACATCGGAGAGGAATTTGGCTTTTTCCACGCTGCGAATGTCGCACTGCGTACTGGCGTGCAGCTCAATCGGCGGGATATCCAGCTCAAGTACGCCCATATCCTGCACGATCAGCGCATCGACACCGGCCTGGTACAGGTCATGGATCAGGCTCTGCGCCGGTTCCAGCTCGTCATCATGAAGGATCGTGTTCAGGGTGATAAACACTTTCGCGCCGTAGCGATGCGCGAACGGCACCAGTTCGGCGATATCGCGCAGGCTGTTACCGGCGTTGTGGCGCGCGCCAAAGCCAGGGCCGCCAATGTAGACCGCGTCAGCGCCATGAAGGATCGCTTCACGGGCGATGGCGGTGTCGCGGGCCGGGCTTAACAGTTCAAGATGATGGGGGTGCAGGCGCATACAATCGTCGTTATCCATTATGTACAAAATGGCGGCTATTGTAGTCACAACCGGGGCGTTTCACCACCTGCCGCAGGGGGAATTTGCGTCTGTCGGCAATGCAATGTCGAAATTGCTATTTCCGCTGCGTTTCATGCGGCGATAGAGTGGTGGCTCGGACATTCCTCGTCACGTTTTATCCACCGTACTGCCGGTTGCAGGTGAGGCTGAACTTTCCTGCAGCCCGAAGTATCGCGGGTCAACGTTGTCATGTTATTTATCGTCGTCGTTTTTAGCCGCAGGCGTGCTTGCGGCTTTTTCTTTTGGATAATGAATCAACGAGTGGAAATGCACGGTGTGTGCGGAACTGTTGCGATAGGCATGGGCCTCATCGCCCGCAAAGCGCACACCCATTCCGCTGGTAAATGTTTTCCACTGCCCGCCGAGACATAAATCCAGCGCACCATTGATGACAATCACATGCTCAATCACCCCGCTTTCGTGCGGCGTCGATTCACTTATCGCCCCTGGCGCCAGTGCAATTGAAAAGAGATCAAAGTGCAGCTTTTCATCCCACGGGAAAATGGGCGTGATTACCATCGCCTGCTGTTCAGGATCGTAGGCGTGCGGGGTATCGCTCTCCGGCGGCGCAATAAAGGTAGAAAACGGCACGTTCAGGCCGGTGGCGATTTTCCAGAGTGTGGCCACTGTCGGGCTTGATTCATTACGCTCAATTTGCCCGAGCATCGCTTTGGAAACGCCCGTTTCTTCTGCCAGCCTGGAAAGGCTCCAGCCACGGCCCTGACGGAGAAGTTTTAAGGTGCTTGCCAGGTAGTCTGCGATGTTCATTACGCCTCCGGGAAGAAAAATCCGGGGCAGTATAGCGCAGCGTTTCTTTTTTAGAGAGCGAAACTATAACCACGCTAAATACCTTATTGCACTGCCAGCTTGTGCGCTATAACGGCCAGTGATATTTTATGCGGATGCTATAACGCACAAGGATTACTTCATGTCGCACGCCACCTTTACTCGCGCGTCTGCCCTGCCTTTTTCCAGCCTGCTGGCTGGCTTTGTCGCGGTGCTGGTCGGTTATGCCAGCTCCGCCGCCATTATCTGGCAAGCGGCATCGGCGGCGGGCGCAACTGCCACGCAAATCGCCGGCTGGATGACCGCGCTCGGTCTGGGTATGGGCATCAGCACGCTGGTGTTAAGTCTTTGGTATCGCATGCCGGTGCTTACGGCCTGGTCAACACCAGGCGCCGCGCTGCTGGCGACCAGCTTACAAGGGGTTTCACTGAATGAAGTGGTGGGCGTATTTATCTTTGCCAATGCATTAATTGTCCTGTGTGGCATTACCGGGCTGTTCGCCAGGCTGATGAAAATCATTCCCCACACGCTGGCCGCGGCCATGCTGGCGGGCATTTTGCTGCGCTTCGGTTTGCAGGCGTTTAGCAATATTCAGGGGCATTTCGTCTTGTGTGGCAGCATGCTGCTGGCCTGGCTTATCTGCAAAGCGCTGGTACCGCGCTATGCCATTGTCGCCACACTTCTGGTCGGGGGGCTGGTGGCGTGGCTAAGCGGTGACGTTGTCACGCAAAAAATCACTATCGCGGTCGTTGCCCCGACTTATATCGCGCCGGAATTCCACTGGTCCTCGCTGGTGAGCATCGGTATACCCTTCTTTCTGGTGACAATGGCCTCACAGAATGCGCCCGGTTTTGCCACGATGCAGGCGGCGGGATACCACGTGCCGGTTTCACCGTTGATTATTTTTACCGGCGCGCTGGCACTGCTGTTCTCGCCGTTTGGTGTCTATTCCATCTGTATTGCCGCCATCACGGCGGCGATTTGCCAGAGCCCGGATGCTCACCCGCAGGCGGAAAAACGCTGGCTGGCCGCGGCGGCAGCCGGGGTGTTTTACCTGCTAGCCGGTCTGTTTGGCGGCTCGATAACCTCGCTGCTCACCGCCTTGCCATTAAGCTGGATCCAGACGCTGGCAGGGCTGGCACTGCTGGGCACGATGAGCGGCAGCCTGCACCAGGCGCTGATCACCGAACGCGATCGCGATGCCGCGATGGTCACCTTTCTGGTTACCGCAAGCGGCGTCACGCTGCTGGGGATTGGTTCTGCATTCTGGGGCTTAGCGATCGGCGGGATCTGCTACAGCGCATTACGCTTAGCGCGACGCGCGTAACTGCGAGGGCGTAATGCCCTTCGCCGCTTTGAAGCGGTTACTGAAGTGGCTGGCCGAGTTAAAACCGCAGGCCAGCGCAATGGTGGTCAGCGGCTGATCGCTATGAAGCAACAGATCTTTCGCCCGCGCCATGCGCCGTTGCATCACGAACTGGTGCGGCGCCACGCCCATTGACTGGCGGAACATGCGGGCAAAATGGTATTCGCTCAGCGCTGCCTGCGCGGCCAGATCCGCCAGCAGCAGCGGTTCTGCCAGATGCGCATCGATATACTCCAGCACCGTGCGAAGCACCACGGGCGCTAAGCCGCCCGTTACGGTCGGCAGTTGCCACTGCACGTTGCTGTAGTGCTGCACCAGGTGCGTCAGTAACAGCGTCGATGCGGTACTCAGCGTTAACTGGTTGGCGTTTTGCTGCCAGTCGCAACCGAGCAAAAACTGGCGATAAAGCGCGGTGATACGCGCATCCTGGGAGAATGTTTTCTCATCCAGCGTGAACGATGCCGGGCTGCGATCCCACACCTGCTCACCCACTTCACGCAGATGCTCATCGGTGCAGTAAAGGTGGACAAAGGACAACGTATCGCGGATATCCCACACCGATTCGCTCTCTTTCGGCATCAGGCAAAAGCGATCCGGCCCGCCGCCATTTTTCCAGCCGTAGGCGGTTTTGTGATAGCTCTCATAGCCGTCGGCAACGTACAAACTCAGGGTATGGTGATTGCAATATTGGGTGATGTTGTCGCGTTTGTTCGACCAGGCCGCCAGTTGAATGCCAGAGTGCAGCGCCACCGAGTTGTGCAATACGGCGTTGTGTTTACTCAAGTTTTCAAAGGCTTCGTAGTGTTCAGACATTCACGGAAATTATCATAAATTCACCAGAACTCCAGTCTATGAATAGCTGGCGGCGGATACCAGCGTTGTGTAAAGAAAAGCGCAAGAATATGCAAGTCCGGCGCAAACCGGTGCAATCGCCTGCGTTGCGGTTTTGCCACACTCAGCATTCGTTTTACGCACTGGAACTCAATATGAACGCATTGCTGTACGGTTTGGTGGTGGTTATCTGGGGGACAACCTGGATTGCGATTTTTCTACAACAAGGGCCGGTCGCCGCGCCGGTGTCGATCTTCTGGCGCTTTGCACTGGCCACAGTAGCAATGATGCTGGTACTGCTGGCGCAGCGTAAGTTGCGCGCCCTGCCGCTGCGCGATCATCTGTTTTGCCTGCTCCAGGGCTGCTGCGTGTTTGGTTTTAACTTCTGGTGCTTCTATACCGCTGCGGCGTGGATCAGCACCGGGCTGGAGTCGGTGATCTTCTCGATGGCGGTCTTATTTAACGCGGTAAACAGCTATCTCTTTTTTGGTCAAAAGCCCCCGGCGCGCTTTTTTGTCGCGGCGCTCCTCGGCCTGACGGGGATTGTGACGCTGTTCTGGGAGGATCTGGTCACCAGCGGCTGGAGCATAACGTTACTGATGGGGATTGGCCTGTCGGCGCTGGGCACGCTGGGTTTCTCGTTTGGCAATATGATAAGCCTCCGCCATCAGCGCAAAGGGCTGGAAACCATCACCACCAACAGTTGGGCGATGCTTTACGGGACGTTAATTATGGGAGCGATTGGCCTGCTGCGCGGTGACGATTTCACCCCGCAATGGACGGCCAGTTACCTCGGCGCGCTGGTCTACCTGGCGCTGTTCGGATCGGTGATTGGCTTTGGCGCGTATTTTACGCTGGTCGGGCGCATTGGCCCCAGCAAAGCGGCTTACAGCACCCTGCTGTTTCCGCTGGTTGCGCTGACGGTTTCGACGTTTTTCGAGGGCTATATCTGGCATTTCAATGGCGTTGCCGGGTTACTGCTGATCCTTACCGGCAATCTGGTGATGTTTGCCCGCCCGGAAACGTGGCTGGGCGGGCGCGGAACACGGCGAAAAGCTAACGCTTGCTGATATCAAACATCGTCGCGTCGGTCGCCATATCGTCAATAACTTGTTTCAGAGAGTCGACGGTGACCGGCGCATTTTCGTTATTCACATCTTTCCCTTGTCCCTGGCGCACCACTTTCAGCACCGGCGCATTGGTCTGCGCATCAATTAGCTCGCCTTCAAAATAGAGGTGCGTGTTCATCGTGCGATGACCGGTTGCCATCTGCGTTCCCGCCACGACCATGGCCACCGGCACCACTTCATAGAACTGCAACCCCTGTTTGCTGGCGTCCACGCCGGTTATCGCCCCGCGGAAAATCAGGCTGTGCTGGCCTGGCGATGTCACCAGCGGTTTACGCGCGGCGGCGGCAGCTTTCAACTTGCTGTTGGTGTAGTTGAGAACGCCATCCAGCACCTGTTGATTTACCTGGCTGGTAGGTTTCGCCAGCGGATAATAGACCACCGGGTGATAGACAATACTGTCGTATTTCGCCGGATCAAAACCCGGGGCCACCCAGCGAAGTACCGGTTTACCGGTGGCGGAAGTGGTTTCCTGCAGCCCTGAATAATCTTTTAGAAACCCGGAGTATTTTTCCGGTTGCGTCACTTTTGACGCGCAGCCTGATAACGCCAGCAGGCCGGAAAAGACGGCAACGCTAACCAATGCATGAGTACGCATGAGGATGTCCCTGTGAGTGCGGAATTGCTCTTAAGGTATAGCAAACGCAGCGGCGTTTTGTGGGGGAAAAACGGCAGCGTTGACAACGCCGATACCCTCATGGTTAACGCGCAGAGAAATGGACAAGCAAACCGCTAACGTACAGGGTTCGCTCGCCCATTGATGGCTATTTCTTCAGATCTACTTGCCAGAAAATATGTTTGCCAAACGGGTCGATTTCGTAGCCCTGCACCTCTTTGCGTACCGGTTCGAAAATCGTTGAGTGGGCAATCATCACCGCCGGCATTTGATCATGCATCATCTGCTGCGCCTCTTTATACAGCGCGACGCGTTTTTCATGATCGGTCGTGGCTTTCGCTTCGGCGATAATTTTGTCAAATGGCGCGTAGCACCATTTCGCCGAGTTAGAGCCGCCATTGGCAGAAGTACAGGTAAACAGCGGGCCAAAGAAGTTATCCGGATCGCCGGTGGCGGTAGTCCAGCCCATCAAGGCTGCCTGGTGTTCGCCACCCTTCACCCGTTTCAGGTATTCGCCCCACTCGTAAGTGACGATTTTGGTCTGCACGCCCACTTTCGCCCAGTCCGCCTGGATCATCTCGGCCATCCGTTTGGCGTTCGGGTTATAGGGGCGTTGCACCGGCATGGCCCATAAATCGATGGTTGTTCCCGGCGCAAATCCGGCCTCTTTCAGCAGCGCTTTGGCTTTTTCCGGATCGTAGTCGTAATCCTTCAGTTCGCTATCCGCGCTCCAGACGCCCGGCGGCAGCAGGTTTTTCGCTGCGGTGCCCGTTCCCTGGAACACGGCCTGAATGATCGCCGGTTTGTTGATCGCCATCGCCAGCGCCTGGCGCACTTTGACATTATCCAGCGGCGCTTTTTGTGTATTGAACGACAGGAACCCGGTGTTCAACCCGGCTTTGCTCATCAGCGTGATGTCTTTATTCTCTTTCAGGCGCGGTAAATCGGCCGGATTGGGGAATGGCATGACCTGGCACTCGTTCTTCTCCAGTTTTGCCACCCGCACGGACGCATCCGGCGTGATGCTGAAGACCAGACGATCAATTTTGGCTTTGCCCTGCCAGTAGCCGTCGAACGCGGTAAACAGAATGCGCGAATCTTTCTGGTACTGCGCCAGGCGGAACGGACCGGTGCCAATCGGATCCATATCGACACGTTCCGGGGTTCCTGCCTTTAACATCGCATCGGCGTATTCCGCTGAGAGGATCGACGCAAAATACCAGCCAAGATCGGCGACAAACGGCGCTTCCGGGTGCGCCAGCGTAAAGCGCACCGTATGGTCGTCGAGTTTATCAATCGCGGTGATCAGCGAACCGAACTCCAGGCTTTCAAAGTTCGAGTAAGTGCCGTTAGAGACATTGTGATAGGGATTACTGGCGTCTTTTTGCCGCATAAACGAGAAGATCACATCATCGGCATTGAAGTCGCGCGTTGGCGTGAAGTATTTATTGCTCTGGAATTTCACCCCCTTGCGCAGATGGAAGGTGTAAATCTTGCCGTCTTCACTGACATCCCAGCTTTCTGCGAGGCTGGGTTGCAGTTGCGTGGTGCCCACTTTGAAATCCACCAGCCGGTTATAGACCGGCACCGCGCTGGCATCCACGCTGGTGCCCGAGGTATAGATTTGTGGGTTGAAGTTTTCCGGCGAGCCTTCCGAGCAATAGACCAGCGTTTTCGCCGCCACAGAAGAACTCACTATCATCGCGGCCAACGCCAGAGCAAGTGTTGTCGGTTTGCTAATCATAGTTTTTCCTGTTGTTTTATTGTAAAGGCTTGTTGTTTGCCCTCTCATAAATAACATTAAAGTGAATTTGCAAACACCTGATAATTCGAATAAAGAAGGAATCACTATGACGTCGTCGCTCTCCAGTCAATTAACGCATCGCTTCTTTCGCTATCTCAGCATCACCAGCCAAAGTGATCCGGCGGCCACCACTTTACCCACCACCGTCGGGCAGTTTGATATGGCGCGTGAACTGGCTAATGAGTTGAAAACACTGGGTCTTGAAGAGATCATTATTGACGATCACGCGACCGTCACCGCCGTCAAAAAAGGCAATGTTCCCGGTGCGCCGCGCATTGGTTTTATCACCCATATCGACACCGTGGACGTCGGTTTATCCCCGCATATTCATCCGCAGATCCTGCGCTTTGAGGGGCAAGATCTCTGCCTGAACCGCGCGCAGGATATCTGGCTGCGCGTTGATGAGCATCCGGAGATCCTCGCTTATCCGAATGAGGAGATAATCTTCAGTGACGGCACCAGCGTACTCGGTGCGGATAACAAAGCCGCGGTTACCGTGGTGATGACGCTGCTGGAAAACCTGACGCCAGAACAGCGTCACGGCGATATCGTGGTGGCCTTTGTACCCGATGAAGAAGTGGGCCTGCGTGGCGCGAAGGCGCTGGATTTAGCGCGTTTTGATGTTGATTTTGCCTGGACAATCGACTGCTGCGAACTGGGCGAAATCGTTTACGAGAACTTTAACGCCGCCAGCGCGCAAATTCAGTTTACCGGGGTGACCGCGCACCCGATGTCGGCGAAAGGCGTGCTGGTGAACCCGCTGTTAATGGCAATGGATTACATCAGCCACTTTGATCGTCAACAAACGCCGGAGCACACGGAAGGACGCGAAGGTTATATCTGGTTTAACGGTATCAATGCCGTGCAGAGCTACGCGACGCTGAACGCCAACATTCGTGATTTCGACAGCGAGCGTTTTGCTAAACGCAAGCAGCAAGTCGCCGATGTTGCGGCAAAAATTGCGGCTCAGTATCCCACCGCGAAAGTGGAGTACAGCATCAGCGATACCTACAGCAATATCAGCAACGCGATTGGCGAAGATCGCCGGGCGATTGATTTACTGTTCACAGCCATGGAATCACTGGGTATCACGCCAAAACCGACGCCGATGCGCGGCGGCACCGACGGTGCGGCGCTTTCTGCTAAAGGTTTGCTGACGCCAAATTTCTTCACCGGTGCGCATAACTTCCACTCGCGTTTTGAGTTCCTGCCGCTACGCGCTTTCGAAGCCTCTTATAACGTTGCGCTGCAGCTCTGCCTGCTGGCGGCGCGTTAAAACAGACCGGGGATGGCGTCGGAACGGCGTTCACCCCGTAATGATAGTCCGATCTAACCTGCCGGATGGCCTTGTAATCCGGCATTTGCTACCCATGCGATGACAATTCATCACTGTAATCCTTCAACCCTTTGCAGGAGGCATTTACCCGGCGAATAGCGGGAAGTGGCGCAGTAGAGATTGAAAGAGAAATACGGAGGGCTGGCAGTAAAAAAACCGGAGGCCGGCTTCCGGCGCTTTTACTGCCGCAGCAGGATAAGTTACGCGGATTTGCGTGCCAGCATCGTGGCGAAACGTAATTTGATGCGGTTACCGTTGGCATCGGTGCGGTGAAGTTCACCCACCTCTTCGTTGTATTTCAGCAGTTCCCAACCGGCGTAGTAATCGCGCAACTCCCCCTCTTTAAAAGCAAACGGGAAGCCGACCGTGCACGGGAAATCTGCCGTGTCCATTGCCGCGACAATCAGGTTATAGCCGCCGGGTTTGGTGCAGCGCTGCATATTGGCAATCAGCCCTGGGATGGTTTTCGCTTCCAGAAACATCAGCACTACGGTCGAGAGAATAAAATCGTACTCGCCGTCAAAACTGAGATGGTTGAGATCAACCGCCTCAATATGTAAGTTTTCCAGCCCTTCTGTTTCACGAATATTTTGTAAGTTGCTCAGACTGTTCGGGTTTTTATCCCACGCGGTGACATCAAAACCCCGGTTGGCGAGAAACAGACTGTTGCGTCCATTACCGCAGCCGAGATCCAGCGCTTTACCCGGCTGGACATAATTCATGGCGTTAAGCACTTCCGAATGGGTCGGGGTCATGCTGTATTTTTCAGTAAAGTAGTTATCAGTGCGGGTGGTCATGCTGTTCCTCAATACGTCGCGAATTTATAAGTTGCATTTTTTGTGCATTTTATTGGTTTCGCTGGCGGATAGCCAGCGGCGTAAAATTTGCTACGTTTAACTCAGGCAGATGGGGGAAATGTAGCATGAATAAGTATCGGCTCAGTGATGAGCAACGGACAATGCATTACCAGATTGGCGGCGAGAAGCGATCCGTCGCCCTGCGCCAGATTATTGCCCTGCGCGATTTCAACGATGTTGTGGCGGGCAGCGCCGGTGGCTGGGTCGATAATGAAAACGTGCTCGATCAGCAAGGAAACTGCTGGATTTACGATGAAAACAGCATGGTTTTTCTTGGCAGCGCAGTGCGTGGCAATGCGCGGATCACCCAGCCGTGCGTGATTTGCCACGATGTCATGATTGCGGACAACGCCTGGGTTGACGGCAGTGAGATAAGCCACGGCGCGCAATTAAGTGACAACGTCACCGTTCAGGCCTCTACGGTGCGCGGTGGATGTCATTTACGCGGCGATGCGCGCATTCTCAGCGGCTGCGACATCATTGCCGCGAAAGGTTTAACGCTGGATAACGAACAAATTTTACAGATTTACGATCGCGCCACCGTCAGCCATTCGCGCGTGGTGCATCAGGCGCAAATTTATGGCGATGCCATCGTCAATTACGCCTTTATTGAACACCGCGCCGAAGTCTTTGATTTCGCCCTGCTCGAAGGCAACGAGCTCAATGATGTCTGGGTGTGCGACTGCGCCAAAGTGTATGGCTCCGCACGCGTGGTCGCCGGGACGCTTGACGATGAGATCCCGACCATTCGCTACAGCTCGCAGGTAGCCGAAAACGCCGTCGTTGAAGGCAACTGTATTTTAAAACACCACGTGCTGGTAGGCGGTCGCGCCTGGCTACGCGGCGGGCCATTGCAGCTGGATGAAAAAGTGGTGATTCAGGGCAATGCGCGCATTCACGGCAATGTGCTGATCGAGCATCAGATCGAAATTTACGGCGATGCGGTCGTCGAGGCGCAGGAAGGCGAAAGCATTCTGTTACGCGGGCCGAAAGTGATTAATGACACGCAGCACATTACCCGCACGCCGCTGGTTGGCTCTTTGTAAGGCGCTTGTCTGTTATCAAAGCCGACGTCGTTTATCCGCGACTTTTCATATTGTTGCAGGTGGTTTATGAGGCACCCGGCGGAGAAAACGCCCCCCCCTGACCTGTTCACTTTCCTCCTGCCAGGCTGCGGGATTTTCGCTTCAACAACCTATGCGCAGTTTTTGTAAACCGTAGCGGCCGTCACCCGGCTGGCTGCAAAGACGGCACCTTTGCCACTCGCTTTGCGACGAGTCATCCCTGATAACACCGGGCCTGCAACGAACACTCTGTTGCAGGCTTTTTTCATAAAAAATTTTTTTCTTTCGTGTGGAATAAACCCGCCGTTGCTTCGTCTTATCCGCTCATGATTAGCAGGTGAGCGACTATGACAAACACTCCTTTTACGACCGGCCAGATCCTTGCACGCCTTGCGGCAATCGCATTTGTTCCGCTGGTGTTGATTGTGCTGTTCCTGTGGGGCGGAGGCTGGTTAACTCCTGCGCGCCTGAGCGCAGATAAACTGGTTAATGTCTTACAACAAGCGGGCGGCGAGCATCCGGGCTATCGGCGAAATCACGCCAAAGGGCTCTGCGTTACGGGCCGTTTTATCTCTAACGGTAATGCCAGCACGCTATCGCGCGCCTCGGTATTTGCTGTCGGAGAAACGCCAGTAACCGGGCGTTTTGCCATCGCCGGAGGAAACCCCGCCGCGCCGGATTATGCTGTGCCTGTGCGCAGCCTGGCGCTGGCGTTTCAGTTAGCAAACGGTGAACAGTGGCGCACCGGCATGAACGCAATGCCCTTCTTCCCGGTCTCCACCGTTGAGCAATTCTATGAATTACAGGTTGCCTCGCTGCCCGATGCGGCAACCGGCAAACCGGATGCCGGGAAATTCAAAGCCTTCGTGCAAAACAACCCGGAGGTCGCGCCGTTTCTGGCATGGGCAAAACAGAATGTGCCTTCGTCGAGCTGGGCCAGCGATCGGTTTAACAGCCTGAACGCATTCCGGTTTATGGATAAAGCAGATGTCGCGCATCTGGTGCGCTGGAGCATGGTGCCACACACCGATTATCAGCCCATCAGCGCCGACGAAAAACGTGATAATAATTTCCTGCAAACGGATCTCAAACAGCGTCTGGCGCAGGGGCCACTGAAATGGGATCTGCTGATCACCGTCGCCCAGCCGGGGGATGATGGCAGCAATGCGGCGAAAGTCTGGCCGGCCGACCGGCAAACCATCAACGCCGGAACGCTGGTTCTCACCCGGGCAACCGAACAGCAATACGGGCCATGCAATGACATCAATTACGATCCGCTGATCCTGCCGGACGGCATTGCCGCCTCCGACGATCCGTTACTCAATGCGCGTTCTGCGGCTTATGCTAAATCTTACAATGCGCGCACCCGTGAACAATCCGCCCAGGCTGGAGCTCATTTATGAAACAGGTTGCCTATTTCCACCCGGCGCTGCGCGTGCTGCACTGGTTAATGGCGGCGGCGATCATCGCGATGCTGTTTATTGGCGTCGTGATGGTTTCCACCGTCTCATCCCTGCACAGTCTACTGGTGTCGATCCATAAGCCACTGGGTTTAATGATTTTTGTGCTGGTGCTGGTTCGTCTGTGGCTGCGGTTTTATACTGCCACGCCGGCGTTACCGGCGACGCTTGCGGGCTGGCAACGCGCCATGGCGCATCTTTCACACTGGGCGCTCTATGCCATGATGCTTGCGCAACCGCTGATTGGCTGGGGAATGCTCTCGGCAGCGGGCTATCCGGTGACTGTCGCCGGTTGGGTGTTGCCGCCCGTCCTGCCGGTGAATAATGATACTTACGCGCTACTGCAGCCACTGCATTCCCTGGTGGCGCTGGCGCTGTTCGCAACGGTGATGCTGCATCTGGCCGCCGCACTGTTTCATGCCCTCGTGCTCCGCGATGGCGTTTTTGAAAGTATGACGGGAACCCGCAAGCGATGAAGGCAAGCTATGCAACTGACTGATGATGAGATTCGTCAGGTGATGCCACATTTGCAACGCTTTGCGCTGTGGCTAACCCGCAACCCGCACAGCGCGGAAGATTTGGTGCAAAGCTGCCTGATGAAAGCGCTGACGCGTAGCCCAAATAGTGATGGCGAACGGAGCCTGCGCGCCTGGCTGTTCGCCATTCTTTACCGTCAATTTATTGACGGCGAGCGGCGTAAGCGGCGGTATATGAAAATCCTCGCCTTTTTCACCGGCGAGGAGGCCACCGGCGCGTCAACCGAATCACTGGCCATGGCGGATGATACGCTGGCGGTGTTCGCCACGCTGCCGACCGATTATCGTGCCATTCTGTTGCTGGTGAGCATTGAAGGGCTGAGTTATAAAGAAGTCGCCCAAACGCTCGATATCCCGACCGGCACCGTGATGTCGCGCCTGTCGCGCGCACGTAAATTGCTACATGAGAAATTAGACGGTACGGCAGCACCGCTGCCGCTGAGGAGACTGAAATGACGTTGCCACCGGATGAACACGATCTGCATGCCTGGATGGATGGCGAAACCGATGAGGCGACCTCAGCGCGTATCGAGCGCTATCTGGCAGAAAACCCCGATGCCGCCGCGCAGGTTGCAGGCTGGCGGCGTGACGCGCAGCAACTCCGCCAGGCCATGAGCCAGCAAACTATCGCCCTGGAAAAACCGGAGCCATACTATTTACGCCGCCAGGTACGCCAGCAGCGACAGTGGAAACTGGCCACCGCGTTCGCGCTGGTACTGGCGTTAAGCGTGGGCGGTTATACGGGCTGGGAGCTGAAAGAGTCGCAGATGTTAATGACTCATCAGCCGATGGAGGACGCGGTTCAGGCTTATAAACTTTTTGATAATGCCGCCGTCACGCCAATGGATGTGGTGGCAAGCCAGCAAACCGAACTCACCCGCTGGGTCGCCCGGTATTTTATTAACGGTAACCAGCCGCCGAATCTCGAACAGTATGGTTTCACCTTATCCGGTGCGCGGCTTATCGCCACCGCGCAAGGCCCGGCGGCGCTGATTATGTATCAGGACAGGAACGGAACGCGGGTCGGCTGGTATATCCGCCCGTTAAGCCCGGTCAAACTCCCTCACGGGGAACGCGAGGCCGAAGATGTGATGGCCCAGTACTGGAGTGATGATCACTACAACTACGCGCTGGTCACACCGATGAACTCATCGGCGGTAAACGGCCTGCGCAAAGCGGTGTCGCAGGCCACCAGTTAGCGCGATCAGGCCTTATCGACGATCTTCGCCCAGATATTCTGATCGTCGTAGCTGCCGTTGAGAAATTCTGCCTGTTTAAGGCAGCCTTCGAGCGTAAAGCCGTTGCGCCCGGCAACCTGATTGCTGGCATGATTCGCCACCCGGCATTTGATGACAAAGCGGCGGATATCGCCGCGGCGGGCATAAAAATCGATCATTGCCTGCATGGCCTGAGACAATATCCCCTGCCGCTGGCACTCCTCATCCAGCCAGTAGCCGATATAAGCCGTTTTGTTTAACGGCTCAATCGCGTTAAACGCCAGCACGCCCACCAGCACATCGTCGCGCACAATCATGAACATTTTGGCGTAGCCGCGCTGGTGCAACAGTATATTGCTCTGCACGGTTTTACGGGTGTCATCAACGGACGTGACCGACTGCGGCCAGTTGAGAAACTGCTGTAGCCAGTCGCGGTTTTTGACAATTAACTGGTGCAGATCGTGCACAAACCGCTCGTCGGCGGCATGCAGCGTGAGATGGTCATTCACCGGTATAACGGTATCGTCCATTGCGGCTCCATAAAGCATTCGCCCCCTGACGGGGGCGAAGTGGATTTAGCGCATGACGCGGTCATCAACGTAGTTACGTTTGTCCGGCGCGGGCGGGAAGTATTGATAAAGCCAGGTTTCGCTGATGGCGTCACCCTGGCAGCGCAGGAACAGACGCATGTCTACCGGATCGGTGGAATCATTGGTCGGATACCAGTCGAACAGAATGCGATAACCGTCAAACGGTTCGACATAGAGGATCTCAACCTGTTTCGCTTCCCCGTTTGAAAGCGTGATCACCGGTTCAATGCCTTTCGGCGCGGCCGCTTTCAGGTCACCGCCAACAAAATCAATGGCGAAACGACGCGCCCATTTATCCGGATAGTGTTCGCCCGGTGCCCAGCCTTCCGGGAAGCCGCCCATGCCGGTACGGGTGGCGTAAACGCGGGCCAGCGGAGAACGCACCGGCGGCATCGCACTCCAGTACAAGCGGTACTGGAAGGCAAAATCATCGCCCGCTTTGACCGGTTTTTCCGGCTGCCAGAAGCAGACAATGTTATCCAGCGTTTCGCCGGTGGTCGGGATCTCCATCAGGCTGACCGCCCCTTTGCCCCACTTGTTACGCGGCTCCACCCACAGACTCGGGCGTTTGTTGTACCAGCCCATCACATCCTGGTAGTGGGAGAAATCACGATCGAGTTGCAGCAGGCCGAACCCTTTCGGGTTTTCATCCTGATAAGCGTTGAACTGCAATTTTTGCGGGTTGTTCAGCGGGCGGCAGATCCACTCGCCGTTCCCGCGCCACATCGCCAGACGATCGGAGTCGTGGATTTGCGGATGAATGGTATCGCAGACGCGGCGCTCGTTATTACCGCAGCTGAACATACTGGTCATCGGCGCGATACCCAGTTGCTTAATATCTTTGCGCGCATACAGGCGGTTATCGACATCCATGATCACCTGGCTCTCTTCGCAGTGGATCACGAACTTATACGCGCCGGTAATACTCGGGCTGTCTAGCAACGCATAAACGGTAAAGGTGGTGTCGGCGGGTTTTGCCGTCTCAAACCAGAAGGCGGTGAAATCCGGGAACTCTTCCGGCGTATCGGTAAAGGTATCAATCGCCACGCCGCGTGCGGAAAGACCATACTGGAAGGTGCTGTCTACCGCGCGGAAATAACTTGCGCCAAGGAACGAGACGATATCGCGGCGCGCCAGTTCAGGCGCTTTAAACGCGCGGAAACCGGCGAAACCGAGATCGCTTTGCCCTTCCAGCTGTTTGGTATCGACGCCCGCGTCGTGGTAGTTAAACAGCTCCGGGCGGAAGTGAATTTCACGCGCCTGGTGCGTCTCCTGATCGAGGGAGAACATGCGAACGCGGCGGCGAAACCCCATGCCGACGTGGAAAAACTGCACGTCCAGCAGGCGGCCATCAACGTTGTTCCACAGCGAGTGCTGCGCATCGTACTGAATGCTGTTGTAAGCCTGCGGCGTCAGGTTCGCCAGCGTATTGGGGAGCGCTTTTGGCGCGCCGCCCCACTGCTGTTGCGCCAGATCGTGCGCCATGGACTGCAGCACGGAGAAATCAAAACGGCGGCTCTGGCCATCGGCGATGTCCGTTTCCGCCGCGAACGCCGCGCGGGAAAAGAGCGATGCAACACCGGTGGTGCCGTAAGTTGCGGCAAGGGCCATGGATGCTTGAATAAATCGTCTGCGGTTCATGCCTGGTAACACGTCCTTCTGGTCGTCAAATGGCATTTCGCGATGGCGCGAAACAGCGGCAAAAGCGTTCATTAATGAACGCATCACTCTAGACAAAATTCATTGAGAATCCAATTGTTGGCTGCCGAATATATGAACGAAACATGAAATATTTTCTGTCGATAAGAGCAGCCCGAAAGCGGCGTAAAGATCTGTATAACGGTGGGCGTTTGCGGCGGAAATAAAAAAGCGCCTGCCGGACATCAACGGCAGGCGCCAGAGTGGTCATGCTTTATTGTGCGCTGACACTAACATCAATGCCGGGGAAGTACTTCTCCGCCAGTTTTTTGATGGTGCCATCAGCGCGGATTTTATCGATGGCGGCATCAAGTTGCTTTTTGGTGGCCTCATCACCTTTACGCAGCCCGAAACCGATACCACTGCCGAGGATCGTATCGTCCGATACCGGTTTGCCAATAAAGCCAAACCCTTTCCCCTGCGGCTTGCTGAGGAAACCTGCCTGCCCCGCCGCCGACATCACCAGTGAGGCGTCAATGCGGCCGTTCAGCAAATCTCCCCACGCCATATTCTGATCTTTATACGACACCACCGTGACACCGTGCTTTTCCCAGTGCTCTTTGGCGTAGGTTTCCTGAATTGATCCCTGCAACACGCCAATGGTTTTGCCTTTCAGCCCCTCGGCGGTCGCTTCCATGCCGTCGCCACTTTTGCCGACCAGTTGTGATGGAATGCGATAAATCGGCTGGGTGAAATCGATGCTTTTACGCCGCTGTTCGGTAATGTTCATCGCCGAGTTGATGGCATCAAATTTCTTGGCAGTCAGCCCTGGGATCAAGGCGTCAAACGAGGTTTCCACCCAGCTACATTTCAGTTGCGCCGCTTTGCAGACAGCGTTCCCCAGTTCGATATCAAAACCTTCCAGTTCGCCTGACGCGTTGCGGCTTTCAAACGGGGGATATTCCGCTTCCACGCCGTAACGCAGCGCGTTTTCGGCAAACGAGGAGAATGAGCAGAGCAAACCCATGCCCAGACAGAGTGCTTTAAATTTCATCATTAACGCTCCTTAGCGTGGCTTAACACGACACAGGGCCTGCGCGCCTGCTCTTAATGTTGCCTCATCTTTCGCAAAAGAGAGGCGGATCAACTTGTTATCTGTACCATCGGTATAAAACGCCGACAACGGAATGGTGGCGACCCCGCAGTCAATAATCAGCCTTTTTACCATCTCGCTGTCGCTTTCATCGCTGAAGTGGCTGTAATCCGCCAGCAGGAAAAACGATCCGGCGCTGGGTAGTAAACGAAACGGCGACTCAGCGAGCAAGGTTTGCAGCAGGTCGCGCTTACGCTGGTAAAACGCCGCCAGCGACAGCCAACCCTGCGGGTCACGCATATGATCGGCAAAGGCATGCTGCATGGGGGTATCGGCGGAAAACATCAAAAACTGGTGTACTTTGCAGATCTCATCCATCAGTTCCGCAGGCGCAACGCAGTAGCCCACGCGCCAGCCCGTCACATGGTAGGTCTTGCCAAACGACGAGATAATCACGCTGCGCTCCGCCAGTTGCGGATGGGTTGCCATGCCGTGATGCGGCTCACCGTCAAATACCACATGTTCGTAAACTTCATCGGAGAGGATCACAATATCGGTGTGCCGGGTGATCGCCGCCAGTTGCTCAAGATCGGCGCGGGAAAACACCTGCCCGCTGGGGTTGTGCGGCGTGTTCACGATAATCATGCGCGTGCGCGGTGTGATTGCCGCGCGCACTTCGTTCCAGTTCACCGCGAAATCCGGCACCGTCAGTTTGATGGCTACAGGCGTTGCCCCCTGCAAACGGACAATGGGTGCGTAGCTGTCGAACGAGGGTTCAAAGTAAATCACTTCATCACCCGGATGCACCAGCCCGCTGATAGCGGAGTACAACCCTTCGCTGGCGCTGGCGGTGATAAGGATTTCACTGTCTACGTCGTAATCCGTGCGGTACAGCTCGCTGATTTTTTGCGCAATCCGCTCTTTTAACGGGTGCAGACCGGTCATTGATGCGTACTGGTTATGATTGGCCTGCATGGCGCGCGTCACCCCGGCAATCAGCTGCTGATCGCAAGGAAAGTTGGGCGCGCCCTGAGAAAGGTTTATCGCATTATGTTTGGCGGAAAGCTGGCCGATAACGGTAAAAATGGTGGTGCCGACATCGGGTAATTTGGAGCGAGTTTTCACCGGGGTACGCAGAGTCATGCCTGATCCTTTCACATAAAAAGTGCATAACCATTCAAACTAAACCCTGTTGAGCCGACAACCGAATTGTTGTCATAATAGTCATGAATAAATTGCATAGCTGGAGTTGTCATGTCGCCCCGATCTTTGCCGCTCAATGCCATCGACGCTTTTCTGGTCACCGCCCGCCATCTTAATTTGACGCACGCAGCAAAAGAGTTGTGCCTGACACAGGGCGCGGTTAGCCGCAAAATCGCCGCGCTGGAAAACTGGTTCGGCTTTCCGCTGTTTGAGCGCCACGCGCGCGGTTTACACCTGTCGCCGCAGGGCAGCGCCCTGTTACCGGAACTGCGCGGCGCGTATGAACAACTGGTAGCGGTCGCCTTCCAGGCGCGCTCGCAACAAACGGTGGTGCGCCTGAAAGCGCCGACCTGTGCGATTCGCTGGCTGGTGCCGCGGCTGGTGAATCTGGAACAACGTTCCCCGGAATTACAGGTGGCATTGACGACCACCACCGATCACACCATTAACTTCAAAACAGAACCTTATGACGCGGCGATTGTGTTTGGCACCCAATTAAGCGCCGGGGATCTGCTGTTTGAGGAAGCGCTAACGCCGGTGATTAGCCACGCGCTGGCGCAGCGCAATGCGCTGGAAACCGCCACGTTATTACATCCGACACGGGACAAAACCGACTGGTCGCTGTGGCTGGCAAGACAAAGCGCTTTTCAGCCCGTCATGAGTAAAAATCAACACTTCGACACCATGGATTTAGCCATTACCGCCGCCATTCAGGGACTGGGGATGGCCATCGCCGATGAGACGCTGGTAGCCGAAGATATCGAGGCCGGACGCTTGCTACGCCCGTTTTCACAGAGTGTCAAAACCGGTGCCAGTTACCGCCTGGTGCTGCGGGAAACGGAGAATAAAGCCGCCGGGCTGGCGGCGTTCAGAGAGGGGTTGCTGGGGGCTAATCAAGCTTCACATGGTGGCGCATAACCCGGCGAAAGAAGCTCAGACGGGCACGCATAAAGCGGTTAACCAGGCGAAATCCTGCATGTTTATTCAATCCCATGCGTAACAACCGATCGCGGCCGCGCACGCAGGCCAGCCAGTTGACCGGGCCGGGTAACGCTTCTGTACGGCGACTGGCCTGGGCGGCAAAACGGACCCAGTAATCGGCAATATGCGCGGCAAAGGCGAGATCGTGCGGGTTGACATAATGGCAGGACGGTTCCGAAAGCATAAGATTGTCGAATACATACGGCACTTCATTACCGTGCCACGCGCCGTTGATATAGGTGTCGTGTGCCGCTTCGGCAACATAATCAAACCAGTAACGCCAGCAGGGGTGCCCGACACGCTGCTGAGCCTGCATCACCACCAGGCCAAGGGTGGTAAAGGCCATATCGCGGCACACCTGGCGACCCAGTTCCGCATCCCCTTTCACCCCCGGATAAAGCAGGCGGATAAGCCCCAGTCCGAGCCGCTGTTCGCGGCGCATCTTTTCGATTTGCCCGGCGAGATCGACGCCAAACTCGGCCATCACGCTGGCTTCATCACTGTTCGACCCGATAATGACCGGCATCGGGTGTTGTCGACCGGCGAAAAAGGTATCGAGCATCGGTTCCGGTAACACGCAGTCACCCGCGATGGGCGCAGGCGCAATTTTCAATGGCGCTTCCAGCGGCCAGAAGGCTTCTGCCGGCAGCGCGCGCAGCTGCCCGGCACTGGCATTTTCCAGGCCAAAATGTGCGGCAATCGCTTCACCTTTTGCCAGCGCCGCTTCGCGCGGCGTATCCGGCAAGGTATAACTGCTCTGAATAATGGCTTTGTGAAACAACCCTTCAGCCAGCGGCGAGGCCATCAGCGCCATCACGCTACGCGCACCCGCCGATTCGCCAAACAGCGTCACATTTGCCGCATCACCACCGAAAGCAGCAATATTCTCCTGTACCCAACGCAGCGCGGCTATCTGATCAAGCAAGCCAAAGTTGTAGACACGCTCACCGCTCTCCTGCTCAAGCGCCGGATGGGCGAAAAAGCCAAGGTGGCCAAGGCGATAATTGATCGTCACCAGCACGACGCCGCGTGCCGCAAGCGCTTTTCCGTCATACGGCGGCAACCCGCCGGAGCCAATAGTAAACCCGCCGCCGTGCAGCCAGACCATCACCGGCAGCGGTTTTGTCCGCGAAGCCGGTGACCAGATATTCAGATAGAGACAATCTTCGGAGAAACGCCCCGGATCGCCGCCGCCGACCTGCTGGCAGTAATCACTGTTTTGCCAGCTGGCGGCGGAAAACGTGTCGGGGATGCGCACCCCCTGCCAGGGTTGCGGCGGCTGTGGCGCGCGCCAGCGCAGCGCACCAGTGGGCGGCGCGGCAAAGGGAATACCGCGCCAGACATGAAAGGCATCTTCACTGCATCCCAGCACACTGCCCTGGCGGGTGTGTGCCAGCGGCGTTAATGGATTTTCCATAACAATATCCAGAAATAACTGATTTCTGGCAGATTACCTGTTTTACAGCAGACCGCAACGCCGTTTGCTGCGCGCTTCGGCTTCCGCATAGAGTGTGAATTCATCGAACACCGGGCAACCCAGCGCGGCCTCAAACTGCGCCTGGCTGGCGTTGCCGTGGCTACGCGCCTGGGTTTCGTTGCCGAGGTTAGACTGGAAGATCCCCGCCGCGCTGACCGGCAGAAAATCCTCATAGGTAATGGGTTGCGCCACCACCCAGCCGCGCTCGATCAACGGCTGGGGATCGTCGCCGGGATGAATCGCCTGCCGGTGCGCTTCACCCGTTGGCGTCAGGCGATAGCGGAACCACGCCAGCCCCTGCTTGCGCAGCAACATTTCGCTGTCAGGGAAGGCTTTAAATACCTCCTGCAAATGCAACTGATGCGTCAGGTTATCTTTGCCGGTTCCGGCGCTGGTCAGCAGTTGATCATAGAGTGCGCGCCCTTTCTGCGTTAACGCGACGCCGCGCTGTTCGATTTCGCCAAAACGCGCGGTATGCGTGCCCTGGTGCTCACCGTTAAACAGCACCGGTTCATCCAGCGCTTTGAAACTGGTCTGGCGCAGCAAAATCGGCACATCGCGACGCGGTGGCCCTTCAATGAGGATTTTCGGTTCTATGCCGTACTCCGGCATCAACGCCTGAACACGGTCAATATCCAGCGTGCGTGGCGTTAAGTGATTGATATGGCAGCCAGGGAAACAGACCACGTCGGCAATCAGGCGGTGCTCATCATGCAGCGCCTGATAGGTTTGCGCATCCACCGTGGCATGGCGGTGCCAGCGGAACGTTTCCAGCGCTTCCTCAACAAAGGCTTTAGCTTGCTGCGGGGTAAAACCGCCATTCAGTTCATGCAGCTCAATCAGCTGGCGGCATGCCGGGGTGAATATGTCACGCTTTGCCAGAATGGCGGCGGCTTTATCACGCAGCGTGTCGTTCTCGATAAGCTCCAGGCGCAGCAGCGAGGTAAAAATACGAAATGGGTTACGCGCCAGCGCCGCGTCTTCGATCGGGCGAAAGGCGGTTGAGTGCACCGGAACGCCCGCCTGCGAGAGATCGTAATAGCTGACCGGAAACATCCCCATAATGGCAAACATGCGCCGCAAAGTAGAAAGCTCCTCGGCCGTCCCTACCCTGATGGCGCCGTGACGCTCGACATTGAGCCGCGCTAATTCATCGGCGTTGGCCAGTTGTTCATGCAGACGCGGATTGTTCTCCAGCACCGCCAGATTCACATCCGCGACCAGCTCCAGCAGCGTGCCGTATTGTGGAACTTCCTGCTGGTACATGGCTGACATCGCCTGTGAAAATTGTTCCCGAATCTCATCAGCCGTGATGCTGTACGCCATAGTGTAATCCCTCCAGTGTGTTCTCTCTGGAGTGTAGAGAAGCCTTTTTACGTGCGTGATGGGAAATTTACAAAGTGTGATCGTGGCAGAAAACGCGCGTGCGCCGCGCGGTAACGAACATAACGAAAGATTATGGAACAGCGCCGCCAAAAACCCTTATCAACATGCAGGTTACGTCACATTGCGGGCAGAATCCGTTTGTAACTCAAAGAGATTAAATGTTAATAATATTTTGCTATCTGGTTATCAAAATTAAACAACTTAACTTGCCAGCGGTTCTGCACGGTTTTTAACATCATCTTATGGAAAAAAACGGTCTGTTTTCACAGCGCATTCGTCTGCGCCATTTGCATACATTCGTTGCCGTCGCTCAACAAGGAACTTTGGGGCGCGCGGCTGAAACCCTTAACTTAAGTCAGCCTGCGCTGTCGAAAACCCTCAACGAACTCGAGCAACTCACCGGTAAGCGCCTGTTTGAACGTGGCCGCATGGGCGCGCAACTCACGCTGGTCGGCGAACAGTTTCTTACCCACGCGGTTCGCGTTCTGGACGCGGTTAACATTGCCGGGCAGTCGCTGAGCCACAAAACCGAACTCAAAAACGACCTGATCCGTATCGGCGCGCTGCCGACCGCCGCGCTGGGGATCTTACCGGCGGTCATTGGCCAGCTGCACAAGCAGCAGCCGGATATCACCATTCAGGTTGCCACCGCCAATAACCCGATGATCCTCGCCGGGCTGAAATCCGGTGAACTGGATCTGGGCATTGGTCGCATGTCAGACCCGGATTTGATGAGCGGCTTGAGTTATGAACTGCTGTTTCTCGAGTCGCTAAAACTGGTGGTACGCCCGCGACATCCATTGCTGCAAACCACCGTCACGCTAAGCAAAGTGCTGGAATGGCCAGTGGTGGTCTTGCCGGAAGGCACCGTGCCACGGCAAAACACAGAGGATCTGCTCGCCAGCCAGAACTGCGCGCTGCCGTCTGGTTGCCTGGAGACGCTTTCCGCGTCGCTGTCACGCCAGCTCACGGTGGAATATGACTACGTGTGGTTTGTCCCTTCCGGTGCGGTAAAAGATGATTTGCGGCTGGGCTCGCTGGTGGCGCTGCCCATTACGCCGCCCGGTATTGGCGATCCGATTGGCATCATCACCCGCGTGGATAGCCCCCTGCCACCTGCCGCTCACGCGCTGATAGCGGCGATTCGCAAAACGATGCCGGGTTGATCCCGGCTGGTTTATCTTCTCTTCCGTTTGCGCAACAGGTGAACAACTCGTTAATTGTGTGATAAAAATAGGTTGTTGAATAAGGGTTGTTGTTACGCAACTTACACTAACGCTGTAACAATCCGCAGCCGGAAGAAGAGATGAAATTCAAAACCGCAATTAAACCCTACCACGCTGCTGCCGGTGGTCTGGGCTCGCTGGAAGCGACAACGCGCTTCGTTATTGACAGTAAAAACGCGCTGAAAAATATGCGCAACCTGTTGCGCATGAACAAAGCGCGCGGCTTCGACTGCCCCGGCTGCGCCTGGGGTGATGACAATAAAAGCACCTTCAGTTTTTGCGAAAACGGCGCGAAAGCCGTGACCTGGGAAGCGACCCGTCGCCAGATTGACGCCACCTTTTTTGCGCAACACAGCGTGACAGCGCTTAACCGCCAGAGTGACTATTTCCTTGAATACCAGGGCCGGTTGACCGAACCACTGCGTTACAACCCGCAAACCGATCACTACGAACCAATTTCCTGGGACGATGCGCTGGCGATGATTGGCGAGCATATTAAGGCAATGGATAACCCCAATCAGCTCGAACTGTATACGTCCGGCCGTGCCAGCAACGAATCGTCCTGGCTTTATCAGCTGTTTGGCCGCATGGTCGGCACCAATAACTTCCCGGATTGCTCCAACATGTGCCACGAAGCGAGCGGCGCGGGGCTGAAACGCAGCATTGGCGTGGGTAAAGGCACCATTCACCTGGCCGATTTTGAGAAAGCAGACGCCATTTTTGTCTTCGGGCAAAACCCCGGCACCAACCACCCGCGTATGCTGCACAGCCTGCGGCACGCCGCCGATCGCGGGGCGCGCATTGTCACTTTTAACACTCTGCGCGAACGCGGTCTTGAGCGATTTGCCGATCCGCAAAAACCGCTGGAAGTGGTTACGCCGATGGCGGGTGCGATCAGCTCGTCTTACTATCAGCCCAATCTCGGCGGTGATATGGCGGCGGTGCGCGGAATGGCGAAAGCGTTGCTGGAAACACAGCGCCAGCGGCTGGCTAACGGTGAAGCGAGCATTTTTGACGATGCCTTTATTGCGCAGCACACCCACGGCATTGACGCGTGGTTTGCGCAAATCGATGCAACCGACTGGCAGACCATTGAGCAACAGTCCGGTCTCACTCAGCAACAGTTGCGCGACGCAGCCGCCATCTGGCAGAACGCAAAACGGGTGATTTGTACCTGGGCGATGGGTATTACCCAGCATAAACACTCGCTGGACACGGTACGGGAAATCACCAACCTGCAACTGCTTGGCGGTCACTTAGGCAAACCGGGCGCGGGGTTGTGTCCGGTGCGCGGCCACAGCAATGTGCAGGGCAACCGCACGATGGGGATTGACGAAAAACCGCCGGCTACCCTGCTCGACAGCCTTGCTCGCCATTTCAGTTTCGAGCCGCCGCGCGAGCACGGGCACCATACGGTAGAGGCCATTTCGGCAATGCTGCGTGACGAAGTGAAAGTGCTGCTTGCCCTCGGTGGCAATCTGGCCGCCGCCGCGCCGGATACGCCACTTACCTGCGCCGCGCTGCGCCGTTGCGGGCTGACGGTCTACATTAGCACCAAACTGAACCGCAGCCATTTAATGCCGGGTAAACAGTCGCTGATCCTGCCGACGCTTGGCCGAACCGAAGAAGATATGCAGGCAAGCGGGCGTCAGTTCGTCACCGTGGAAGACTCTTTCAGCATGGTGCATGCCTCTGAAGGCATTGGCAAACCGCTGGCCGCCACGCAGCGTTCGGAAACCGCGATTGTCGCTGGCATCGCCCATGCCACGCTGGGCAGTGACAAGGTTGACTGGCTGGCGCTGGCGGGTGATTACAACCTGATCCGCGATCATATCGCCGCCACTATTCCCGGCTTTCAGAACTTTAATGCTCGTTGCGAAGAACCAGGTGGTTTCTGGCTGGGGAATGCTGCCGCAGAGTTGCGTTTTAATACGCCTTCCGGCAAAGCGGAATTCAGCGCCGCCGCCCTGCCGCTGTCGGTCTGCCCGGAGACGCAAGCGCCGTTTGTCCTGCAGACATTACGCTCGCATGACCAGTACAACACCACCATTTACGGGCTCGATGACCGTTACCGTGGGGTTTATGGGCAGCGCGACGTGCTGTTTATGCATCCGCAAGATATTCGCGCGCTTGGGCTGAATGATGGCGACCGGGTGGATATTGAAACCCAGTCGACTGATGGCGTGCAGCGCCGCGTTGAGGATTTCCGTCTTGTCGCTTATGACATCCCGCGCGGCAACCTGGCGGCCTATTATCCGGAAACGAACCCACTGGTTCCGCTGACGCGTTTTGGCGACGGCACCGGTACGCCAACCTCGAAATCCATTCCTGTCATTATCACGCCGGCAAAAACACGCGAAACGCTGCGTATTGCCTGATCACAACGCCCGCGTTCAGCGGGCGTTCTCAAAAGCGCTTCCTGTTTAACCGGTTTACGGATGCATTACGGCGCGATCCGCTTACCGTTGCAATCAACAACCTGCTCCCCATCCTCTTTCGTAAACGCGCCTTTCTGCGCTTCAGGCAGGATCTCCAGCACCACTTCCGACGGGCGACAAAGGCGCGTACCGCGTGAGGTAACAACAATCGGGCGGTTAATCAAAATCGGATGCTCAAGCATAAAATTGATCAGCTGCGCATCGGTGAAGCGATCTTCTGCCAGCCCCAGTTGTTCGTACGGCGCAACATTTTTGCGCAACAACTCACGCACTGAAATGCCCATAGCGCCAATCAGTGTTGTGAGTTCGTCGCGCGAAGGCGGTGTCTCAAGGTAGTGAATAATCGTCGGCTCCACACCGCTGTTGCGGATCAGCGCCAGTGTGTTGCGCGAGGTGCCGCAGTCAGGGTTGTGATAAATCGTAATGTTGCTCATAAGTACTCTCACGACAAAGGAAAAGAGAGGCGCAATGCCAGCGCCGCCAGCGTGACAAAAAGAACCGGCAATGTCATCACGATACCGGTTCGGAAGTAATACCCCCAGCTCACTGCGATCTTCTTCTGCGCCAGCACATGCAACCAGAGCAGTGTCGCCAGGCTGCCAATAGGCGTGATTTTCGGCCCCAGATCGCAGCCAATCACATTGGCAAAAATCATCGCCTCTTTAAGCACGCCCGTTGCGCTGCTGCCATCAATCGACAGCGCACCAATCAGCACTGTTGGCATATTGTTCATTACCGACGAGAGGAATGCGGTAATAAAACCTGTGCCGATGGTGGTCGCCCATAAGCCCTTATTGGCCAGCAGATTCAGAACCCCTGAAAGGTATTCGGTGAGCCCCGCGTTTCGCAGCCCATAGACCACCAAATACATGCCCAGCGAAAAGACAACGATTTGCCACGGTGCACCACGCAGCACTTTGTTTGTATCAATCGCTGCACCTTTTTTGGCGACGGCAAACAGAATAAGCGCACCAACAGCCGCAATCGCACTCACCGGAATACCGAGCGGTTCCAGCACAAAAAAGCCTGTCAGTAGCAGGATCAGCACTACCCAGCCGGTGCGAAATGTCGCCGGGTCTTTAATTGCGCGGGCAGGTGCTGAAAGTTTATCTGCGGCATAATTTTGCGGAATGTCGCGGCGAAAAAAGAGGTGGAGCATGGTAAGTGTCGCCGCGATTGCCGAGATGTCCACCGGCACCATGATGGAAGCGTAGGCGGTGAATCCCAGGTGGAAAAAGTCTGCCGATACGATATTAACCAGATTCGAGACAATCAGCGGCAGACTGGCGGTATCGGCAATAAAGCCTGCGGCCATCACAAACGCCAGTGTGGCTCGCGGGCTGAAACCAAGCGCCAGCAACATGGCAATGACAATCGGTGTCAGGATCAGCGCGGCACCATCGTTGGCAAAGAGGGCTGCAACCGCCGCTCCTAACAACACAATATAAGTGAACAGCAACCGCCCGCGCCCGTTGCCCCAACGTGCAACATGCAGCGCTGCCCATTCAAAAAAACCGGACTCATCTAACAGTAAGCTGATGAGAATGACGGCAATAAAC
This sequence comes from Kosakonia sp., assembly GCF_032104925.1. Taxonomy (NCBI): domain Bacteria; kingdom Pseudomonadati; phylum Pseudomonadota; class Gammaproteobacteria; order Enterobacterales; family Enterobacteriaceae; genus Kosakonia; species Kosakonia sp. The sequence continues at coordinate 534,035 of NZ_DAMCGF010000001.1, forward strand.
GTCGCCGTTGCGTTCCAGACAATATTCCACACCACCGGAATATCGCTCATATGAATCACACCGCAGGCCAGCGCCAGCACCGCGCCAAGCGTTGCGCTCCAGCCAATACTCAACCCTTTGGGCTGCCAGATAACCAGCACGAGGGTGAAAATAAAGATGCTTCCAGCCAGTAACATTTCAGACTCCATGATATACGGATTTATGCATATGTTTTGTTATCAGCACGAACCCAAAGACACTGATTGCAGTTTGGCTCGCGTCTCTTCACGCAAGCAAACCCATGCTGTATCGATGGTTGCTGCCGCCCAGGCGGGCATATGAGGTGACAGCCGATAATGGATCCATTTTCCTGCCCGTCGATCAACGACCAGACCATATTCACGTAACATCGCAATGTGCCTGGAAATTTTAGGTTGCGACTCCCCCGCCGCTGCGCAAATATCACATACGCAAAGTTCGCCGGACTCTCTGAGCAACAGCAGGATGGTTAATCGCGTTTCATCGGCGAGAATTTTAAAAAGCTGAACGGGTTGCAGCATGCCTTTACCTGAATGACGCCAAATAACATATATGGTAATTCATATGTATTGCTTTTTGAAGAGACAACGAGAATCACCGGAACATCTGGCCTTTCACATCATTTTTTTTGCCCAGCTGCAACCAATGTTAAACAAACATTTCACTCATCGGACACGTATTCATGGCACTGATAAACTCAACAGTATCTATCACAGCGATCGGAAGGTTATTGCCATGCAATATGAAGAACAGCAGCTTATCAACGGCCTTTTCCAGCGCCTGAAACAGACCGAGCAACAGAACGGCCAGCGCGACGCCGAGGCTGAGCGTCAGATAGCGGAATTTGTGCGTCAGCAACCTGCCGCGCCGTACTATATGGCGCAATCGATCCTGATTCAGGAAGCGGCGCTAAAACAGCTCCAGAGCAAAGTCCAGCAGCTGGAAAGCGAGCTGGCGGCGCAAAAAAGCAAACCGCAAACCGGCGGTGGCAGTTTCCTCGGCGGCCTGTTTGGCGGCGGGAGAAGCCAGAGTCCACAGCCGGAAAATAACTGGAATGCACCTCAGCAGCCGCAGCAGGACTATTCCCGTTCGGCGGCACCTGCGCCACGCGGGAGCGGTTTTATGGCCGGGGCCTTACAAACCGCGGCGGGCGTTGCCGGTGGTGTGGTGCTGGCCGAAATGCTGACCAGCATGTTCCATCAGTCCCGCCCGGAAGAGATTGTGAATATTATTGAAGAACCGGCGACGGCGGCGGGTAATTCGTCGTTTGAAAACACGCAGAACGACAACTTTAGTAATGCCTCAGACACCCGTTTTCTCGATCAGAACGATTCGTTCGGCAATGATTCTTACCAGAACGATGATTTTGATGACACCGATTACAGCAACGATGACGACAGCTTTATTTAACGCTGCCCACGCCTGAACCTGGCCCGGTGGCGCTGTCTGCCGGGCAATTTCTCCCCCCTTTTTTAAACCTACCAATTCAGGTGGCATGCCCCTTGCCAGTCGGGCATTGATGCTAACCTGTGCGGCGCTCAGCAAAAATGAGTCGGTTTTTTCTTTTTTCGGACAAGGAGAATGGGATGTTCATCGCCAAACCTGTCGCACGTACGCTGGCGGTTGCCGCCTGCCTGCTGGCACTGTCAGCCTGTGACGACAAAACCACCAAAACGCAAGAAGCGCAGCCGTCAGCCGAACAGGCCGAAGTGCTGAAGTACAACGAATATATTGCCGCGGCTAACATGACCTCGGCCAACTTCGGTAAACAACTTGCTGAATACCAGAAGTACACTCAGCCCGCTTTCGATGGCAAAAAGAAAATGGATGATCTGTTTTTTACTGAACCGCTCTCTATGGGGCGTATTAAAGAACATCTGGATAAAGCGCACGGCATGAAGCCGGATATGCCGGAACTGGATGAACCGGGGCGTCTTTACAGCGAAGCGCTGGCAAAAGCCGAACCGGTAAGCCGCGATATGTACAACTACATCAGCGCAAAAACATACAAAAGCGATAATGGCGCTCACGGTCGTGAGATCCAGCCCGCGTTGTTGAGCAGCATGCAGATGCTGGTCGTTGCGCAGGCGAATTTCTTTGAAGGTATCGAGGCAAAAGATCGTGCGCGCATTAAAGCGGAATTCGAACGTACGCAAAAAGGCACGCTTGAGCATGCGCAAATGGGGATGGTCTACTACCTGAAAGAGAGCCTGGATGCCGCCGGTGGCGTGCTGGATGGCAAAGGACTGGGCGATAAGAAGGCGGCATTCAAAGAGGCGCTCGATCAGTTCAACAGCATGGCTACCGCTTACGATGCCAAAGTACGCGAAAGCAACAAAACGGGCTGTTCGAGTCTTCTGTCTAAAGCCAATGACTATCTCTCCACCGGCCGTGACATTATTGAGCGCACCGAAAATGGCGAGTACGAAAAAGATGCCAAACAGTCAACGCAGTTTCAGCTGATGCAATCGCAGCAGACACAGGACGCCCAGTCCCTGCTGCAAAACTACAACAATATGGTCAGCGCCCTAAACACCAACCAGTGTTAAGATTTTGCGCATAAAAAAAGAGGCCATCCGGCCTCTTTTTTGTTTTCTGCATACTCAGAACGTTTCCCAGTTATCACCCTGCGCCAGCGCCGGGCGCTGTGGCTTGAAGGTTTTGCTGGTTGGCGATGCCGCATTATTCTGACGCTGCGGTGCCGCGTCAGTTAAACGGAATGCCCCCACGGCTTCGGTCAGACGAGCCGCCTGCTCTTCCAGCGAAGCCGCCGCCGCCGAGGCTTCTTCTACCAGTGAGGCGTTCTGCTGGGTGACGTTATCCATTTCCGTGATCGCCTGGCTCACCTGAGTGATGCCTTTACTCTGCTCATCAGAAGCGGCGGCGATCTCCAGCATGATATCGGTCACGCGCTTAACGGCTGTGACGATCTCACCCATGGTTTCACCGGCGGAAACCACTTCTCCGGAACCTTGTTCAATTAAGCTCACGGATTCGCTGATCAGCGCTTCAATCTCTTTCGCTGCCTGCGCACTGCGGCTTGCCAGCGTACGAACCTCGCTTGCCACCACCGCAAAACCACGCCCCTGTTCGCCAGCGCGCGCCGCTTCTACCGCCGCGTTAAGCGCCAGAATATTGGTCTGGAAGGCGATGCTGTTGATAACCGCTGTGATTTCGGAAATTTTGCGCGAACTGTTGGTGATATTGCCCATCGTTTGCACGACGCCAGAAACAATCTGCCCACCTTTGGTCGCTTTGCCGGAGGCATCGCGTGCCAGCCCGCTGGCATGGTGCGCGTTGTCGGCGTTCTGCTTCACGGTCGCGGTTAATTGCTCCATGCTGGCAGCCGTTTGTTCAATGGCCGCAGCCTGTTGCTCAGTACGGGAAGAGAGATCGGTGTTACCGGCGGAGATCTCGCTGGTGCCGCGATAGATCTCTTCCGCGCCCTGACGCACCGTCGCGACCGTGGTGACCAGTGAATGCTGCATCGCTTGCAGATCGCTACTCAGACGACCAATTTCGCTACGCCCGGCAGGCTCATCGGCTACCGTTAAATCCCCGGTCGCGATGCGAGAAATACGCTGAGCCGCACGTTGCAGCGGGTTAATCACTACGCTGCGCAATACGGTAAAGGTGATAACCGTCAGCACCAGCGCTAACGCAAAGGCGGCAGCCATAAACATCAGCCCAAGCTGGGTGCGGCTGTGAGCCTCTTCGGTCAGGCGCTGCGCACGTGCGGTACGGATATCAATGGCTTTTAACAACACTTCGTTATAAGACGCATCCAGCTGGCGCGCCTGCTCACTTTCGTGGTTAATGATCGCTTCAAACATGCCGTTTTTGGCATATTTCAGCATCGGCTGCATGCCCGCGATGTAGGCATTAAAACGGGTGGTGAGATCGCCATCCAGGGCAAGGTCCGCCGGAGTTTTGACCGGGCGTTCCATATATTGATTAAAACCGTCCTGTGACTGCTTCATGCGTTTTTCTGCTTCAGCCACGTTGTTTTTCATATCTTCCATTTCGGCGATGCGACTGGCCGCGCCGGCGTGGATCAGGCTGATACGCGCTATGCGTAAGTTATTCGAACTGTTGGATAATCCCATGCGCACCTGGATTTCCTGTGTGACATCCTGCTGATCGCGATCCGCTTGCATCAGGAAGTAACCCGCCAGACCGGAACTTAATGCAAATAGCACTAAGATGCCGCCGAGAATGGAAGAAAACAGGGGAACCAATCGAATATTGTGCATAAAACCAATGCCTTGTGTTCTTTGCATCGCTGCTTTTTTATCCATGGCTATCGACTCTCATATATGTCTGATACGTACAACAGGAATGATATATAGGCATCGGCAATAATTGGATTATTCTTATGGCGAAAAGCGCGTCAGCGGTCACAGATTTGGAGTTTGGTTGCGCCAGCGGTGACACCGCTGGCGTGAGGGAGCGTTACTTTTCGCCGAAATGGATAACGGTGCGGATAGATTTCCCCTGATGCATCAGCTCAAAGGCATCGTTGATCTGCTCCAGTGGCATACGATGTGTAATGAAGGGATCGAGGCGAATTTTGCCCGCCATCGCATCTTCTACCATACCTGGCAGCTGTGTACGACCTTTCACACCGCCGAAGGCGGAACCGCGCCATACACGCCCCGTCACCAGCTGGAATGGACGGGTGCTGATCTCCTGTCCTGCGCCCGCCACGCCGATGATGACGCTCTCGCCCCATCCTTTGTGGCAGCACTCAAGCGCGGCACGCATGACGTTCACATTGCCGATGCACTCAAAACTGAAGTCCACACCGCCGTCCGTCATTTCGACAATCACGTCCTGTATTGGCCGGTCGTGATCTTTCGGGTTAATAAAGTCGGTTGCGCCCATCTCTTTGGCGAGAGGGAATTTGTCCGGATTGGTATCGATCGCCAGAATGCGTCCCGCTTTCGCCTGAACTGCGCCCTGGATAGCCGCCAGACCGATACCGCCGAGGCCAAAGATTGCGACCGTATCGCCCTCTTTGACTTTCGCCGTGTTATGCACCGCGCCAATGCCGGTGGTTACACCGCAACCCAGCAGACAGACTTTATCCAGCGGCGCTTGTTCGTTAACTTTCGCCAGCGAGATTTCCGCGCAAACGGTGTATTCGCTGAACGTGCTGGTGCCCATGTAGTGATAAATCGGTTCGCCGTTATATGAGAAACGGGTTGTACCATCCGGCATCAGGCCTTTGCCCTGCGTGGCGCGAACGGCCTGACAGAGGTTGGTTTTCCCGGATTTACAGAACTTACACTCGCCGCACTCCGCCGTGTAGAGGGGAATAACGTGGTCGCCCGGTTTCAGGCTGGTCACCCCTTCGCCGACTTCCACAACGATGCCGCCGCCTTCATGGCCGAGTACCGCAGGGAACACGCCTTCCGGATCGTCGCCAGAAAGCGTAAATGCATCGGTGTGGCAAACGCCGGTGTGTGTGATGCGCACCAGCACTTCACCCTTTTTTGGCGGCGCTACGTCTATCTCGACGATTTTGAGCGGTTGACCCGGCCCAAAGGCCACAGCTGCACGTGATTTCATAAGTCGCTTCCTTTTTGTATATGGCTTATTGCTTATTTTAGATAAGAGCGCAGAAGATGACCGACTTCCGCCATGCGCACCGCGCGTTGATCGGCAGTGGTTTCGCCGGTGACCAGCTCATCTTTGAGGTGAATTTCAACCATTTCGCCCATCAGACCATTGGCTGCGCCGCGTACGGCGGCGATTTGCTGCAAAATCGCGATGCAGGGCTCACCGCTTTCCAGCGCACGCTCTAATGCATCAACCTGGCCACGAATGCGACGAACCCGCGTAAGCACGCGTTTTTTATCTTCTGGTGAATGGGGCATGCGACCTCCTTGATACTATAGGGGGGTATGGTAACTTTTATTTTAGTACGATGTAAACATTATGTTTTGTATGGGTATCAGAAGGTTAGGCGTTTCAGTACAACGACACTACGAGATACGAGACTATTGAGTGGCCCCAAATTTGTTTGAAAGAGTCTCTTCAATGAAGATAAATGTGCACTGGTAGGTTGCACCAGCCCCCCATTAAGAGCAGATATCCCACTGCCAGGCCGGACAGTCTGCATTGAACAAGGTTACTTAAAAACAAGATCACGAGAAAGTTTGCCAGTTTGATGAGTTGTATAGTGTCTCACCTTGTCAATCGCTGTTTTTATCTACAGCAGAGCTATGATTTATTCCTTTCAAGAAGTTTTTGCTTCATGGATGCATGGCAATGTTAGCCAGGAGAATGTCGACGATTTGTGGGTTATTACCTGGATTGTCTGTTCATTTCTGTTTGCAATCGTCATTTATAAAACCACGATGCTTGCTATTCGCAAGTTAAAAAAATGATACGTCTAAATTTGCCCTCTTACTGACGGCAATGATAATGGTTCAGGAATTAGCCAGGGATAAATTCCATTTTTCTGCCCTGCTGACTTTCGACTGGTCAGGCAGAAATGATTAGGTACGCAAAAGTAATATGCCCTTCTCAGCGTATGAACGCATCGATGTTATGGGAGAGAGTCATTTTAATCATTAAAAACACGGGGCTCTTTTTTATCTGCCTCGTGACTGCATTTTGTTTATCAATATATGGAATGCCGCTCAATAGCTTAACCGTTGGCGTTTCAGACTGGGCTTATGCAACCTTTCGCCCGTTGATTTCCACGCCTTATGAAGCCGATGCTGATCCCACCTCATTCTTTGCATTTGTCATTATGCTATGTGTTTATGCATCGATTATGTTCGTGATCGTTAAATTAATTCTTCGCACAAAGAAGAGTTAACTCGCGTTCTTAATACAAGCAACTATTGTCGGCCAGCGTTTTGATCGACAATATTTCCCAGGTTGCCACCCCTTGCGGAACTCAGCCTCAGTTTTACTTCACCAGCGACGAATAAATCAGCTTGATCCCTAAAATACTCAGCACCGTGGCCGAGGTTCTGTCCACCGCTGTTTTGATGCGCAAATACACGCGGCGCGGTTTCTCGGATGAAAGCAGCAGCGCCACCAGCGAATACCAGCCCGCATCAATCACAAAGCTCATCAGCGGGATCACATAATAGAAGACCACTGGAATAGAGGCTGGCAGCAGCGCGGTGAAAATAGACGCGAATACGATAGCCGTTTTCGGGTTGCTTAACTGAATAAACAACCCATCACGAAACGTCTTCCGCAGCCCTTTGGGTGCGTCGTTATGGTTCACTGAGAGCGTCAATGGTTGTGACGCGCCGCGAAAAATCTTCACCGCCATCCAGATCAGATACGCGCCCCCTGCTATCTTTAGCGCCATATAGAGTTCCGGCACCGCATTCAGCACCCTTTGCAATCCCAGCATCGCCATCAGCGCAAAAGTTGCCGCGCCAACCCCCATTCCCAGCGAGGTGACTAAACCATGCACACGTGAATGCGCCAGTGAATTACGCGCAACGTAAATAAAACTCGGACCTGGGCTCATTACCCCCATCATTAGCACGGCGGCGATCGCAATCAGACTGGACAACAGCACGGGAAACCTCCTGACAAGGCGAGACTAAAGTGACGTGATGACTCTAACAGAGGAAAAACATAATGTATTCACCGGGAAAGGATAACAATCGTAAAAATATATTGTACAAAACCCCACCATTTTTGTCTGATATCAAAATCCTAAGTAAATTTAATTAAATATATCGTAGGTTAATCAGTGCAATATTAAATATAAAATTTAACTTAGGACTGGCGCGAATTATTTGATAAGATTTTTCTTAGTGAGACATTATGCTATTAGCAAGGAGAACTTATGCGCTGGGATATTACGGATATGCTGCTTTCCCCAACGACCGGTACGGCGTTTGCTGTCGCCAGGAATAGCGAGCATCTTTCGGTTATTGTCTGGTATCGCGGCAACTATTTTTTGCGACCAAACAACTACTTACATACTGATGGCGCACGGGTATCCATTGATGGAAAACCACAGAATTTTCGCGTTATTCATACCATGCCCTTTTTCCCTGCTATCTGGCGGACTTTAAAAACCAGTTGTCATTGTCCTGGTAATGATAACGTTTCATTACGGAATTGTGAAAAGCAGCAGACGTGTTTATTCGAACTTTGTCCCTATGGAATAAAAATGCTTTCCTAGGTTAATATCACGTTGATATTTATTCCCCGGAAGGACAAATAAATATTCCCCTGTAGATGAAAGCGAAAGAAAATCATCGGCCATTGCGCGCACCCGCCACGTCCTGCTCCGTGACGGATACGCGCAATATCCTGTTTAAGATTTACCTGATAGCCCGGAGGGCTCCTCCGGGCAAAACGTCAGCGTTTTAACGGCTGCCCTGCGGTTTCGCGGGCGCGGAGCACTGTCAGGAAGGTGATGAGCGCCGCGCCCATCACATAGAAGGCGGGCGAAAATTTATCGCCGGTGCTGGTAATGAGCCAGGCGGAAAACCAGGGTGTGATGCCGCCAAAGAAGGCGACGGCAAAGTTATAGGCGATAGACAAGCCACCATAGCGCACGCTGGTGGGGAAAAGTTCCGCCATTGCGGCGGTACAGGCGCCATCAAACGCGGCGATAAACGCCCCCAGCATCACCATTGCCAGCACAGCAGAGAGCACATCACCGTTCGCCATCACCATCATGGCCGGGTAACTCAGCAGAATAAACCCGGCGCACCCGGTCAGCATTAACGGTTTACGGCCATATTTATCCGACAGATAGCCCATAAACGGCACCAGCACCGCCACGGAAAAGAGACCAATCGTGGTGATGGCGTAAGCGTTAAGTTTCGAGAAGTGCAACTCGGTGGAGAGATAGCTCGGCATAAAGGTTTGCAGCGTCCAGTGCCCGACCGCTTTGATCACCACAAAACCGACGCAGAACAGCAACGCGCCCCACGCGGTGGTTACCGCTTTACGCAGCGGCGCGGATTCGGTTTGCCCGTTCTTCATGGCGTCGAGAAATTCTGGCGAATCTTCCAGATGTTTTCGTAAATACAGACCGACCCAGCCCAGCGGCCCGGCAATTAAAAAGGGAATGCGCCAGCCCCAGTCGCTCATTGTGCTTTCACCGAGCGTTGCCGTCAGCAGAAAGACCAGCCCGGAGCCGACGACAAACGCCATAAAACCAAAGTTGTCGATCCAGCAGGTGAAGTAGCCACGGCGCTCCGTGGGGGCATATTCCGCCAGGTAGGTTGTCGCGCCCGAGCTTTCGCCCCCTGCGGCAAAGCCCTGAATCAGGCGCGTTATCACCAGCAGCACCGTCGCGGTAATACCAATCTGATGATAAGTCGGTAGCAGCCCCATTACGAAGGTGGCACCGGAGGTGAGCAGGATCACCGTTGCCAGCACTTTTTGCCGCCCTTTTCTGTCGCCCAGCGAACCGAAAAACAGCCCGCCAAGCGGGCGCATAATAAAACCCGCGCCAAAGACCGCGAACGACGAAAGCAGTGCAACGCTCGGATCGCCCGCCTGGAAAAACTGCAGGCCGATAATGGCGGCGAGCGTGCCATACAGGCCAAAGTCAAACCATTCGACAAAGTGACCAATGCCGGTGGCGAGCAGCACTTTGCGTAATTTGCGCGATCCGGCAGCGTGTTCTTGTGTTGCCATCCGATCGAGAGACTCCTGTACTGGCTGTGTCATATCCCCTCCGCCCGATAGTGTTTCTATAATAGATATACTATCTACACTGCTTGTACGAATTGCGCACAGCACGGATGGCGTAAAATGTGATTTCCGCCCTGCTTTTCAATGTGGAAAACCCGACAGGATCACATTTTAGACGCGCAGAAATGAAAAAGCCCCGCAGGATGCGGGGCCAGCAGCGAGGAAGCGTTAGCCGCGTTTTTTTGGCATCATACGCAGCAGCGTGTTGTCTTTAAAATAGTAGTGATGCGCCAGCGCCGCACCGGCATGCAACGCAATGACAAAATAGCCGACATTGGCCAACAGCTCGTGGAACTCTTTAAGCGTATCCACCAAATCATAATTCGCTTCGGCGGCATACGGCATCGTAATACCGAAAGCAATCCACGGACCACCGCGGTTATACATCATCAGCAGTCCAATAACGGGCAAGGCAATAAACAGCAGGTAAATGACCAGATGCCCAAGGTGCGCCAGCCCGGTCATCATTGCTGACGGTTTCGGCTCAATCGGCGGCGTCGGGCTTTTCAGCCGCACCAGCAGACGCGCCACCATCAGCACCAGAATTGAAATGCCACATGAAACGTGTACCAGATTGAAATAAGGACGATAGCTGCGCGGGAAGAATCCGCGTAGTTCCATGGCGCAATAAGCGCCAATAACCAGCAGGAACACCAGCCAGTGAATGGCGATTTGTAATCCGGAATATTTGCTACGCATAAGGAACCCCAAAACGAACGAACCGGCGTTCAACATACCGGGCTTTCCTTAAAAATTCATTAACTTTTCCTTATCATTTTTCAGGGACTTACCACAGCCTGAATGGGATTCATTTGCCCAATAACGCCCGCCAGGTTATCACTAAATAAGTGCAAAACGGTGATTCATTACATTCTGATGGAGAAGATCGATGAGCAAAATTGGCATTAATGGATTCGGGCGCATTGGGCGCCTGGTGTTACGTCGCCTGCTGGAAACCAACAGCGGCGCAGAGGTGGTGGCGATCAACGATCTGACCTCACCCAAAGTGCTGGCCTATTTGTTAAAGCATGACTCCAACTACGGCCCGTTCGGCTGGAGCGTGGATTTTACCGAAGACGCGCTGATCGTTAACGGCAAAACCATCACGGTATATGCAGAAAAAGAGGCGAAAAATATTCCGTGGCGCAGCGCCGGTGCGGAGATCATCGTTGAGTGTACCGGTTTTTATACATCAAGCGAAAAATCGCAGGCGCACATCGATGCCGGGGCCAAAAAAGTGCTTATTTCCGCTCCGGCAGGCGAGATGAAAACTATCGTCTACAACGTTAACGACGACACGATTAATGCGCAGGACACCATTATTTCCGTGGCTTCCTGCACCACCAACTGTCTCGCGCCGATGGCCAAAGCATTGCAGGATAATTTCGGCATTAAAGTCGGCACCATGACCACCATCCACGCCTACACCGGTACGCAGGCGCTGGTCGATGGCCCGCGCGGGAAAGATCTGCGCGCCTCCCGCGCCGCCGCGGAAAACATCATTCCGCACACTACCGGTGCGGCGAAAGCCATCGGTCTGGTGATCCCGGCATTGAGCGGCAAGCTGAAAGGCCACGCGCAGCGCGTACCGGTGAAAACCGGCTCCGTTACCGAACTGGTATCCATATTAGAGAAGAAAGTGACGGTCGATGAGATCCATCAGGCGCTGAAAAAAGCCACCGAAAATAATGAATCTTTCGGCTATACCGACGATGAGATCGTCTCTTCTGATGTTATCGGCAGCCATTTCGGTTCCGTTTTTGACGCCACGCAAACCGAGATCACCGAAGCTGGCGGTGTGCAACTGGTCAAAACCGTCTCCTGGTACGACAACGAATACGGTTTTGTCACTCAGCTGGTTCGCGTACTGGAAAAATATCGCGCACTGTAATCTCTCCATCCACGCCGGGTAATAACCCGGCGTATTCAAACCAGGCAGCACATGAGAAATATCAGCCCGGAAGATTTACTCACCCTGATGAAAGTGGCGGTACAACACGCCACGACGTTCCCCGTCTGGCCAACCGGCGAAGCTCCGGGTGCCGCGGTAAGCCCGGTGAAGTTTCAGCTTGAAGAGCATCATACCGGCCCCTCGCCTTTTGACCGATCAGTCACCGGCGTACGCGCTCCGCACATTACTGTCTACGCGCCACAAAACCCGAACGGTGTCGGTATTCTGGTCACGCCTGGCGGTTCTTATCGCCGCGTGGTGCTGGATAAAGAAGGCAGCGCGCTGGCCCCCTGCTTTAATGCCAAAGGTTACACCCTGTTTGTCATGACCTACCGCCTGCCCGGCGACGGGCATGAGGAAGGTGCGGACGCGCCGCTGGCCGATGTGCAACGCGCGATACGCGTCATTCGCGCCCGTGCGCAGGAGTGGCGACTCGATCCTGAACGTATTGGCATTATGGGTTTTTCCGCCGGCGGCCACGCCGCAGCCAGCCTTGGCACACGCTACAACGAAAACGTCTATCACCCCGTTGATGAGATGGATAAGCAACACGCCCGCCCGGCGTTTATGGCGCTGGTCTATCCGGTTATTACCATGCACCAGGAGATTGACCACCCGATGTCGCGCCAGCAGTTGATTGGCGATACGCCGGGCGACGAACAGATCCGTCGCTACTCCGCAGAGCAAATGGCCGATGAAAACACGCCGCCGACCTTTCTGTTGCACGCGGTCGATGACCCGGCAGTGAAAGTGGAAAACAGCGTGGTTATGTTCAGCGCCCTGCGCCGCCTTGGCGTGCCGGTTGAGATGCATCTGTTCGAACAGGGGAAACACGGTTTTGGCATTCGCGATGCGCTGGGCTTACCGGTGGCAATATGGCCGGAACTGATGATGGCGTGGATAGCAACCAAAGTATGAAACGTGCCCCCGCCATGCGCGGGGGCTACGGATATCAGGACTGCAGATAGACCATTTGCGTTTGCAGATACTCGTTCAGGCCGTGGCGTCCATCCGCCCCACCAATGCCCGATTTGCGCCAGCCAGCATGGAAACCCTGCATCGCTTCGAAATTCTCGCGGTTAATGTAGGTTTCACCAAACTTCAGCCCCCGCACGGCTTTCATTGCTGTCGTCAGATCGCGGGTATATACCGACGACGTGAGGCCATAATCGCTGTCGTTGGCCATCGCCAGCGCCTCTTCCAGCGTGTCGAACGCAACCACCGGCAGCACCGGACCAAACGTCTCTTCATGCATGATGGCCATCTCCTGGCGCACATCGAGCAGCAATGTCGGCGGGTAAAAATAGCCTTTGCCGGCGACCGCCTTGCCGCCGAGTACCACGCGCGCGCCTTCAGACACGGCGCGCTCGACCTTCTCTGCAACGCGTTGCAGTGCCGCCGCATTGATAAGCGGCCCCATTGCTATATCGTTGCGCTGCGCCGGATCGCCAAACTGTACCGCTTTCATGGCTTCGCCAAGTCGATTGACAAAGCGGTCATAAATGCCTTTTTGCACATACACGCGTTCGGCGCAGTTACACACCTGCCCGGTGTTGATGACGCGGGAATCAACAATCGCTTTCACGGCCAGCTCAAGATCGGCATCATCAAAAACAATTGCCGGCGCTTTGCCGCCCAGTTCAAGACACACTTTGGTGATGTTTTTCGCCGCTGCCGCCATGATTTTCTCACCCGCGCCAACGCTGCCGGTCATGCTGACCATCGCCACTTTCGGATTCCCCGCCAGCTCCTGCCCAACGGTTTCCCCGCGCCCGAGCACCAGGTTAAAAACGCCTTTTGGTAAGCCGACATCATGGACGATTTTCGCGAAGGCGATCGCGTTGTTCGGTGTGAATTCGCTCGGTTTAATCACGATGGTGTTGCCGGTAATCAACGCAGGCGCCATTTTGCGGGCAATCAGGAAGAACGGAAAATTCCACGGCAAAATGCCAGTGGTGACACCCAACGGGCGTTTAAAGACAAAGATATTTTCGCCCGGACGGTCGCTTTGCAGAATTTCGCCCTCATAGCGCCGCGCCCACTCGGCCATATAGTCGATGTAATCGGCGGTAAAAGAGACTTCCACGTCCGCCAGTTGCTGAATTTTTCCCCCTTCGGCGACAATCAGCGCGCTAATCTCAGACGCTTTTTCACGAATACCCGCCGCGATTTTGCGTAACCAGCCCGCGCGCTCAATAGCGGGCAGCGCTTCCCAGCCTGGCTGCGCCCGTTCGGCGGCGTCAATGGCCTTACGCGCGTCTTCGGCGGTGCCATCGGGAATACGCGCCAGGATCGCTTCGGTTGCCGGGTTGATAACATCCAACCACGTATCGCCTTGCCAGCTCACGAATTGACCATCGATAAACATAGGGTGCTGTACCGGTGCTGTCATGCCTCGCTCCTGTAATAACATTGTTTTTAACAAGTGAATTCGTTGTTAAAAATCTATCCGCGCACGACATTTTTCCTACAGACAGGGGCAACTTTTGTGAGAGAACGCATAAAAGGGGCGCTAAAAAGCAACAAAACCGTGACAAGTACAGCGGAGGAAATGCCCGTTTGCGGCAACGTCTGCGCAAACGGGCATTGGGGTTACAAAGCGCGGCTGCCGAGCGCCGCAGTAAGCGTGGTATCGGCCATTAAAACCTGCCAGGCAGCGTCGACTTCCTCCGGGAAATCAATATGAACGATAAAATCACGGCCGTTTGGTCCGTAGCCACTGGCATCATCGCGCAGACGCGGCACTTCCCCCAGCAGCAACGACAAATAACGCTCAACCGACCATAAACCTCGCTGCTGCGGCTGGAATGCCAGCCCCTCAGCCGTGTTGGTTAACTGCGGAGTAAAGCCGGGCCAGCTCAGCCAGTGCGGCGCATCGTGACACTGCTGGCTGACGCGGGCAAACGTCGCCATTGTGCGGCGCTGCATGGTGGGATCCTGCACCACCATCACGGTTTTCGGTTTTACCCCCTGCGACATCAGCATATCGATGCTGAACCTGGCGTTCTCGCCGCAGTTGGTGGATTTGTCCTCAATCAGGATCTGTTTCGCATCAATCTGCCAGAACTGGCGCGCGATATCGGCCAGAATAGCCGCTTCGCCGCGCCCGGTGGTACGCACGACGTTATAGCGTGGATGCCGGGCGACAGCCGAATAAAGAAACGTGGTGGAGTGCCCGACGCCACCGCTTATCAGAAGCGGCGTTTGCTGCGCCGCCGCCAGCGCGCAGGCGGCATCGATCGCAGGAATGACAGCATTACCCGCGAGGATCACCACATCAGCCCGCACGGGCGTGGGCTTACCGACAAAATCATTTTGCGCCAGCCATGCACCCAGCGTATTTGCCGCCGCCAGCGTGCGCTCTGATACGGCAGGAAAAGTCGTCATCAGCATAGAACCTCCTTCGCTTTAACTTACAGCCTACCGCGTCAACACCCGCAGAACAGGGGATCACTCCGAATCCTGTTCGCAGCGGTGCAGGTAAGTTTCTGTAGCCTTTTTTGAAACATGTGCAATAACCCGCGATGCAGGGATTACCGCTGTATCTGCCCCATTGAAGATAGCGCCTGTAACCCGGCGTTAAGCAGGCAAAACGGCATACTTTTATGCTGCACGCATTCGCGCACTAACGAAACCGCACCTACCGGTCACAACGCTTTTTCGAAACATACCGCTTCCGGCCTGCCAATATAGGTGCCGTAGTTTTCACGGATCCGAAAGCCGTTGCGCTGATAGAAATCAACGGCACGCTGGTTGATTTTGCGCGTCTCCAGCCACAGCGCATGAAAACCGCGCTCCCGCGCATGCTGCTCAAGCGCGCGTAGCAACCGAGCGCCTACGCCGCGCGTGCCGGGGCGCGCATACATGCGCTTGATTTCACCGATCCCGGCGGACAATTCACGAACCGCAACGCAGCCCACCGCCACCGCGTTTTCTTGTGCCAGCAAAAAGAAGCCCCGCTCACCTAAGGCTGCGGCGTCAAACGAGGCTCTGCCGCTGCTGCCTGTGAGGTGTTGCAGGTAATCGGAAAGCGCGTCCTGAAGTTGCAGGCACGCAGGATCGCTTGCCCCGGTAAGCGTAATGGTTAGTGTACTCATTGTGACGTTGTCACCTATAGTTGTTTATTTTTATCAATAAAGCAGATCACTTAACGTCAGTAACCTATATTTTTCTTATGCGCTTGCATTGCCTTTGACGGCACAAGTAGAATCATTAGCCCGCTAACCATTCACATTAACAATCTTTGTTTCTCTATGGATTACAGCTGTCCCCGACATCTTCATGCGCGCACAACTTACCGTCGCGAACGATCACCCTTAGCCCGGTCAGGAAAATGTAATGCGTTTGCCGAAAAGCGACCCGTATAGCCCACGCGAATGGCAGCCGCATGAAAAACCGATGCTGCTGGGTTCGCCTTCCACCCCTTATCACAGCACTCCGCGCCGTATCGCCTATGGTGTCGTTGGCCTGCTGGTTTGCATGACCGGCGCGCTCGGCAACGCGATGGTGACAGCTAATTTGCAAAACCTGCAAGGCACGTTTGCCGCCTGGTCGACGGAGATCGCCTGGCTGCCCGCGGTGTATGTGATGACCAATGTGTCAATTAACCTGCTGCTGGTAAAGTTTCGCCAGCAATACGGTCTGCGCGCGTTTACCGAAGGGTTTCTGGTGCTGTATGTACTGGTGACCTTCTTCCACCTGTTTATCAACGATCTCAGTTCTGCCCTGTTTGTCCGCGCCGCGCACGGCATGGTGGCGGCGGCACTCAGTTCGCTCGGCATTTACTATCAGATTCAGGCCTGGCCGGCGAAACATCGCTTAAAAGCGCTGACCATTGGTATTACCGGTTCGACGCTGGCGATTCCGATTGCCCGCCTTTTTTCTACCGAGCTGCTGCAACTGGATGAATGGCGCGGGCTGTACCTGTTCGAACTTGGGCTGGCGCTGCTCTCGCTTGGCTGCGTGATCGCCTTAAAATTACCGCCGGGAGATCGTAAAAAAGTGTTTGAAAAGAAAGATTTCATCACTTTCTTTCTGCTCGCACCAGGCATGGCGCTGCTGTGCGCGGTGCTGTCGCTGGGTCGGCTGGACTGGTGGTTTGAAGCGCCCTGGATCGGCTGGGCGCTGGCAGGTGCCGTGGTGCTGATCGTCTCGGCGATAGCCTTTGAACACAACCGCAGTAACCCGCTGCTCAACACCCGCTGGCTCTCCAGCGGCAGCATTGTGCGTCTTGGGCTGATTATGCTGCTGATCCGCATTGTGCTCGCCGAGCAGAACACCGGCGTGTTTGGCTGGCTGCAATATGTTGGCCTGCAAAACGAGCAAATGACCAGCCTGGCGTGGTCGATCCTGGCGGGGATCATCTGCGGTATTACCGCCAGTTGCCTGACGATTAAACCCCAACGACTGGCATGGCCGATTGTCACCTCGCTGGCATTGATGATTATCGCCTCGCTGCTTGATAGCCAGTCCACCAGTTTGACGCGCCCCAATCAGTTGATGGTAAGCCAGTTTTTACTCGGTTTTGCCAGTGCGTTTTTTATCGCACCAGCGATGCTGGCAGGGATTGGCGGCGTGGTGGCAGAGCCGCGCAACCTGGTCAGTTTCTCGGTGCTGTTTGGCATGAGCCAGAATATTGGCGGGCTGCTGGGTTCGGCGATCCTCGGCACGTTTCAGACATGGCGGGAAAAGTATCACTCCAGCCTGTTAGCGGACCAGCTCACTACCTTAAACCCACTGGTCAATGAGCGTTTGCAATATTACAGCCAGATGTTTCAAAGCCAGCTTGGCGACAGCACATTGCTTAGCGCGCAGGCGGTGACGCAGCTGCAAACGGTGTCGACGCTGGAAGCGAATATTCTGGCTTACAACGATACTTATCTGCTGACGGCGAGCATCGCCGCCGCCACGCTGATTTGGATTTTATGGCGCTTGTTGCGCCTGCGTATTACTGCCCGCCTTGTGTTGAAGCGGGCCACTGGGAGCAAATAATAATGTTACTGGAGTGTCTATGAGCCAGCAGGATGCCGCCAAAGAGCGGGCCAATACCCGCAGCAACTTACGTGTGGTTTCTCTTTTTTCCGCCGCCGCGATTGGCCTGGTGGGCGTACTGGTGATCCTTTACGCCTGGCAGTTGCCGCCGTTTACGCGCCATACCCAGTTTACTGATAACGCCTATGTACGTGGCCAGACAACATTTATCAGCCCGCAGGTGAACGGCTACATCACCGACGTGCCGGTACAGGATTTCGCCGTCGTGAAAAAAGGCGATCTGATTATGCAGATCGATGACCGAATCTACCGCCAGCGCGTCGATCAGGCGAAAGCCACGCTGGCGATGAAGCTGGCTGCGCTGGATAACAACCTCCAGCAGCGAAAAAGCGCGCAGGCCGTCATTGCCCGCAACGAAGCCGCGCTTGCCAGCGCCAAAGCGCAGGATTTGAAATCCCAGGCAGATTTAAAACGCGTGAAAGCACTGACCGCAGACGGCTCGCTCTCCATTCGTGAACGCGACGCCGCCCTCGCCACCGCCGCGCAGAACACCGCCAGTATTGCCCAGGCACAAGCGACGCTTGAGATGTCGCGCCAGGATTTGCAAACCACCATCGTTAATCGCGGGTCGCTACAGGCAGATGTGGAAAATGCCAAAGCGGCGCTTGAACTGGCGCAAATCGATCTGCAAAACACCCGTATCGTCGCCCCTCGCGACGGGCAACTTGGGCAAATCAGCGTGCGCCTTGGCGCGTATGTCACCGCCGGAACGCACCTGACCTCGCTGGTGCCGTCGCAACGCTGGGTGATCGCCAACCTGAAGGAGACGCAACTGGCAAATGTGGTTGTCGGGCAGCCAGTGCGCTTTACCGTCGATGCGCTGGACGGGCGCAGCTACCACGGGCGCGTGGAGAGCATCTCACCGGCTACCGGCGTGGAATTTAGCGCTATCAGCCCGGATAACGCCACCGGTAATTTTGTCAAAATCGCCCAGCGCATTCCGGTGCGTATCCAGGTGGAGGCGAAACCCGACGAACTGGCAAGGCTGCGCCCTGGAATGTCGGTGCAGGTACATATTGATACGCGGGAGGCAGAGCAATGAAGCGGCGTCTCACCGTTGTCGCGTTGAGTCTCACCCTTGCCGCTTGCCAGTCTGCCGATGTTCAGCAAGCCCAACCGTCGCTGCAGATCCCGGCGGCCTGGCGCAGCGAGGCGGGTCCGGTCAGCAAGACGGATAGCGTCTGGTGGCGTAACTTTCACGACAGCCAGCTAAACCGCTATGTCGACCAGGCACTACGCCACAACAGCGACGTGCTGATCGCCCGGGAGCGGGTCAATGAATATCAGGCGCGGGTTTACGCCGCCGACAGCGCCCTGTTCCCCGAACTGGACGCCGGAATTTCCGGCACCCGCGCCCGGTCGCAATCTGCCGCGACGGGTTTACCCGTTTACAGTACCTTGTACAAAGGCAATCTGACGGCCAGTTATAACGTCGATATCTGGGGAGCCAGCCGCAGCGCCTCTCGTGCGGCAGACGCCTCGCTGGAAGCCCAGAAAGCAGCGGCAGCGGCGGCCGATTTAACGGTGGCGACCAATGTCGCTTCCGGTTATCTCACGCTGCTGTCGCTGGATGCACAATTACAGGTCACGCAATCCACGCTGGCAGCGCGGGAAGATGCGCTCAAACTTGCCCGGCGACAGTATGAGACCGGCTATACTTCCCGGCTGGAGCTGATGCAAGCGGATTCCGCGTTGCGCAGCACGCGCGCGCAGATCCCGGTGCTGCAACATCAGATAAGCCAGCAGGAAAACGCATTGAGTGTGCTGCTGGGTAATAATCCGGGGACGGTGAATCGTGGCGAATTTGCGGCGTTAACACCGCTGACATTGCCCTCGCAGTTACCGTCAAGTTTGCTTAACCGGCGGCCGGACATTGTGCAGGCGCAGCGTCAGTTGGTTGCCGCCGATGCGACACTCGCCGCGTCGCAGGCGAAATTACTGCCGTCGATTAACCTGACGACAACCGGCAGTATGCAGGACGATACGCTGCCCGGTTTGCTGGATAATCCGCTACGGTTGTGGAGCATTGGCGGCAGCATTCTTGCCCCGTTGCTTAACCGCCAGGCGCTGAATGCGCAGGTCGATGTCTCGATGTCGCAGCGTAATCAGGCGCTTTACACCTATGAAAAAACCGTGCGCAACGCGTTCAAAGAGGTGAACGATAGCCTTGATGCCATCACCCGTCTGGGCGAGCAACTCACCGAGCTTGCCGGGCAGGTCGATGTTGCGCAGGAGACGTTACGCATTGCGCAAAACCGTTATCACAACGGTTATTCCTCTTATCTGGATGTGCTGGACGCCCAGCGCACGCTGTTTTCCGCTCAACTGAGCGCGGTGCAGGTTAAAAACAATCTGTTACTGGCGCAGGTGGATCTCTATCGCGCACTGGGAGGTGGCTGGTCCGGGCTGAATTAAGTTTCTAATAAACCAGGAGTAATGCTATGCAGCAGAAGTGGTCCGCGGTTGACGAATACTTAGTAAAACAGCTGATTCCGGAAGATGAAATCCTGACGCAGGTGCTGGCAAATAACCAGCGCGCAGGGCTTCCGGCCATTGATGTTTCGCCCGCTCAGGGGCAATTACTGGCGCTGTTTGTGCGCATGGTGCGGGCGAAGCGCATTCTTGAAATCGGTACGCTCGGCGGTTACAGCACGGTGTGGATGGCGCGCGAGCTGCCAACCGGCGGCGAACTGCTGACGCTGGAAGCCGATCCGCTACACGCGGCGATAGCGCGTGAAAACCTGCAGCTTGCCGGGGTGGCGCATCAGGTCACCGTTGCCGAAGGCCCGGCGCTGCAGACGCTGGAAAACCTCGGCGAACGCCCGCCGTTCGATCTGATTTTTATCGATGCCGACAAACCCAATAACCCGAACTACCTGAAATGGGCGATGCACTATGCCCGTCCAGGTACGCTGATTATTGGCGATAATGTGGTGCGCGACGGCGCAGTGACTAACCCGACGACCACCGATGCCAGTGTGCAGGGCGTGCGTAAATTCATCGAGATGATTGGCGCCGACCCGCGCCTGACGGCCACTGCCATGCAAACGGTCGGCGTCAAGGGATGGGACGGCTTTACGCTTGCCTGGGTGAATGCGTAAGGTTACCGGTGCAAATCATTGCGGATGGGAAACTCGCTTAGCTGGCAACACGCGAAAGCGATGATAGTCGCCCGGTAAGCATCGCAACCGGGCGACTATCTGTCATCAGGCGCTAATCTGCTCCATTGCCTGCAGGATACGCTTATCGGAGATGGGATACGGTGTCCCCAGTTGCTGCGCAAAGTAGCTGACGCGCAGCTCTTCGATCATCCAGCGGATCGCTTTGACATCCTCATCTTCCCGGCGTGCCGGCGGCAGTTTATTCAGCCACTGCTGCCAGGCTTGCTGCGTCTGCTCCACTTTCAGCATCTGCGCGCGGTCGCGGTGTGGATCGACGGCCAGTTTTTCCAGCCGCTTCTCGATGGCTTGCAGGTAACGCAACGTGTCGCCCAGACGGCGGAAACCGTTGCCGGTAACAAACCCGCGATACACCAGCCCGCTCATTTGCGTTTTGATATCCGACAGCCCGAGCGCCATGGTCATATCCACGCGCCCTTTCAGCCGCTTGTTGATATTGAACACCGCCGTCAGGATCTGTTCGACCTGTTTGGCGATCTCCACCACCGTTTCGTTCAGTTCGGCGCGCACTTTTTCATGCAGCGCGGCGAAGCTCTCTTCCGTCCACACCGGGCCGCCCGCGTCATCAATCAGTTTGTCCACGCCGCAGGAAATGCAGTCATCAATCAAATCCAGCACTTTGCCGTACGGGTTGAAATAGAGCCCCAGCTTGGCTTTGTTTGGCAATTTTTCGTGCAGGTATTTAATCGGCGACGGAATATTTAGCAGCAGCAGGCGGCGGATACCGCGCCACATCGCCTGTTGCTGCGCCTGCGGGTTATCGAACAGCTTGATCGCGACACTGTCACGTTCATCGACCAGCGCAGGCCAGGCTTTTACCTTGTAGTTACCGCGTTTTTGCTCGTAGCTTTCCGGCAACTGGCCGAAACTCCAGATATGCAAACCGCTCTGCTCGATGCCGTCATCGGCCACCGCAGAAAGAGTTTCCTGCACTTTGCCTTTCAGGCGCTCTTTCAGTTCGGCCAGCGAGCGCCCTTCCAGCAGCTTCTTGTTCTTGTCATCCACTACGCGGAAGCTGATTTTCAGGTGATCGGGCACCTGATCCCAGTGCCAGTCGTCGCGATCGACGGTAACCCCCGTCATCCGGCGCAGTTCGCGCTCAAGGGCATCCAGCAATGGCAGTTCCAGCGGTGTAACGCGCCCCAGAAACGCTTCGGCGTAGTTTGGCGCGGGAACGAAGTTGCGCCGCGTCGGTTTCGGCAGTGATTTGATCAGCGCAATCACCAGTTCGCGGCGCAGGCCGGGGATTTGCCACTCAAACCCGCTCTCTTCGACCTGGTTTAATAACGGCAGCGGGATATGTACCGTGACGCCGTCGGCATCCGCGCCCGGTTCAAACTGATAACTCAGACGCAGCTTCAGGTTGCCCTGATGCCAGAAGTTGGGGTAATCGAGCTTACTGACGCCCTCTGCGCCCTCTTTAATCAGCATGCTCTTTTCGAAGTTGAGCAGATCGGGGGCTTCACGGCTGGCCTTTTTCCACCAGCTGTCGAAATGGCGGGCGGAAATCACCTCGTGGCTGATGCGCTGGTCATAAAACTCAAACAGCGTTTCGTCGTCCACCAGAATGTCGCGGCGGCGGGATTTGTGCTCCAGTTCTTCCACTTCCGCGCGCAGTTTCAGGTTGTCGCGAAAGAAAGCATGCCGGGTTTGCCAGTCACCCTCGACCAGCGCGTGGCGAATAAAGAGCTCACGACACAGCATCGGGTCGATCTGGCTGTAGTTCACTTTGCGCGCCGCAACGATTGGCAGACCATAAACCGTCACTTTTTCCGTTGCCATTACCGCGCCCTGCGCCCGCTCCCAGTGCGGTTCACTGTACGAACGTTTAATCAGGTGCTGCGCTACCGGTTCAACCCATTCCGGATCGATGCGCGCGGCGATGCGCCCCCACAAACGGCTGGTTTCCACCAGTTCCGCAACCATTGTCCATTTCGGCGGTTTTTTGAATAAACCCGAGCCCGGGAAGATGGAAAAACGGGCATTCCGCGCGCCGGTAAATTCCTGTTTATCGGCATCTTTCATACCAATGTGCGACAGCAAACCGGTTAACAGCGCGATATGAATTTCGCGATATTCCGCAGGCTCACTGTTGACCGGGATCCCTAACTCTTTCACCACCTGGCGCAGTTGGGTGTAGATATCCTGCCATTCGCGCACGCGCAGATAGTTCAGGTAATCCACCCGGCACTGACGACGGAACTGGTTTGACGAGAGCGCTTTTTGCTGCTCGCCCAGGTAATTCCACAGGTTCACAAAAGCGAGGAAGTCAGACTCTTTATCATGAAAGCGCTGGTGCTTCTCGTCTGAAGCCTGCTTTTTATCCAGCGGTCTTTCGCGCGGATCCTGAATCGACAGCGCCGAGGTAATGATCATTGCTTCGCGCACGCAGCCATGTTTTTGCGCTTCCAGTACCATACGCGCTAAGCGCGGATCGACCGGCAGTTGCGATAGCTGGCGGCCCAGCGGCGTCAGTTTGTAGGCGGTCTGCTGCTCGTCGGTGGTGATCGCGCCCAACTCTTCCAGCAGGCGAACACCGTCCTGAATATTGCGTTTATCCGGCGCTTCAACAAACGGGAAGGCGGCGATATCACCGAGCCCTAAAGCCGTCATTTGCAGAATGACCGATGCCAGGTTGGTGCGCAGAATTTCCGGATCGGTAAATTCCGGGCGTGACAGGAAATCATC
The DNA here is from genome assembly GCF_032104925.1 of Kosakonia sp. Lineage (NCBI taxonomy): Bacteria > Pseudomonadati > Pseudomonadota > Gammaproteobacteria > Enterobacterales > Enterobacteriaceae > Kosakonia > Kosakonia sp. The sequence goes on from NZ_DAMCGF010000001.1 coordinate 557,618, forward strand.
TTCTGAATAGAGACGAATACAGATCCCTTCCGACACGCGGCCGCAGCGCCCTTTACGCTGGTTGGCAGAGGCTTGTGAAATCGGCTCAATCGGCAAACGCTGCACTTTGGTGCGATAGCTGTAGCGGCTGATGCGCGCCGTACCCGGATCAATGACATATTTGATGCCCGGTACGGTCAGCGACGTTTCCGCCACGTTGGTCGCCAGCACGATGCGCCGCCCGCTGTGCGGCTGGAATACGCGGTTTTGCTCACTGTTTGATAAACGCGCATACAGCGGCAGGATCTCCGTGTGGCGCAGATCGCGCTTGCTCAGGGCATCAGCGGTGTCGCGGATTTCCCGCTCGCCGCTCATAAAGATCAGAATATCGCCTGCACTTTCGCGCCCAAGCTCATCCACCGCATCGAATATCGCCTGAAGCTGGTCGCGTTCCGTGTCATCCGCTTCTTCAACAATCGGCCGATAGCGCACTTCCACCGGGTAAGTGCGCCCGGAGACTTCGATAATCGGCGCATTATTGAAATGGCGCGAGAAACGTTGCGGATCAATGGTGGCGGAGGTGATGATAATTTTCAGATCCGGGCGGCGCGGCAGTAATTCACGCAGATAACCCAGCAGAAAATCGATGTTCAGGCTGCGTTCGTGCGCCTCATCGATAATGATGGTGTCGTACTGCATCAGCAAGCGATCCTGCTGGATTTCCGCCAGCAGAATACCGTCGGTCATCAGCTTGACCATGGTGTTGTCGCTAACGTGATCGCTGAAACGCACTTTATAGCCAATGCAACCGCCCGGTTCGGTTTTCAGCTCTTCGGCAATACGGTTGGCAACGGTGCGCGCCGCCAGACGACGCGGCTGAGTGTGACCAATCAACCCTTTAATGCCGCGCCCCAGCTCCATGCAAATTTTCGGTAATTGCGTGGTTTTACCGGAGCCGGTTTCGCCCGCCACAATCACCACCTGGTTATCGCGGATAGCTTCCAGGATCGCCTGTTTTTTCTGGCTGACCGGCAGGTTGTCCGGGTAATCAATGGTCGGGCGCGCAGCTTCGCGCTGCGCCACTTTTCCGGCGGCTTCGTTTATCTCTTGCGCCAGCGTCTGCAGCAGTGCTTGCTGAGATTCAGGATTTTTAACTTTCTTGCTGCCATGCAGGCGGCGGGCGAAGCGCTGCTGGTCGCGTAGCATCAGGGTGCTGAGCTGCGCGCTGAGATCGGTAATCGTCAATTTCTGTTGTTCTGTCATAGCGTTATTGGGCAGAGCACTGCCGGGAAACATCTTAAGTTCGCAATCGCAGTAGGATAGCACATCGCCGCAATCCTTTTCTTGTTCAAGAAATTCGAACATAGGATTCGATATATTGCGCTATTCATGTAGAGATTTTGTGAATAGAGTGTCATGACGTCACGGGGCAACCCATTGCAAATACAATAAAGGAAACACCCAATGAGCAAAGTTTTAGTTCTTAAATCCAGTATTCTGGCAGGGTACTCACAGTCTGGTCAGTTAGCCGATTATTTCGTTGAACAGTGGCGTGAAAAACACGCGGCGGATCCCATTACCGTGCGTGACCTGGCCGCTAATCCGATCCCGGTGCTGGATGGCGAACTGGTTGGCGCGCTGCGCCCGAGCGATGCCCCGCTGACACCGCGTCAGCAGGAAGCACTGGCACTCTCCGACGAGCTGATTGCTGAGCTGCAAGCGCATGACGTGATTGTCATTAACGCCCCGATGTACAACTTCAACATCCCGACGCAACTGAAAAACTACTTCGATCTGGTGGCGCGTGCTGGCGTGACGTTCCGTTATACTGAAGCGGGTCCGGAAGGTCTGGTGAAAGGTAAACGCGTCATCGTGGTTTCCAGCCGTGGCGGTATCCATAAAGACACCCCGTCCGATCTGGTTGCGCCGTACCTGAAATTGTTCCTCGGCTTTATCGGCATTACCGATGTGAACTTTGTCTTCGCAGAAGGCATTGCTTACGGTCCGGAAGTGGCGACCAAAGCGCAGACCGACGCCAAAGCCGCAATCGACAGCCTGGTGGCTGCTTAAGATTTCCCCCTCTCACCTCCTGGTGGGAGGGTGCTTTTCCCCGCTTTTCCGGCTATTCACCTTCCGCAATATTATCGGCTGGATGCTTACCCGCGCCGCCTGTGGTTACGACACATCCCGCTTTTTTATCAAACCCATGACGCGGTGGCTGATTCACCGGAGTGCGAAAGCGCTGGCAGGTTGCCCCAGCACCTTGCTCAGGAAGGTAACGCGCCGCTTACGGTTTCTTCATCCATTTACCGTTAATGCCCTGCACGTAGTCGCCGGGCTTCGCGCGTTCCACCAGTTTCTGTCCGGCCATTCTGGCCACGTCATCCACCGCGATGTTGTTGCGATCGGCCAGTTGCTGGTAGCTCTCAGTGCGCGCTTTGTTAATGCGCTCCACCAGCGCCAGCGTCTCTTTATCCTGGCTTATCGGCGCGACATAGCCATTGAGTGTTTCACCGACGCGCCCCTGGGTGCGGGCCTCATCAAGCGTCAGCGCCTGAGCGGTTGCGCTGAAAAGACCAACGGCCAGCAGCGCGCTTATGACACGTTTTTTCATCATCGCCTCAGAACAAGTCGCTGCGGGTTTTCAGCAGGGTTTCGACGTCTTTATCCACTTTGATGTGAATTTCATGCTCGATCTTCACGTTCATATTGATGGTGATCGGCTCCTTCGGCGCCGCCACCTCAATACGCGGCGTGCAGGCAGCCAGCAGCATTGTCGCCATCACTACGGGCACGGCTTTCAGGGTTCTCATTTTTTATCCTCACATTCTTCGCCCTTCGCGCAGCGGGCTTGCGGTAGCGCCGCGTGTTGCTCAAGCCATGACTGCAAATTGTCGCCAAAACGTAAACTGCGCCATAAGGTGAATACATTCTCCTCATGGGTATAGTTCAAATTCACGGTACTGCTTTTGCCATCGACAAAACTGGTGCCGCGCAGGGTGGCCTGCAGCGTCAGCAGCCCCAAATTATCCAGATTGATCTTCGTCCATGAGCGGGAAATTTCCATATAGCGCAGCCAGTTAATCGCCGCGCCCGCAGCCATGTTGTCCTTCACCACCGCATCAGCGGTATCTTTATCGATCCGCAGCGTCATCGGGCCAGGGTTATGCAGCCAGCCATCTTTAATGATCCATTGCGGGTTATCCAGCCACAGCGGCAGCGCGCCGTCAAACGGCCCGGAAAGCGCGAACTGCTTCGGATTCACTGCGCTTATCAACTCACTGGCGGAAATGTGCTTCAGACGCAGCAGTGCCGGGTCGTGCTGCGGCATACGTAGCTGCTGCATGGTCACTTTTCCGCCCAGTACATCGACGCTGACATCACTTAAAACGAGCGGATTATCCTCGCTCCACGGCCACGCGCCCTGCAAATCAGCGGTGATGTTTTTCGCCGTCACCTGGTTTGTTATCTCACCGATGCGCAATGAAACCGGTCTGTGGGTTCCCAGTTGCCAGCGCCCTTCTCGGTAGCGGAATGGCAGCACAAAATCGACGCCGCTGATTTGGTTGTCCGGCGTCCAGACACTGCCGCTTTTTAGCACACCGTGACCGCCCGCTTCAAAACCCTGGTCCGCTGCGGCGGAAAAGGCGACCTGCGCATACAGTGCGCCATTGAGCAGCTTCATTTTCCAGTCCGGGGGAATAAGCGGCTGGAATACCGAGAGCGCCTGGCGCGGCCACCATGCCTGCCCGCGTAAACGCTCACCGTCCCAGCGGCCATTAACCTGTACCGGGCCAATCGTGTCGGCCTGCAACGCCCCCTTAAACTGGAACATGGTTGGATCGTTGCCTTCGACGCTGAATGTCAAGGTCGAAGGCGGTAAGACACTTCCCGCGCTGAAGCTGGTTTGCCCGGCATCCAGCGTCAGTGCGCCGGTGAATTGCGGATTTGCCGCGTCACGCACCCACTTTACTGGTGCATCCAGCACTAACCGGGGCGCAGCCATGTGCATCGCGCCATATTGCAACTGGTCAAAGCCGGTCGAGAGATCGTTAAGTGTGATCGTGTTGTTATTCCATTCGCCGCGACCCGCGACATCCCAGCGTGCGTTCATCGGCGTGAAATTGCCGTCGCCCCAGTAGCGCCAGCGCCACAGGCCGTTATCCGGCAGAAAATCCTGCGCCTGACCATCAAGATGCAGACGGAAATCCCCCATCGCATTTTCATGCGCGCGAAGGATCGCCTGCAAACGCCCGTCAATACCATGCTGAGTCAACTTAACGCCCGCCAGCGGCCAGCGCACTTCATCAATATTTAACGAATCAATCACCCGACCGCGCGAGCGCAGCAGCGCGCCAGGCGTAAAAGCCAGTTGCGGATCGTCAGCGCTGCCGCTCAGATGGGCGGGAAGTACCGCATAAAACACCAGATCGCCCTGCTTTGCTTCGCCGGTCAGCTGCAGCGGCATATCATTCTTGTCGATACCAAGACGACCAGGGCCAATGGTCAGCACCGCATTGCCTTTCCCGGCGTCGCCCTGCGTCAGCACGTTTAACCGGCCACTGAACTGCGCCTTTTCCAGCCCCTGCTGCCAGTTATCCACTTTCAAGCCAACACGACCGCTTAGCGGAAAACCCTGATAAGGCCAGTTCCAGCGCCCATCGCTGATGGTCAATTGTTCGGGCGTAAGCTGCCACGGCAGATCGAGCAGCGGATCGCCCTGATCGCGCGCCATAACCACCAGTTGCCCTTCGTTATCGCGCCAGTCGAGATCGACATCCACCACGCCCGGCTGCTGCGACAGGGTTAAGGTGCTTTCCATATGTCCGTTAACGGGTACGCTGTCTGGAACATCCGGCAGGGTAAATTCGCCACCGAGCGTAAACGGCGGCTGATCATCGACAAGACGCAGCGCCATGCGGCTAACCGTCAGCGTCTGCCCGCGCAAACGGGCATGGAGATCAACGCGCTCGCCAGAATAAGTAAGTTGCTGCACATCCGGTGTCAACGAGGCGGATAATTTACCTGCCCACGTTTTCCATGGCGAAACTGTAAAACGCTCCACCGTCAGCCAGCTATAAGGCAGCATGGCTTGCCATTCGGCCAGCGTACGCGGCGCGGCAGAAACAGTTTCACTTTGTGGCAGTTTATTCAGGCAGGCGGTGTTAATATCCAGCGCGCCAATATGAAGCTGCCAGCGGCTGGGGTGTGTGAGTTCGGCGTTCTGTAATGATGCCAGTTGACAATCACCGACCAGATAGCGCAGATCGGGGATGTTTAACGCATGTCGGGTGAATCGCGGGCTCTCCTCCATCGCGATACGCGTGCCGGCTGGCAACCAGATCCCGACCAGCGTCGGCACCCATTGCGCAAGCGTCAGCAGCAGCGTAAGCGGCAACAGAAGGAACAGTAACACCAGTGCGATGGCGGCTTTGTATTTACCCTTCATGGGTAGCTAATATCCTGATTTTGCATATGATTAAGCCGATTCTGGCGGTTATTGTGGCATGTTTGACCGCCCCTTTGAAGGCGCGAGTCGTTTTAATCATAGTCTGGCGAGTGCATTTTCAGTAGTTACGGAAAATAGTGCTTTAATATCATTTACTTATGGATTCAGCGTATGTTCACGAAAGGCTCTTTAATTCGCGGCTGGTTTATCGGTACCACCGTTTTCACCTGCTTTACCTTCAGCGATTATCTCAGTGCTAACTACTTTCACGACTCCAAAATTCCATGGCTTATCGGCGTATTCACCGCTCTGGCGATCAACTGGAGCGCCATTGGCTCGTTGAAACAATTGCGCTAGCAGCGGATATACTGAAACTGGACACATTCACCGCGCCCATGGTTGTCAATAAAATTTGAACGTTTACATAATAATTTTAAAACGTGATAATGTGGGTAGAAAACCATTGGAGAAAGTCTTATGAAACTCGCGATATACAGCACAAAGCAATACGATAAAAAGTATTTGCAGCAGGTAAACGAGAAATATGGCTACGATCTTGAATTTTTCGACTTTCTGTTAACCGAAAAGACTGCCAAAACCGCGAACGGCTGTGATGGGGTCTGTATTTTTGTTAACGACGATGGCAGCCGCCCGGTGCTGGAAGAGCTGAAAAAGCTCGGCGTGAAGTTTATCGCCCTGCGCTGTGCCGGGTTCAACAACGTTGATCTCGACGCGGCAAAAGAGCTGGGGTTGCAGGTCGTGCGTGTTCCGGCCTACTCACCGGAAGCGGTGGCAGAGCATGCCATTGGCATGATGATGACCCTGAACCGTCGCATTCACCGCGCGTATCAGCGTACCCGCGATGCTAACTTCTCCCTGGAAGGGCTGACCGGTTTCACCATGTACGGTAAAACGGCGGGCGTTATCGGCACCGGTAAAATTGGCGTTGCCGCCCTGCGCATTCTGAAAGGGTTTGGCATGCGCCTGCTGGCGTTCGACCCGTACCCGAGCGCAGCGGCGCTGGAGCTTGGCGTGGAGTATGTTGATCTGCCGACGCTGTTTTCGCAGGCGGATGTTATCTCCCTGCACTGCCCGCTCACCCCAGAAAACTTCCACCTGCTTAACCGCGACGCCTTTGCTCAGATGAAAGATGGCGTAATGATCATCAATACCAGCCGCGGTGGATTAGTGGATTCACAAGCGGCGATAGAAGCGCTGAAAACGCAAAAAATCGGCGCGCTGGGAATGGATGTATATGAAAACGAACGCGATCTGTTCTTTGAAGATAAATCCAACGATGTTATTCAGGACGACGTGTTCCGTCGCTTATCAGCCTGTCACAACGTGCTGTTTACCGGTCATCAGGCATTCCTGACGGCCGAGGCGTTGATTAGCATTTCCGAAACAACGCTGGAAAACCTGCGCCAGTTACGCGACGGCGAAACCTGCCCGAACGTGCTGGCCTGATTGTCCGGGGTTCCCCTGCCTGCACGGAACCCTTTCGGACAAACCCCGATGACGCCCAGGCTAAGCCTGTTAGAATCCCCCACGTGATGGATAACCCCTTAGAGGACGAGATGAAGAAAATGATGACTTTGGTTGCGTTGAGCGTAGTGCTTTCTGGCTGCGTGAGTTCCCGCACCGACACATTGAAGCCACAGCAACTGGCAGACCAACGATTTGTGCTGACCACCGTGAACGGCCAGGCCGTGCAGGGTAATGGCCCGGCCCCGGAAATCCGTTTTGATAAAGACCTGCGCGTGTCCGGCAAAATGTGCAACGGCTTTATGGGCCAGGGAAAACTCTCTGAAGGCAAATTGACCGTCAAACAGATGGGCATGACCATGATGCTCTGCCCTGACCAGCAGCGTAATGAACTGGACCACACCATTAATGCGATGCTCAGCGAAGGCGCGCAGGTTGATCTTACTGACAACCAGCTGACGCTGGCGACGGCGACGCAAACCCTGATTTACACGCGCGCGGCGAAGGCTCAGTAACTGCCGCAGCTTCCGGTGGCAAGCGACTGTTCACTGCAGCGTTTGCCATTTGGTAAGGCGCACATTCCCACCATTGAACCATCGAGTTGCCGGGCAACAGACAACGAACCACCAATCATCGCACAGTTCGCCTGACCACCATTTGACATTGCGGCTTTAAGCCCCGGCGCTACGTGTGCTGCAGTCGCTTGCTGAACGGGTTCCCTGCTGCATGCCGATAATAATAAAGCGGCACATCCTACTAAAAACGCTGCGCGCATTTCTCTCCCCCTGCCCCTGTGTCCTCAGGATAATTTAAAAAAGCGAAACCCAAGCATCATAGGCAGCAAGACGCAATACGTCGAGAGCTGAAAAGCATCTTTATGCGACCTGGAAACATTTTTTTGCGTTTTTTTGGGCGGGTGAACACATTTCGTCGCAAACCGCGATTCAGCGGGTTCGTCAGCTCAGGTTCAGTGGCAGGCGTTCCGCAGGCTACATCGCCACGAATGGCACGCTTTGGGCGCATCACGCAATTTGGCGGTTTGAGGTAACAACACGGTCGCGTCCTGAAGATTTCGCTGCGTAAAGCGCCTCATCGGCGAATTCAATGAGCATCGCCTCGCGCCCCTTCAATGCGGCGGCAGATCCAGCGGCAACACCAATGCTCACACTCACGACGCCAAGCGGGCTTTGCTGGTGGGGAATATTCGCAAGCTTAATATTATGGCCTATCTTTCTGGCAATATTTCCGGCGGAATTCGCATCCGTTTCAGGCAGAATGACCACAAACTCTTCTCCGCCATATCGGGCGGCCAGAAAAGAAGTTTCGCTAATGGTCTTTTTCAAATTTTCGGCGACTGCCTGTAAACAGCCGTCACCGGCAATATGCCCGTAATTGTCGTTATATTTTTTAAAGTAATCGACATCAATTAATAGCAGTGCAATCTGCTGTTTGTTGCTGGTACATTTTGCCACTTCGTCCACTAAAGCCTCATCGAATTTGCGCCGATTCGCCAGCCCGGTTAAGCCATCTTCAGTGGCCATCACTTGCAACTCGGCATTCTCAGACGCCAGAGACTCTTTTGCTGCCGACAGCTCTTTGCCGATGCGGATACGGTTGCGAACATCCTGAATAAGGTAATAGCTGGAGAAACTGACGCAGCCGATAAGAAACAGAATGATCGCAGCAAGAATTTCAGACTGACGACGCCATGAAGCCATGGCTTCATCGATGCTAACGGCAACGGTTGTCACCAAACCATAGCGTTTATTTTTTTGAAATGAATAAATGCGCTCTATTTTATCGAAACGCGACACTGACGTTGCGATCCCGGAATTCTCTCTTTTTAAATAATCCGTAAATAATGGCGAGTCCGAAATTTCCTTACCCATATATTTATCATCAAAAGGATAACGTAAAAGCACGATCCCCGCGTCGCTGGTTAACGCAATCGCGCCCTGCTTTCCAATGTCCAGCTTTCCATAGGTTTGCAAAAAATTGGCGATGTTCAGCGTCAATACAGCAACCCCTTTAAAATTCCCTTCGTTATCCTCCAGCCGTCGACTCACGGTGATCACCCACTGGCCATTTGTTCTGCTCACCACGGGCGGGCCGATAAAGATGTCCTTTGAATTATTATCCCTGTGATGGATGAAGAAAAAGCGGTCAGCGCTATTACTCCTGCCCCAAAAATTCTCCTGCAAAGCGATAACTTTATTTCCTTTATCATCATAAATAATAATGTTATTTAACTGGGTGAGAAGCAGGTTCTGGTCGGCGAGTATTTTCTTAATATTCACTAACTGCGCGGGATCCATGCCATATATTTCCGTTATGTCAGAAATGTTTTTTATCAACATCTCGCTTTGCCGGATAATTCCCTCTGAATAGGTATCGAGGGTATGGCTCAGGTTGGATATATTCGTATTAAGTTCATTCCGCGTATGGTTTTTGGTACTCAGGATCTGAACAATCAGCGTGATGGATATCGCGAAAAAGACAACAGTAATGAAACTTGCCGCAAAAAAGATCTCTTTTTTCATCTTATTTTTACCCGCTACGACTCCTTCACAAGCACGACTGTAACTGTAAATCTTAAGTATCAAAAACACACATCTAAAGGTTTGAGAGCATTTAATTCATTAAGTTATTTACTGTACTCAAACGCAACGGCCGATAATAGCAGGATTGCAAATCCTTGTTTGTTAAGAACAGATGACCATTCTCTTTTAAACAAGGTGCGATTACCCACCGCCATCATTTACCGTACATGGTTATTGCGATGATTCCACGTTCTATTATCGTGCAGCGCGACGATCGTTGCTGCTTTACACGCCCAATTTATGCGGGAAATTGTCGACGATACGCTTTTTTAGCGTCATTAAGACTCTGCGCATTAGCCCCACCAGCCAAATCGGGGTTGTCTGCCTGCAGCGGATCATCTTCCCAGTGGCAAACAGGGCAGATCTCCCACGCACCGCTTTCTGTAAGCGTTTCGCCACCGCAGCAAGGGCAGCGCAGAAGCTGTCTTGTCATTGATTTTCTCCCTCATTAAATGCATTCCGGCGCGAGAGTAACAGGCAACGCCTGCACACATGTCACCAGGTCTCGCCATCACCTGCCATTAAATCGCAATTCATTGATTCCCGTTATACCTCAGGACACAAAAGCGAAAATTGCGCGCGCAGCGGTTTGCTAAAATAACAGGATAACTACAGGGCTTGCCGCCGTTTCACAAGCCCCTTTCTATTGAGCAATGCAAGGGTGCCATATGATTACTATTGACGGTAATGGCGCGGTCGCGTCAGTCGCTTTCCGCACCAGTGAAGTTATCGCCATATACCCCATTACTCCCAGCTCGACGATGGCTGAACAGGCCGATGCCTGGGCCGGAAACGGCCTGAAAAATATCTGGGGCGACACGCCGCGCGTCGTGGAAATGCAGTCGGAAGCGGGGGCGATTGCCGCCGTACACGGAGCTTTGCAGACCGGTGCGCTCTCCACCTCGTTTACCTCATCGCAGGGTTTGCTGCTGATGATCCCCACGCTTTACAAGCTGGCGGGCCAGTTAATGCCATTTGTTCTGCACGTCGCCGCGCGTACCGTTGCCACCCACGCGCTCTCTATTTTTGGCGATCATTCCGACGTGATGGCGGTTCGCCAGACCGGTTGTGCGATGCTCGCTGCCGGTAGCGTGCAGGAAGCACAAGATTTCGCGCTCATTTCGCACATGGCAACCCTGAAAAGCCGGGTGCCATTCATTCATTTCTTTGATGGTTTTCGCACCTCGCACGAAATTAACAAAATCGTGCCGCTGGCGGATGACACCATTCGCAACCTGCTTCCTCAGGCGGAAATTGATGCGCATCGTGCCCGCGCGCTCAACCCGGAACATCCGGTGATCCGTGGTACTTCTGCCAACCCGGACACCTATTTCCAGTCTCGCGAAGCGACCAACCCGTGGTACAACGCGGTGTACGCGCACGTTGCGCAGGCGATGGACGATTTCGCTACCGCCACCGGGCGGCAGTACAAACCTTTTGAATATTATGGTCACCCGCAAGCCGATCGCGTGATCGTGCTGATGGGCTCGGCGATCGGTACCTGCGAAGAGGTGGTCGATGAGCTGCTGACGCGCGGGGAAAAAGTCGGCGTGTTGAAAGTGCGCCTCTATCGCCCGTTCAGCGCCGCGCATCTGTTGTCCGTGTTGCCGGAAAGCGCGAAAACCGTGGCCGTGCTGGATCGCACCAAAGAACCGGGCGCCCTGGCCGAACCGCTGTATCTGGATGTGATGACCGCGCTGGCAGAGGCGTTTAATAACGGCGAGCGGGAAACTCTGCCGCGGGTGATTGGCGGGCGTTACGGTCTTTCGTCAAAAGAGTTTGGCCCCGAATGCGTGCTGGCCATTTTTAACGAGCTGCGCGCGGCGAAGCCCAAACCGCGTTTTACCGTCGGTATTTACGACGATGTGACCAACCTTTCTCTGCCGCTACCGGAAAACACCCTGCCGTCGCATGCGAAATTAGAAGCGCTGTTCTATGGGCTTGGCAGTGACGGTAGCGTGTCTGCGACCAAGAACAATATCAAGATTATCGGTAACTCTACGCCGTGGTATGCGCAGGGTTATTTTGTCTATGACTCGAAAAAGGCTGGCGGCCTGACGGTTTCGCACCTGCGCGTCAGTGAAAAACCGATCAACTCGGCTTATCTGGTGTCGCAGGCGGATTTTGTCGGTTGCCACCAGTTGCAGTTTATCGATAAGTACCCAATGGCCGAGCGCCTGAAACCGGGCGGTATTTTCCTGCTCAACACGCCTTACAGCGCCGATGAAGTCTGGTCACGTTTGCCGCAGGATGTGCAGGCGGTGCTCAACCAGAAAAAAGCGCGTCTCTATGTGATTAACGCCGCGAAAATCGCCCGTGAATGTGGACTTGCCGCCCGTATTAACACCGTCATGCAAATGGCGTTCTTCCATCTCACAAATATTCTGCCGGGCGACAGCGCGCTGGCTGAATTGCAGGGTGCGATTGCCAAAAGCTACAGCAGTAAAGGTCAGGAGCTGGTGGAGCGAAACTGGCAGGCGCTGGCGATGGCCCGCGAATCGCTGTTCGAAGTGCCGCTGGAAGCGGTTAATCCGCAAAGTGCCCATCGCCCGCCGGTGGTCTCTGATTCGGCACCCGATTTTGTCAAAACCGTGACGGCGGCCATGCTGGCCGGTCTTGGCGATGCATTGCCGGTCTCCGCGCTGCCGCCGGACGGCACCTGGCCGGTGGGCACCACGCGCTGGGAGAAACGCAATATCGCCGAAGAGATCCCAGTCTGGAAAGAGGAGCTTTGTACCCAGTGTAACCACTGCGTTGCCGCCTGCCCGCACTCGGCGATCCGCGCCAAAGTGGTCTCGCCGCAGGCGATGGAAAACGCCCCGTCGAGCCTGCATTCACTGGATGTGAAATCCCGCGATATGCGCGGGCAGAAATATGTGCTGCAAGTCGCGCCGGAAGATTGCACCGGCTGTAATCTGTGTGTGGAAGTTTGCCCGGCAAAAGATCGCCAGAACCCGGACATCAAAGCCATCAACATGATGTCGCGCCTTGAACACGTTGAAGAAGAGAAAGTGAATTACGACTTCTTCCTCGACCTGCCGGAGATCGACCGCAGCAAACTGGAGCGCATCGACATTCGTACCTCGCAGTTGATTACCCCGCTGTTTGAGTATTCCGGGGCGTGCTCAGGCTGCGGCGAAACGCCGTATATCAAACTGCTGACGCAACTGTATGGCGACCGCATGATGATCGCCAATGCCACCGGTTGTTCATCGATTTATGGCGGTAACCTGCCTTCGACGCCTTACACCACCGATGAAAACGGGCGCGGGCCGGCGTGGGCGAACTCGCTGTTTGAAGATAACGCCGAGTTCGGCCTTGGGTTCCGCTTAAGTGTGGATCAGCACCGCCAGCGTGTTATGCGATTAGTTGATCAATTCGCTGAACATATTCCGGCGGAACTGAACGCGGCATTGCACGCGGAAGCGACCCCGGAAGCGCGCCGCGCACAGGTGGCAGAGCTGCGCACCGCGCTGGCGTCTGTGGAAGGTGCGCAACAGCTGTTGATCGATGCCGATGCGCTGGTCGAAAAATCAATTTGGCTGATTGGCGGCGACGGCTGGGCGTACGATATCGGCTTTGGCGGCCTCGATCATGTGCTGAGCCTGACCGAGAACGTCAATATTCTGGTGCTGGATACCCAGTGTTACTCCAACACCGGCGGCCAGGCCTCAAAAGCCACCCCGCTCGGTGCGGTGACCAAATTTGGCGAGCATGGCAAACGCAAGGCGCGCAAAGATTTGGGCGTCAGCATGATGATGTACGGCCACGTTTACGTCGCGCAGATTTCGCTCGGCGCGCAGCTTAATCAGACGGTGAAAGCCATTCAGGAAGCAGAAGCCTACCCCGGCCCGTCGTTGATTATTGCTTACAGCCCCTGTGAAGAGCACGGCTATGATTTGGCGCTGAGCCACGATCAGATGCGCCAGCTCACCGCGACCGGCTTCTGGCCGCTGTACCGCTACGATCCGCGCCGTGAGGAAGAAGGGAAAGTTCCGCTGGCGCTGGACTCGCGGCCGCCGTCCGATGCGCTGGCGGAGACCCTGCTTAATGAGCAGCGTTTCCGTCGTCTCAATGCCCAGCAGCCGGAAGTGGCGGAACAATTATGGAAAGATGCCGCAGCCGACCTGCAAAAACGCTATGACTTCCTGGCCCGGTTGGCAGGGAAAGCGGAGAAAAACGCAGCGGAGTAAGCCAGCCGCTGAAAAAGCCACCGGTTAACGCCGGTGGCTTTTTTAACGCACCGATTTAGCATGACACCCGCAGGAAGCGCGCTGATAATCACAATTTCAGTCCGCACGACAAGGAGCGAATTTATGCATCATCACTCAGTTACCTCATCACGCATCGCTTCTGTCGGTTATGACGAACGCACCCGCACGCTGGAAATCTGTTTTCACGATAAAAGTGTCTACCAGTATCAGGGCGTGCCGGAACGTATCTTTTCCCTGTTTCTTACCGTGGTGTCCAAAGGCCGTTTTTATGATGGCGTGGTAAAAGGCAAATATCCGGAAAGAAAAGTCGCCTGAACAGGTAGCTACCGCTGCGTAAAATTCCTGTCAGGATGGAGAGCAGACAACCCGCATCAGGAATCGCCATGCCAGCATTTAACCACCCCACTCCCTATTACGCAGTGATTTTCACCTCCGTGCGCACCGCCGTTGATGATGGCTACGGCGCCATGTCCGATCGCATGATGGAACTGGCGGTGACTCAACCCGGTTTCCTGGGCGTAGATTCCGCCCGTGAAGAGGTTGGTATTACCGTCTCTTACTGGACATCGCTTGACGCTATCAAAAACTGGAAGATGAACGCCGGGCATCTGATTGCGCAGAAAACCGGGCGTGAAAAGTGGTATCACTCGTTCACGACCCGCATCTGCCTGGTGGAAAAAGAGTATTCTTTTCAGGCGCAGGACGAGTAACAGTGTGCTCGTGCACCACGCACAATGAGCGCAAAACGCACCGCATTGAACAAATAAGCGCACGCTTTTTCGTTACGCTGTATTCGACATTCAACGGAATGTGATGAAAACAAAGCGAGGATTATGATGACATCCCGGACGCTTGAGCCAACGCCCGTAATTAAACGCCAGCAATTGCAGGACATCACCGTCACGATACTCAGTGACGGTTACCTTGAAGGCAATTTTGCGCTGTTGAACGGTATTGAAACCGACCAGGCCGAAGCGTTACTGACCGCCAGTGGCGTTTCGCCCCTGCCGCGCATGAATATTAATGCCTGCGTGGTCGAAACCGCCGGACACACCATTCTCATCGATAGTGGAACCGGTACGCCCGACGGCGCAAGCGGCGCGTTACCGGCTGCCCTCGCCACAGCGGGCATTGATCCCCGCCGTATCGATACCGTCCTGTTAACCCACGGTCACCGCGATCACATTGGCGGTCTTGCCGGCCCGCAGCAGACACCGCTGTTCAGTAACGTGCAGCGCCTGTTCGTGCATGAGAAAGAGCTCGCCTTCTGGCGGGATGAAACGCTGTATGCCAGCGCACCGGAGGGGCTCAAGCGCTCATATGACATCGCAAGGAATGCATTCAGCGCGTACGACGACCGGCTGGTGACCTTTAAGCAAGAGGATATTCTGCCCGGTATTCAGGCGGTGCCGCTTTTTGGTCATACCCCAGGTCACAGCGGTTTTCTGCTTGGCAATGAGAACGACGCTTTGCTTATCTGGGGAGATATTGTCCATTTCCCGCACATTCAGATAGCCCGGCCTGATGTCTCGATTGCTTATGACCGCGACCCGGCGCTGGCAGCCAAAACGCGCAGCGCCCTGCTGGATCGCGTCGCGACAGATAATATTGTCGTTTGCGGTATGCACTTTAACCTCCCGACCACGGCAAAACTTAGCCGTAGCGGTAAAAGCTACGCGTTGCATTACGCGATGTAAGTTTCTCCGGCAGGAAAACCTGCCGGAACCGGCCTTGCAGAGAAGATCGAATGATAAGCCCCGCTTTACACGCCGATGCACGCGAAACAGAAATCCTGCTCAATGAATTACTGGAGCTGGCCTGTTCAGAACTCGCCTTCCCCTGCTGTTGCCTGCGCGCCATGCAAAGCTGGCAGGTTAATAAGTTTCAGGTCGACGGTGCGACCTTCTCCTTCCCCCTGCGCGGCACGTTTCGTTACCGCGAGCAGAATCAGTGGCTCTGCGTACCGCCCGGCGAGATGCTGGTATTCCCCAACGCCCGTAGCATTGATATTGAGTGTACGCCCGATCCCGACAGCGGCGAGTTTCTCGCGCTGACGGTGTTAATGGCCGAGGAGCAACTGGAGGCCGCCCGGCTGTTACTGCGCGTTTTACCCCCGGCAACGCCCGGGAACGTCGCCGCTGAACCGCTGGCACAATTTATCGCCCCGATGACCCGCTGGGTCGCCTCGCTGCGGGCCGGAAACAGGGCACTATCAATACATGCAATGCTTGAGCTTGTGATCAGATTGTTTGAGATGGGACATCACGGTTTGTTGCGTCTTCAGCCGCCGGGCATCGCCATGATGATACGCAACATGGTAAGCAGTGATCCGGCGCATCACTGGTCTACCGGTGAGATTGAAGAGCGGCTCAATATTAGCGGCGCCACACTTCGCCGCCGTCTTGCGGCTGAAAATACCACGCTCAGCGCAGTGATCACCGATGCACGCATTGCCGGTGCGCTTCAGTTACTGATGACAACCCGCATACCGATAAAAACAGTTGCCGCGCGTGTTGGCTACGCGTCGGTCGCCAGTTTCAGCCGTCAGTTCAGTAAACGCTACGGCGCAGAACCTTCCGTTTTTCGCTAAAACAAACTGGCTCAATGGCATATTAAGCGCGAATCGCCTGCGCCCTGTTTCTTTAGCAATGTTCGGGGCACAGGATTTCGCAGCGGGTCGTAAGATTCAGTTTTCTGGCGAAAGCCGTGTTTTTTTATAAGCCACAATCAGCAACGCGCACCGATTCAATCAGCTTTGCAAAACTGTTTAAGGAGCACATTCCCTGCGCATTCTTCTCACTGCACGCCTTGAGCGCAAGATCCACCCGCCCCGGCGGGTTATCCAGCGAGAAAGCGCGCATCTCTCTCATCTCCTGCAGGGTCTGATAAACGAACGACACCTGAACCCAGTCCGTGTTGTCGCTTACCCGTTTCCAGCGTTCGAAAACCAACTCTCCGCCCGGCGGGGTATTATCGGGTTGCGACGGCAGCGACCAGTTAAGATCTAACGCACCGCTGAGATTGGCGAGATTGGTATCATGTCCGGCAATAAACAACACAGAAACAGGAAATGTGATGCCGAAGTAATGCTGATCAGCGCCGTTGGTGGTTAATGCCGTGCGTATTAAATCAAGTAAGGGGGTCGCCCGGCTCCGCGCCACTTCAGGTGTTCTTTGTAACAGATCAAACTGGGCATTATGCAGGCTTAATAACGATTGCCATTCTTTTTCTCCTGCGATCCTGCCCCACGCCACGTCCGCCATTCCCTGGGCTTGCTGCAGGAGAAAGATTTCCGTGAGCGTTGAAGAAAGCCCCCACGCGCCAGGCAAGGAGACGTTATCAGGCTTGATGTTGAGTCTGGTGGGGATATTTTTGGTGAATGAACACACTCGGTTATCCCCGGCGGTTTTGCATTTCTCTGAGGCAGGGAAATTTAAAACGTGCTCCAGAGTCTGAAAAGCTGGCTGATATTTCTGCGTGAATTGCTCAATACTTCCTCCCGCTTTCGTTAAAATCGCCGCTTTCACCGCCGCTGTGTTAAATGAACATTTACCCGTTTTTATCGGGTTAAAAAGCGGGTCTGTCTTCGATTTGTCTTGCTGATAATGCACAGGAACAGGACATCCAGGCGCCAGCCCCGCCAGGAATGCTTCACCTGTTTTGCGGGTTCGTTGATCGGTATCGGCAATCACTGCCACATGCCTCTCGTCCGGGCAGGTTTTATCTGTCAGTAACCCCGTATCTGCCAGCCGCAGACGCTGATAATGCCCCAGTGCCGCTATAAGTTGTCCTCCGCTCGGCGTGAGCCATCCCAGCGGCACATCCCACTGGGGCCACTGAAAGGGTGTCACTTCGCGCATTTGTGGCGTGAACTTGGTTGGTGCGCGCACCCCGTGACGACTAACGATCACGACGCGCTCCAGCTTCATTCCGGGGTCTTCTTTTGCCTGTAATTGAAATGAAAAAAAGAAAAGGAGTAACACTCCTGCGCGAACAATCATTGCTCTTATCACTTTTACCTCCCTCGATGATTAGATAACGGCTTGTTTCTTCACAAGCTGATTACACATCCTGGCGAAAATGATTTTACTCCTCTATTGATCAATAGGTTTTATACCGCACCTGAAAAAAGATGAGCGATGCCCCTTTCATTTATTGCCTGCGCCTGGCACCAGCCGTAAAACGTGCTGGTATTCGCCGCCGGAATCCGTACCATACGCGACATACTTTTGCCTGCTGGTGTTTGACTGCCGGCACAAGCCCATTTTCATTGCCAGTTAATGTGCATGAAAAGGGCAAAGGGTTTACGAAATTTACGGTGCATGGCGAGAGGAAATGAACCAGGATCAGAAAGGCATGCTCATCAGCAGCAGCCCTATCATGATGTGGTTTGCCACTGCGGTGCCCCTGACGCTTCCAGAGACAAAATAATGATTGAAAAGCAAGAGATTACAAAGAAAGAACAGTACAACCTTAACAAACTGCAAAAGCGTCTGCGCCGTAACGTGGGCGAGGCCATTGCCGACTTCAACATGATTGAAGAAGGCGATCGCATTATGGTTTGCCTTTCCGGCGGCAAAGATAGTTACACCATGCTGGAAATTTTGCGCAACCTGCAACAGAGCGCGCCGGTCAACTTTTCGCTGGTGGCCGTTAACCTCGACCAGAAACAGCCAGGTTTCCCGGAACATATTCTGCCGCAGTATCTGGATACGCTGGGCGTGGAATACAAAATTGTGGAAGAAAACACGTACGGTATCGTTAAAGAGAAGATCCCGGAAGGCAAAACCACCTGTTCGCTCTGCTCACGCTTACGTCGCGGCATTCTTTACCGCACAGCGACGGAACTGGGTGCGACAAAGATCGCCCTTGGTCACCACCGCGATGACATCCTGCAAACGCTGTTTTTGAACATGTTCTACGGCGGAAAAATGAAAGGAATGCCGCCAAAACTGATGAGCGATGATGGTAAACACATTGTGATTCGCCCGCTGGCGTACTGCCGCGAAAAAGATATTGAGCGCTTCTCGGAAGCCAAAGGGTTCCCCATTATTCCGTGCAACCTGTGTGGCTCCCAGCCGAACCTGCAACGCCAGGTGATTGCCGATATGCTGCGTGACTGGGACAAACGCTATCCTGGACGTATCGAAACCATGTTCAGCGCGATGCAAAACGTGGTGCCTTCGCACCTGAGCGATATTAATTTGTTCGACTTTAAAGGCATCACCCACGGCTCTGAAGTGGTGAACGGCGGCGATCTGGCCTTTGATCGGGAAGAGATCCCGCTGCAACCGGCGGGCTGGCAGCCGGAAGAGGATGATTCGCAACTCGATGAGCTGCGCCTCAACGTCATTGAAGTGAAATAACGTTGTGCCTCTCTGGTGCGCCAGAGAGGCTTTTTACTTTATTTCAGCAACCGCACACGACAGGTCTTGCCCTTAATTTTCCCGTTCTGCAATTGCTTCCACGCCTGACGCACCACGCTTTGACGCACAGCGACATAAACGTGCGCCGGGTGGAGGGTGATTTTGCCGATATCCGCGCCATCCAGCCCCATTTCTCCCGTTAACGCCCCGAGCACATCACCGGCGCGCATTTTGGCTTTCTTGCCCCCATCAATGCACAACGTTGCCATTTCGGCTTCCAGCGGAACGACTTTGACGTTAGCCGGTGGATTGAGCCAGTTCAGCTTCAGTTGCAGCATCTCGGCCAGAATATTCGCGCGCTGTGCTTCTTCCGGCGCACAGAAACTGATGGCCAGACCGGTGTTACCCGCACGCGCGGTACGCCCGATGCGGTGTACGTGAACTTCCGGGTCCCACGCCAGCTCGTAGTTCACTACCAGCTCCAGTGATTTGATATCCAGCCCACGCGCGGCAACATCGGTGGCGACCAGCACACGGGCGCTGCCATTGGTGAAACGCACCAGCGTCTGATCGCGATCGCGCTGCTCCAGATCGCCATGCAGCGCCAGGGCATCCTGCCCGGCGGCGTTCAGTGCATCACACACTTCCTGGCAATCTTTTTTGGTGTTGCAGAACACCACACAGGATGCCGGGCGGTGTTCGCTGAGCAGCTTTTGCAGCAAACTGGCTTTGCCGCTGCGGGAAACTTCAAAAAATTGCTGTTCTACTGCTGGCAGTGCGTCAACGGTGTCGATTTCAATTGTTTCCGGATTGCGCTGCACACGACCGCTAATGGCGGCAATGGCTTCCGGCCAGGTCGCAGAAAACAGCAGCGTCTGGCGCGAAGCCGGGGCAAAAGCGATAACCTCATTGATGGCGTCGCTGAATCCCATATCCAGCATACGATCCGCTTCATCCATCACCAGCGTTTGCAGGTTATCGAGAGCAACGGTGCTTTTTTGCAGGTGATCCAGCAGGCGGCCCGGCGTGGCAACAATAATGTGCGGCGCGTGCTGTAACGAGTCGCGCTGCGCCCCGAAAGGCTGCCCACCGCACAAGGTCAATATTTTGATGTTCGGCATATAACGCGCCAGGCGACGCAGCTCGTTTGCCACCTGATCCGCCAGCTCACGCGTGGGGCATAAAATGAGGGACTGCGTTTGAAAACGGCTGGCATCAATGTGCTGCAACACCCCTAAGCCAAACGCCGCTGTTTTACCGCTGCCGGTTTTCGCCTGTACCCGGACATCCTTACCCGCAAGAATCGCGGGCAGCGCCGCCGCCTGGACGGGCGTCATGGTGAGATAGCCCAGTTCGTTGAGGTTTTCGATCTGGGCTGCGGGCAAAGTATTCAGGGTTGAAAAAGCGGTCACAATGTTTTCTCGCGATAAAAAGGCTTACGTTTAGCAGGCGCGTATCCTCTCAGATCTGCCTTTATAACGCGACATTTTAATCGGCTCTTCATCCGGCGGCGGATCCGGCATTGGTTGCGGGCGTGGGATCGGGTCGGGGATTGGAACCGGATCGGTTGGCACCGGATCGCTCAACTGTGGGGAAGAAAAATAGAGTGCGTTCATCATTGCCTCCTTTTTGTGGGCTTCTCGTTAAGGGTAGACGGCGAGAACACGGAGGCAAAAAAAAGCCGACTATTAAGTCGGCGTCGTACGAATCAATTGTGCTATGCAGTAATTCAAAAAAGGAAGTAAGACAATATGGAGCGCAACGCCCATCGCTTGACGTTGCATTCACCTGCGAGATGAATATTGCCCTGAACAGGTGTTTCGTTTATTGACCTCGCTCAATTAATGCGGCGTTTTTATGTTCAATTTTTGTTAAAAAAGTGAAATTTTACAGCCAGTTACTACGATGCAACCACCAGGTAACACCACCGATCAGCACCACCAACATCATGCAAAACAGCGCAAAGCCAAAATGCCAGCCACCGCCGGGGATACCGCCAAGGTTGACGCCAAACAACCCGGTTAAAAATGTGCTCGGCAGAAACACCATTGCCATCAAAGACATCGTATAAGTGCGTCGCGCCAGTGATTCCTGCATCACCTGGGTAATTTCATCGGTCATCACGCCGGTACGGGCGATACAGGCATCAATCTCATCGAGCCCGCGACCAAGGCGATCGGCGATATCCTGCATCCGGCGGCGCTGATCGTCACTCATCCACGGCAAACGTTCGCTGGCCAGCCGGGCAAAGACATCGCGCTGAGGCGCCATATAGCGGCGCATCACAATCAATTGCTTACGCAGCAACGCCAGGATGCCGCGCGGCGGAATTTGCTGATCGAGCAGGTTATCTTCAAGGTCGATAATCCGGTCGTGCAGCGATTCGATAAACTCGCTGGCGTGATCGGTCAGCGCATCGCACACATCCACCAGCCAGCCGCCACAATCCGTCGGGCCGGTTCCCTCCTCCAGATCGCTGACCACATCGTCCAGCGCCAGCACTTTGCGCTGGCGTGTTGACACAATCATGCGCTCATCCATATAAACGCGCACCGCTACCAGTTGATCCGGCCGCTCGTCCGTGCTGCCATTTATGCAGCGCAAGGTAATTAACGTCCCCTCACCCATGCGGCTTACCCGGGGGCGCATGCTCTCCCCGGAAAGCGCCGTGCGTACGCTGTTCGGCAACACCGGTGTGGTTTCCAGCCACTGGGCGCTCTCCGGGTTGGTATAATTCAGATGCACCCAGCACGGGGTGCTTGCAGTGATAACATCATTATCTTCCAGCGGTTTCACGCCGCCTTTTCCGTCCAACAGCCAGGCAAATACCGCATCCGGAACGTTCACATCAGTTCCTTTAATTGCTTCCACAGGACCTCCACAATCCGCATGGTGTTTTGGCAAGTCTAGCCATATGGCAACGTTAAGCAATCATCACGCTGAATTTATTAACAAATTAACAAACAATGCAAAAAATAAGGCCCGGTTTCCCGGGCCTTTACGGCTATCACCGCAATCAGAACGAGTGCCAGTAATTTTCCTGCTTACCCAGCAGCGGAGCACTGACGCGTGGAGGGGAGACTTTTTCTGGCAGTACCGCATCCTGTGCTTTTACCGCCGCCAGGCGGAATTTACCAATACGTTGCAGTAAGCCCTCCACCTGGTGTTGTAAAACATCCGACGAGCCCGCCAGTTCATCCACCATGGTGACGTTGCTTTGCGTCACTTTTTCCAGCTCCGCCAGCGCCAGTGTGATCTGCGAGATCCCCTTTTCCTGCTGCAGCGTCGTGACGGCGATTTCATCCATTAATTTACTCACCACGCTCGCACCAGAAACAATCTCGTGCATGTTCTGCTCGGCTTCACCAACGACGGTCGCGCCCTGGTTAACGTTATCGGTGGTAACAGCAATCAGCGATTTAATGTTTTTCGCCGCTTCCGCGCTGCGATGCGCGAGACTGCGCACTTCGCCCGCCACGACGGAAAAACCTTTGCCATGATCCCCGGCGCGTGCCGCTTCTACTGCCGCGTTCAGCGCCAGAATATTTGTCTGAAAAGCAATACCATCAATGATGGAGATAATTTCGGTCATCTGACCGGCACAATCGGTTATCGATTGCATATTTTTCGCCACCTGCCCCATTAGCTTGCCCCCTTTTTGCGCGCAGGTTGTGGCATCTTTTGCCCGGGTACTTGCGAGGCGGGTATTGTCAGCGTTGTTCTTCGTGCTGGAAGCCATCTGCTCCATACTGGACGCCGTTTGCACCAGCGCGGCAGATTGCTCTTCCGTTTTAACAGACAGATCGGCGCTGCGTGAGGCCAGTTGCGCCGAAAGCTCCAGCGCGGTATCGGAAGAGGCGCGAATTTCTTTCACCAGGCTCGCGATACTGGCAGAAAGGCTGTTAATGCCCGGAATTAACCGACCCGCGCAATTATTACCAAACTCAGGAATAACGATAGAAAGGTTTCCCGATGTGACTTCTTCTATGCTTTTTTTTACCGTGTTTATCGGCGTCACCAAATATTGCGTCATATAAAACCAGAGAAGCGTCAATGATGTGAGGGAAACAACACTTGTCATGGCAAATAGAGCGATATTTTTTGAGACAACGATCACTAATACATCAAGAATAAAAAAAGAGACCAGAAGATATAAAATAATAAATGTTCTTACGCTAATATTTCGCAACATAGGGAAAACCACCTGAACACCGGGGACGGTAAGATCCTTATAGCATCCGCAATCTACTTTTACACGGCGAAATTGATGCCGAATAATGTTCACCTTTAAATAATTTTAATTTCACTTAAGTCGATTTAAATGAGAAGTTTAACTTCCTCTCAGCAGATACTGATATAACAATACATTGATTAAGCAGAATTGCTTGTTAACATATATCATATAAGAAATGATGCATCCCATACTAATGAGAAATAACATTCGCGACTTAAGATAATTTTATCATATGTTAAATCATTCACTTTATTTAAGTTATTGCCATAACAGCCGATGAATAAATAAAGAGCTATTATTAGTTTATTCGCCCCTGCAATAATAAAATTAGCGTAGCCATTAAATTCATTAGGTTAGCTGCTAAAATTAGTGCCAGGATTACATATCATCTTTTTTTGCCTGTGTGGATTGCATGATGCTCTACGTTTCGTGGGACCCCATTCTGATTGGCATCTCTTTTCTGGTCGCTTTCATTGCTTCATTTGTCGCACTGGATAGCGCAGGCAAAGTTGCGACGTCTGAACCGCGCAGCGCAATATTCTGGCGTTTTTCGGGTGGCGCCACCCTGGGGATCGGTATCTGGTCGATGCATTATGTCGGCATGCTGGCAATGAAAATGCCGGTGATGATGCATTACGATTTAGAACTTACCCTCCTGTCATTTATTATCGCGATGTTGACATCCATACTTGCTATCAATATTGCCGTAGCGGGCAAAACACTGCCGACAAAACGTCTACTGTTCGCTTCCTTACTGCTCGGTACCGGCGTTGTATCCATGCATTATCTGGGTATGGCGTCGATGATGGGTTTCCTTACTATTTACTGGAACGTTGCGCTGATTGCGCTTTCGGTAGCGATTGCATTTTTCAGTGCATGGGTTGCCCTTTGGCTGGCCTTTAGCCTGCGGCAAAATACCCATGGCGTCTTTATTAATCGCGTCTTTGCAGCCCTGGTAATGGGTGCTTCTATCAGTGCGATGCATTATACCGCCATGAGTGCCGCCACATTCAGCAAAGATGGCACAGGCATTGTGATCCGCGGCCATGCAACAACGCTGATGAGCCATGACGTCGGCGAATTGGGGCTGTCATTGTGGGTTGCCACGACGACACTGGTGATTTTCGGCATCATGCTGTTCATTTCGATGATTGATTCCCAACTGCGTACATCACGTTTGACGGACAGCCTGCGCCAGCTTAATCAACAACTTGAAAAACAAGCCTATTATGACCCACTAACGGGGCTGGCAAACCGCTCCCAGCTCGACAATCTTCTTGATGCTTGCCTTAGCAAGGCATCGGAGACACGCAGCACTTTCGCCTTGATTTATATGGACTTAGATCGCTTTAAACTGGTCAATGATGCCTGGGGACATCACATAGGTGACCAACTGCTGGTGGCGGTTGCCGGGCGATTATCCGCCTGTATCAGCGAAAAAATGTCGCTGGCACGCCTGGGCGGAGATGAATTTACCCTGCTGGTGCCGGACACCCACGAAGACGAAGTTGAGGCGCTGGTAAAACACCTTGTAGCCACCATTCAGCAGCCCTTCTGCGAACTGAATCATGTCATTAATGTTTCACTCAGTGCCGGGATCAGTTACTACCCGCAGCATGGCGATACCGCGCACGAGCTGAAACTGAAAGCCGACACGGCAATGTACAGCGTAAAACAAGAAGGCCGAAACAGCTGGGCTGTTTTTCATGCCGGCATGGCGCAGAAAACCGTCGACGATCCGCTATTTTTGCAGGATTTATCGCAGGCGTTGTCACGCGATCAGTTTGAACTCTGGTATCAACCGCAGTACCACGCGCCGGAGCATGCGTTGGCAGGTTTCGAAGCGTTACTGCGCTGGCGTCACCCGACACGGGGAGTTTTGCTGCCCGCAACCTTTTTACCGATGCTGGAAAAAACGGGGCTAATCATCTCTGTCGGGCGCTGGGTAATTGATGCAGCATGCAGGCAGTTACATCACTGGAACAACCTGGGTTTTCGTCATCTGACGCTTGCTATCAACCTCTCACCCAGCCAGTTTGAGCAGCATGATATTTACGACCAAATCACCGATTCACTGCAACGCTACCATATCGATCCCATGCAGTTGACGCTTGAAATCACGGAGAACACTGCGCTGAAAAACATCGAGCGCAGTGTGCAGTTGCTTAACCAGTTCGCGCAAATGGGTATCACGGTCGCCATTGATGATTTTGGCACGGGCTACTCCAATATGCTGATGCTGAAACGGTTACCGGCAACAGAGCTTAAAATCGACAGAAGTTTTGTGAAGGACATTCGCGATAACAGCCGCAACGTTAAAATTGTCTCCACGATCATTGATATTGCACATTCCATGAACATGCATGTCGTCGCGGAAGGTATCGAAACGGCCGAGCAGCAGGCGTTGCTGACCAATATGGGCTGCGCTTATCTGCAAGGGTTTCTTTTTGCCCGTCCTTTACCGGTCGAGAAAGTGGCGGTGCTGCTCCAGCAAAAAAGATTCACTTTATCGCTGGAATGTTCAGATTCGTCACAAAAAAAGCCCGCATAAACCCCTAATTTTCAGGTATGTTGCAAGAAAGTCATTAAATTGCCGCTGATGTGTCACTTGTGACCGCGTTGCAACATACATGATTAAGGGGAGTCGCCATGCTTAAACATCACCTGGATGCGTTGAATGTGCTCTCCACCCCGGTTTGGGTGGTTGCTCCTGACACAGAAGCGTTACTGTTCGCGAATGCGCAAGCGCTGAAAATCGCGGCAGGACGCTCACTCACTGAGATGCGAAACGGAAAATACTCTGCTTATGCGCAACTCAGCCTGGCTATGTACCTGCCCAGCTTACAAAATCATGAAGATGTGGTCGAAATCTGGAGTGTTTGTCCGGATGGTGAAGAGACCACCATCAGTTGCCGTGTCGTGTTGCGCACGCTGGAAAACGCCGGTGAAGTGCTGCTGTTTGAAGGCGTGTCAGGTGCCGCGGCGGCGGCGTTAAAAGCGCACCACTCGCCAACGTATCGCCCACACAAGCAAGGTTTTTACGCCCGCTTTTTTTACACAACATCCGCGCCAATGCTGCTTATCGATCCCATTCGTGATGGGTTGATTGTCGATGCCAACCTCGCTGCGCTACGTTTTTATGGTTATGACCACGAAGAGATGTGCCAGAAACACACCTGGGAGATCAATACGCTTGGGCGCAGCGTATTACCGGTGATGCAGGAAGTGTCGAACCTGCCTGGCGGGCATAAGCCATTAAATTTTATTCATCAACTCGCGGATGGTTCCACCCGCCATGTACAAACGTACGCCGGGCCGGTTGAGATCTATGGCAAGCGTTTGATGTTGTGCATTATTCACGATATCACCGAACAAAAACGCCTTGAGCAGGAACTGGAATACGCCGCGCATCGCGATGCGCTCACCGGCCTGCTGAACCGCCGCCAGTTTTATCATCTGACGGAACACATTCTGCCGACGGGGCTTGATTTCAGTTTGCTACTGGTAGACGCCGATCATTTCAAAGGTATCAATGATCAGTTTGGTCATCAAAAAGGTGACCAGGTACTGGTTGAACTGGCGCGAATGCTTGAGACGAACTGCCGCTCAGGCGATTATGTTTTCCGCTGGGGCGGCGAAGAGTTCCTGTTACTACTGCCGCATACCACTACGGATATGGCACTAAACGTAGCGGAACGGATACGTCAGGCCGTGGCCAGTATCAACATCGCGGATCTGCCTGGCTTTACGGTGAGTATTGGTGTGGCGCACCATCTGCCTGATGAAGACCTGGATGCCCTCTTTAAACGCGTAGATGAGGCGTTATACCTGGCGAAGAATAACGGGCGAAACCGGGTACTGGCCGCATGATAACAAGCAAAAAAAAGCGCCCGTCTGACGGGCGCATTGCAGTGATGTTGCTGAGTTAGTGGATACCCAGACGCCAGGCAAAATCAATCTCTTCTTTCAGCTCGCTGTGCGACAGCGTCAGCAAATCCGCAAACTCCAGGCGCAATTGTTTGAGTTTTTTTAAGTATTCCGCCGGTGTCAGCGTGGTTTTGTCGCGACGCAGATATTCAATTGCCAGTTGGGTTGGGTCTAATTCAGTCTCCATAGCATCCTCTTTCGTGGTGAAAACCTGACCACTATAGCACACTGCATTGTCTGTTTTTTGACCAAAATCGTAAAAAGGCGGCATTTCGCGGGGGAAGATAATTTTGTCCCAGTCCATTTAAAAAATGGGTTGCGTACTTAGATGATAAAATGAACTTTCTTAATAACGAATCGTTGAGTCAATGATTCAGAGGTATTGCGTATGACATTACTTCCAGTTTTTTAGCCCGCTCAACGACGCGGGCTTATTTGTTGAAAAGTCAGGGGAAAGCGTAAAAATGCGTCTCCTTATTTCCTCCATTGTCCCTTCACATTCCCTAAGTAAAATTCGCACCACTCCTGCTCAGACAGGAACCATTCCGTAATCAATGAGTTTCCCCTTACTTCCCGTGACGTAAGGGGATTTTTTTATCAGTGCTTCAGAATATAAAGCGTACGGCTATACGCCACATCTTCGGGGTTATTAATTGGATAACCTTTCAGCCATGGTTTAATCAAACGCCCGTTGGTGTACTGATAAATCGGCGCAATCGGCGCTTTTTCCGCCAGAATATGTTCCGCCTCGTTATAATCAGCGTTTCGCGCCTGGGCGTTGGTTTCCAGCGCCGCCTGCGCCAGCACTTTGTCGTACGCCGCATCGTTGAAACGTGGAATGTTGCCGCTGTTCGTCGAGTTCAGCACCGACAGGAAAGTGGAAGGTTCATTATAATCCCCGACCCACGACGCGCGGATAACATCAAAGTTGCCGCTGTTACGGCTGTCGATATAGGTTTTCCACTCCTGATTCTGCAATTTAACGTCCGCGCCAAGGCTCTTTTTCCACATTGATGCCACCGCAATCGCGATTTTCTGATGGTTTTCTGAAGAGTTATACAGCAGCGTCAGTTTCAGCGGACGTTGCGGGCCGTAGCCTGCCGCCTGCAATAACGTTTTTGCCTGCGCGTTCAACTCGTCCTGGCTCATCTGTTCAATTTGCGAGGGCTGCGGCGTAAATCCGGCGGTAACATCCGGCGTGAAGCGCCAGGCCGGTTTTTCACCGGTTCCCAGTACTTTCTGCGCGATCACCCGCCGATCAATCGTCATGCTCAGCGCAAGCCGCACACGCGCATCGGCAGTCGGCCCTTTCTGGGTGTTAAACGCATAGTAATAGGTGCCAAGCTGCGGCGGCGTATAAACCTGTCCGGGGATATCTTTAAGTAACTTTTGATAGAGGTTTTTCGGGAAAGATTCCGTAATGTCGATACCGTTCGCCAGATAGCGTTTGGTGGCCGCAGACTCCTGATTGATCGGTACAAACGTGACCTGCTGGATAACCGTTTTCGCATCGTCCCAGTAATGCTTGTTACGTTCGAGCACCAGCTTTTCGTTCACTACGCGATCGGCAAGTACATAAGCGCCATTGCCCACCAGTTTGCCAGGGCGCGTCCAATCAGCACCGCTTTGCACATTGGCTTTTTGCACCGGGTAAAAGGCAAAACTGGCGGCCAAACTGGGGAACCACGGCAATGGCCGCTCCAGTTGCACCCGCAACGTGCGCGCATCAACGGCGCTGACGCCGAGTTTATCCACCGCCTCTTTACCCTCCGTAATGCTTTTCGCATTCGCAATGCCCGCCAGCGCAGCAAAACTGGCGAAGGGTGAAGTGGTTTTCGGATCAACGAGTCGCTGCCAGCTATAGACAAAATCCTCTGCCGTTACTGGCGAGCCATCGGACCAGCGCGCATCGTCCCGCAACGTAAATACCCAGGTGCGGTTATCGCTGCTTTGCCATTTACTGGCAACGCCCGGAACGATTTCGCCCTTCTCGTTCTGATTCACCAGCCCTTCAAAGAGATCGCGGATGACCTGAATTTCCGGCAAGCCAACGGCTTTCGCCGGATCTAACGTTGCAGGTTCATCTTTAACATGGCGAACGACTTCCTGTTTCTCGGCGAGTTGGGTACCCGGCGGCACATCGGCCGCCAGTGCACTTACAGAAAAACCGCACAGCCAGAGCGCGCAGCTCAGCGCTGAAATTCGATGCTTCATGGGATCCCCTCATTGGTATAACTTCCCGGCAAAAGATGAGGTAATTATTTGTTTTAACTTGGGAGAATGCAAACAGCGGACAGCGGAAAATTGAGGCTGGACGCCAAATTAACCCTCATGGCATGATTTGCGTCGCATCGCTTTATGCTCAACACTTGCTGTAAATAAACGACAATAAAAGGAAGCCTATGCCAGCCACACGCCCGCGTGCTCAACGAGGCGCATTTGCCCCCGGCAGTGAAGAGTTTGGTCGCTCGCTGTTAGGCGCGCCGCTGATCTGGTTTCCCGCCCCCATTGCCACGCGTGAAAGCGGGCTCATTATCGCCGGAACGCACGGTGACGAGAATTCGTCCGTGGTGACGCTCTCCTGCGCGTTGCGCACGCTTAAGGCAGATTTACGTCATCATCACGTGGTGCTGGCGGTCAACCCGGATGGTTGCCAGCTTGGTCTGCGCGCAAACGCGAACGGGGTTGATCTTAACCGTAATTTCCCGGCGGCCAACTGGAAACCCGGTGAAACGGTGTATCGCTGGAACAGTGCGGCTGAAGATCGTGATGTCGTCTTGCTGACAGGCGATGCGCCAGGTTCAGAACCGGAAACGCAGGCGCTGTGCCAGCTTATCCATCGCATTCACCCGGCGTGGGTCGTGACATTCCACGATCCGCTGGCCTGCGTTGAAGATCCCCGCCAGAGCGCGCTTGGGAAATGGCTCGCGGATGAATTTTCCCTGCCGCTGGTCACCAGCGTCGGTTACGAAACGCCGGGATCGTTTGGCAGCTGGTGTGCAGATATCAATTTGCACTGTATCACCGTCGAATTCCCGCCGATCTCCTCTGATGAAGCCAGCGAGAAATACCTTGCGGCAATGACGGCGCTACTGCACTGGGATCCTCAAAGATGAAGCTTACCGGTGCTGAAATGCAGCGCCGGTTCAACATCCACCGCCAGCCAGGTCGGGCCATCAAGATCGGCAAAACGCACCTGGCTGGCAAGTGGTAGCGCCGCCGCGATGGCGCGCGACGTACAGATCATACAACCAAGCATTAGCGTGAATCCTTGTTGAGACGCCTCATGCGCCAGCGCCAGCGCTTCGGTTAATCCGCCGGTTTTATCCAGCTTGATATTCACCATTTCATAGCGCCCATGCAGGTGAGCGAGGCTTTCTCGGGTGTGGCAGCTTTCATCCGCGCAAATCGGCAACGGATGGATGAAATTCGCCAGTGCATCGTCCTCATCGGCTGGCAGCGGCTGTTCCAGCATGGCAACGCCGAGATCCGCCAGCAACTGGCATCGCGCGGCAAGCCCTTCACTGTGCCAGGCCTCATTGGCATCCACAATTAATGTCGCTTCGGGCGCGGCAGCGCGAATTGCCACCAGCCTTTCGCTGATCAAATGATCATCCAGCTTAATTTTCAGCAGCTGAGCGCCCTTTTCGCTGAGCGCGGCGGCGCTGGCCGCCATCTGTTCCGGTGTGCCAATCACCACTGTTTGAGCGGTGATAATAGTTTCCGGCAAACTGACACCAGCGGACTGGGCCAGCGAGATAGCCGCTTTGCGCGCCTGCAAATCCCACAAGGCGCAGTCAACCGCGTTTCGCGCAGCGCCCGGCGGCAGGATGGTTTGCAGCTCTTCACGCGTCAGGCGGTTTTCCAGTTGCGGCACAATTGTCATGATTTGCGCCATGACAGATGCCTCGCTTTCACCATAACGCGGGTAAGGCGTACATTCCCCGGCGGCTTTTATGCCATCCTCTTCCAGCTCGACCACCACCACGCGCGCTTCGTTGCGCGCACCGCGCGAAATCACAAACGGCGTATGCAGCGGCCAGGTTTCCTCATACACTTTGACGCTTCTCATTCCTCACTCCTCTGCCGCAGGTCTAAACCAGTATAGATATGAAAATTGGTTTGCCGTGCTCTCCGTGGATGGCATAAACTAGCGCCGACGTTAACTATATGTAAACAGGAAGATATTATGTCACAACTCGTTCATTTTCAGGGCAATCCGGTTCCGGTTGCAGGCGCTATCCCGCAGGCTGGCGCAAAAGCCAAGCCGTTCACGCTCGTGGCTAAAGACCTGTCCGACGTCGCACTGAGCCAGTTCGCGGGTAAACGTAAAGTGCTGAACATTTTCCCAAGCATCGATACCGGCGTTTGCGCGGCTTCTGTGCGTAAATTTAACCAGTTAGCAACTGAGATGAACAACACCG
Organism: Kosakonia sp.; assembly: GCF_032104925.1. Taxonomy (NCBI): domain Bacteria; kingdom Pseudomonadati; phylum Pseudomonadota; class Gammaproteobacteria; order Enterobacterales; family Enterobacteriaceae; genus Kosakonia; species Kosakonia sp. The sequence continues at coordinate 589,296 of NZ_DAMCGF010000001.1, forward strand.
TGGTGCTGTGCATTTCTGCTGACCTGCCGTTTGCCCAGTCCCGTTTTTGCGGTGCTGAAGGTCTGAGCAATGTCATTACCCTTTCGACGCTGCGCAGTGCTGACTTCCTCGAAAATTACGGTGTTGGCATCTCTGATGGCGCACTGAAAGGCCTTGCGGCGCGTGCTGTGGTGGTGATTGACGAAAACGACACTGTTGTTTTCAGCCAACTGGTGAATGAGATCACCAACGAGCCGGATTACACCGCCGCGCTGGACGTGCTGAAAGGTTAATTAACCTGACTACAACAAAAAAGCCTCCGCAATGGAGGCTTTTTCTTTTCTACTCGTCGCCCTTCTTCTGGCTCAAGCCATATTCCCGCAGTTTATTGGCAATCGCGGTGTGCGAAACGCCGAGCCGCTTCGCCAGTTTACGCGTGCTGGGATAGTTGCGATAAAGCTGGATCAGCACCGAGCGCTCAAAACGGCTGGTGATCTCATCCAGCGATCCCTCCATGACATCTTCACCCACCGGCACCGTGGCGGCGTCATAATCCGGCAGTTGAATATCCTGAGCGCGCAGCTCGTAGCCTTCCAGCTGCGTTAGCGCCCGGTAAATGGCGTTTTTCAACTGGCGCACGTTACCCGGCCAGCCATAGCGGTTGAGCAATTGATGCACATCCTGCGACAGTTTTGGTCGTGGAACGCCCTGCTCATCGGCAAAACGGGCCACAAAAAGCTCTGTCAGCGGCATGATGTCCTGCGGACGATCGCGCAGTGGCGGTAAGTTCAGCGTCAGCACATTCAGGCGATAATAAAGATCTTCACGGAACAGCCCTTTTTGCACCAGCTCCACCAGATTGCGCTGCGTTGCGCAGATCACGCGCACATCCACATGCACTTCATGATCTTCGCCGACACGCCGGAACGTACCATCGTTAAGAAAACGCAGCAGTTTCACCTGCATACGCGGCGACATTTCGCCAATCTCATCAAGCAGCACCGAGCCGCCGTTCGCCTGCTCGAAAAAGCCCTTTTTCCCTTCCGGCGCATGGCCAAACAGCTCGCTTTCGACGGACTCTTCCGGAATGGAGGCGCAATTCAGCGCCAGATAAGGTTTCGCCGCGCGCGGACTGGCAAGATGGCAGGCATGCGCCAGCAAATCTTTACCGGTGCCGGTATCGCCGGTGATCAGCAGCGGTGCGGTGAGCATCGCCAGTTTCCGCGCCTGCTCCACCACCTGACGCATTTTCTGGCTCACGGCGACGATCTGACTGAACGCGCTGAGATCCTGTTGGCTCAGGTTTTGTAACTGGCGACCCATACGAATAGTCGAACGCAGCATCACCACCGCACCGGTCAGCACCGGTTCGCCGGTCTCGCCTTCAAGGTGTACCGGCGTTATCTCCATCAGGAAATTTTGCCCGGCGATAACGACGTGCTCGTTATGCGAATTTTGCGGGTTACCATCGAGCCAGCGCTGGAAATTAAACCCTGCAATTAGCTGTACCGCGTTGTGGTTACGAAGTTTATCGGCATCCAGGGCAAAAAGCTGGCAGCTGGCCGGGTTCGCCAGTTCCACTTTGCTTTTCATATCCAGCGACAATACCGGCTCCGGCAGCGCTTCGAGCAGCGCGCTCATCGCGCGGTGTTCGCGTTCGGATGGCATCCACAACACGGTACGTACATCCGTCACGCCGGGGATGCGGCGAATTTCAGCCATCAGGCTGCTGAAGGTGTTAAATTCGAGCGCGGCGAAATTCAGGTAGATTCGCCCGACAGGGTCAATTTCTATCCCGCGTAAGTCGATACCGCGCAGCACCAGTAAATCCAGTAATTCGCGAGTCAGACCAAGCCGGTCTTCACAAAAAACTTCAAGACGCATGGGAATTCGCCCTTATTCATTCACGTAATGAAAGGATGATAAGCCAGTTCGCGGTTGGCAGGAAGATATCTGTCAACAAATATTGACAGTTTGCGGAGAAAAGCGGCACTGCGGCGTAAAGGTAAGCGCGCAGCGCCGGTTTTTTAGTCAGCGGAGCGTTTCTGAAGCGTCTCTTTCAACTGGCTAATCAATTGCCTGCGGAAATCGCCAAGGCGCGGCTTATCGTCGTCAAGCCATGGCAGCGGACGGCACAGCTCCATCGCTTTAATACCGAGGCGCGCCGTCAACAGCCCGGCGCCAATCCCCTGCGCCGCACGCGCCGAAAGCCGGGCCGCCAAATCCTGCGAGACCCAGTCCATGCCAATTTCACGCACCAGTTCGCTGGCACCCGCAAAAGCGATATTCAGCAGCACTAAGCGGAACAAACGCAGACGGCTGTAGTAACCGAGTTCAATACCGTACAGCGTGGCGATACGGTTGATCAGCCGCAGATTGCGCCAGGCGATAAAAGCCATATCAACCATCGCCAGCGGACTGACGGCGATCATCAGCGCGGATTCCGCCGCCGAGCGGCTGATTTCACGCCGGGCCTGAGTATCCAGCACGGGCTGAACCAGATGCGCATACAGGCTGACAATTTCTCGATCGTTATGCGTTTCGTGGATCGCCGCATACCAGCGCTGTAGCGCCGGGTGTGCCTGATCGATACCTGCCTGCCGCGCCAGTTTTTCGCAAAAAGCCCGCCCTTTCCCGGTGGCGTGGCTGTGCAATAAATCACGCGCTTCATCGCGTTCCTGCGCACGCTGGCGTAAACGCCAAAGCCGTCGCCATTCGCTGGCAACCGAACCGACACCTGCGCCAACAATCAACGCGCCGGCGGCGCAGCCGCCCAGTGCCACCCAGTCCTGAGTTTGCCAGGCGTTCATTGCCCACTGCACACCTTGTCCGACCACGCTTACGCCAAACAGCGTCAACCCGGCGGTGACCATTTTGCGCCACAGGCTCCGTTTTGGCCGCAGCGCAGCCTCGACCACCGCCTCGGCTTGCCCCTCTTCCGGCAGTTCATCAACCACGGCGGGAGCAAAGTTTTCCGCTTGCTTATCGTTAAAGGTCTGCGCCCGCTTAAACTGCGCGCTGCTTTCCGCTTCCAGCGGGCCTGCGAAATCGATTCTCGGTTTTAGCGGCTCGGTCATCGCAATTTATCTCCAATCAAAAACTCCAGCGCCGCATCCAGGCGGATATGCGGCAGCGGCATATCAACATCCATCACTGGCGGGCGGAACGCCTCAAAATTAAAACCTTGCTTGTCCCAGAATGCCTGCCCCGGCAACCGCGCGGGCACTTCGCCGGGATAAACGGTTAGCGGCGCGCCATCGCTCAGACGATGCCCGCGCAGCGCCGGGATCTTCTCGCCATTCACATCGATGATGCCGCTTTGCGTCGCCTGCACAGAAGCCAGCCCCAGACAATCCATACTGATGCCTTCAAACGCCGCGTTTTGCCAGGCGTCCTGGATCAGTTGCTGTAACAGCGACGCCATATTGGCGTGCTGATCGACCGTAATATGATCGGCTTTGGTGGCGGCAAATAAGAGTTTGTCGATAACTGGCGCAAACAGGCGGCGAAACAGCGTGCGCTGACCGTAGTGGAAACTTTGCATCAGTTGTGTGAGCGCAAGCCGCATATCGTTAAACGCCTGCGGGCCGTTGTTCAGCGGCTGCAGGCAATCGACCAGTACAATCTGGCGATCAAACTTGAGGAAATGGTGTTTATAGAAACCTTTGACGACATGCTCGCAATAATAGTTGTAACGTTCACGCAGCGTCCCGGCGTTGGTGTGTTTACCGGCCTGCGCCAGTTTCGCTTCCCCGGTGCCGTTAACGTCCGGCCACGGGAAGAATTGCAGCGCGGGCGCGCCCGCCATATCACCGGGCAGAACAAAGCGGCCAGGTTGAATAAAGTGCAGCCCCTCTCGTTTGCATTGATGCAAATAGTCCGTCCACGCCGCAGCAATTTCGGCCAGCCGGTTTTCATCCGCTGGTGCCAGTGGATCAAGCCCCGCGCACAGGGCGCGCCATTGTGCCGACCACGCCTGACGCTGCCCTTGCAACAAGCCAGTCATTTGCCGCGACCAGCTCAGGTAATCCTGTGCCAGCATCGGTAAATCCAGCAGCCATTCGCCAGGATAGTCGACAATTTCCAGATAAAGCGTGGAGGTCTCTTTGAAATGGCGCAGCAGCGAATCGTTGGAGCGAAAACGCAGCGCAAGGCGGATTTCGCTGACGCCGCGCGTCGGCGTCGGCCAGACCGGCGGCGATCCATACAACTGCGCCAGCCCCTCATCATAGGTAAAACGGGGAATACCAAAATCACGCTGCGGCACGCGTTTCACGCCAAGCAGCCGCTCTTCGCGCACGGCGCTTAGCAACGGCAGACGTGAACCTGCGTGAATGTTCAGTAATTGATTAACCAGTGCGGTAATAAATGCGGTTTTGCCACTGCGGCTCAGGCCGGTCACCGCCAGACGCAAATGCCTGTCCATTCCGCGGTTAACCAGCGCATTCAATTCGTTACGAAATCGATCCATCGCCATTGCGTTTTGCCTTAGAGCGTTAGCCGTAATCCCTTATTTTATCTCGTTTTGGGACAGGAAGCGGCGAGAAAATTTATTCGCAGCTCGCTTCAACAACGGCTCCAGCGCGAACGCCAGCAGCAACTTAACCGGGCGTCGGGCGACGGATTTCACCGCCCAGCCCGCAACACCTGCCGGGCCGAAGCGCAGCGCGGTCAGCAACGCCAGCTTTCCGACAATCTGCAAACCGGGTTTTACGTTACGATGAACCTGTTGCCAGCGTTGATTCATATTTTTCTCCTACAACTGACGGAAACGGCTGCGCAGCGAGAACGTATCTGAGGTGACATAACGTTCCATCTGGCGCAAACGGGCTTCTCCCGCGGCGAGTTGAGCGTCTACCGCGTCCAGCAATTCGCTGCTGCCCGGTACGTTTTCGCTCTCGGCATAATTGTCCGGTAGCGGATCCAGCACAAAAAACAGCACGATATACGCCGCCACAACAAAGAAAAACAGCCCGAAAAACATCGCCAGAATGGCAAGAATACGCACGACTTTGACGCGAATATCCAGATACTGCGCGATGCCTGCACAGACACCACCGATTTTTCCGCGCTGCGGGATACGCCATAACTTTTTATTTAGATCGAGGGTTGCCATTAGCGGTCTCTCCAGTTCGGGTGCTCAGCATCAAGAATATCTTCCAGCGCCTGAATACGTTCGCGCATCCTCGTGGCCTCTTCGGAAAGCTGGAGTAAGCGCTGCTGCTCGTTCTGGTTAAGTTCGCCGCGTGAAGTGCGATTGTTGTAATGCAGCCATAACCAGACCGGCAACACAAACAGGATGAAAAGTGTCAGGGGTATAGCCAGAAACAGCGTGCTCATGTGTACTCCTTACAGCGGATGAGGAGCGGCATCTTCTGATGCCGCCGTTATTATTATTCGTTGTCTTGTTTCATTTTGGCTTTCAACTGCGCCAGTTGCTCGCTGATTTCGTCATCGGCACGCAGTTCTGCAAATTGCTGATCCAGCGATTTCTGCTTTCCAAAACCGTGGCTTTCCGCTTCGGCTTCCATCTGGTCGATACGGCGTTCGAACGATTCAAAGCGCGCCATCGCTTCATCCAGTTTGCCGCTGTCGAGCTGACGGCGGACATCGCGCGATGAGCTGGCCGCCTGGTGACGTAACGTTAATGCCTGCTGGCGGGCACGGGTTTCGCTGAGTTTATTTTCCAGCTCGCCGATCTCTTTTTTCATCCGCGTCAGACTTTCATCCACCAGCGTCACTTCCTGCTCAAGCGTTTCAATCAGCGCGGTGAGTTTTTGCTTTTCAATCAGCGCCGCACGCGCCAGATCGTCTTTATCTTTCCGCAGCGCCAGTTCGGCTTTTTCCTGCCACTCGGCCTGCTGCGCGCTCGCTTGTTCAATGCGACGCGTCAGCTGTTTTTTCTCCGCCAGCGCACGCGCTGAAGTTGAACGAACCTCCACCAGCGTATCTTCCATCTCCTGGATCATCAGGCGCACCAGCTTTTGCGGATCTTCGGCTTTTTCCAGCAGTGAATTGATGTTGGCGTTCACGATGTCGGCAAAACGAGAAAAAATACCCATAATCTGTTCCTCTTGATTTCTGTAATCGGGCTCAGCCCTGCTGCTGGACTATTACAAACGCCGTGCCAACTTTTTATCCCATTGAATATAAAGCAAATGAATAGTTTTACCGCAACGATAACTTAGGCTAGAGTAGTTAATATCACTAACTAGTGGTGAATTTCATCATGTCGGAACAAAAGGATAACTTGCTCGGCGAGGCCAACAGCTTTATTGAGGTGCTGGAACAGGTTTCGCGCCTCGCGCCCATCGATAAGCCGGTGCTGATCATCGGCGAGCGCGGTACCGGTAAGGAGCTGATTGCAAACCGTTTGCACTTTCTCTCTTCGCGCTGGCAAGGACCGTTCATTTCGCTCAACTGCGCGGCGCTGAATGAAAACCTGCTTGATACCGAACTCTTTGGCCATGAAGCGGGCGCGTTTACTGGCGCGCAAAAACGCCATCCGGGCCGGTTTGAACGTGCCGATGGTGGGACGCTGTTTCTTGATGAACTGGCCACCGCACCAATGCTGGTACAGGAAAAGCTGCTGCGAGTGATTGAATATGGCGAGCTGGAGCGCGTCGGCGGAAGCCAGCCGCTACAGGTCAATGTGCGGCTGGTTTGCGCCACTAACGCCGATCTGCCGCAAATGGTACAGGACGGCACATTTCGCGCGGATTTGCTCGACCGGCTGGCCTTTGATGTCGTGCTCCTGCCGCCGCTGCGCCAGCGCCAGAGCGATATCATGCTGATGGCGGATCATTTCGCTATCCAGATGTGTCGGGAACTGAAATTGCCGCTCTTCCCTGGCTTTACCGATCACGCGCGCGACGTGCTGATGGGCTATTCATGGCCGGGTAATATTCGCGAACTCAAAAACGTGGTGGAGCGCTCGGTTTACCGCCACGGCAGCATCGATACGCCGCTTGATGACATCATCCTTGATCCTTTCAACCGTGATATCACTCCCCAACCACCAACCGGGCGGGAAGCAGCCGGGTTACCAGCGTTGCCGCTGGATTTACGCAAATTCCAGTTCGATCAAGAAAAAGCGCTGCTGCAAACCAGCCTGCAACAGGCGAAATTTAACCAGAAACGCGCGGCGGAGTTACTCGGGCTCACTTACCACCAACTGCGCGCACTGCTGAAAAAGCACCAAATCAGCTGAAATCGCCGACAATAACAGCAGTCGTAAGCAGACATTTGTACGAAGCCATAGCAAGTGCGATACACTTTGCACATGAATTTAAAATCGTTGAAAAAATCATGCGTCTGGTTTTCTCTTCCCTGCTATTGACCGCAAGCCTGGCAACGGGTTTTGCGCAAGCGGCGACACCGCTTTCTGAGCAAGCGGATATTCGCGACAGCGGCTTTGTCTATTGTGTCAATGGCCAGGTCGATACCTTTAACCCGCAAAAAGTCAGCAGCGGTCTGATAGTCGATACGCTGGCGGCACAGCTTTATGATCGCCTGCTGGATGTCGATCCTTATACCTACCGGCTGGTTCCGGAGCTGGCGGAAAGCTGGGAAGTGCTCGATAACGGCGCGACCTACCGTTTTCGCCTGCGCGACGGCGTGGCTTTCCAGAAAACAGCCTGGTTTACGCCGCACCGCACCCTGAACGCTGATGATGTGGTCTTCACCTTCCAGCGCATTTTCTCGCGCAATCATCCCTGGCATAACGTCAACGGCGGTAACTTCCCCTATTTCGACAGCTTGCAGTTTGCCGATTCTGTCGACAGCGTGCGCAAGCTCGATAACCGCACGGTTGAATTTCGCCTGAAAAAACCGGATGCCTCCTTTTTATGGCATCTGGCGACACACTATGCTTCGGTGATGTCGGCGGAATACGCCGCCCAGTTAGAGAAAAGCGATCGCCAGGAGTTGCTTGACCGACAGCCGGTCGGCACCGGGCCTTATCAACTGGATGAATATCGTGCCGGGCAATATATTCGGTTACAACGTCACGAAAAATTCTGGCGTGGTACCCCATTGATGCAACAAGTGGTGGTCGATCTCGGATCCGGCGGCACCGGGCGCTTGTCGAAGCTGTTAACCGGCGAGTGCGATGTGCTGGCCTGGCCTGCCGCCAGCCAGTTGACGATTTTGCGTGATGACCCGCGTTTGCGGCTCACGTTGCGCCCGGGTATGAACATCGCCTACCTGGCGTTTAACACCAACAAACCGCCGCTGAATAACCCGGAAGTGCGCCATGCACTGGCGCTGGCCATTAATAATCAGCGTCTGATGCAGTCGATCTATTACGGAACCGCTGAAACCGCCGCTTCAATATTGCCACGCGCCTCCTGGGCCTATGACAACGAAGCGAAGATCACCGAGTACGATCCGGCGCAGGCTCGCGAACGTCTGAAAGCGCTGGGGCTGGAAAATTTGACGCTGCAATTGTGGGTGCCGACCAGTTCACAGGCGTGGAACCCAAGCCCGTTGAAAACCGCCGAACTGATTCAGGCAGATATGGCACAGGTCGGTGTTAAAGTGGTGATTGTTCCGGTGGAAGGCCGTTTCCAGGAAGCGCGGCTGATGGATATGAATCACGATTTAACCCTTGCCGGCTGGGCAACGGACAGTAACGATCCGGACAGTTTCTTCCGCCCGATGCTCAGTTGCGCGGCAATCAACTCACAGACCAATTTTGCGCACTGGTGCAACCGTGAGTTCGACGAGGTGTTACAAAAAGCGCTGGCTTCACAGCAACTTGCGGCGCGCATTGATGATTATGACGAGGCGCAGCAGATACTGGCGCGCGAATTGCCGGTGTTGCCGCTGGCATCTTCCCTGCGTTTGCAGGCGTATCGCTATGACATCAAAGGCCTGGTGCTGAGCCCGTTTGGTAGCGCCTCCTTTGCCGGTGTTTCGCGGGAAAAACAAGAGGTATCGCCACAATGATTATCTTTACCCTGCGCCGCCTGTTATTACTGCTGGTCACGCTTTTTTTACTGACCTTTGTCGGCTTTAGCCTGAGCTATTTTACGCCCCACGCTCCGCTTCAGGGCGCGTCGCTGTGGAATGCCTGGGTGTTCTGGTTTAACGGTTTGCTGCACTGGGATTTTGGTGTTTCCAGCATCAATGGCCAGTTAATTTCAGAACAGCTTAAAGAGGTGTTTCCGGCCACTATGGAGCTATGCCTGCTGGCGTTTGGCTCCGCTTTGTTAGTGGGTATCCCGGTCGGCATGCTGGCTGGTGTGATGCGCGGCAAGTGGCAGGATAAAATGATCAGCGCCTTTGCGCTGCTGGGCTTTTCAATCCCGGTGTTCTGGCTGGCACTGCTCTTAACCCTGTTTTTCTCGCTGAATTTAGGCTGGCTACCGGTGTCGGGTCGTTTTGATCTGTTATACGAAGTCAAAACGGTGACCGGTTTTTCGCTGATTGATGCCTGGCTCTCCGATTCGCCGTGGCGCGAAGAGATGATTATCAGCGCCTTACGTCATGTCGTGTTGCCGGTGTTAACGCTGGCGGTGGCACCGACCACCGAAGTTATTCGTCTGATGCGCATCAGCACCATTGACGTGTTCGATAAAAACTACATCAAAGCGGCGGCGACGCGCGGCCTTTCGCGGCTGACGATCCTGCGCCGCCATGTTTTGCATAACGCCCTGCCACCGGTGATCCCGCGTCTCGGCCTGCAATTTTCGACCATGCTGACGCTGGCGATGATCACCGAAATGGTCTTTAGCTGGCCTGGGCTGGGGCGCTGGTTGATCAATGCGATTCGCCAGCAGGATTATGCGGCGATTTCCGCAGGTGTGATGGTGATAGGCTCACTGGTTATTATTGTGAACGTGCTGTCCGATATTCTCGGCGCGCTGGCTAATCCGTTGAAACATAAGGAATGGTATGCCTTACGATAGCGTCTACAGCGAAAAACGCCCGCCTGGCGCGCTGCGAACCGCGTGGCGCAAATTTTACGGCGATACCACCGCGATGATCGGCCTGTATGGCTGTGGCGCGTTAGTGCTGCTGTGTATTTTCGGTCACTGGTTTGCCCCTTACGGCATTGACCAGCAATTTCTTGGTTATCAGTTGCTGCCACCCTCCTGGTCGCGCTACGGCGATGTTTCGTTTTTTCTCGGCACAGATGATTTAGGGCGCGATGTATTAAGCCGGTTGTTGAGCGGTGCAGCGCCAACGGTGGGCGGTGCCTTTGTCGTTACGCTGGCGGCAACGCTTTGCGGGCTGGCGCTTGGCGTTTTCGCCGGTTGTACCCACGGCCTGCGCTCGGCGGTGCTGAACCATATTCTCGACACGCTACTGTCGCTACCGACACTGCTGCTGGCGATTATTGTGGTGGCGTTCGCCGGCCCGCATCTCTCGCACGCAATGTTCGCCGTCTGGCTGGCGCTGCTGCCGCGCATGGTGCGTTCCGTTTACAGCCTGGTGCATGACGAACTGGAAAAAGAGTATGTTGTTGCCGCGCGGCTTGATGGTGCGTCAACCATGAATATTCTCTGGTTTGCCGTGTTGCCGAACATTACCGCAGGCATGGTGACAGAAATTACCCGCGCGCTGTCGATGGCGATCCTCGATATTGCGGCACTCGGTTTTCTCGATCTGGGCGCGCAACTGCCCTCTCCGGAATGGGGTGCCATGCTTGGTGACGCGCTGGAGCTGATTTATGTTGCACCGTGGACAGTAATGCTGCCGGGCGCGGCAATTATGGTGAGCGTATTGCTGGTTAATATTCTTGGCGACGGTATCCGCCGCGCGATCACAGCGGGGGTGGAATAATGCCGCTTCTTGATATTCGTAATCTCACCATCGAAGTGAAAACCGGTGAAGACTGGGTAAAAGCCGTCGATCGCGTCAGCCTGACGCTGGCAGAAGGTGAAATTCGCGGGCTGGTTGGCGAGTCCGGATCCGGTAAGAGCTTGATTGCTAAAGCGATTTGCGGCGTTACCAAAGACAACTGGCGCGTCACCGCAGACCGTATGCGCTTTGATGATGTTGATCTGCTGCGCCTCTCCTCACGTGAGCGCCGCAAGCTGCTGGGCCACAACGTATCGATGATTTTTCAGGAACCGCAATCCTGTCTCGATCCCTCCGAGCGCGTTGGCAAACAGCTGATGCAGAATATTCCCGGCTGGACGTGGAAAGGCAGCTTGTGGCAACGTTTTGGCTGGCGGAAACGCCGCGCCATTGAGCTGCTGCACCGTGTTGGCATTAAAGATCATAAAGATGCGATGCGCAGCTTCCCTTATGAGCTGACCGAAGGTGAATGCCAGAAAGTGATGATTGCTATCGCGCTGGCTAACCAACCGCGATTGCTGATTGCCGATGAGCCGACGAACGCGATGGAACCGACCACCCAGGCGCAAATCTTTCGCCTGCTCGACAGGCTCAATCAGAACAACAACACCACCATTATGCTGATCAGCCATGATTTGCAGATGCTGAGCAAATGGGCGGATCGCATCAATGTGATGTATTGCGGCCAGACCGTGGAGACCGCGCCAAGCGAAGAGTTGATCGCAACGCCTCATCACCCTTATACGCAGGCGTTGATTCGCGCGATCCCGGATTTCGGCAGCGCGATGCCGCACAAAAGCCGCCTGAATACCCTGCCCGGCGCGATCCCGCTGCTGGAGCAGTTGCCGATCGGCTGCCGCCTGGGGCCGCGCTGCCCTTACGCCCAGCGTAAATGTGTGGAAACGCCGCGGTTAGCCGGTGCAAGAAATCATCTCTTCGCCTGCCATTTCCCGCTGAATATGGAGAGTGAGTGAGATGGTCGAAACCTTGCTTGAAGTGCGCAATCTGAGCAAAACCTTCCGTTATCGCACCGGCTGGTTCCGCCGCCAGACGGTTGAAGCGGTTAAACCGCTGAGCTTTACCCTGCGGGAAAAACAGACGCTGGCGATTATTGGTGAGAACGGCTCCGGTAAATCGACGCTGGCGAAAATGCTGGCCGGAATGGTTGAACCGTCTTCCGGCGAACTGGTGATAGACGATAAACCGTTGCATTACGGCGATTACACGTTTCGCAGCCAACACATTCGCATGATTTTCCAGGATCCAACCACCTCGCTGAACCCGCGCCAGCGACTGTCGCAAATCCTTGATTTCCCGTTGCGTCTGAATACGGATCTTGAGCCGGAAGTCCGCCAGAAGCGCATTCTTGAAACGCTGCGCATGGTCGGCCTGTTGCCGGATCATGTCAGTTATTACCCCTATATGCTGGCACCGGGGCAAAAACAACGCCTGGGGCTGGCGCGGGCGTTAATCCTGCGTCCGAAAGTGATTATTGCTGACGAAGCGCTGGCGTCGCTGGATATGTCGATGCGTTCGCAGTTAATTAATCTGATGCTGGAATTACAGGAAAAACAGGGTATCTCTTATATTTATGTCACCCAGCACATCGGCATGATGAAACATATCAGCGATCAGGTTTTGGTTATGCATCAGGGTGAAGTCGTTGAGCGCGGCAGCACCGCCGATGTGCTCGCCTCGCCGCTGCACGATTTAACAAAACGTTTAATTGCCGGGCATTTTGGCGAAGCGTTAACAGCCGATGCCTGGCGAAAAGACCGCTGATTCAATAGTTTCAGTGGTCGGATTAACTCATCCGGCGACTCATGATAGAATCGCCGCGTTTTAACGACGATCGCCCCATATAATGGCGCTCGCCACAACAATGAATATAAGGATTAGAGCTATGGGTTTTCTTTCCGGTAAGCGCATTCTGGTTACTGGCGTCGCCAGCAAACTGTCCATCGCATACGGCATCGCACAGGCTATGCACCGCGAAGGCGCTGAGCTGGCATTCACCTACCAGAACGACAAGCTGAAAGGCCGCGTTGAAGAGTTTGCCGCCCAGTTGGGTTCCAGCATCGTTCTGGAATGTGATGTCGCTAAAGATGAAAGCATCGACGCCCTGTTCACCGACCTGGCGAAAAGCTGGCCGAAGTTTGACGGTTTCGTTCACTCCATTGGTTTCGCACCGGGCGATCAGCTGGATGGCGACTACGTGAACGCGGTAACCCGCGAAGGCTTTAAAATCGCCCACGACATCAGCTCCTACAGCTTTGTGGCGATGGCGAAAGCCTGCCGCGAAATGCTGAACCCGGGTTCAGCGCTGCTGACGCTCTCTTATCTGGGCGCTGAGCGTGCGATCCCGAACTACAACGTAATGGGTCTGGCAAAAGCCTCTCTGGAAGCAAACGTCCGCTATATGGCGAACGCGATGGGTCCGGAAGGCGTGCGTGTCAACGGTATCTCCGCCGGTCCGATCCGCACACTGGCCGCTTCCGGCATTAAAGATTTTCGTAAAATGCTGGCACATTGCGAAGCGGTTACCCCGATTCGCCGCACTGTGACCATTGAGGACGTCGGTAACTCCGCCGCGTTCCTGTGCTCCGATCTCTCTGCCGGTATCTCCGGTGAAGTGGTTCATGTTGACGGTGGTTTCAATATCGCCGCCATGAACGAGCTGGAAATTAAATAATCCCCACCGCCCCTTCTTCTGAAGGGGCGTTTTTCGATATGCCATTCTGATATTTATTATCACCTAACAATCTTTCATCCCTCTCCGTCATTACGCCAGGATTAAGCAGCAAAAAAGATCCGGCGACAATGATATGCCGTCGTATCCGGATCGCCACTTTCAGACCAAGGAACGACCATGGAACAACGCCGGATTGAAGGCAAAAGCCACTGGTATCATGAGACCCAGTCGAGTGCCAGACGGGCACATGCGCTACCGTTAGTTCCCGAAGCGGCCACAGTAAACGACCCTTTTCTGCTCGACCTCGCCCTGCCGGAGAAACAAAAAACCGACCTTGAAGGCATTGTTTCGCCCGCACGAAAAATCTATGCCCTGCTATTTCCGCAGCGTGTAAACACCAGCCGTTTACGCACTTTCAGCGCCTATGATCGCCTCAGCACCGCCCTTACGGCGGCGCAGGTTTTCGGCGTTCAACGGTTATGCAATCACTACGCCGCGCGGCTGGCGCCGTTATCCGGCCCGGACTCGTCACGGGAAAGCAACTACCGACTGGCGCAAATTACCCAACATGCGCGGCAGCTTGCCGCCTCTCCCTCGGTTATTGACGCTCGTGCGCGACAACAGTTAGAAGACGTAGGATTAACGCTGTATGACCTGGTGATCATCAATCAGATTATCGGCTTTGTTGCTTTCCAGGCGCGCGTTGTCGCCGCCCTGCAGGCATCGCTCGGCCAGCCGGTGCGGTTTATACCCGGTATGGAAACCCAGCAAGAAGCGGACGCCGCGCTTTTTAGCGATACTGCCACTGAATGGCAGCCCGGTATCGAGAGTGTCGATTTACGTACTGCAAATGCGCCGCAAATGGAGTCACTTGCGCGCTGGCAACCGCTGCCGGAACTACGCCTGCTTGCCCCCTTGTTGGCCCATGAACATCTGCTGCTCAATGAGCTTGGCGAAATGAGCGAACAGGTGGCTAAAATCAGCCCCAATAAACAGCAGAGCTGGCTGGTGGCGGCCTACACCGCGCGCCTCAACGGCAGCACGAGCTGTTTTACCCAACAAGTGCAACGTGGCAGTGACGATGAGTTACTGGCGCAGGCGCTGCGCGCCGGCAGCCGCGAGCTCAATCGTGTGCTGGCAGGGAAAAACAAAGAGAGCGCTCTGGTGCAAGCCGTTCAGATGCTTACCTGCGCGCCGGACAGGTTCAGCCCCGCGCAATTTTTACAGCTTGAGGAACATGGCTACAGCCGCCAGGCGGCAATGAGCTTGCTTGTCGCTTGTGCGCTAAATGGCTGGTTAAACCGGCTGCATATCGCCCTCGGGCAAAGCGTGTAGCCGCAGGCGGGTATAGCGCAGCGTAAGTGCTCTTGCCACTGGTTGCGCAGCATGATTTTGCTGAAACAGCGCTTGCCGCAGCAGGAAGAATCGCGTAAAACTGTCAGCCGCTCTTTTAGCCACGAAAATACATAATTATGCTCCAGGACAACCCGCTGCTAGCGCAGCTTAAACAGCAACTTCATTCCCAAACTCCGCGTGCGGAAGGTGTTGTAAAAGGCACTGAAAAAGGCTTTGGATTTCTGGAAGTCGACGCGCAAAAAAGCTACTTCATTCCGCCACCGCAGATGAAGAAAGTGATGCACGGCGACAAGATTATTGCCGTCATCCACAGCGATAAAGACCGTGAAAGCGCGGAGCCTGAAGAGCTGGTCGAGCCGTTCTTGACCCGTTTTGTTGGCAAAGTGCAAAAGAAAGACGATCGTCTCTCTATCGTGCCGGATCATCCGTTGCTAAAAGATGCTATCCCCTGCCGCGCCGCCCGTGGCGTTGAGCATGATTTCAAAGAGGGCGACTGGGCCGTCGCTGAAATGCGTCGCCATCCGCTGAAAGGCGATCGCGGTTTTTACGCTGAACTGACGCAGTTTATCACCTTCGCTGAAGACCACTTTGTGCCGTGGTGGGTCACCCTGGCGCGCCACAATCTGGAAAAAGAAGCGCCAAATGGCGTGGCGACCGAAATGCTGGATGACGGCCTGCAGCGTGTGGATTTAACCGCGCTGGATTTTGTCACCATCGACAGCGCCAGCACCGAAGATATGGACGATGCGCTGTATGTTGCGCAGACCGCTGAAGGCGAACTGCAACTGACCGTGGCAATTGCCGATCCTACGGCCTGGATTGCCGAAGGCAGCAAGCTCGATGAGGCTGCGAAGATTCGCGCTTTCACCAACTATCTGCCGGGTTTCAATATCCCGATGCTGCCGCGCGAGCTGTCTGACGATCTTTGCTCTCTGCGCGCCAACGAAGTCCGTCCGGCGCTGGTTTGTCGGATGACGCTGGATGCAGACGGCGCTATCAAAGACAATATCGAATTTTTCGCGGCGACCATTGAGTCGAAAGCCAAACTGGCTTATGACGATGTCTCCGACTGGCTGGAAAACACCGGTAACTGGCAGCCAACAAACGATGCCATCGCGGCGCAGATCCGTCTGCTGCAGCGCGTCAGCCAGCTGCGCGCCCAATGGCGCCAGAACCACGCGCTGGTATTTAAAGACCGTCCGGATTACCGCTTTGTGCTTGGCGAGAAAGGCGAAGTGCTGGATATCGTTGCCGAGCCACGCCGCGTTGCTAACCGCATTGTTGAAGAGTCAATGATTGCCGCCAATATCTGCGCTGCACGCGTACTGCGCGACAAGCTCGGCTTTGGCATTTATAACGTGCACCTTGGTTTCGACCCGGCGAACAGCGAACAACTGGCCGCGATGCTGAAAACGCACGGTATACATGTTGATGCCGAAGAAGTGCTGACGCTGGAAGGTTTCTGCAAATTGCGTCGCGAGCTGGATGCGCAGCCTTCAGGCTTCCTCGATAGCCGCATTCGCCGCTTCCAGTCTTTCGCGGAAATCAGCGTTGAACCTGGCCCGCATTTTGGTCTTGGCCTGGAAGCGTACGCGACCTGGACCTCGCCTATTCGTAAGTACGGCGACATGATCAACCATCGCCTGCTGAAAGCGATTATCAAAGGCGAAACGCCGAAGCGCCCACAGGACGATGCCACGGTGCAAATGTCTGAGCGCCGTCGCCTGAACCGCATGGCGGAACGCGATGTCGGCGACTGGCTCTACGCCCGTTTCCTGCAAAACAAAGCCGGTACCGATACCCGTTTCGCGGCAGAAATTATTGATGTCAGCCGCGGCGGTATGCGCGTACGGCTGGTGGATAATGGTGCCGTTGCCTTTATTCCGGCTCCGTTTATTCATGCCGTGCGCGACGAACTGGTGTGCAGCCAGGAAAATGGCACCGTGCAAATTAAAGGTGAAACCGTCTTTAAAGTGACCGACGTTATTGATGTCACGATTGCGGAAGTCCGTATGGAAACCCGCAGCGTTATTGCCCGCCCGGTGCTGTAACGTTTTTTAATCATGGCGCTTTCCAGCCCTGGGAAGCGCCAAATTTCTGTTGCGATGCCACGCGCATTTTTTTCTGAATTCTTCACACAATCCTGCAAAAACGGCCACAATAAAACCTCAGGCAACTGTTTGTTTACTGCGGCTTTATGCTATTTATGACAGATCTTTTTTCGCTACCAGGCCGGGTTTTAACAAAACATTCCAAGAAGAAACAACACGTTCATGCCTGATTACCCCCTTTAAAAAGGCGGTTATCCGTCAATAAATTGTGTACCCGTTGCGCTTTTATGTGGGTTGGGAGATTGCATGAAAGACTTTCAGGAACAGAACCTGCTGTTTCGCTATCTGGGTTCGACAAGCCCCTTTTGGCGTTTAACCGCCGACAGTAACGCACTGCACTTTGCTCCGGACGAAAACGCCGATGTCAGCCAGGTTGTTGCGCTGAGCGACGAGCAAGCAGCGCGGATCCGCGAAATGACGGTCATCACGTCCAGCCTCACGATGCATCTCTCTTTATTCGGCGAGGACGTTGCCGTGCACCTTGTCGGCAGGAAAATATCCCGCAAAGCCTGGGCGGGTAGCGCATCGGCCTGGCACGATACCAAGTCAGTAGCCCGCGATCTGGTGCAAGGCCTCTCCTTCGCAGAGCAAGTTGTTTCCGAAGCGAATTCAGTGATTGTGATCCTCGATAAGCACGGGAATATTCAGCGTTTTAATCGCCTGAGCGAAGAATACACCGGCATGAAAGAGCAAGAGGTCATCGGGCAAAACGTTTTTAAACTGTTTATGAGCCGCAGCGAAGCGGTGGCTTCAAAACGCAATATCAGCGGTTTTTTTCGTGACGGTAGGCCATATGAAGTGGAACGCTGGGTTAAAACCCGTAAAGGCCAGCGTTTATTTCTGTTTCGCAATAAGTTTGTTCACAGCGGCAGCGGTAAAAATGAAATTTACCTCATCTGCTCCGGTACGGATATTACCGAAGAGCGGCGTGCGCAAGAGCGTTTGCGGGTTCTCGCCAACACCGATACGGTGACGGGTTTACCCAATCGCAACGCTATTCATGAGTTAATTAGCGATGCGATAAGCGCACGCGGGGAAACGCAGGTCGGCATTGTCTATCTTGATCTGGATAATTTTAAAAAAGTGAATGATGCCTATGGGCATATGTTCGGCGATCAACTCTTGCAGGCAGTCGCGCTGGCCATATTGAGTTGTCTGGACGAAGGCCAGGTGCTCGCAAGGCTCGGCGGCGATGAGTTTATCGTACTGGCAACAGACACTTCGCAGAGCCTGCTGGAAGCGATGGCATCGCGCATTCTGACCCGTTTACGCCAGCCTTTCCGTATCGGCCTTATTGAAGTTTACACCGGCTGTTCGCTGGGCATTTCGCTGGCTCCGCAGCACGGTAATGACCGGGAAAGCGTGATCCGCAACGCCGACACGGCGATGTATACCGCTAAAGAGAGTGGCCGCGGCAAGTTTTGCGTCTTCTCGCCGGAAATGAATCAACGCGTATTTGAATATTTATGGCTCGATACCAATCTGCGTAAAGCGCTGGAAAAAGAGCAACTGGTGATCCATTACCAGCCGAAGATCACCTGGCGCGGCGAAGTACGTAGCCTTGAAGCGCTGGTCCGCTGGCAATCGCCGGAGCGCGGCCTGATCCCGCCGCTGGACTTTATCTCCTATGCTGAAGAGTCAGGTTTGATTGTGCCGCTGGGGCGCTGGGTCATGCTGGATGTGGTGCGGCAAGTGGCGAAATGGCGCGACAAAGGCATATTTGTGCGCGTAGCGGTAAACGTCTCTGCGCGCCAACTGGCGGATCAGACAATTTTCAGCGATCTGAAACAAGCGCTGCTGGATCTTAAATTTGAATATTGCCCAATTGATGTGGAGCTGACCGAGAGCTGCTTGATTGAAAACGAGGAGCTGGCGTTGTCGGTTATTCAGCAATTCAGTGCGCTGGGCGCGCAGGTGCATCTTGATGACTTCGGTACAGGTTACTCGTCCCTGTCACAACTGGCGCGTTTTCCGCTGGACGCTATCAAACTCGATCAATCTTTTGTCCGCGAAGTGCACAAGCAGCCAATATCGCAATCACTAGTGCGGGCGATTGTCGCCGTCGCACAAGCGCTTAATTTGCAGGTGATTGCTGAAGGTGTGGAGAATGCAAAAGAAGACGCCTTTCTTACAAAGAATGGCGTCAATGAACGGCAGGGTTTTTTATTTGCCAAACCAATGCCCGCTGCCGTATTCGAGCGGTGGTTCAGGCGTTATCAGGCACGTAAATCGCGTTAGCCCGCTTTCAGTGCCACCGCAGCGTGGCGATCCTGTAACAGGACTAAACGTTCCATATAAGCAATATCTTTCGGTTGCAAACAGAAAGCCGAGTCCACCCAGTCTTCGGTAATGTCCATCAGTTCACTGCGCGGTAACTGCAAAACGCGCTGGCGGGCGCGCAGCATTGCCCGCACACCGTTTAACCGGGGTTGCAGGGTATCGATAAAGGTACGTGTCGCAAGGAACCCCTGCCCGGATTCGAAAGAGACATCCACCAGCCCTTGCGCTTCATACCACTCTGCCGCGTGCGACTCCCCTTTGTAGATCAGCTCTTCCGCCAGTTTCATTCCCGAACGACGCGCTACCAGTGAGTACGCGCCCATACCGGGAAAAAGATTGAAGGCAATTTCCGGGAAACCGAGTCGTGCGTCGCGCTGCGCCAGCACGAAATGGTGCGCCAGCGCGGCTTCGAAACCGCCTCCGAGCGCACTGCCTTCGACCATCGCCAGCGAGATGGCTCCCGTATCAAACCCTCTTGACGCGGCGTGAACACAATCCACACAGGCGCGGGCATAGGCGCGCAGGGCTTCGCGTCGACCATTCTTGATACAATCAACAAAAAATTGTAGATCGCCGCCGGTGTTGAACATGCCGGGGACGAACGATCCGGTTACCCAAAAATCAACGGCAAATCCCGCTTGTCGGACAAGCCAGGAAATATTCATGATCTCCTCAATTAACGCATGGTTGAAGCAAGGTCTTGGCCTGGCGCGCAGCATCATCCACACGGTACGGCGCTCCTCCTCGTAATAGCCAGAAAGCTGCGTAAAGCGTTCTTCGTCAGTAAACAGTTTGCAGGTGGTCTGGTTGATAATCGTCATTGCTTTATCCTCCGGTAATAAAAGCGCATTGCGCGCACTGCAAGACTAATCCACCGCCAGAGCCAGCTCTTTGTTGCGTAATGAATATATAATTGGCGCTTATAAGTTTTTGAGATTTCCTTTTTTTCCTTCTCTTTTTAAACTGTTTTCTGCATCATTGAATTCATTCGTTTTTCGACATAAAGGTTAAGGTATGGCAGACATCGACGTGAAACACCTTGCCGGCCGGATAGATACCGTTCTGGATATTCTGGTTGCGGGGGATTACCAATCCGCCATTCGTAACCTGGAAATTTTGAAGGCGGAATTATTGGATCTCGATAACAACGATAAAGCGGCCCCTTCTGGTGCGCCGAAAACGCCCTGGGAAATTTAACTACCCTTATTTTCGCCATGACGCGGCAGCCGGGAATGCGACGCGCGTACTGGCGATTCTCTTTCTTCAAACCATTATTCGAAATATGTGGCTATGAATTCCCGACAACAACTTATTTTGCAGACGGTCATCGACAAGGGCCAAATGAGTGTTACAGACCTCGCGCGTATGACCGGGGTATCTGAAGTCACGATTCGTCAGGATCTGAATACGCTCGAAAAACAAAGCTATTTGCGCCGTACGCATGGTTTTGCTGTGCCGCTGGACAGTGACGATGTAGAAACACGCATGATGAACAACTACACCGTGAAGCGTGATTTGGCAGATTTTGCAGCATCGCTGGTGAGTTCAGGTGAAACCGTGTTTATTGAGAATGGCAGCAGTAACGCCCTCCTCGCCCGTAAACTGGGCGAACAGCGTGATATCACCATTATCACTGTGAGCAGCTATATAGCTCATCTGCTCAAAGAAGCGTTGTGTGAAGTGATCCTGCTTGGCGGCATTTATCAGAAAAAGAGTGAAAGCATGGTCGGCCCGCTGACGCGCCAGTACATTCAGCAGGTGCATTTCAGCAAAGCCTTTATCGGGATCGATGGCTGGCAACCGGAAACGGGTTTTACCGGGCGCGACATGATGCGTACTGACGTGGTCAATGCCGTGCTGGAAAAAGGCAGCGAAGCGATTGTGCTCACTGATAGCTCCAAGTTTGGCGTAGTCCATCCTTATACGCTTGGCCCCGATGAACGCTTTCAGCGGGTGATCACCGATTCAGCCCTTAAGCCGGAAGCACATCTTCAACTGCAGCAAAAAGGCCTGATTGTCGATATCGTTAACACTGGCGGGTTTCGCTAATCCTGTTAGCCCGCCGGCGCGGGCTATCTCCCTCATATCTGAGACTATTCTGACGTTTCGATTAAGACTATTTACCTGTCTTGTTACCGGTCTGCGCGTAAAATTATTATTAGCGATATAACAGGAAGTGACTATCACTGACGTGATTGAATTACACCTGCGCAGCAAGGTTTCACGGGAAATCTTTAGGTCCGCTCACAAGCACTATACTTAAAGAGAACATTCTTCCGTGAATCGATTATTCAGGAGAAAGTATGATGATGTTAACAAGCAAAAAAATGGCCGCAGCAGTACTGGCAGTTACCCTGGCAATGTCTCTGAGCGCTTGTGGTCACTGGTCTAAACGCGATCGTAATACCGCAATCGGTGCGGGTGCGGGTGCGCTTGGTGGTGCTGTGCTGACGGATGGTAGCACGCTCGGTACGCTGGGCGGTGCAGCTGTCGGCGGTATCATCGGTCACCAGGTTGGTAAGTAATTGGTCATTTAAACGGCGACAATAAAAAATAATACTTTCTTTTTCAGGTCTACGTTTCACAGTGTAAATAATAAGGCCGCGGTAATAACCGCGGCCTTTCTGTATTCAGGTTTAACCACCCGCTAATTTCACTTTCATCCCTTTGGCTTCCAGCAATGATTTGAGTAAATCACGTTTGTCGCCCTGGATCTCAATGACGCCCTCTTTCACCGAACCACCGCAGCCGCATTTTTTCTTTAATTCTGCGGCCAGCTTAGCCAGTGCTTCATCATCTTCATCAATGCCGGTTATCAGGCACACGCCTTTGCCTTTGCGGCCACTGGTCTGGCGCAGGATACGTACAACACCATCACCTTTCGGGCGTATATGTTGCTCTTTTGGCTCGTCAATGCGCCCGGTTTCGGTCGAATAGACCAGACGGTTGTTGTCGTCTTTCATTATTCCCCCATACCCAACGATGCATTAATCGCTTTAAGGGTTTTCGCCGGGTCGGCAGACTGCGTAACCGGACGGCCAATCACCATATAGTCTACACCTGCCGCAAACGCCTGTTCCGGCGTCATGATGCGGCGCTGATCGCCAGATTCGCTGCCGACCGGGCGAATGCCCGGCGTGACCAGTTTGAATGCTTTGCCTAATGCGTTTTTAAAACGGACAGCTTCCTGGGCGGAGCAAACAACGCCATCAAGGCCACATTGCTGCGTAAGGCGAGCCAGGTGCTCCGCATGCTCTGCAGGCGATGCGTTGATGCCAAGATCCTGTAAATCACTCGCTTCCATGCTGGTCAATACGGTGACCGCAATCAGTAACGGCGCATCTTTACCAAACGGAAGCAGCGCCTCTTTCGCAGCCGTCATCATCCGCGCGCCGCCAGAAGCATGCACATTCACCATCCAGACACCTAAATCTGCTGCCGCTTTCACCGCATGCGCTGTCGTGTTGGGAATGTCATGGAATTTCAAATCGAGAAAAATATCGAAACCTCGCCGTTGCAGATCGCGCACCAGTTGCGGGCCGAATAAGGTGAACATCTCTTTGCCAACTTTCAGGCGGCAATCACGCGGATCGATACGGTCAACAAACGCCATGGCCGTGTCGCGGTTATCGTAATCAAGTGCTACTACAATCGGGGAAGCAGTAACGGTGCGGGAAGTCGATAAAACAGTAGACGTCATGATCAGACCTTCTGAAATGAGGGCACCCGCTCAGGCGCGAGAAGAATAAACGGCGAGCATTCTACCCGCGAGCGCGTAGAAATAACAGGTTCGATTTTTTTGCTGCTAAGCGAAGACCAGCGCAGATGCCGCATAGTCAAAAAAACATCACTAGTATGTTGTAACTAATGATGATGTTTTTAAAAATTACTGGCCATCCAGGCCGCGAATCGGTTTAACGGTCGACCACGCCCGGCAAGACGGACAATGCCAGTACATGGTAAACGCGGTGAATCCACATTTATGGCAGCGATAACGGGGTTTACTGCGCACCTGCTCGCCCACCATTTCACGCAGCACCATCAGGCTCTCTTTGGCGCGCCCCTCTTCGGCTTCGTTGAGGTGGTAATCCATTAGCTTATGGAAAACGCGCATGGTGGGATGCCGCTGCAGTTGTCGCGTAACATAACTCTGCGCCGCGTCAGGCCCATCGCGGCGCTCCATAATATCTGCCAACATCAATTCGGCAGTCGCACCGGTGTTCTCTTCCACGCAACGCTGTAAAAATGCTGCCCATTCGTCATTTTTACCCAATTGCTGATAGCAGGTTTGCAGCATTTCCAGCGTTTCGCTGACGAGTTCTTTATCCTGATCGATAACGCGTAACAGGCTTTCCACCGCTTTTGCATAATCGCCATCGGCCATAAACACACGGCCCATCATGATAGAGACGCGCGGGCTGTCACGATCGGCGGCAGCGCCTTTTTTCAGCAATGCCATCGCCCGCCCCATCTCTTCGTTGCCCATCTGCTGCAACGCCAGCTCACAGTAGAAATGCGCGATTTCGCCCCGCTGCTTATCTTTGCCGAGTTTCACTAGCCGCTCAGCGACATCGATGGCTTTTTGCCACTCACTGGTCGCCTGATAAATTTGCAGCAATTGCTGGAGCGCACCGACCCGAAAATCAGTTTCATCCACCAATTGGTTAAACATATCTTCCGCGCGATCGTACATGCCGGCCGCCATGTAGTCGCGGCCAAGTTGCTGCACCGCCAGCAGGCGCTGATCGTAAGAGAGGGACGCGCTTTCCATCAATGTCTGATGAATACGGATTGCACGGTCAACCTCACCGCGCGAGCGGAAAAGGTTGCCGAGAGTGAGGTGCGCTTCAACGGTGCCGGTGTCCTCTTTCAACATATCGAGGAACAGATCAACTGCTTTATCTTGCTGATTACTCAGTAAAAGGTTAACCCCGGCGACGTATTCACGTGACAGCCGGTTAGCCTCATCCTGTTTCGTCTGTTGAGCATTTCTGCGCCCCATATACCAGCCATAGGCAGCCGCGACAGGTAACAACAGAAACAACAACTCCAGCATAAAATATTATTCCTTCACTGCCGTTGCGCCGGTTGCAACCGTAACAGTTGTGGCAGGAGTAAGCTGGTGCTCAAGACGTTTGATTTTACGTTCGGCGCGCGCCAGAGAAACGCGAACGCGTAGCCAGAAAAGGCCACAAATCAGCCAGCCGATAATAAAACCAGCAGCAAACAGCACGGCCAGCAGCGTGGAAATCCTGTATTCACCCTGTGCGAGCAAATAGTTGAATGTGACTTGCTGATCGTTTTGCGCGCCAAGGGTAATCGACACAACAAAAATCGCTAACACCAGTAAGAAAATGAGTAAATATTTCACATTACGTCCCGTTATTTGCTGCCGAGCGATGAATTTATATGCAACGACTGCATTCAGCCCTATAAACTACCATTTTAGCGCCCGGCGCGAAATGGAAATGCATGATGTTAAATTCTGATTTGCGGGCGAAACAGCGGAAATCAACCCTCTTGATCGCGAGCAATAATTTCCGGTACTTCTTCCGCAGGCGGCGTGAGCGGGCCGCAAATACGCTGGGCAAGCCAGGTCGCCAACGTCACAAGCAGCCAGGATATCAACGTCGCAACCACCAAATCGCGCGGCCAGTGCATGCCTAACAGCAGCCGGCTCCCCATCACGCCTGTCGCCCACACAAGCAGCACAGCAATCGTCCATGTGCGTCTGCGTGGCCACAGCAACCCCACGGCTAATAATGCCCAACTTGCGGCAAACATGGTATGTCCGGAGGGAAATGCGAAACCCGTCTCTTTTTGCCAGTGTTTACGTAAAAACCCAGGAATATCATGCTGGCTGGAGAGTTGTTTTTTCACTAACTCTCCCCGGTCCTTACGTTTCAAAGTGTAGAACTGTTCGGCCTGAACATCGTGCGTTTGTTCCAGCCACAGGACGAAAGGTCGCGGCTCCTGCACACGCTCTTTGACAAAAGATTTAACCCCCTGTCCTGCCAGAATCGCGCAGCCAAGAATAACGAACAGCATCACTGCAGCCTTGAGGCGAAAACGCAGGCACCAGAGAAACCACGCGCACAACAAGACATGCGTGATAATTCCCCACGGTTGGGTAACGGTTTCTGTTAACCAGTATAAAAAATGCAGCCACCAGCGGGTTTGCCCCGGCTCCCAGTTCCAGCCGGAAATCCACATTATCAGCGGCATGATCAATAAAATCGCCGCACCTGCTGTTGTTCGCATTGCAATGGAAAGCATCTTTTCTCCTTCTGATTTCGCGAACCAATATAACTGAAAAATAACATTTCCGCTGAAACCTGCGCATTTGTGCGTTTAAACGGCAATGCGTGGGTCACCAGTAGGCGATGCGTAATGCATTGTGGCAAAATGAGGTTATACAGAAGGCCAACAGGCTAAAGGTGCGCAGTGCACCACTAAAAATCCGGAGATTCACATGCAACTTAAACGTGTGGCAGAAGCCAAACTGCCAACCCCATGGGGCGACTTCCTGATGGTGGGTTTTGAAGAACTGGCAACCGGGCAGGATCATGTCGCTCTTGTTTTCGGTGATATTTCCGGGCAACTGCCCGTACTTGCGCGCGTTCACTCCGAGTGTCTGACCGGCGATGCCTTGTTCAGCCTGCGCTGTGATTGCGGTTTTCAGCTTGAAGCGGCGCTCAATCACATCGCAGAAGAAGGACGCGGCGTACTGCTTTATCATCGTCAGGAAGGCCGTAACATCGGTTTGCTGAATAAAATCCGCGCGTATGCGCTGCAGGATCAGGGCTATGACACCGTTGAAGCGAACCATCAGTTGGGTTTTGCTGCCGATGAACGCGACTTCACGCTTTGCGCGGATATGTTTAAATTGCTGGCGGTAGACGAAGTTCGTCTGCTGACCAATAATCCAAAAAAAGTTGAGATCCTTACCGAGGCAGGAATCAATATTGTAGAGCGCGTACCGCTGATCGTCGGGCGTAACCCGAAAAACGCGCACTATCTCGATACCAAAGCAGAAAAAATGGGGCACCTGCTGAAATAAGCGCCCCATCGGTGATGAAACAGGCCTGCAGATGCAGGCCTTTGTTTTAATTCAACATATTACGGATCACGTAATGCAGAATGCCATCGTTGCGGTAATAGGTCAGCTCCGTTGAGGTATCAATGCGACAGCGGCACGCCAGCGTCTCCTGCTTGCCATCGGCGCGGGTTAATGTCACCGATAAGGTTCCACCGGGCGTGATATTTTGCAGATCGACAACGTCCAGCTTTTCCTCCCCCGTCAAAGCCAGCGTTTTTCGCGTCACGCCTTGTGGGAACTCAAGCGGCAGGATCCCCATACCAATCAGGTTGGAACGGTGAATACGCTCGAAAGATTCAGCAATTACCACCCGAACTCCCAACAAGCGCGGCCCTTTTGCCGCCCAGTCGCGGCTGGAGCCTGAACCATACTCTTTGCCGGCAATCACCGCCAGCGGCGTACCCTCTTGCTGGTAGCGTACCGCGGCATCATAAATAGAGACCACTTCGCTGCCCGGCAAATGACGCGTCATGCCGCCTTCAACGCCCGGCACCATTTCGTTGCGAATACGGATATTGGCGAATGTCCCGCGCATCATTACTTCATGGTTGCCACGTCGCGAACCATAGGAGTTAAAATCCCGGCGCTCGACGCCATGGCTTTGCAGATACCGGCCCGCCGGACTGTCCGCTTTGATACTGCCTGCTGGCGAAATATGGTCGGTCGTGACCGAATCACCGAGCATCGCCAGGATCCGCGCCCCATGAATATCTTCCACCGGTTTTGGCTGCGCCTGCATATCTTCAAAGAATGGCGATAACCGGATGTAAGTCGAGTCATTCTGCCAGCTATACGTATCGGAGTGCTCAACCTCAATCGCCTTCCACTCCGGCGTGCCTTCAAACACCTCGGCATACTCCTTGCGGAACATTTCAGTTGAGACTTGCTCAACCGCACGGGCGATCTCACTACTTGTTGGCCAGATATCTTTCAAATAGACCGGATCGCCTTTTCGGTCATGACCGAGCGGGTCAGTGGCGAGGTTGATATTCATATTGCCCGCCAGCGCATAAGCCACCACCAGCGGCGGTGAAGCAAGCCAGTTCGTTTTAACCAGGGGGTGAATACGTCCTTCGAAATTGCGGTTGCCTGAAAGCACCGCACCAACGGTAAGATCGCCTTCACGGATCGCCTGTTCAATAGGCTCAGGTAACGGTCCAGAGTTACCGATACAGGTAGTACAACCGTAACCGACAAGGTTAAAACCCAGTTCATCCAGATAAGGCGTTAATCGCGCCTGCGCCAGATAGTCAGAAACCACTTTCGAACCAGGCGCCAGCGATGCTTTCACCCATGGCTGTCGTTTGAGCCCGGCGGTGACCGCTTTTTTGGCCAGCAGCCCGGCGGCCATCAACACACTGGGGTTTGATGTGTTAGTACAAGAAGTGATCGCAGAAATCACTACCGCACCGTCCGGCAATTCATATTTCTGCCCGTTCAGCACGTACTCGACCGGTTTGCGATCTTTCTGCGCCGTGTTCAGTTCAAGTTCTGAGCTGGCTGCAAAGGCTTTAGGCACATCGCTCAGCGCGACCCGATCCTGAGGGCGTTTTGGCCCGGCGAGGCTCGCTTCAACGTCGTGCATGTTCAGTTCAAGCGTGCTGGTAAAGACGGGTTCATCGCCCGGGTTACGCCACATACCTTGAGCTTTCGCATAAGCCTCCACCAACGCGACTTGCTCTTCGCTACGACCACTCAGGCGCATATAATCGAGCGTCACGCCATCGATAGGGAAAAAGCCGCAGGTTGCGCCATATTCCGGGGCCATATTGGCAATGGTGGCGCGGTCGGCAAGCGGCAGCGAATCAAGGCCATCGCCGTAAAACTCAACAAATTTACCGACAACGCCGTGTTTGCGCAGCATTTGCGTGACCGTCAGCACCAGATCGGTTGCCGTGATCCCTTCTTGCAATCTACCGCTCAGTTTAAAACCGACAACATCAGGGATCAGCATAGAGACCGGCTGCCCGAGCATCGCAGCTTCGGCTTCAATCCCGCCCACGCCCCAGCCCAATACACCGAGGCCATTAATCATGGTGGTATGAGAGTCGGTGCCGACAAGCGTGTCAGGATAGGCAACCCACTCTTTGCCCTGCAATTCGCTCCAGACCGCTTTGCCGAGGTATTCGAGATTTACCTGGTGGCATATTCCTGTTCCCGGCGGCACCACGCTGAAACGGCTAAAAGCCTGCTGGCCCCAGCGCAGGAAAGCATAACGCTCATGGTTACGTTCCATTTCAAGACGGACGTTCTCTTCGAAGGCGTCATCATCACCGAAGTGATCAACGGTCACAGAGTGGTCAATCACCAGATCGACCGGGGATAGCGGGTTCACTTTAGCGGTATCGCCACCAAGACGTTTCACCGCTTCACGCATCGCCGCTAAGTCAACGACGGCGGGAACACCGGTAAAGTCCTGCATCAGGACCCTTGCAGGGCGATAAGCGATTTCGCGATCGGCGTGCGCATTGTCGAGCCAACCGGCCAGAGCACGGATATCTTCTTCAGTGACAGATTCTTCGTCCTGCCAGCGCAGGAGATTTTCGAGTAAAACTTTTAGCGACTTGGGTAACCGTGCGATATCCCCAAGTTGTTTAGCGGCCAGCGGCAAGCTGTAGTAGTGATAAGTTTTGTTCTCTGCCTGCAACGTGTCCTTACTGGCTTCGCGTAGGGTTGACGACATGTGCTCCTCCTTAATTACAGGGATTGCTTACCCTGATGCTCTTCAGGGTCTGTATTAAAGATAACACAAACATATCGTAACGTTTTGATAACAACCAAAATTGCTACAAAAGGGAAAATCTTTCAGGAGAAGGGAAATAAAAAAACCTCGCTGATGCGAGGTTTTTCAATTCATTAGCGAAGGGCAGCCCAGACAATCTGTCCCCAGAAAAGAATGGAAACAGAAAAAGCAGCTAACCACGACCAGTATTTCATTCCGCAATCATTACTCATAAATTTATTACCAGAAAATCTATTCATTAAAACTGAGTCATTACTCAATTCATTTATGCTGTGTATTAATTAAAGAGTACAAAAGAACGCATCAATGAATAGCCGGGATAATTTCCCACGTTTATTCTGATGATATTTTTATTGTTTTTTGATGTCGTCTTCAGAGAAGGCATCAATAAAAGCTTGTTGCTGCGGCGTCAGCTTCCAGGAAGCCGGAATAGAGGTCACAGGTTTCTTTTTCGCTTTAGCTGGTGTGTCATGCAGTTGACATACTTGCTTAACCGGTTCGAATCGACCCGCTATAGCCATTTTAACCCCAGAATTTCCAGATCAATAACGCGACGACTGCCCAAAACACGGCAGAGCCAAGAAATACCGCCAGCCAGGCTTTACGCTTAAGCTCAGGGTCCCTTTGCGGCTCTTCACTTCCTGATGGCATTGCTAACCTCGTACAATCGACATCACTTATCATTTTGGGTACCAACAATCGGTGTAATTAATCATGAGATGAGACAAATCCTAAAAGAACTTTAGCCGAAAATCCAGTGAATTTACTCACCAATTCCAAAGAAATATTTAATCTTTTGACCCGAAATAAATTATTGAAGTAATAAATTTGCAGAGCGGCAATTTAGTTTCTATTTTTGTCGCTAAATAGTGACAGTGTCGGGTTTAAAATTGTGAAGGCAATCACCCGGAAAGGTGATTGTATCAAAGATGAAGATAATTCTAATTTGGCTTTAGGAGACATTATGGGTATCTTTTCGGGCGATAAGATACCCTACGGCATTATTTCTGCGGCAACTTAATATCTTTAAACATCGCTTCTATATCTTCATTAGAACGCAACGCCACGGCGGCATCGACCACATCGCGCGTTAAATGTGGCGCGAAGCGCTGAATAAAATCATACATATAGCTGCGCAGGAACGTGCTGCGACGGAAACCTATTTTTGTGGTGCTGTGGCTGAAGATTTCGTGAGCATCCAGTTTAATAAGGTCCGGATCGGAGATCGGATCCACCGCCATGCTGGCAATAACCCCTACTCCCAGCCCGAGTCTGACATACGTTTTGATAACGTCTGCATCTGTCGCGGTGAAAACAATTCGTGGCGTCAACCCTGCTCGATTAAACGCCGTGTCGAGCTCTGAACGTCCGGTGAAGCCAAAGGTGTAAGTCACCAGCGGGTATTGCGCCAGCTCATCAATACTGACGGACTGCTTAGACGCCAGCGGATGATCGGGTGTCACCACGATCGAGCGATTCCAGTGGTAGCACGGTAACATCACCAGATCATCGTAAAGATGCAGCGCTTCAGTGGCGATGGCGAAATCAGCATTGCCTTTAGAAACCGCTTCTGCAATCTGCGTTGGCGATCCCTGGTGCATGTGCAATGAAACGCGCGGATAGCGTTCGATAAACCCTTTAATCACATTCGGCAGGGCATACCGCGCCTGGGTATGCGTGGTGGCTACATACAGCGAGCCCTTATCCGGCCAGGTGTGTTCCCCCGCCACCGATTTAATTGCGTCAACTTTGGACAATACTTCACGCGCAATGCGGATGATTTCCTGCCCGGCGGGCGTCACCTGAGTGAGATGTTTGCCACTGCGGGCGAAGATTTGTATGCCGAGCTCATCTTCCAGCATGCGGACTTGTTTACTGATGCCAGGCTGAGAGGTATAGAGCCCTTCCGCCGTGGAAGAGACGTTGAGGTTGTGATTCACCACCTCGACGATATAACGAAGCTGCTGTAGTTTCATAACAGACCATCCGAAGTACGCAAACGGGGTTATCGCTTAATACGATTTGATAATAAAAAAGCGGTTAGCTATAACAACTATATCATTTATAGCTTCCGTGTATAGCAGCGAACAAAGAATAATAACGCGCAAATAAAAAGGGCCGGAAAACCGGCCCCTAAAGGTATATGGCTGAAAAAACTACTTTTTAGCTTCAGTCCATTTATTGTCGATATAAAACGCTGACCACCCGGTCGCTTTCCCGTCTTTTTCCGAAGCAACATATTGCTGCCTGGTCTTGCGGCTAAAACGCACAATGGTTTTGTTGCCCTGCGGATCTTCCTGCGGGGCGTCCGCAAGATAGCGCAGTTTTTCCGGCAGACGGTCACGGAAGCGGTACAGTTCTTCTACCAGCGGTGCACGTGTTTCGCGAGATTTCGGGAAGGTATTCGCCGCGAGGAACACCCCTGCTGCGCCATCACGCAGAACAAAATAGGCATCCGATTTTTCGCACGGCAACTCCGGCAACGGTACCGGATCCTCCTTCGGCGGTGCAACTTCACCGTTACGCAGGATCTTACGCGTATTTTTACACTCGTCGTTGGTGCAAGCCATGTACTTACCAAAACGCCCCATTTTCAGGTGCATTTCAGAACCGCATTTTTCACACTCAACGATTGGGCCGTCATACCCTTTGATGCGGAATTCACCCTCTTCGATCTCGTAGCCATCGCAGGTTGGGTTATTCCCACAGACATGCAGTTTACGCTTCGGATCAATCAGGTAACTGTCCATCGCCGTACCACATTTCTGGCAACGACGTTTAGCGCGCAGCGCGTTGGTTTCCGCGTCTTCGCCTTCCAGCACATTGAGCACTTCGTTTTCCGGCACCAGGTTAATGGTGGTTTTGCAGCGCTCTTTCGGCGGTAACGCATAGCCGGAACAGCCAAGGAAAACCCCGGTACTGGCGGTACGAATGCCCATTTTACGCCCACATGTCGGGCAGTCGATGCTGGTCAGTACCATCTGATTCGGACGCATACCGCCCGCTTCAGGATCCTGTTCAGCTTGCTCCAGCTGGCGAGAGAAATCGCCAAAGAAGCTGTCCAGCACCTTGCGCCATTCCGCTTCGTGGTTCGCCACGCGGTCGAGGCTGTCTTCCATCTGTGCGGTAAAATCGTAGTTCATCAGCTCGCGGAAATTCTCTTCCAGACGATCGGTAACAATTTCACCCATTTTTTCCGCATAAAAACGGCGGCTTTCAACACGCACATACCCCCTGTCCTGAATGGTCGAGATGATCGACGCATAGGTAGACGGGCGGCCGATGCCGCGTTTTTCCAGCTCTTTTACCAGCGAAGCTTCGCTAAAACGCGCAGGTGGTTTGGTAAAGTGCTGTGCCGGCGTTAACTCTACAAGCGAAAGAACATCGCCTTTATTCACCGCAGGCAACGTACGATCTTCATCACCTTTGCGCAGCGCGGGCATCACTTTTGTCCAGCCATCGAAACGCAGGATACGACCACGAGCTTTAAGACGGAAATCGCCTGCGCCCACCGTCAGCGTGGTGGAATCATACTGAGCAGGGGTCATCTGACAGGCAACAAACTGGCGCCAGATCAGCTGATAAAGCTTCTGCGCGTCGGCTTCCATGTCTTTTAACGATTCAGCTAACACCGCGACATCGGAAGGACGAATAGCTTCGTGCGCCTCCTGAGAGTTCTCTTTGCTAGCGTACTGATTAGCGTTTTCCGGCAGGTATTTTTTACCGAAGTTATCAGCAATGTAATTGCGCACCATCGACACGGCGTCCTGGCTCAGGTTTGTCGAGTCGGTACGCATATAAGTGATGTAGCCGGCTTCATACAGGCGCTGCGCCATCATCATGGTTTTCTTCACGCCAAAACCCAGACGCGTACTGGCGGCCTGTTGCAGCGTAGAGGTAATAAATGGTGCACCCGGTTTGCTACTGGTCGGCTTATCTTCCCGCTCCAGCACCGTATAACGCGCTTTTTCCAGCAGGCTGACCGCCGCCATGGTTTGCTCGCGATTAACCGGACGGAAGGCTTTATCCCCTTCATGCGTCACCTGCAGCGGCAGCGTATCGCCACCAGGCGTCGCTGTAGCAGCGTCGATCTCCCAGAACTCTTCCGGCACAAACGCTTTAATTTCGCGTTCGCGCTCAACAACCAATCGCACGGCGACCGACTGTACGCGACCAGCGGAGAGGCCGCGGGCAATTTTCTTCCACAGCAGTGGAGACACCATGTAGCCCACCACGCGGTCCATAAAACGGCGTGCCTGTTGAGCATTCACACGGTCAATATTCAGTTCGCCCGGCGTTTCGAAGGCCTGACGAATCGCATTCTTGGTAATTTCGTTAAACACGACACGGCTGTAGCGTTTCTCGTCGCCACCGATCACTTCCCGCAGGTGCCACGCAATGGCTTCCCCTTCGCGGTCAAGGTCGGTTGCGAGATAGATGTGGTCGGCTTTTTCCGCCAGCGATTTCAGCTCGGAAACCACCTTCTCTTTACCGGGCAGCACTTCATAATGTGCATCCCAGTTGTGCCATGGGTCGATCCCCATGCGATTGACAAGAGCGCCGCGTTCATCCTTTTTAGGCTTCTTAGCCGTTTTGGCGGAGGCTGAGTCTGCGCTCTTTTTGGGTGCTGATCCACTGGTCGGCAAATCACGGATATGACCAACGCTGGATTTAACCACATAGTCATTACCCAGATATTTATTGATCGTTTTGGCTTTTGCCGGGGACTCAACGATAACGAGAGCTTTACCCATATTCACCTTTACCTAATTAAATTCTTCCAGAAATTCGTCGCATGTCGCTTCAGACCCACCGGCGACGAGCATTCAATATTGCGGCGGCGTCAATGGATATCAACCCTTTTTTTAACAAAGCGCGTAAAACGGAGCGTTCAGGTGACTGAGTTTACAGGCTTTTTCGCGCCAGGGCGGAGTAGCACAACGATATAACGGTCGAATGTCAAGCAAATCTGTTGCCAGATTGACGAAAGCGTCACACTGTACCTGATAAAATTTGTTACGCAACTTTATTAGCATGCAAAAGCGGATCACGCCAGCACAACGCCCAGGCAAAGCCCTTGCAAAAACAGGGAAAATTTGCCCGGGAACCGGGCCAGCGGTAAACTGACGAAATTTTTTGAGGAGTAGAAAAATGCAAGAGACATCTCAGCCAATCAATCGCCAGTCTCTGCTTGAACTGGCTAATAAAATGATCAGTGAGCATGATGACACGCTATCCGGTATCGTCGCGACCGGCGTCAGCCAGCGTAACGGCGTACTGGTTTTCAGCGGCGAGTATTTTCTTGATGAGCAAGGCTTGCCGACGGCGAAAAGTACAGCGGTATTCAACATGTTCAAATACTTAGCGCATGAGCTTTCTGAAAAATATCATCTGATCGACTAAAAGAAAACGCGAGGCCGAAGCCTCGCGTTTTTACATCATCGGTTTTTGCCCGCGCTGCCACCAGCGCATCAGCAAATGATCGATGCTCTCCATCGCACTGCCCGTAAAACGTTCCATCAGCTTTTTACGCTGCTGATAGCGCACACCAATCACTTCGTGATCTTCGATAAGCCCCAGCAGCAGATCATCGCTGGTGCCAATGGCGTCGATCAGTCCTTTATCAAGCGCCTGGGAGCCGTACCAGTGCTCACCCGTCGCCACGCTTTCAATGTCCAGTTCAGGCCGCATCTGGTGAACAAAACCTTTAAACAGATCGTGAGTTTCGTTCAGGCTCTCGCGAAATTTCTGCCGCCCTTCTTCCGTGTTTTCACCAAGCAGTGTCAGCGTACGTTTGAACTGACCCGCTGTGTGCAGCTCAATGTCGATCTCTTTGCCTTTGAGGAAGCGGTTAAAGTTGGGGATCTGCGCTACCACGCCGATAGACCCGATGATCGCGAACGGTGCCGCAACAATTTTATCGGCCACGCAAGCCATCATATAGCCGCCACTGGCAGCCACTTTGTCGACGGCGATGGTCAACGGGATATGCTTGTCGCGCAAACGTTGTAACTGGGAAGCGGCAAGACCGTAGCCATGCACCACGCCTCCCGGGCTTTCCAGCCGCACAACGACTTGATCCTGCGGCGTTGCCACCGCCAGCACTGCTGTAATCTCTTCACGCAATGCGTTGACTTCGCCCGCGTCCACACTGCCTTTGAAATCGAGCACATAGGCACGCGGCGCGCCTTTGTCTTGCTGTTCGCTGGCCTTCGCCTTCGCTTTTGCCGCTTTCGCTTCCAGCTTCAGTTTTTTCTTCTGCGCTTTGTGCCAGTGTTTCTGTTGGTGATCATCCAGCAAGGAGACCGACATCTCCTCCTGCATCTCTTTATATTGCTCACTCAAACGGGTGATTTTCAGTTCTCCCCGCTGGCGTTTGCGCTGTGTCAAATTAACAATCAGCACGGCCACAACAGCAATCGCCACGACGACAGTCGCGATTTTGGCCAGAAACAGGCCATACTCAGACAGTAATTCCATGCATACCACCTCGATTACACCACTCGACAATCGCACCAGTGTACATGAGCGATGCTGGCACGTCTCGCGTAAGCCATTGGTACAATGTGCCATGTTGCTGAATTTTTTCGTAAAGGTTGCGCAACCTTCCCGCAGGCTGATTGAAATAGCCCTCTGTTTAAGGCATAAAGCCAACATGTGAAGGCGATAACAGGCTCCGGCCTGAGGAGAGAGTGTGCATTATCAGCCACAACGCGATTTGTTAAACGATCGCATCATTCTGGTGACCGGTGCCAGCGACGGCATCGGCAAAGAAGCGGCGCTGACCTACGCCCGCTACGGCGCGCGCCTCATTCTGCTGGGGCGAGACGACGCGAAATTACAGCAGGTTGCGCGCGATATTGAACAAGAAGGCCAGCAAGCGCAGTGGTTTACCCTGGATATGGCAAGCTGCACCCCGGAAATGTGCCAGCAACTGGCTGATACCATTGCGGCCACCGTGCCACGTCTGGACGGTGTATTGCACAATGCCGGTTTACTCGGGGATGTATCGCCAATGATCGAGCAGGTTCCGGCAGTCTGGAACGAGGTGATGCAGGTCAACGTGAACGCCACCTTTTATCTCACCCAGGCGCTTCTTCCTTTATTACTTAAATCGGACTGCGGCTCTCTGGTTTTCACCTCCTCGAGCGTTGGCCGCCAGGGACGTGCTAACTGGGGCGCTTATGCTGTGTCGAAATTTGCCACCGAAGGGATGATGCAGGTGCTGGCCGAAGAGTATCAAAACCGGGTGCGGGTCAACTGTATTAACCCAGGCGGTACGCGCACCAAAATGCGTGCCAGCGCCTTTCCGACCGAAGATCCAGACAAACTGAAAACCCCCGCCGATATTATGCCGCTTTATCTGTGGCTGATGGGCGATGACAGTCGCCGTAAAACCGGTATGAGTTTTGATGCCCAACCGGGTCGCAAACCAGGAATTTCACAATGAGCGAAGAACGATATCAGCAACGCCAGCAGCGCGTAAAAGAGCGTGTCGATGCGCGCGTCGCTGCCGCACAGGATGAACGCGGGATCATTATTGTTTTTACCGGAAACGGTAAAGGGAAAACCACCGCCGCATTCGGCACAGCAACACGCGCAGTCGGCCATGGTAAAAAAGTGGGCGCCATTCAGTTTATCAAAGGGACGTGGCCGAATGGCGAACGCAACCTGCTGGAACCGCTGGGCGTGGAATTTCAGGTAATGGCAACCGGTTTTACCTGGGACACGCAAAACCGCGAAAGCGACACCGCAGCCTGTCTGGCGGTCTGGCAACATGCCGAACGAATGCTGGCCGATCCCGCGCTGGATATGGTGCTGCTGGATGAACTGACCTATATGGTGGCCTATGATTACCTGCCGCTGGAAACGGTACTTGACGCGTTACGCAAACGCCCGGCAAGCCAGACGGTGATTATCACCGGACGCGGCTGCCACCGCGATATTCTTGACCTGGCGGATACCGTCAGCGAATTACGACCGGTGAAACACGCTTTTGAAGCAGGCGTGAAAGCGCAACAAGGTATCGATTACTGACGCAACGTAAGGCTGCCGTCATTGCAGGTAGCGCTTTTTTGCCCCTGGAGACCGGGCCGCAGATATTAGCAAGCAGCTACAGCCACCGCGTGAGATTTCACGCAAGCGATCGGGCTGAACCAAATCAGTTCCACATCCACTGACATGGTTCTTTGGTGAGCAACAAAAAAGGGGCTTTCGCCCCTTTCTCTTATTCTTTATTAAGATCAGTCGTTTTTATTACGCGAACTGCCGGGACGACGACCACCACCGGACTTACCAGCCGGTTGGCTGTGGCGTTTCACCGCGCGGCGGATCTGGTTCGCTTTCATGCGACGGCGATCTTTCTCCACGGCCACTTTGGATTGCGTTTCCGCATCCAGCCCCACCAGCTCACGCAGGTAGTTAGTTTGCGCCAGATCGAGTTCCGTCCAGCCACCGCGAGGCAAACCTTTTGGCAGCGGAATATCACCGTAACGTACGCGGATCAGGCGGCTAACCTGTACGCCAACCGCTTCCCACAGACGACGCACTTCACGGTTGCGCCCTTCGGTCAGGGTGACGTTATACCACTGGTTAATGCCTTCGCCACCGCTGAACTTGATGGTTTTAAACGCCGCCGGGCCATCTTCCAGCTGCACACCGCGCGACAGATCGCGCAACTTCGCGTCATCAACTTCGCCAAAAACACGTACCGCGTATTCACGCTCAACTTCACGGCTCGGGTGCATCAGTCGATTCGCCAGTTCACCATCGGTGGTAAACAGCAACAGACCGCAGGTATTAACGTCGAGGCGACCTACCGCGATCCAGCGCGCGCCGCGCAGTTTCGGTAGACGATCAAAAACTGTCGGGCGTCCTTCCGGATCGTTACGCGTACAGAGTTCGCCTTCCGGTTTGTAGTACGCCAGCACGCGGCAGATCTGCTCCACGGACTCTTTCACTGAAATGAGGTGGCCATCGATACGGATTTTCAGCGCAGGCGTTACTTCCACGCGATCGCCCAGTGTGGCGATTTTGCCGTCCACGCTTACGCGGCCAGCCTCAATAATAGATTCGATTTCACGGCGGGAACCGTGGCCAGCTCGCGCCAGCACTTTCTGTAGTTTCTCGCTCATAGAGCTTCCTTCAGGTGTCGCCTTCACAGGCGTCGAATAGGGTCATCAGGTCGGCGAAGCCGCTGCTGAAATGGCCGCGTAGTATAGCGGCTTGCGCCACTATAAGAAAGGCTTAACGTCGCCAACCCCTTCGCGAATAACCTCGGGTGTCGATTCCGTTAAATCGACCACCGTCGTCGGTTGTTGGCCGAGATAGCCACCGTGGATGATTAAATCCACCATTTTTTCCAGCCGATCTTTAATTTCATCCGGATCAGATTCGGTAAAATCACTGCCCGGCAGCATTAACGAGGTAGAGAGCATCGGTTCGTTGAGCGTTTCCAGCAGCGCCAGCGCAATCGGGTTCGACGGTACGCGCAGACCAATCGTTTTGCGTTTTTCCTGCAATAAACGGCGCGGCACCTCTTTTGTCCCTTTCAGAATAAACGTGTAATTGCCGGGCGTATTATTTTTAATCAGACGAAAAGCCACGTTATCGACAAAGGCATACGTCGACAGCTCCGATAAATCGCGGCACATCAGCGTAAAGTTGTGGCCATCCGGCAGGTGACGAATGCGGCAAATACGCTCCATCGCCCCTTTGTCTTCAATTTTACAGCCCAACGCATAACCGGAATCGGTGGGGTACACGATGACGCCGCCTTTACGCACAATTTCTACCGCCTGGTTAATCAACCGCGGCTGGGGGTTTTCCGGATGAATATAAAAAAATTGACTCATACTTCCCTCTCTCTGTTCTGTTGCGGCTGCTCCCATTTCAGCCATACGCCCTCAACACCGGCCGGAAGCCAGAGTTTGCGCCCCAGTTCAATCCATGGGCAAGGCTGATGGAAATCAGAACCTTGCGACGCCAGTAAACCAAACTGACAGGCATACGCGGCGAGCTGCGTTCGCTCGTTGGGAGCCTGCTGGCATTGGGCGACTTCCATCGCCTCACCGCCGCACTGTGCAAAATACGCCAGCAGCCTTTTCAGCCATTTAGCAGAAAGGTTATAGCGACCAGGGTGGGCCATTACCGCCGTTCCGCCAGAATGATGAATCACATCAATAGCTTGTTCTATTGTACACCACTGGGGAGGAACGTATCCCGTTTTGCCCCGTGCCAGATACTTTTTAAACACATCGGCAATATTGCTTGCTTTGCCCTGTTCCACCAGGAAACGGGCAAAGTGTCCGCGCGTTACATTCGCCCCCTGCGCCAGCCGTTGAGCGCCTTCCCAGGCACCGGGAATGTGCGCTTTTTCTAAACGCTCAGCAATCAGTTTCGCCCGCTGGACCCGGCGTTCAGATTGCGCCTGCAAAAAAGTACGCAGCGTCGGGTGGTCAATATCAATATTCAGACCAACAATATGTATTTCGTGGTTTTCCCAGACGGTGGAGATCTCCACACCGCTGATAAGCTGCAAATCCAGTCCGGCACGGACAATTTCCGCACGGGCTGCAGGAATGGCATCGGTGGTATCGTGGTCGGTTATCGCCAGCGTACCGACGCGCATTTCTACCGCGCGATGCACCAGTTGTTCCGGGGAAAGCAGACCGTCAGAGGCCGTCGTATGGCTGTGAAGATCGTAAATAATGGCGTAATTCGTGTCGCTCAAAGCGGCTCCGCTAATTCATCTGGACGTCGGTTTGTCGCCTATCATACAGTCCAGAGAATATTTTCTGAATTCGAGGTTGACTTTCTTTTCCTGAACCAGTTAACTAGTACGCAAGTTCACACGACAAGGTATCGCAAACATGAATGCCCATTTCTCTGTTACTCGCTGGTGGCGCACTCCCTGACAAGGGCTGTGAGATCACGTGCGCATTCAGCATATCGATACCAGGCCCGCTCACCCAGCGGGCTTTTTTTTGAACAAAATAAATAATGAGAGCGACTATGCAAACGCAAAAACCAGCACTCGAACTTCTGACCAGCAACGCCAGCTACCGCAGTAACCCGACGGCGTTGTTCCATCAATTATGCGCTGCCCGCCCGGCAACTCTGCTGCTGGAATCAGCGGATATTGATAGTAAAAGTGACTTAAAAAGCCTGCTGTTGGTTGATAGCGCATTGCGTATCACCGCGCTTGGTGACACTGTCACCATTACAGCATTAACTGAAAATGGAGCAGCACTCCTGGCGCTGCTGGATAACGCCCTTCCAGCCGGTGTTGAAAACACCCTGCTGCCCGATGGGCGCGAGCTACGATTCCCG
Organism: Kosakonia sp.; assembly: GCF_032104925.1. Lineage (NCBI taxonomy): Bacteria > Pseudomonadati > Pseudomonadota > Gammaproteobacteria > Enterobacterales > Enterobacteriaceae > Kosakonia > Kosakonia sp. The sequence goes on from NZ_DAMCGF010000001.1 coordinate 629,693, forward strand.
CCGGTCAGCAGCCTGCTGGATGAAGACGCCCGCCTCTGTTCGCTCTCTGTGTTTGATGCTTTTCGCTTATTACAAAACCTGGTCGACGTCCCTTGCGATGAACGCGAAGCCATGTTCTTCGGCGGCTTGTTCGCGTATGACCTGGTAGCCGGTTTTGAAGATTTACCGCAGCTTACGCACGATCGCCGTTGCCCGGACTACTGCTTTTACCTCGCCGAAACCTTACTGGTGATCGACCACCAGAAACAGCAAACCCGTATCCAGGCAAGCCTGTTTACGCCTTCAGCAGAGGAAAAAGACCGCCTGCTCCAGCGAATCGACACCCTGCGCCAGCAGCTGGATCACCCGGCCGGGGCGTTGCCGGTGGAGAAAGTTGAACATATGCGCTGCGACTGCAACCAGAGTGATGAAGAGTACGGCGCAGTGGTTCGCGAAATGCAAAAAGCGATTCGCGCGGGCGAGATTTTTCAGGTAGTACCGTCTCGTCGCTTCACCCTGCCTTGCCCTTCACCGCTGGCGGCTTACGAAGTGTTAAAAAAGAGCAACCCCAGCCCGTACATGTTCTTTATGCAGGATAACGATTTCACCCTGTTCGGTGCCTCACCGGAAAGCTCGCTGAAATACGACGCCAGCAACCGCCAGATTGAGATCTACCCTATCGCCGGTACCCGTCCGCGTGGACGCCGTCCGGATGGTTCACTGGATCGCGATCTCGACAGCCGTATTGAACTGGAGATGCGTACCGACCACAAAGAACTGTCAGAACACTTAATGCTGGTGGATCTGGCGCGTAATGATCTGGCGCGCATCTGCACACCGGGTAGCCGCTATGTCGCTGATTTAACCAAAGTCGATCGCTACTCCTACGTGATGCACCTGGTTTCACGCGTGGTGGGTGAGCTGCGTCAGGATCTGGATGTTCTGCACGCCTACCGCGCCTGCATGAACATGGGCACCTTGAGCGGTGCGCCAAAAGTGCGCGCAATGCAGTTAATTGCTAAAGCGGAAGGCACACGTCGCGGTAGTTACGGCGGCGCGGTGGGTTATTTCACCGCCCATGGCGATCTGGATACCTGCATCGTGATTCGTTCTGCGTGGGTGGAGGACGGTGTGGCAACGGTACAGGCAGGCGCGGGTGTCGTGCTGGATTCCGTTCCGCAATCCGAAGCCGATGAAACCCGTAATAAAGCTCGCGCGGTTCTGCGCGCTATCGCTACCGCACACCACGCTCAGGAGACTTTCTGATGGCTGACATTCTGCTGCTTGATAACATCGATTCCTTTACTTACAACCTGGCGGATCAGCTGCGTGCGAGCGGACACAACGTGGTGATTTACCGTAACCATGTTCCGGCGCAGACCTTGATCGACCGCCTTCAGACAATGCAAAACCCGGTGCTGATGCTTTCTCCAGGTCCAGGTGCACCATCTGAAGCGGGCTGCATGCCGGAGCTGCTTACGCGCTTGCGCGGCAAGTTACCGATTATCGGTATCTGCCTCGGTCACCAGGCGATTGTTGAAGCCTATGGCGGCTACGTCGGCCAGGCGGGTGAAATCCTGCACGGCAAAGCCTCAAGTATCGAACACGATGGCCAGGCGATGTTCGCGGGGTTAAGCAACCCGCTTCCCGTAGCGCGTTACCACTCACTGGTGGGCAGCAACATCCCGGCAGGATTAACCATCAATGCCCATTTTAACGGCATGGTGATGGCGGTGCGTCACGACGCCGATCGCGTTTGCGGTTTCCAGTTCCACCCGGAGTCGATTTTGACCACGCAAGGCGCACGTCTGCTGGAACAAACGCTGGCCCGGGCGCTGCAAAAACTGGAGCAGACGAATACGCTGCAACCGATTCTGGAAAAACTGTATCAGGCTCAAACACTCAGCCAGCAGGAGAGCCACCAGCTTTTCTCTGCGGTGGTACGCGGCGAGCTGAAGCCGGAACAACTGGCGGCCGCGCTGGTGAGTATGAAAATTCGCGGTGAGCATCCCAACGAAATTGCCGGAGCGGCCACCGCACTGCTGGAGAATGCCGCGCCGTTCCCGCGCCCGGACTATGCTTTTGCCGATATCGTCGGCACCGGTGGCGACGGCAGCAACAGCATTAATATTTCCACCGCCAGTGCCTTTGTCGCTGCTGCGTGCGGACTGAAAGTTGCCAAACACGGCAATCGCAGCGTGTCGAGCCGTTCCGGCTCATCGGATTTACTGGCGGCATTTGGTATCAATCTGGATATGAACGCAGATAAATCGCGTACCGCGCTCGATGAGCTGGGTGTCTGTTTTCTGTTTGCGCCGAAGTATCACACCGGTTTTCGCCACGCAATGCCGGTCCGTCAGCAGTTGAAAACCCGCACGCTGTTCAACGTGCTCGGCCCGTTGATTAATCCGGCGCACCCACCGCTGGCGCTGATCGGCGTCTATAGCCCGGAGCTGGTGCTGCCGATTGCCGAAACCCTGCGCGTCCTCGGTTATCAGCGTGCGGCAGTCGTACATAGCGGCGGCATGGACGAAGTGTCACTGCATGCGCCTACACTGGTTGCCGAACTGCACGATGGCGAAATCAAAAGTTACCAACTCACCGCTGCCGACTTTGGCCTGACGCCGTACCATCAGGAGGCGCTGGCTGGCGGGACACCGGAAGAAAACCGTGACATTCTGACACGCTTACTCCAGGGTAAAGGTGAGGCCGCGCATGAAGCCGCCGTCGCTGCCAATGTCGCCATGCTGATGCGTCTGCACGGCGAAGAGGATTTACAGGCCAACGCGCAGAAAGTTCTGGATGTGCTGCACAGCGGAGCAGCCTACGACAAAGTCACCGCACTTGCGGCAAGAGGGTAAAAAATGCAGACCGTTTTAGCGAAAATCGTCGCCGATAAAGCCGTATGGGTAGCGGCGCGCAAGGAGCAACAACCGCTGGCCAGTTTTCAGAACGAGGTCGTGCCAAGCACGCGTCGCTTTTACGATGCCCTGCAAGGCACGCGGACAGCGTTTATCCTGGAGTGCAAAAAAGCCTCGCCCTCCAAAGGCGTGATCCGCAATGATTTTGACCCGGCGCGCATTGCGTCTATCTACAAACATCATGCGTCGGCAATTTCCGTGCTGACGGATGAGAAATATTTCCAGGGCAGTTTTGATTTTCTGCCGATTGTCAGCGGCATCGCGCCGCAGCCAATCCTGTGCAAAGACTTTATTATCGACGCTTATCAGATTTACCTGGCGCGTTACTACCAGGCAGATGCGTGCCTGCTGATGCTTTCGGTACTCGACGATGAGCAGTACCGCCAGCTTGCCGCCGTCGCGCACAGTCTGAATATGGGCGTGCTGACGGAAGTCAGTAATGAAGAAGAGCTGCAACGCGCTATCGCGCTGGAAGCGAAAGTCGTCGGCATCAACAACCGCGACCTGCGCGACTTGTCCATCGATTTGAACCGCACCCGTGAGCTTGCTCCGCGCCTTGGCACAGGTGTGACGGTCATCAGCGAATCTGGCATCAATACTTATGCTCAGGTGCGTGAGCTCAGCCATTTTGCCAATGGTTTCCTGATTGGCTCCGCGCTGATGTCCCATGACGATCTCGATGCGGCGGTAAAACGCGTTTTGCTGGGTGAAAACAAAGTGTGCGGACTGACCCGCCCGCAGGACGCGCAGGCGGCCCATCAGGCCGGTGCCATCTACGGTGGTTTGATCTTCGTGGCCAGCTCCCCGCGCGCCGTAACGGAAGTGCAGGCACAAACGGTGATGCAAGCCGCGCCGCTGCAATATGTTGGTGTGTTCCGTAATGCCGCGCCCGAAGACGTGGTGGCTAAAGTTAACGCGCTCAATCTGGTAGCCGTCCAACTGCACGGTGATGAAGACCAGGCCTATATCGATACGCTGCGTGAACGTCTGCCGGCGAAGACGCAAATCTGGAAAGCGCTCAGCGTTGGCGACAGCCTGCCCGCGCGGCGCTTCCGGCAGGTCGATAAATATGTGTTTGATAACGGCCAGGGCGGCAGCGGTAAACGTTTCGACTGGTCGCTGCTGGCAGGCGAACCGCTGGATAACGTGATTCTTGCTGGTGGCCTGAGCGCAGATAATTGCGTGCAGGCGGCCAAAACCGGCTGTGCCGGACTCGATTTTAATTCAGGCGTGGAGTCGGAACCGGGTATCAAAGATGCCAGCAAACTGGCCTCGGTTTTCCGCACACTGCGCGCTTATTAAGGAAAGAAGATAATGACGACACTACTGAATCCCTATTTTGGCGAGTTTGGCGGAATGTTCGTTCCGCAAATCCTGATGCCGGCATTGCGCCAGCTTGAAGAAGCCTTTGTCAGTGCACAGAGCGATGCCGAATTTCAGCAACAGTTTAACGATCTGCTGAAAAACTACGCCGGACGTCCGACCGCGCTGACCAAATGCCAGAACATTACTGCCGGTACGCGCACCACGCTTTACCTCAAGCGTGAAGATTTGCTGCATGGTGGCGCGCACAAAACCAACCAGGTGCTGGGTCAGGCGTTGCTGGCAAAACGCATGGGCAAAACCGAAATTATCGCCGAAACGGGAGCGGGTCAGCATGGCGTGGCCTCGGCGCTGGCGAGCGCCCTGCTGGGCCTGAAATGTCGCATCTATATGGGCGCAAAAGACGTTGAACGCCAGTCGCCAAATGTGTTCCGCATGCGCTTAATGGGCGCGGAAGTCATCCCGGTACACAGCGGTTCCGCCACGCTGAAAGATGCCTGTAACGAGGCGCTGCGCGACTGGTCTGGTAGCTATGAAACCGCGCACTATATGCTGGGAACTGCGGCAGGTCCGCACCCTTTCCCGACCATTGTGCGCGAGTTCCAGCGCATGATTGGTGAAGAGACCAAAGCGCAGATCCTCGAAAAAGAGGGGCGTCTGCCGGATGCAGTTATCGCCTGTGTGGGCGGTGGTTCTAACGCGATCGGTATGTTTGCCGATTTTATCGACGAAACCTCTGTCGGCCTGATTGGTGTCGAGCCGGCGGGTCACGGTATTGAAACCGGCGAGCACGGCGCACCGCTGAAACATGGCCGCGTTGGCATCTATTTTGGTATGAAATCGCCGATGATGCAGACAGAAGAAGGCCAGATTGAAGAGTCTTACTCTATTTCTGCGGGTCTCGATTTCCCGTCAGTCGGACCACAGCATGCGTACCTCAACAGTACGGGGCGTGCCGACTATGTTTCGATCACCGATGACGAGGCGCTGGAAGCCTTCAAAACCCTGTGCCGCCATGAAGGGATCATTCCGGCGCTGGAATCCTCGCACGCCCTCGCCCATGCGCTAAAAATGATGCGCGAGAACCCGGACAAAGAACAGTTGCTGGTGGTTAACCTTTCCGGACGCGGCGACAAAGATATTTTTACCGTACATGACATCCTGAAAGCGCGAGGGGAAATCTGATGGAACGCTATGACAATTTATTTAAACAGCTGAGCGCGCGCAAAGAAGGTGCATTCGTTCCCTTCGTCACGCTGGGCGATCCGTCCCCGGAACAGTCGTTAAAAATCATTGATACGCTGATTGAAGCGGGTGCGGATGCGCTTGAGCTGGGGATCCCCTTTTCCGACCCGCTGGCGGATGGCCCGACCATCCAGAACGCCACGCTGCGCGCCTTTGCCGCAGGCGTGACACCGTCACAATGTTTCGAAATGCTGGCAACCATTCGCCAGAAGCATCCGACCATCCCCATTGGCTTGCTGATGTACGCCAACCTGGTTTTCAGTCGGGGAATTGACGAATTCTATGCCCAGTGCGCAAAAGTCGGCGTCGATTCTGTGCTGGTGGCGGATGTGCCGATTGAAGAGTCCGCACCGTTCCGCCAGGCGGCTTTGCGCCATAATATCGCGCCCATTTTTATCTGCCCGCCAAACGCGGACGACGATCTGCTGCGCCAGATTGCCTCTTATGGCCGGGGGTACACCTACCTGCTTTCGCGCGCTGGAGTCACTGGCGCGGAAAACCGTGCGGCGCTGCCACTGCACCATCTGGTGAAAAAACTTACCGAGTATCACGCTGCGCCCGCGCTGCAGGGCTTCGGTATTTCCGCGCCGGATCAGGTTAGCGCTGCCGTAGAAGCAGGTGCCGCCGGGGCGATTTCCGGTTCAGCGATCGTGAAAATCATCGAGAAAAATCTCGCCAACCCAACGGCTATGCTGGCTGAACTGAAAGCCTTTGTGCAAAGCCTGAAAGGCGCTACTTTACCGCGTTAACCTCCCGCACCGCCTGTTGATTCAGGCGGTGCGCTTTCCTGTTTATCCCCATGTTTTCCTGACGCATTGTTAAAAGGTTCATATTTTCTGTGGAATAATAATCCTAAAAATTATGACACCGATAAAAACACCATGCGTGAGACCCCTGATTCTTGCTGGCAACGTCGCTGGCTGGCCCTGTTGTTGACCGGGCTGCTTTCCGGCGCGGCTGGCATGTTGATCGCCCTTCTGCTGCATGCCATCCAGCACCTCGCTTTTGGTTATAGCCAGCAATCGCTGATCGGCGGCGCACCATTTCTGCAGGGCGTAACGGATGCCAGCGCTCTGCGCCGTTTTGCTTCTCTTGCTGCCGCGGGTGTGGTGGCAGGCTGGGGTTGGTGGCTCCTGGCGCGCTATGCAAAAAAACGTGTCGGTGTGGTCGCTGCGCTAAAAGATGTTCAGCGCCCGATGCCTGCTTTCACCACCTTAACTCATGCGCTCTTGCAAGTTGTTACCGTGGCGATGGGCTCGCCGCTCGGGCGTGAAAGCGCACCGCGAGAAGTTGGTGCCCTGTTTGGCGGTGGGATCGCGCGGCATATCGGCTTAAATGCGCAAGAGACGAGGCTGGTGATCGCCTGCGGCGCAGGTGCCGGGCTGGCGGCGGTATATAACGTCCCGCTGGCGGGCGCGATTTTTACCCTCGAGGTGTTGCTGGTCACGATCAGTTGGGATGCGGTCATTGCCGCCATTGTCACCTCCGCTCTCGCTGCGTTCGTGGCATCGCTGGTACTGGGCAACGAGCGACAATATCTTTTTACCGCCCCCGCCGCGCACCTGTCCTTGATTATCTGGGCTACCTTGTCCGGCCCGTTGTTCGGCTATGCCGCCAGTCTGTTCCGGCGGATGACCAAAAACGCGCGCGCACAGGTGAAAACCAACTGGCAGATGCCGGTCTTCTGTTTTATCGCTTTTGCCTGTCTCGGCTTGCTCGCTATCTGGTTTCCGCAATTACCAGGCAACGGACGCGGTCCGGTGCAACTCAGTTTTGGCGGAGGCGTTACGCTGCCGCTGGCGGCAATGTTGATCGGGTTGAAAGTGTTGAGTATCTGGATGGTGCTGCGCAGCGGAGCCGAAGGCGGCCTGCTCACGCCAGGTCTGGCGATCGGTGCCCTGCTGGGAGCGCTGATGTTCCTGCTGGTTGGGCAATTTTTCCCCGGTGGCAGTATGGCGGAATTCGCGCTGACCGGTGGCGCGGCTTTTCTCGCCTCGTCGATGCAAATGCCGCTCACTGCCATTGTGCTGCTGATGGAATTCACCGGCATGGATTTCAGCTTTTTTGTGCCGTTGACCCTCTGTGTTGCAGGTGCGTATATGACGTGCCGCTATTGCGAGTCGCGCGTTCGTTTACGGCGCTGAAAGCGCCATCAGGTTTCTGATAGCTGCGGGAAAAATATTAAACGCTGACATTCGTAATGCGTCATCTCGCAGTTGGCCGCGCACCATGAGGTCTGGACAAACGAGGGTTTATCCCGCGGCTTACGGTGATCTTTGTGGTTGGTGCGCGTAGCGTGATGGCGCTGGGGAGCGGTTACATACGCTAAAAGAAATCCGCATGGTGATACGGCATAGAAGTGCGTGGAAACTGGTTATTGTGAAACCAGTTTCCACAATACGCTTAAAAACGATAACCAGCAGAGAACATAAATACCCACGGATCCAGGCGAGTATGTACGCTTTGTTGCTCACCATTCGCTTTAAAGCGCACATCCGTATCGATATCCATCCACCAGACTGACATGTTAATCAGCCAGTTGCGGTTGATTAAGTAATCCAGACCGGCTTGCCCCGCCACGCCCCAGGAGTCTTTCAAACTCAAATCCGACAGCCCGGCCGCTTTCCCGGTATCGTTAAATTTCTCATCAAAGAAAGTGGTGTAGTTTACGCCTGCCCCAAGATATGGGCGCAATTTGCTCTGTGAATCACCGAAATACCACTGCGCCATCAATGTCGGCGGCAGGTGGTGCACAGTGGCGATGTCGCCGGTTGGCCCGGTGCCAACGCGGTGGCGAAACGGCGTCGCGGCCAGTAATTCAACGCCGATGTTGTCGGTCGCCATCCAGCTCATCGTCACACCAAGTTGGGTGTTATTGTTGACATTAAAACTGCCCAGAGCGCCTAAAACGTTATCAGAACCTTCCGTCGGACGTACCGTCGCAGAACCGGCTCGAATGAAAAACTCGCCAGCTTCATGCGCGTATACACCTGTAGAAAGACTACTCAGGATCAATGCTGCCACGGCTAACTTCTTCATATCCACTCCATGTTTAAGGTTTTTATCGCGCCGTGAATATACCTATAATTGAGTACAAAGTGATCCAACACAGATCACACTTGACCCCGTAATTTAACATTCATTGATCTGGGTTAATTTTCACTACTCGTTACACTCATTAACTTTTGTATTTAAATCAATTTCCGCTTTGTGAGGCGGTTAAAAAAATACCTGTTCGCCCATCTTGTGCGCGTTCTGCGGCAGCGATAATTTATTGGCCTGACAATTTATGTTGATGCGTGGTTAAGTGCAGGTGTGCTATGAGTGATGTGAATCCGTGCATGTCGTGCGGAGCCTGTTGTGCGTATTTTCGAGTCTCTTTCTATTGGGCTGAAGCGGATGACGCTGGCGGCCCTGTCCCGGCTCAACTCACCGAGCCGCTAACCCCCTTTCTGCGCTGCATGAGCGGAACCAACCAAAAGCAGAGCCGCTGTACGGCGCTGCAGGGTACGCCCGGCGAGTCGGCCAGTTGCAGTATTTATGCGAACAGACCCTCTCCCTGCCGGGAATTTGCGATGTCCGGCGAAGACGGAAAGGTTAATGAAGCCTGCGATCGTGCTCGCGCGCGCTACGGTTTAGCGCCTCTTTACAAAGATATGCTTTTCCATACAAGCAGCGATGCTGCCACTGAGAGTGTATTCGGGGTACAATTGCCCGCAATTTAACACCGCTATACTCAAGGAGAGTGCATGTCTATCACGGCGAAGTCCGTTTACCGTGACACGGGGAATTTTTTTCGTAATCAGTTCGTTACCATTTTACTGATCGCGCTGCTTTGTGCGTTTATCACGTTCTTACTTGGGAGCGCCTTTAAGCCCAGTGATGAGCAACTCTCCATTTTAAGTGAAGGGGATAATCTTGCAGGCAGCGTCGGGTTGTTTGAACTGGTGCAAAATATGACGCCGGAGCAGCAACAAGTGCTGCTCCGCGCCTCTGCGGCGTCGACGTTTTCCGGCCTTGTTGGCAATGCGATTCTCGCTGGTGGCGTGCTGCTGATGATCCAGATGATTTCTGCGGGTCAGCGCATCAGCGCGTTGCGGGCGATTGGTGCCAGCGCCCCACTGTTGCCGAAGCTATTTTTACTGATCCTGCTGACCACGTTTATCGTGCAAATCGGCATTATGTTTGTGATTGTCCCGGGCGTCATTCTGGCGATCCTGCTCGCTTTCGCCCCGGTGATACTGGTGCAGGATAAAACGGGGATTTTCGCTGCCATGCGTAACAGCATGCGTCTTGCCTGGGCGAATATGCGTCTTGTCGCTCCGGCAGTGTTAGGTTGGTTACTGGCGAAAACATTCCTGCTGCTGTTTGCACATAACTTTGCGGTGTTCACTGTAGAAGGCGGTGAAGTGATTGCCAATACGTTGAGCAACCTGATTTCCGCAGCGCTGCTGGTTTATCTGTTCCGCCTCTATATGTTGATGCGTTCGTGATTGTTCCGGTTGCCCGCGTCTGTGGGCTACCCCTTATGATGGAATCGTAGAATGAAGCAGTTTCTTGATTTTCTGCCGTTAGTGGTCTTTTTCGCCTTTTACAAACTGTACGATATCTATGCGGCGACCACTGCGCTGATCATCGCGACCGCTATCGTGCTGATATACAGCTGGGTGCGCTATCGCAAAGTGGAAAAGATGGCGCTGATTACTTTTGTGCTGGTCGCGGTATTCGGCGGGCTGACCCTTTTCTTCCATAACGATGAGTTTATTAAATGGAAGGTGACGGTGATTTATGCCCTGTTTGCTGCAGCGCTGCTCTTCAGCCAGTGGGTAATGAAAAAGCCACTGATCCAGCGCATGCTCGGCAAAGAGATCGCGCTGCCGGAAGCCGTTTGGGGCAAGCTGAACATCGCATGGGCACTGTTCTTTATTTTGTGTGGTCTGGCGAATATCTACATTGCCTTCTGGCTGCCGCAAAATATCTGGGTGAATTTCAAAGTGTTTGGCTTAACCGCCCTGACACTGCTCTTCACCGTGCTGAGCGGTGTTTATATCTACCGCCATATGCCCGCGCAGGACGACAAATCCTGAGAATGAAAGCCAGGCTCTCGCGCCTGGCTTTTTTCTTTCCGAACGCCCCGCATTCGTAGTAGCATCCCGCCATAAATCCCTCATAGCAGAAGAGATAACAATGACAACCCTTCAGGACACTCCCCAGGGAGATCTTGTTTTACGCACATTAGCAATGCCAGCAGACACCAATGCCAACGGCGATATCTTCGGCGGCTGGTTAATGTCACAAATGGATATTGGCGGGGCAATACAAGCCAAGGAAATTGCGCATGGTCGCGTGGTGACGGTGCGCGTTGACGGCATGACTTTTCTTCGCCCGGTCGCGGTGGGCGACGTGGTGTGCTGCTACGCCCGCTGCGTTAAACGGGGCAACACATCAGTGACGATTAATATTGAAGTGTGGGTGAAGAAGGTCTCATCCGAGCCAATTGGTCAGCGCTATAAAGCAACGGAAGCGCTGTTTATTTACGTCGCAGTGGATAATGAAGGTAAACCGCGCCCGTTACCGCAGGCATAAGAAAAAAGCCTCCGTAAGGAGGCTTTTTTTATTCCATTGAGGCACCGCCGTTCAGGCGGAACACAATATTCACAATTAATCCCGAACCCGGTTTCCCGGACTCATAACGCCACTTGCGCATTGCCGCTTTTACTTCACGCTCGAACATATTCGCCGGTTGCGCCGACAATACTTCAACATTCTCAACACGGCCATCTGAGGTGACGTCAAATTTCACTTTTACCCGGCCTTCGATACGCAACGCTTGCGCACGGGCCGGATACTGCGGCTGATTGCGGCTCAGCGCGCGCGGGCCGGCAGGAACAGCCGGCGCTGGCTGGGTTGTTGCCGACGGCGTCGGATTCGCGACCGGGCGTGCGGGCGCGTTATTCTGGAACGGCGAGGCCGGTTGCGGCGTTACCGGTTTGACTTCGCGCTTCGGCTGCTCGACCTTTTTCTCCGGTTTTGGTTTTGGCTTAGGTTTTGGCTGCGGTTTGGGCTTTTCAATCACCACTGGCGCTTCTTTCGGAGGTTCAGGAACGGGTTCCGGCTCGGGCTCCGGTTCAACCACCGGCTCCGGCGGTTGAGCGACCTGAGGCGGTTCCAGATCGGCAGGCGAAACCATCGTTACCGTAATAGGCTGCGCGGGCGCAGGAAGTTCAACGACCTGATGTACCGATGTATAGAGCAGACCCGCCACGACAGCACCGTGAATACCGATGGACAATAGCGTCGGCCAGGGAAAGCGGCGAGGTAAATCGAGGGTCATTGAAGTCATAATCGTGTCAGTTAAAAAACCAGAGCTAGATTTTAAATGCAAATAGCAATCATATTCAACAAGCCATCGCATGCGCAGTCCATTTAGTTGGGTAAATGAGTAAAAAAACCGCATACTTTGCATAGCTGTTATCGCATTGTCATCTTTACATTGCAGTCGTTTCACCTTTCACATAGGGTATGGCTTTCTTATCTGTAAGGAGTTCTGCCCGTGCTGTACGTTATTTTTGCTGAAGATATTGCTGACTCGCTCGAAAAACGTTTGTCCGTGCGCCCTGCCCATCTGGCAAGACTGCAACTGCTGCACGATGAAGGCCGCCTGCTGACGGCTGGCCCAATGCCGGCCGTTGACAGCAACGATCCGGGAGCGGCGGGTTTTACTGGCTCGACGGTGATTGCTGAGTTTGAATCGCTGGAAGCGGCGAAGTCCTGGGCAGAAGCCGATCCCTATGTCGCTGCCGGGGTTTACCAGAACGTAACGGTGAAGCCGTTCAAAAAAGTATTCTAAAAAGAAAAGACCCGCCATGGCGGGTCTTTTACATTACAGGCGGCTTCAGAAACCCGCAGCATTGCACATCCGGCTGGTGAGTTGATCGCCTGTGCAAATCGCGGCGTATCAACGAAATCGCCCGCGACTAACATATACCTGCTTCCTGCGGTATATATAGACAGGCAGATCGCCTGGTCGGGTTTTTATTATTTAATGCCCAACGCTTTTGGAAAAAAGATTAATAATCACCACCCCGGCGATAATTAACCCCATCCCCATGATTGCCGGCATATCCAGTTTTTGCCCGTGTACAAGCCAGCCAGCAAGACCTATCAGCACAATACCTGCACCTGACCAGATGGCATAAATCACCCCGGTAGGCAGAGTGCGCATCGTAATTGTCAGGCACCAGAATGCAATGCAATACCCGGCGATACTGATAATACCGGGTAACAAACGGGTAAAGCTGTCGGAAGATTTCAGCGCCGTGGTGGCAATCACTTCCATCACAATGGCAATACTAAGAAAGATAAAGGCTTCTTTATTCATATGGGTTACCGGACAATATTAACGTTTACTCAGCGCCAGACGGGTGGCAAACAGCAAAAAGACCATGCCCGTGCAACGATCCATCCAGCGTATGACTTTTTCTTTACGCAGGAATGACGCCAGCGGGCGCGTGGCAGAAATCAGTAGCGTCGACCAGCAGGTGCCCAGTAAAAGATGAATAAAAACCAGGCCAAACGTCCACGCGATCGGCGGTTGCCCCTGCGGAATAAACTGCGGCAAAAATGAGACATAAAAAATGCCCACTTTCGGGTTAAGTACGTTGCCGAACATCCCTTTGATAAACCAGTTCTGCGATTTCGTATCACTTGCGTCTACCGCCGCAAACGATCTGCGCGGGCGCAGCAACATGTTCAGGCCCAACCAGCATAAATAGGCAGCACCGCAATATTTCAGGATATTGTACGCCAGCTCAGAGACTGCGATCAGTGCGCCCAGACCAAACGCCACCATTGCGCCCCAGATAAGGCAACCGGTGTTGATTCCCATCTGTGCCTTGAAGGCCTCTTTGCGCCCCTCAACGGTCGCGGTGCGTAGTATCAGCGCCGTGTCCAGCCCCGGTGTTAATGTCAAAAGCGTGGCGGCGAAGGTAAAAGCCAGCAGACTATCCATTACCGACATACGACAACTCCCTCTTTAGCACTAAGTCCAGAAACGATCGCGGGCACCTGTTCGGTGCCCGGATATTAAAGATCGTAAATAGCGAATAACAGCACATTACGATGACGGTTTACGCCACATTTCCTGATGGCGTGGATGCGCATATTGCGTCGTGATTGCGCTTCCAGCCAGCGCGCTTTACGGCGGCTCATCTGCCGCAGCATACGCCAGCGCCCCACTTCCGTTCGACTACGCTTCATTTTTACAACTCAAAACTTAACAGAAACGCCATTATAGTCCGTCAACTTCGCCAGGCCAGCGCTTTTCGGCGTTTTTATTTGCCAGATGAATGCGGATGCGTACACTCATGAAATACGGTTTTTAAAAAGGATTTTTATCTATGTCCGCTTTTTACACGGTAATGAGTTGGCTGATTGTCCTGGGTTACTGGCTACTGATTGCTGGTGTAACACTGCGCATATTGATGAAGCGCCGCGCGGTCACCTCCGCGATGGCGTGGTTATTGATTATTTACATCCTGCCGCTGGTTGGGATCATCGCCTATCTTTCCTTGGGTGAGCTGCACCTTGGAAAACGTCGCGCCGAGCGTGCCCGCGCTATGTGGCCTTCAACTGCCAAGTGGCTGAATGATCTGAAAAATTTCAAGCATATCTTTGCCACTGAAAACAGCGGTGTGGCGTCGTCTCTTTTCAAGCTTTGCGAGCGACGTCAGGGGATCGCCGGGGTTAAGGGCAACCAGTTGCAGCTACTTACCTCAACCGATGATGTCATGCAGGCATTGATCCGCGACATCCAGCTCGCCCGCCACAATATTGAGATGGTGTTTTACATCTGGCAACCCGGCGGAATGGCGGATCAGGTGGCCGAATCGTTAATGGCCGCAGCGCGCCGCGGCGTACACTGTCGGCTGTTGCTGGACTCTGCCGGCAGCGTGGCGTTTTTCCGCAGCCCGTGGGCAACCATGATGCGAAACGCCGGCATTGAAGTGGTCGAAGCGCTGAAAGTGAATTTAATGCGTGTTTTTCTGCGCCGCATGGATTTACGCCAGCACCGGAAAATCGTGTTGATAGATAATTACATCGCCTACACCGGCAGTATGAATCTGGTTGATCCGCGCTTCTTTAAGCAAGATGCTGGCGTCGGTCAGTGGGTCGATTTGATGGCGCGCATGGAAGGTCCGATCGCTACGGCAATGGGGATTGTTTACTCTTGCGACTGGGAAATTGAAACCGGAAAACGCATTCTCCCCCCGCCGCCGGACGCCAACATCATGCCTTTTGAGGAGGCCAGCGGCCACACCATTCACACCATTGCTTCCGGGCCTGGTTTTCCGGAAGATCTGATCCATCAGGCATTGCTGACCGCTGTCTACGCCTCGCGCGAATATTTAATTATGACCACGCCCTATTTCGTACCCAGCGACGACCTGCTGCATGCGATTTGTACGGCTGCTCAGCGCGGTGTGGACGTGAGTATTATTCTGCCGCGCAAAAACGATTCGCTGCTGGTCGGCTGGGCCAGTCGGGCATTTTTTGGCGAGTTGCTGGCCGCAGGCGTAAAGATTTACCAGTTCGAAGGCGGTCTGCTGCATACCAAAAGCGTGCTGGTGGATGGCGAACTGAGCCTCATTGGTACTGTAAATCTGGATATGCGTAGCCTGTGGCTGAATTTCGAAATCACGCTGGTGATTGACGATGCCGGTTTCGGTGGCGATCTGGCGGCCGTACAGGATGATTACATCTCCCGCTCCCGCTTACTTGATGCGCGATTGTGGGTAAAACGGCCGTTCTGGCACCGCATTGCTGAACGACTGTTTTACTTCTTCAGTCCGTTGCTGTAAAACGTGCCCAACAGACGCGAAGAGGTAATCATGGAAATGGATCTGAATAATCGCCTGACCGAAGACGAAACCCTTGAGCAGGCTTACGACATCTTCCTCGAACTGGCAGCGGATAATCTCGACCCGGCGGACATCATTCTTTTCAACTTACAGTTTGAAGAGCGTGGCGGCGCTGAGTTGTTTGATCCGGGCGAAGACTGGCAGGAACATGTGGATTACGATTTAAACCCGGACTTCTTCGCTGAGGTGGTCATTGGCCTTGCGGATACCGATGGCGGCGAAATCAATGACATCTTCGCACGCGTCTTACTGTGCCGCGAAAAAGATCACAAACTTTGCCATATTCTCTGGCGCGAATAAGCGCAGAAAGAGAAAAGAAAAAGGGCTGACAGTTGTCAGCCCTTTTTATATGTGTGGATTATAGCGGGTCGACTTTCAGGCAGGAGACCGCATGACGGAAGCTGCCCTCCAGCACCGGACGTGTCTGCGCGCACTCAGGCCCGGCAATCGGGCAGCGAGTACGGAACACGCAGCCCGACGGCGGGTTGATTGGTGACGGCAAATCCCCTTCCAGCAACTGTATCGTCTTGTTCTTTTCCCGATCCGGATCCGGAACCGGCACCGCCGACATCAGCGCTTTGGTATATGGATGCAGCGGGTTCTGGTACACCTCGTCATAAGTGCCAAGCTCTACAGCATGGCCGAGATACATCACCAGCACACGGTCGGAGATATGCTTAACCACCGCCAGGTCGTGGGCGATAAAGATTAGCGACAGCCCCATTTCACGTTGCAGTTGCTGCAGCAGGTTAACGACCTGCGCCTGGATTGAAACATCCAGCGCGGAAACCGGCTCATCACAAATGATCAGTTTCGGTTCGAGGATCAGCGCGCGGGCAATACCGATACGCTGACACTGGCCACCGGAGAACTCATGCGGATAGCGGTTAATCAGGTTCGGCAGCAGTCCCACTTTCATCATCATCGTTTTAACGCGATCGCGCACTTCCTGGCGCGACATTTTCGGATGATAGGTGCGCAGCGGTTCGGCGATGATTTCACCGATAGTCATACGTGGGTTCAGTGATGCCAGCGGATCCTGGAATATCATCTGGATATCGCTGCGCACGTCGCGCCACTCTTCCTGCTTCATGCCCAGCAGATCTTTACCCAGCCAGGCCACTTTTCCGTCGGTGGCTTTCACCAGGCCAATAATTGCACGGGCGAAAGTCGACTTGCCGCAACCGGATTCGCCCACCACACCGAGGGTTTCCCCTTCGTACAGACGCAGCGTAACGCCATCAACCGCTTTCAGGGTTTTCGGCGGTTGCCAGAACCACTGCTTGCCATCTTTGATGTCGAAATGCACCTTTAAATCGGCGATTTCCAGCAGCACTTTTCTCTCATCAATCGCGGTATTCATACCAGTTCCTCCACCGATTTAAAGCAGGCGCGCAAACGGCCCGGGGCAAACTCCTCCAGCGGTGGAGCACTGTTACAGATTTCCATCGCGTGCGGGCAGCGCGGCTGGAACGGGCAGCCTTTCGGCAGACGCAGCAGGTTCGGCGGGTTGCCTGGAATGGTCAACAACGCTTCGCCTTCCGTGTCGAGGCGCGGTACGGCATTGAGCAGGCCGATAGAGTACGGATGGGATGGCTGATAGAACACATCGCGCGCTTTGCCATACTCCATGGTACGGCCAGCGTACATCACCAGCACTTTGTCACAGATACCAGCAACAACGCCCAGGTCATGGGTGATCATAATGATTGCGGTGTTGAATTCGCGTTTCAGCTCGTTCAACAGGGTCATGATCTGCGCCTGTACGGTCACGTCCAGCGCGGTGGTCGGTTCATCGGCGATCAACAGTTTTGGCCGGCATAACAACGCCATTGCGATCATGACACGCTGGCGCATACCGCCGGAAAACTCATGCGGATACATGCGCATGCGTTTACGCGCTTCCGGCATTTTCACCGCGTCGAGCATTTTTACGGACTCTTCAAATGCTTCCGCTTTGTTCATGCCTTTGTGCAACATCAGGACTTCCATCAACTGCTCACCTACGCGCATATACGGGTTCAGCGAGGTCATTGGGTCCTGGAAAATCATCGAGATCTGCTCGGCGCGCAGTTTGTTCAGCGCCTGCTCCGGCAGGTTAAGGATCTCTTTGCCGTTGAACGTCGCCGAGCCGCCAATGCGCCCGTTCGCCGCCAGCAACCCCATCAGAGCAAACGCCGTCTGGGATTTACCGGAACCCGATTCACCCACGATACCCAGTGTTTCACCGGCACGCAGCGAGAAGTTCAGGTCATTCACCGCCGTGACGTCGCCATCCGGGGTCTGGAAGGTCACACGCAGATCTTTCACGTCCAGCAGGAGATTGGATTGCTGCTGCGTCGCCGACGCGAATGAGGTTTCAGTTATGCTCATAACAGCACTCCTTAACGGTCTTTCGGATCGAGGGCATCACGCAGGCCATCGCCGATAAAGTTAAAACAGAACAAAGTGATAACCAGGAAACCTGCCGGGAACAGCAGCAACCACGGCGACACTTCCATCGAGTTCGCACCATCGCTTAACAGCGCGCCCCAGCTGCTCAGCGGCTCCTGGGTACCCAGACCGAGGAAGCTCAGGAAGGATTCGAACAGGATCATGCTTGGCACCAGCAGTGAGGCATACACCACCACCACGCCCAGTACGTTTGGCACAATGTGGCGCACAACAATATTAGCGGTAGAAACCCCGCCGACCTGCGCCGCTTCGATAAACTCTTTCCGTTTCAGGCTCAGGGTCTGACCACGCACAATACGCGCCATATCGAGCCAGGAAACCATACCGATAGCAACAAAGATGAGCAGGATGTTTTGCCCAAAGAACGTCACCAGCAGGATCACAAAGAACATAAACGGGAAGGAGTTGAGGATCTCCAGCAAACGCATCATCACCGAGTCCGTTTTGCCGCCCAGGTAGCCGGAAAGTGAACCGTACAGCGTTCCCAGGATAACGGCCACCAGCGCCGCAGCGATACCCACCATCAGCGAGATACGTCCGCCGATTGCCACACGCACCAGCAGGTCGCGCCCCGAAGAGTCAGTACCAAAATAGTGACCGGACTCCATATCCGGCTTGCTGGACATCATGCCCCAGTCGGTATCGAAATAACTAAACTGCGACAGCATCGGTGCTAATGTCACAAACAGGGCTATCAGCAGCAGTACGATCAGGCTTGCTACCGCAGCACGGTTATGCATAAAGCGACGACGTGCGTCCTGCCACAGGCTTCGTCCTTCGACTTCCAGTTTCTCACTGAAGTTTTCCAGCGCCTCGCTGTTTTTCTTACTTAACATCATGGCGAACTCCAGTATTAATAACGAATCTTCGGATCGATAACGGCATACAGCACATCAACAATCGCGTTAAACAGAATGGTCAGCGTGCCAACCAGAATGGTCAGGCTCAGCACCAGCGAATAGTCACGGTTCAGCGCGCCGTTAACGAACAGCTGGCCGATACCCGGCAGACCATAAATGGTCTCGATAACCATGGAACCGGTAATGATGCCGACAAACGCCGGGCCCATATAGGAGAGCACTGGCAGCAGCGCGGGTTTGAGCGCGTGGCGGAAAATGATCCGGCGCATCGGCAACCCTTTGGCACGCGCAGTGCGAATAAAGTTTGAGTGCAAAACTTCAATCATCGAACCGCGAGTGATACGTGCAATGCTGGCAATATAAGCCAGAGACAACGCCACCATCGGCAGGATCATGAATTTCAGTGCCCCGCCATTCCAGCCGCCCGCGGGCAGCCACTTCAGCACGATGGCGAAGATCATCACCAATAACGGCGCGACAACGAAGCTCGGGATAACGACCCCGGTCATTGCCAGCCCCATCACCGTATAGTCCCATCGGGTATTCTGGTTAAGCGCGGCTACGACACCGGCCGTAACGCCAAAGACAATCGCCAGAATAAATGCCGCCGCACCTAATTTTGCGGAAACCGGGAAGCTTGCCGCTACCAGGTCATTCACGGTGTAGTCTTTGTATTTGAATGACGGCCCGAAATCGAAATGCGCCAGCTGTTTCAGATAACTGAAATATTGCGTGGTGATCGGGTCGTTTAAATGATATTTCGCTTCAATATTCGCCATGACCTCTGGCGCCAGCGCACGTTCACCGGTGAATGGACTTCCCGGCGCGAGACGCATCATAAAGAACGAGATGGTAATAAGAATGAAAAGTGTTGGGATCGCTTCAAGACAGCGACGTAGGATAAATTTCAACATTGCCCGTACCTTCTGGCCTGTGCCTTTTACACATTCTCTTTCAGGCGGTTAAGCCTGCGACCGATGTGTGTTCTGGTGCGATAAAATAAGACACTGTGGGGCAGGTCGCCCTGCCCCACTCATTGCCATTAATGCTTGATAATATACAAGTTTTTAACGTAGATATTATCCATCGGGTCTTTACCGGTGTAGCCACCAACCCAGGTTTTCACCAGACGGGCGTTCACGTAGTAGTAAACCGGAACGATCGCCGAGTCTTTATCCAGTTGCTGTTCAGCTTTGGAATAAAGCTCGCTGCGCTGTGCTTCGTCAGTGACTTTCAGCGTGTCGCCGATCAGCTTGTCAAACGCCGGGCTCTTATAGTGCGCGGTGTTGTTGGAGCTGTCAGAGAGCATGGTATTCAGGAAGGAGGTCGGTTCGTTGTAGTCCGCACACCAGCCCGCACGTGCAACATCAAAGGTGCCCTGATGACGCGTGTCGAGGAAGGTTTTCCACTCCTGGTTTTCCAGCTTAACGTCTACGCCAAGGTTTTTCTTCCAGATGGAAGCCACAGCGATCGCCAGTTTTTTATGCAGATCGGAGGTGTTATACAGCAGGCTGAACGACAGCGGTTTGTCTGCGGTGTAGCCAGCTTCGGCCAGCAGTTTTTTCGCTTCCGCGTTACGCTGTTCCTGGGTCATTTTGAACCAGGCCGGTTCAGTCAATTTTGCGCCATCGGTGTACGGCGGCGTGTAGCTGTATGCCGGCAGATCGCCCTGGTTTTTCACTTTGTTGACGATGATGTCGCGATCCAGCGCCAGTTTCAGCGCGGTACGAACGCGAACGTCAGTGAACGGGGCTTTCTGGTTGTTGATTTCGTAGTAATAAGTACACAGGTACGGGTCGACGTGTACTTCTTTAGGAATCTCTTTTTTCAGCTTCTGGAACAGTTCGATCGGCATGTTGTTATAAGTCATGTCGATTTCGCCGCTGCGGTAACGGTTAACGTCCGTTACTTCAGAAGAGATTGGCAGGTACGTTACCTGGTTAATAACGGTTTTCGCGTTATCCCAGTAATTGGTGTTGCGCTCAAGAACGATACGTTCGTTGACCACCCAATCTTTCAGTTTGTAAGCACCGTTGGTCACGATGTTCGCCGGCTGGGTCCATTTTTCGCCGAATTTTTCAATGGTGGCTTTAGGCACAGCGGAAACAGATGGGTGAACCAGCAGTTTATAGAAATAAGGAACCGGCTCGCTCAGGGTGACTTCAAAGGTGTAATCATCAATTGCTTTTACGCCAAGATCGCTGGTCGGTTTTTTGCCAGCGATAACATCGTCGATATTGGCGATGTGGCCGTACTGCAGATAGCTCGCATACGGAGAAGCGGTTTTCGGATCCGCCAGACGCTGCCAGCTATAAACAAAATCATGCGCCGTTACAGGCGTACCGTCGGACCATTTCGCGTTTTTACGCAGATGGAAGGTCCAGACTTTAAAATCTTTATTATCCCACGACTCTGCGACACCGGCAGTCGGGTGACCCTGAACATCGGAGATCAGCAGACCTTCAAACAGGTCGCGGTTGATATTGGATTCAGGAACCCCTTCGATTTTATGCGGATCGAGAGATTGCACTTCAGAACCGTTGTTACGAACCAGCGTTTGCTTCTCCGCCAGTTGTACTCCTGCCGGTACATCGGCAGCCATTGCCGCGTTACCGGTAATTAGTGCAGTCAAAATCCCCGCAGCTACCAGACTTTTCTTTGTGATGATGGACATTGTGTTGTTACTCCACTCATTATAATTACTGACGTTCACGCCAGCGTGTTTCATCCCCTGTTGGGGGCCTGTATAGCGCAGGAGCTTTTTGGCGCTATCAGACATCTTTTTTACTGCTGCTATCACCGACTTTTTTTATTACGGACTGCTCAAACGGCAATCTTGCGTCGATTCTGTTACGCGTCTCCCCTGTCGAGACGCGCGGTGTTCATTATGACGAACGTTTTATATGAAAACGATTCTCATCTGAGCTGTTTATTCTGCAAATTATAAGGTCGAGAAACATAATGGGCGGAAAATAACAAATGCCCTCTGCTGCCGCCAATACATTTTGCAAATTTGTTAACCATTTCTCTTTTACGACACAGCATCAAGCGCAAGGCGATAGCTTTTCAGCCTCCCTGTAAAATTTTTATCTATTATTATCAATGAGATAAATGAACATCACCACCATGTGATGTTTTTCGACTGACGCTGTGCTTTTTTGCACAAAAAAGCAACAATTGACTACTTTTTAGCACATTCATCTGCGAGGAGATTGAAAGTACTAATATCATTTCAATTATGTCACGGCAAGCCCAATAGTATTATGTGACAGAAATAACAGGTGCGATTGCGCGAATTCCGCACAGCAGAGATTCGTTATACTTATAATTCGCTGATTGACAACAGATTTTCTGATTAGTGTAATTTATTATACTTTCCGCCGTTTTGCGCTTTCGTCATATGTTTTGCTGATTTTGCGCGTTCCTTGACAGCCATTTTGCAACGTAAAACGGTCATCGCTATATAGAAGAAAGCATAACGACAACCTTTTTATTTCCTTATTAAAGGAAGAAGTGAATCAGTTCAGCAAACCAGGAAATAGCGATCTCGCCCCCGCGACAATAAACTCAATACCCAGCGCCATAAGTAACAATCCCATAATACGCGTAATGACGTTGATTCCCGTTTGCCCAAGCAAACGCACCAGCCAGGGCGCGATACGAAATAGCCCCCAGGAGCTGAGCGCAAACAGCGCGATCGCAACGGTAAAACCGATTAGATGCTCAATGGTGTGATAGCGTGTTCCCCAGACAATGGTGGAACTGATCGCCCCCGGCCCCGCCATCAGAGGCAAGGCTAACGGTACCACGCCAATACTTTCGCGGATGGCTGTCTCTGACTTTTCTTGTTTATTCTGCTTATCTTCACCCAGTTTCCCGCTGATCATCGACATGGCAATAGTCACCACCAGAATGCCCCCGGCAATGCGGAACGAATCGATCGAAATACCAAACAGCTGCAATATGGCATCGCCAAGAAACAGAGATGTCCAGAGAATAATGGCCACGGACAGATTGGCGGTGAGATTCGTTTTATTGCGTGCGGCGGTCATCTGGTAGCTGGTCATGCTAATAAAGACCGGAATAATGCCGACCGGATTGACCAACGCAAACAGGCCAATAAAAAATTTAAAATAGAGGGGAAGATCGAACACGGTGTGCTCCACTGTAGGTTTCGTAACGTTGTCAGATAAATAACCTATCGGCACGACAGGAAAATCCATGCAGAAGATACGCGTTTTCGCTGCGTAGTTCATCATGATTTCCGTGGAAATTCGCAGCAATACAGCATGTTATTCAGTTGTGGGAATTGTGATAATCTTAGAGCGCGCCTGGCCATATGCCATTAACATTTGCTACAAACGCCCAAAAATGGGCTGCTGAAAGGTGTCAGCTTCGCTGAAATTTGATGTAGATCACGCAACGCTTACTCAGAAGTGGGTAATCTTGATGGCACGAGAAGAGCTCAAAAGTGTCAGTAAGTGCGTAGTATCCTTGAGGCTCTTTCAGTAAATCAGTGGTGGATGGTCTAGCGTTAACTCTTTGTTTTTATGAAATTTACGCAACCTGCAGCCGGTCTGTCTATACTATCCAATTAGGCAGCTGGTTTACTAAAAGAGTTTAAACATTATCAGGAGAGCATTATGGCTGTTACTAATGTCGCTGAACTTAACGCACTCGTTGAACGCGTGAAGAAAGCCCAGCGTGAATATGCCAACTTTACTCAAGAGCAAGTAGATAAAATCTTCCGTGCTGCCGCTCTGGCCGCCGCAGATGCTCGTATCCCGCTGGCAAAAATGGCGGTTGCCGAATCCGGCATGGGTATTGTTGAAGACAAAGTGATTAAAAACCACTTCGCTTCCGAATATATTTACAACGCGTATAAAGACGAGAAAACCTGCGGCGTTCTGTCAGAAGATGACACCTTCGGCACCATTACCATTGCAGAACCAATCGGCATTATCTGTGGTATCGTTCCGACCACTAACCCAACCTCTACCGCTATCTTTAAATCACTGATTAGCCTGAAGACCCGTAACGCCATCATTTTTTCCCCGCATCCGCGCGCTAAAGATGCCACCAACAAAGCAGCTGATATCGTACTGCAAGCAGCCATTGCCGCTGGCGCCCCGAAAGATCTGATCGGCTGGATTGACCAACCGTCTGTAGAACTGTCTAACGCATTAATGCACCACCCGGATATCAACCTGATCCTCGCCACTGGCGGCCCAGGCATGGTAAAAGCGGCGTACAGCTCCGGTAAACCGGCGATCGGTGTAGGTGCAGGTAACACCCCGGTTGTGATTGATGAAACTGCTGATATTAAACGCGCAGTGGCATCCGTACTGATGTCTAAAACCTTCGATAACGGCGTTATCTGTGCTTCTGAACAGTCCGTTGTTGTAGTTGATTCTGTCTACGATGCGGTTCGTGAGCGTTTCGCCAGCCATGGCGGTTACCTGCTTCAGGGTAAAGAGTTAAAAGCCGTTCAGGACATTATCCTGAAAAATGGCGCGCTCAACGCCGCTATTGTTGGTCAGCCTGCTTATAAAATCGCTGAACTGGCCGGGTTCACCGTTCCAACGACCACTAAGATCCTGATTGGTGAAGTGAAAGTTGTCGATGAGAGCGAACCGTTCGCCCACGAAAAATTGTCCCCGACGCTTGCCATGTACCGCGCGAAAGATTTCGAAGACGCGGTCGAAAAAGCAGAGAAACTTGTCGCCATGGGCGGTATCGGTCATACCTCTTGCCTGTATACCGACCAGGATAACCAGCCAGATCGCGTGGCTCACTTCGGTCAGAAGATGAAAACCGCGCGTATCCTGATTAACACCCCGGCTTCTCAGGGTGGTATCGGTGACCTGTATAACTTTAAACTCGCGCCTTCCCTGACTCTGGGTTGTGGTTCCTGGGGTGGTAACTCCATCT